>JBGSKX010000239.1:0-9958 GCA_041741015.1 Pirellulales bacterium
TCCTATATCTTCACAGGTGGCCGCAACGCGGCTCACCTGTGCTCGTTTGGGAGACAGCACAAGGTCCCAGCAAGGCCCTTCGGCGGCGCGGCGGGCACAGGTGACTGCTGCGCAGCACCTGTGGCACCCAAGTCCGCTCGATGGTTACGGCAGGGTGGCACGTCCCTGAGGCACGAAGGGCGTGCTGAGTTGATCACTTTTTCGCCTTCGACTTCGCATTCAGCGCCACCGCCGCGCAGATCAGCGCCTTGAGGGCCTTCTCGTTGAGCTTTTCGCCTGCGCGGATGTCGATCGCTCGGCGGGTGTTGCCTTCGAGGCTGGAGTTGAAGAGCCCGGCGGGATCCGGCAGCGACGCGCCTTTGTGGAACGTCATCTTCACGACTTCTTTGTAGGTCTCGCCGGTGCAGATGATGCCCGCGTGTTCCCAGACCGGCACGCCCCGCCACTTCACCTCCTCAACCACGTCTGGATCTGCCTCTTTGATGACCATGCGAATCCGGGCCAGCATCTCGCCCCGCCAATCGCCAAGCTCTTTGATCTTCGCGTCAATGAGCTGAGAGGCCGACCCGGCGGGTTTGGCCTGCGGCGCACTCTTCCTTGGAGCCGGCTTCTTCACAGTTTTCTTCTTCATCCCCACTCCTCCTGCATTTCGTCGTGTCGTTGTGCCGTTGTGGTCATTCTGCATCCCCTCATCAATCCAAGGCAAAAGCAACCACGATGACACGACGGCACACGAATACCTCTAAAGTCACATCTTCTCACCCGGCAGCTCACTCGCCTGCTTTACCCAGGCGGCGAATTGCTTCTCGTCCAGCTTGTCCTCCTCGCGAATGTCCAGGTACCGCACTTCCTTCTGCTTCGACGTGCCCGGCGGAAGCGGCTTCAGCATCGCTCCGCGGAAGAAGGCCACCTTGACGTACTTGTTGAAGCAGTGAATGCCGAGAAACCAATACCCCTCTTCGACACCGTACAGCGGCGAGTTCCATTTCACCGCCTTCTTCACGCCGGGCACGGTGCGCGTGATGATCGCATCCAGCCGGCGGCCCAGCGCACTCTTCCAGCCCGGCATCGCCGCGATGTAGGCCTGCACCGGCGCTTCGCCATACCCCTTGGCGATCTGCGGATTTCCGCCGGAGAGAAGCTTAGGCTCGGTAGCCTTAGCGACCGCGGCCTTGGACATTGCCCTTTTCATGGCGGCCTTATTCATGGTGGCCTTCTTCGCGATAACCTTCTTCGGCGCAGCCTTTTTCACGGCGTGCTTCTTGGGAGCGGCCGTCGCTGATTTCTTAGCGGTCTTCTTGGCCATAGCGGTGGTCCTATGAGTCTTGAAGGAGGACACCAAAACATCTTGGGAAGCATTTACGCACACGTCAAGCGCGCGAGGTCTTCGAGCCAAGTTGTGCCCTCCCTGATGATTCATTAGTCACCCGTCGCGGCCTTCATCTCGCCTTCACCTCCCTGCCACGAAAATCCACCGGCAGCTGCCACGGCTTTCCGGCAGTCGTTAGAATCAAAACCACCAATCCACCACGCCTCGCGGGAGCCACACGCCATGACACGTCGGCTGGGAATCGTCACGCTCGCGGCAGTGCTGTTCGTCACTTTGCAGTCATCGACCAGGGCCGCCGACGACCCAGGCTCTTCCGCGCCGATTGCGGGCGAGGGCGCCGAGCGGCTGAAGGCTTTCCTTGAGTTGCTCAATTCCGCCAGCAGTGATGATCAAAAAAGCGATGAGTTCAAGCAGTTTGCCGCCGAGAACTTTGCGCCAGGGTTCTTGAAACTTCCCATGGATCGGCATCTGGAATTCTTCCACTTCACGCGCGATCTGACGCGTGGCGTCGAGCTACATTCGCTGCAAAGCGAGAAGCCCAATGAGGCGACCGCGCTCTGCAAGAACAAGCTGACCGGCCGCTGGGTGGCCTTCCACGCGCGATTTGAACCCCAGCCGCCGTATCGTATCGCGGGCCTGGGAACGATTCGGCCGACTCCGCCCAAAGACGCCCAACCGGCGGCCAAACTCTCCGACGAAGAGATCCGCGAGAAGATGCAGTCTCTCATGACGAGGCTGGCCGAAGCCGACGTCTTCTCCGGCACGGTGCTGCTCGCGCGTGACGGCGTGCCGATCTTCGAGGGCGCGTACGGCACGGCGAACAAGGATTTCAACGTTCCGAATAACCTCGAGACGAAGTTCAACCTGGGCTCGATGAACAAGATGTTCACGGCGGTCGCCATCGCGCAACTCGCCGAGCGCGGCAAACTCTCGTTCGATGACCCACTCTCGAAGTTCCTGCCCGAGTTCCCCGACAGGGAGTCGGCCGAGAAGATCCAGATCAAGCACCTGCTCTCGCACACGGCCGGCCTGGGCCCCTACTTCTCCCGGGCCTGGGTCGAGTCCTCTCGAGCCCTCTATCGCAACGTCGACGATCAGATGAAGCGGGCCGCGGCCGACGAAAAACGGCTACTGTCTCTGCCCGGCCGTCGTCACCGCTACAGCAACACCGGCATGCTCGTCGCCGGCAAGGTGATCGAAGTCGCTTCGGGCCAGGACTACTACGACTACGTGCGCGAGAACATCTACAAGCCTGCCGGGATGACCAATACGGATTGCTACGAACTCGACAAGGTGAATCCGAACCTCGCCGTGGGCTATGAAAAGCAGTACGGCGACGACGGGATCACCTTCCGCAACAACCTGTTCGAGCACGTGCTGCGCGGCGGCCCGCAGGGAGGCGGCTACTCGACGGCCGGCGACCTGCTGAAGTTCGAGCGGGCACTACGCACCGGGAAGCTCGCTAGTCATGAATCCGTGAAGCTGTTGCTTTCGGCCAAGCGGGAATTGAATTCGCCCGAGTACGGCTACGGCTTTCAGATCGACGAGCAGGCGAAGATCGCCGGCCACGGCGGCGGGTTCCTGGGGATCAGTTCGAACCTCGACATGTTCCAGGGCACCGGCTGGACCGCGATCGTGATGTCCAACTACGGCCGCGGCGACATGATTCCGCGGCAGGTGATGCGCGAGCTGGTCGCGGCGCAATTGCAGCCGGATGCAACGTGAAGAGTCCGATCCCGGCAGACGCTTCCGCCTCTCCTTCGCGTGCAGCTTAGCGTCGTACGCTGTTACCCCCGCGGCGGCAACCCACCGTCTCCGCCGGCGTGGGCTTTCTCGGCCGAGCCGTTTGCCGACTCGCTCTTGTCGCCGCCCAGCTTGATCAGCGCGTCGGGAAGTTCGACGCCGCCGATGTCCTTGAGCACGTTCATCATCGGCGGGAGCGAGCCGGCGATGTTCTGCAGGAAGCTGGCCGTGTTGCTCTTGCCGTTCGCACCGCCGTTCTCCCAGACGATAACCTTGTCGAACTTGATGTTCGAGATGGCCTTGGCCGAGGCTTCGGCCAGGTTGTCGAGGTGTTCGAGCATCAAGAGCTGGAAGGCTTCCTTCGCGCCGCCGCACGCGTCGATGATCAGTTTGAGACCTTCGCCCTTCTTGGCCAGGATCTCGTACTGACCGCGAGCTTCGGCTTCGAGCTTGGCGTAGATCGCCGCAGCCTGACCTTCGGCCTCGAGCTTGCGCTTCTCGGCTTCGGCTTGAGCTTCGACGATGACCCGAGCTTTTTGAGCCTTGGCCGGAGCTTCAAACTCGGCCCGCTGTTCGGCTTCGCGGCGTTCCGCATCGGCCAAAGCCGCTTTGGCCATCGCCCGGTTCTGAGCTTCAAGCACGGCGGCCTCGGCTTCGCGCTTCCGCTTTTCGCCGATCTCGTAGGCCTCGGCCTTCTTCACCAGCAGCTGAGCGTTCGAACTGGCAACTGTGCCCTGTGCGGTGTTTTCGCCCTGGATGGCCTTGGCTTCCGCGTCGGCCAATTCCACGCGCATCTGCTGCTCGGCAACTTTCACGCTGGCGTCACGCTGAAACGCCGCCGTTTGTTCGCCGATCTTCTGTTCCTTCTCGAGCTCGGCCAGACGCACCGCCTGTTCGCGTGTCGCTTCGCGAGTACCGATATCGCGCAACTTGTTGGCGTTCGCCACCTGGATCATCCGATCGCGCTCGGCTTCGGCCACGCGCGTCTCGCCCAACTGCAGCTGCAAGGCCACGTCGCCGCGGGCCTGCTGGATCGCCTGGCTGGCGGCCTTCTGGCCGATGGCGTCGATGTAGCCCGACTCGTCGGTGATGTCGGTGATGTTGACGTTGATCAGCACGAGGCCGATCTTCTTGAGTTCCGGCTCGAGCGAGTTCTGCACGTGTTCGAGGAACGCTTCGCGATCGCGGTTGATGTCCTCGATCCGCATCGAAGCGATCACCTGGCGCAACTGGCCGAAGATGATTTCCTCGGCCTGACTGCGAATCTGGTCGCCGTTCAGTCCGAGCAAGCGGATGGCCGCGTTCTGCATCACCTCGGGGCTGGTGCCGATGGCCACGGTGAACACGCTCGGCACGTTGACGCGGATGTTTTCGATCGACAGCGCGCCGCGAAGCGGGATTTCGATCTGGATCGGCTCCAGGCTCAGGTAGCTGTAGTCCTGGACCAGCGGCCAGACGAACTTCGCGCCGCCGTGCACGCAGCGGGACGTGTTGCCGCCGCCGACGCGACCATAGATCACGAGTACGCGGTTGCTGGGGCAGCGCTTGTAGCGCGTGGCGATCAGGCGCAAGGCACCCACGAAGATGATCGCGGCTACGATGAGCGTCGCGGCCGTCCAGAACGTGGCTTCGCTAATGTTGATCAGGCCGCCGGATTGAGCCAACAGCAGGCTATACATTTTCTTTACCTACAGGTTCGGTCGTGGGGGAAGTTTGGGGCAACGGCTCGACCGCCACGCGGTCGGAACCGAGCACGTCGACCACAACGATTCGCGTGCCGCTTGGCAGGCGTTCGCCCGTGGTCACAGCTTCATACTCGAGCATCCGGTTCTGGACGGTCACGTGAATCTTGCCGACCCCCTGGCTGTGGCCGGGAATCGCTAGATAAACCGTACCTTCCTCTCCCAGGGCCCGGGCAATTCGCTCGGTGCCGTCAGCCGTCAGTTTCATCAGCATCCGCATCAGGAAGTACATCCCGTACATCGAGACCAGGGCGCCCGCGAAGGCCACCAACAACGGCCGTGGCCACTCGAATCCCCAGGCCAGGGCCATCCGGCCCGTAAGCCCGAAAAACGTGATGCCGATGAGGATCGTCCGCATCGTAAGGATGCCGAACAGCCAGGTGGAATCGTGATGCGTGTCTTCGCTGTGGTCAGAGCTGTGGTCAGAACCGTCGTGTTCGAACTCAGCGATGGCGTCGGGAGCATCCTCGGGACCGTCATATCCGGCCTCGTGATCGCCGCCAAAGCCGAGAAAGAACTGCGCGATCAGCACCGTGCCGCCGAAGATGGCGCACATCAAGAAGACTAATGCCATTTTTGTCCCGTCCCGTAGTTTGAGGACACTTGGGGTTTCTACCCAATCATTCGCCGCGGCCCGGCGAAGCTTGAGGAAAATCCATCGGTATCATCGGGCACGTTAGGGGGGATGTCAAACTTCCAGCCGTAGCGATTGTGTCGCAAGCCGCTCAGCCAATTCAGCTTACAGCGCGGCGGATTTCGGGCGATTTCCTGCGCGGGGGGAAAGAGCGTAACCTGCCGGCGCAATCGTAGCCCGACGCGCGAGCGAGGGTACCCTGCTGGAAAGGTTTCCTGTTGCACGCGGCGCGTTTTCGGCACTGCGTGAAGTGAATGCAGCGCGTCACACCATTGCTGTGTAAGGGCGAGTAAGCGTGGCAAGCCCCAGCACAGGGTACCCTCGCTCGCACTTCGGGCTATCAATCGTGCTCCGTCATAAGTTTGATTTTCGGGGGCTCGATCATAACCCGACGCGTGAGCGAGGAGGGAGTGTCGAGCGATATCGCGTCTCACCTCGCTCACGCGTCGGGTTGTGAGGAAAGTCCGACCCGAAGATGAACCGTAACAATGTACTAGGATCGCACGTACCGAGAAGTAGCGCGGAACAGAACGATAGCTCAACGAGCTAACCGATCGCCGGCATCGCGTACGGCGCGCGATACGTTTTGGCCAGCAGCGCGTCGGCCTCGGGACAATCGACGAACTTCTGTTGCGCGGCGTCGAAGTCGAGCTGCCCGCGCGTGCGATAGGCGGCTTCGGCCAGATGCACCAGCGCGCAGCTCAGATGGGCGATCTCGGGATTCGCGCTCGTGGCCTTGCGCGTGCGAATCGAAGTGAGAAACTCGCGCATGTGCTCGGCATAGCCCTTCTGCCCGCGAATCGCTTTGCTCTCGGTTGGCCCGGGTTTGCTCTTTGGCCCGAGAAACGTGCTGAACGATCCGCGTCGCGAGAAGACCATGTAGCCCTCGGTGCCATAGAACAAGTTGCCGTTGTCGTAGCCGTGCATGCCGTAAGCCGTGAACGGAAGATTCTCATAGATCAGGATCCGGCCGTCGGGATACTCATAGGTCACGCACATGTTGTCGGGATAGTCGCTGGCATGGTCACGAAGCATCATCCGTCCGCCACGCGCAGTGACCTGGCTCGGTAGCCGATCGACCGAGAGGCCCCAGGCGGCCATGTCGAGATCGTGAATCCCATCGTCGCCAATCTCGCCATTGCCGTAATCACGATACATCCGCCACGAACCATGCCAGCGATGCGGATTGAAGGCGTGCACCGGCGCGGGGCCGAGCCAACGATCGTAGTCCACTCCCTCGGGCGGATTGCCGTCCGGCAAGGCTTTCACTTCGTCGCGCGTTTCCGCGGTCCAGGCCCGGGCCACTTTCACGTCACCGATGACGCCTTGCTTGAGCAGCGCCGCCGCCTCGGCCGTGACGGGGCTCGAACGCATTTGGCTTCCCTGCTGGGCGATGCGGCCGTACTTCTTCGCGGCTTCGATCACCAGCGGGCCTTCGCCGTAGCAATGCGAGATCGGTTTCTCGATGTAAACGTCTTTGCCGGCTTGCATCGCGGCCACGGCAATCGGGGCATGCCAATGATGCGGCGTGGCGATGATGCAGGCCTCGACGCTCTTGTCGGCGAGCACGTCCTCATAGCGACTGGTGCGCTGCGGCGAGGGGAGCGCAGCCGTGTGCCGCGCGATCTTCTCAATCTGCTTGGGATCGACGTCGCAGAACCAGGCGATCGAGACGTTCTCTTTCCGCTCCACCAGGCCGGCAACGTGCATGTTCATGATCCCGCCACAGCCGATGATCGCCATTCGGATGGGTTCCTCCGGCGCGGCGGCCAGCGTGTGAACTCCGCCAAGCGTCTGCGCCGCTGCCACGACACCGACCGCTTGAGCGCCGACCTTCATGAAGTCGCGGCGAGTTTCAATTGGGCTCATCATGCATTACCCCGTGTAAGGACAACAGGCGGCCAGCAGCGTTTTCTGAACCGTCAGGTCGTGCTCGTAAGAGAAGTCCGATTTCTTGGCGCCGCGAATGACCGCGGCCATGTCGGCCGCATCTGCCACGTAGCGTGTGAACTTGCCGAAAGTAACGTCCTGATAGCCGGCCTTGTACTCGCCACGAGGTTCGGAAAATGCCACCTTGGCGGCCGGATCGTCCAGCGGCTGCAAGTGGAACGTGCCTTCGGTGCCGCACACCACCAGATGCCGGCGAGCGAAGCCTTCGACTTCCAGCGCGCTCGATTTTACGGTCGCAATCGCTCGCGGATACTCGAGCACCGCCAGCATATTGTCGGCGAGCGCGTCGTCGACTCGCGCCGCGTGCTGCTTATAGCCGGTAACGTTTGCCGGTGCGCCCAGCACGCCGATCACCAGGTCGGTGACGTGGCAGCCCAGCTCGAACATGATCCCGCCAGGATACTCGGCGAGGCCCTGGCGACTGGCGGGCGCGATGACTTTGCTCATCACGGCGTGCACTTCGAACGGCTCGCCGAGCCAACCTTGCGCGAGCAGATCGCGGAGCAGAATTACGCCAGGATTGTAGCGATACATGTAGCCCATCTGCACGAGCAGCTTCTGCCGCTCGGCATCGGCCAGCAGCCGGCGATACTGATCGAGCGACTCGCCAGCCGGCTTGTCGAGATGCACGTGCTTGCCGGCCGCGACGCAGGCTTCGGCATTGTCGAGCAAATCGCGGACGCGCGTTTCGACGAGCACCGCCTTTAGACCCGGGGTATTCAGTAGCTCATCGCGGGTCATCCAGGGCAGGCCGCGGAATGTCTCGTCGCGCTCAGCCTTGGCCCGTAACTCAGCATCCGGCTCGACGATGCCCACAACTTCATAGTCGGCGCTCGCTCGATAAGCGGCGAGCTTGCTGGCGTGAGCGTGGCCGACGCCAATCTGGCCGATCTTGATCCGCTCGCCGGTGCTTTCGACCGCCGCGGCAAATCGGTTGAGCGCGCCGCTGAGCAGCGAACCGGCGGCAGCGGCGCCGAAGCTTTGAAGAATCTGGCGTCGATCGGGCATGGAAGCACCTGGCGGGCGGGTCCTGAGGAGCGTGAGAACTTACCGTCTCGTGCTGTCAGGGCTCCACTATAACCGCCACCGCGGCGCGGGTCACGCAACTTCCCGCTTGACCCAATGCTCGCCGTCGTTGTCGCTGCCTGCGTCTGCTGCTCGCGGTGTCCCTTGATAGACCGTCATATGCGGGAAGGGGATCTCGATGCCCAGGCGGTCGAATTCATTCTTGATCCGCCTGAGCAATTCGCGCTTCACGGGCCACTGCTGCAGCGGCCGGGTCTGCATGTGGAATTTGATGATGACGGCCGAGCTGCTGAGCGAATCCACTCCGAGCATCACCGGTCCATCGAGAATCAGCAGGCGAAAGTTTTCGTCCTGACGGAGTTCCGTGCCGAGTCGTTTCAGGACCTCGATCACATCGTCGACACGCTCCTTGTAGGCGACGCCGATCTCGAACACCGCCCGCGACCAGCCGTGGGTGAGGTTCGTCACGGAGTTGATCTGGCCGTGGGGGACGAAGTGCACGCGGCCTTCCATGTCGCGCAGCACGGTCATCCGGAGCGAGATCCGTTCGACCTGGCCGGTGATGTCGCCGATCTTGATAACGTCATTGATCAGATATTGCTGTTCGAACAGGACCATGAACCCGGTGAAGTAGTCCTTGATCAGACTTTGGGCACCGAAGGCCACGGCCAAACCGATGACGGCCGCGCCTCCGATGACGGGCGTGACGGGAATGTTGACCTCTTCCAACAGCATCAACACGCCGCCGCCAATCACCAGCAACTTCATGACGTTGTTGAACACGCCAAGCAGTGTCTTGGCGCGGTTCTCACGATCTTCACGGCTGCCGCGACGGCCCCGGCTGGCGATCAGGGACACCAGCCGAGTTTCAAAACTACGGGACGCCCACAGCAGTACCCAGATGGAAATCAGGATCAGCGCGATGCGGGGCAGGTGCGTCTTGAGCCACAGCTGGATGTTGCTCAGCGTGAATGGATCCTCGAGCCTGGCCAGGCTGTTCTGGGCGGCCTGGGCCTCGGCGCGCCTGGCCGCCGCAATCTGCATGGCCGACAACTGCTCGGTTTGCAGCAGGGCCAGCGTCGACTGCAATTCGTCGAGGTGAGTCGCAACGTCACGCGAGGCGGTGCGCGCTTCTATCAGCCGATTCGTTGTGTCGCGGACTTGTTGCTTGAGCTTGGCGATGTCCTCCCCGGCCATCAGCTTGCGGAAGACTTCTTCGTTCAAGTTCTTGAGCGTCTGTTCGGCGTTATCCACTTTCTTCCGCGCCGTATCGCGAAAGATTCGCTGCTGGGCGATATCCTGCTGCAGGAGCTCGATCCGCTCGGTCAGCGCACTGACATCAGCTTCGGCCGCGCTGGCCGCGTCGCTGCTCTCTTGCAGTTTACTGCGCGCGGCGGTCAGCTCCGCAGCCAGACGCTTGGAGACCGCCGGACTAACTTTCGGTCCCCCTTCGCCGGAAAGCGCATTGCTGAGTGCGCCCGCGGGCAAGGCCGCCAGCGGAAGTGACGGCGGAGCAGGGGCAGCAGCTTCCAC
>JBGSKX010000240.1:0-45574 GCA_041741015.1 Pirellulales bacterium
CCGGCCGGGTCGGACGTCGCGAACCTCAGCCTTCTGGGCTACGATCCCAACCGCTTCTTCACCGGCCGCGCCCCGCTCGAAGCGGCTGCCCAGGGCATCCCGCTGGGTGCGAACGACTGCGCGATCCGCTGCAACCTGGTAACGATCGAAAACCAGACGATGCGCGACTTCACGGCCGACCACATCTCGACCGAAGAGGCCCGCGAACTACTGGCCACGCTCAGCGAGCGCCTCGGCCGACCTGAACTAGAGTTCGTGCCCGGCGTCAGCTACCGCAACCTCTTGATCTATCGCGGCGGCAATGACGCTCCACCGTTTACTAGCGACACGCGGGCCACGCCGCCACACGACCTGACCGACAAGTCGGTGCTCGACGACTACCCGCGCGGGCCTGGTAGTGCGTTACTCAATCAACTCATGAGCGAGAGCGTGGCGATCTTCGCCAATCACCCCGTGAACGTCCGCCGCAGGGCCGCAGGCCACTTGCCCGCCACGAACGTCTGGCTCTGGGGCCAGGGCCGCGCTCCCGCGCTGCCGTCGTTTCAGGAAACCTTTGGTAAGACCGGCGCGATGATCACGGCAGTCGATCTGCTCCGCGGACTGGCGGCTCTGATGGGATGGCGACGGATCGAAGTCCCCGGCGCGACCGGTTATCTCGATACTGACTACGCCGCCAAGGGGCGATACGCCATCGACGCGCTCGACGAAGTGGACCTCGTGACTGTGCATGTCGAAGCCACGGACGAGGCCTCTCACGAAGGTAACACTGAAGCCAAAGTGAAAGCACTGGAAGAGATTGACCGCCACATCGTCGCCCCGATCCATGCAGCACTCCGTGACCGCGGCGACTATCGCATCCTGGTGACGCCTGACCACCCGACGCCACTTCGCACGAAAACGCACAGCCACGGCTTTGTGCCGTTTGCCCTGGCCGGCTCCGGCATTACCGTCGACCAGTACACCACATACGACGAAACGACCGCCAGCCAGTCGCAACTCGCATTCGCCGACGGCTGGAAACTAATGCCGTACTTTCTCGGGACGTAACGTCCTCGTCGCTTCCGCGTGTCAACCAACCCATCCCATATTTGCTTTTCGAGGTTTAGCGGTCGATGTCATTGATCGTGCAGAAGTTTGGCGGAACCAGCGTGGCCGACGCGCAAAAGATTCTCGCGGCCGCGCGCAAAGCAGTACGCGCTCGTCAGGAGGGCCACCAGGTCGTAATGGTTGTCAGTGCCATGGGGCACAACACGGACCTTTTGATCGACCTTGCCAACCAGATCACCGATCAGCCGCCGGCACGCGAAATGGACATGCTGCTCTCGACTGGCGAGCAGGTGAGCGTGGCCCTGATGGCAATGGCGATCAGCTCGCTGGGACACGAAGCGATCAGCTTCACCGGTGCTCAGATCGGCATCAAGACCGACAGCACCCACACCAAGGCCCGTATCCAATCGATCTCAACCGACCGCATGCGCAAGGCACTCGACGACGGCAAGATCGTCATCGCCGCCGGTTTCCAGGGCATCGACGAAGACTTTAACATCACCACGCTCGGCCGCGGTGGTAGCGATACCACGGCCGTCGCGCTGGCAGCCGTGCTCTCGGCCAGTGCCTGCGAGATCTACACCGACGTCGACGGAGTGTACACGACCGACCCGCGGCTGATGGCCGAAGCTCGCCGCGTCTCGCGCGTCAGCTACGACGAGATGCTCGAACTTGCCAGCCTGGGCGCCGGGGTCATGCACAACCGCTCGATCGAGTTCGCCAAAAAGTTCAACGTCCCGATTCACGTGCGCAGCAGTTTCAGCGACGTTCCTGGCACAATGATCGTGGCGCTTCCCGAGTCACTCGAGCAACCCGTCGGCGGTGCGGCGCTCGCCAAGAACGAAGCCCGGGTGACGATTCTCGGCGTGCCCGACAAGCCGGGCACGAGCCTGGCAATCTTCTCGAAGATCGCGGAGCGAAACATCTCGGTTGACATGATTGTACAGGATGTCGGCGCCGGCGGCGCAGCCGATCTCTCCTTTACCGTGCTCACCGACGATCTGCGAGCCACGCTTGCCGCCGCCAATGAAGCCGCCACCGAGCTCAAGGCCGAGGGCGTCACGCACAATGACCAGGTGGCTAAGGTCTCCGTCGTCGGGCTCGGAATGGCCCGTCAGACCGGCGTTGCGGAGCGGATGTTCCGAGCCCTCGCTGATGCGGGCGTCAATATTCAGATGATCACCACCAGCGAAATCAAGATCTCGGTCCTCGTGGCACGCGAACAGGGCGCGGCGGCGCTGCGTGCGGTGCACCAGGAGTTTCAACTCGACAAGGCACCCACAGTTTCCAGCGAAGTGCAGGCAATCGCGCCCGCCGGCAGCAAGAGCGACGCCGTGGCAGTCGTCGCGCGGCTGCAGAAGATGGAAGAGCTCGCGATCGATGATATCGAACTCGACGAGTCGCAGGCGCGGATCACGGTTAGCGGCGTCTCCGATCAGCCAGGCATCGCCGCCACGATCTTTGAAGCCGTCGCTAAAGGGGGCATCTTTGTCGATATGATCGTACAGAGCTTCGGCCGCGAGGGAACCGCGAAGCTCAGCTTTACCGTGCCGCAGAATCAATATGACAAGACGCTGAAGCTGCTCGCTGGTCTTGCCGATCGCCTGAAGTGCGGTCCGATTTCCGGCAGCCCCAAAGTCGCCAAGCTATCGGTCTCGGGCATTGGTCTCCGCAGCCACACGCAGGTGGCCATCCGTACGTTCCGCTGCCTGGCGGAGTCGGGCATCAACATCGACCTGATCAGCACCAGCGAAGTCCGCGTGAACGTCGTGGTCGACGGGGGGCACGGGCAGCAAGCACTCAAATGCTTGCAGGCGGCCTTCGCCGACTGCATGCAGTAGTCGCGTTCGACATCCGCGAATCTGTTGAAGCCTGCCGTGCTGCGCAGATTCCGTACAATCTGACCGCGCGGCGTCCGATAACGCTACAAGGTGTCCGCCGCGCTCGCGGCGTCGCCGCATTCCGCCACTGCCTGCCAAGCATCTACGTTCGATTCCTCCGCGTTCGTTCCTGTCCAGAGACGTCCCCGCATTCCGGATCGCGATCATTCGCCAAGGATGGCGCATGCGCGTTTCCCCTATTCAGCCATGACTGTCATGCGCGGCTGGCAAGTTGGCCGCGCGTCGCCGTCAGGAGTTCAAGGATGACGCTGTTCCACACTGCGCTCGGATCGCTTCGCCCAACGCGTTCGCTCTCTCGCATGGCGAAGCCGCTATCGTTCGAATCGCTCGAGCTGCGCGAGTTGATGACCACTTCGCCGTTCTACATCTTCAACAACACGCAGTTGAATTCGCAGGGCACGCGCGCGTTTGCCGACGACCAGATCTACATTGCGCTGTACTCGCAGGACTACTCGTCCGACACTCCACCGTACTACTACTATGACTCCAGCGGCAATGCGCACTTGACGACGTCGGTCGCCAGCAAGATCCTGCCTACATTCCAGCTCACCGATCTGACACAGACCTCGGATCATACCTACGTCATTAATCTGCCGCAGGAAATCGGGTCGACGAACTATGGGCCCAAGTCGGCCCGTATGTACTTCTTCATGTCCGACAGTTCGTCCAACGTGCCGCAGATGACGATCAACGGCGACTCCGTCGGCAGCGTGAACGGGCCGGTTCCTGGCAACAACTACTACGACTATGTCGAGTTCTCGCTCAACGCGACCGGCAATCCCCAGGGCAACCTCAATATCGACACCACGAACGTCGACCAACTCGGTGTGCCGATCCGCGTCTTGCTCGACTCGACTGATCCGGGCAATGTTGCCAACGGAGTCGGCATCGACGTGGCGCGCGATCAGATCTTCGAGCTATACACGGAGTTTACGAGCACTCCGGGCGATCCCTACCGCAGTCTACTCGACACAGACCAAGGCACCTTTGGGTCGTACCGCATTCAGAATCCCAGCGGCTATTTGAACAATTCGACGACCGCCGGCAGCATCGTCAATGTCCAAACCGTTCTGCAACAGGAAATCAGCGCCACCACGACGACCTTTCTCGTCTACAGCGGTCAGGGCTTCCCCGACCCGAACATCTCACCCTTCAAGATTCAAGTTCGCGACGAGCAGATGTTGGTGACAGGCTCCGCGCCGGTCACCGGCGGCGTCAATTGGACTGTTCAACGAGGCGTCAATGGCACTCAGGCAGTGCCCCACGTGGCGGGCGCCTTCATATCGCAGACCAATCCAGCCGTAACCGCGTCGCAAACCACGCTCACCGTCGGCAGCTCGAGCGGCTACCCCGATGCAGCCACAACCCAATTCAATGTGCGTGTCGACGGCGAGATCATGACCGTCACGGGCTTCCTGAACAACCAGCCAACGAATCTCAACGGCACGACAACCTGGACCGTGATCCGCGGAGTGGCTGGCTCGGTAGCCACCACGCACGATCAGAACGCCGTCGTCTACTACGACTCGGTGACCCTCAGCCCGTTCAACAGTTACTTCAACCAGGCCATCGACGACCTGTTCACGAAGTATCAGAACGGCGACTTGCTGTACGTGCAATCCGCAGCCGATGGCACGACCAAGACCTATCAGGGAACGGTCGTCCAGGTCGATTCGAGTGGCACGGTCGTCACGTCAGGCGGCACGTACGTCTTACAGTTCGTTGACTCGGCCAATCCCACGACGGGTACCAAGTACAACGTTTACTACCCGTTCTTGAACGGCAATCGCTACTACTGGGCTGGCTACACCCCGGCCTTGACGCCTGGAGATGCGCCGCCACACGCAACCGGTGCGAATTACACTGCGCTCTCGCCATCCGAGATGGTTTTCGCCTGCAATGGTGTCTTCGCGGATAACTCCTTTCGCACGGCCGAGTATCCGACCGTGGATCAGCAAAAGGTGCTCGCCGATCTGGAGAACCAGATCGTCTCAGCGCTCAATCGCGGCGTCGCCCAGTTGCAGGGGGTCAAACATACGACCCCCAGCGACACAACGAACACCTGGGCGGATCACAGCCAGTACTACGAAAACAACCAAAATAGCCAGCCTTGGAATCACTATGCCCAGTTCTTGCACCAGACCACGGTGAGCATCGACGGCAAGAACTACGGCTTCGCCTTCGACGATCAGGACGGTTACGCCTCGGACATCGCTGTCGCTAGCTTCAACAGCGCGCGCATCGTGCTCGAGTCCTGGTCAGACGACACACCGCCACCCACGGGTGAGACGTCGATACGCGAATACCTCGCCTCGTACCTCGCGGAATACGGCTCGGACGAGGACTCGTCCGAACTGGCCATGGCCTTGGTCTCCGAGGCCGAGCCGAGCGCCTCGCCACTTTCGATTGTCGACGAGGTCCTGGCTGACGGCGGCTCAGGCCTGGACTATTCCGGCTACCTGACCCAAGGGGAAGACGACGAAGAGGACGACGACTCCGCCATGCCGACATTGGTCCTCTCTGCCCGCAACCTGATTGCCAGTCGCCTGGGCAGGTAGCCTTGGCATCTCCGGGATCATTCGCGGGCAACATTCGATTTCAGCCCCGCGCCGTGCTACACTTCCGCTTACCGACTCTCGGTTCGTCCCTCGAAAGCGGAGATCACGGTCATGCGCAGCGCGACTTGCGTCGGATTCGCCGGGCAAGCCGCGCCCCAAGGATTTCGGCTGCCGGCTTGGCTCTATGCAGACGCTGATCGTCTGGGAGCGGGATCAGGCTACTCAGTGAACGGCTTACCTCGCTCGGCCTCGGGTCCGTTCACCGGATTGATCCTGGCAGCCGCGCCAGCGGCGAACTCGACCACGTAGCCGGACTCTTTATCCGTTTGACCGCGTGGGAAGTCGGTGCTCAAAATGTGCGCGCCGCTGGCAAACGCCGCGTCCCGCCGCTTGGGCTGGCCCGAGCCCGCGATCCGAATGTCGCTGTCGGCTCGGGTGCGGATGTAGTAGCCCGCTTTCGCCAGTTCGGGGATTTTGGGATCGTTCGGCCCGTCCATCACAAACGTTGCCGCATCCTCACGCGAAGGGTCGCTTCGCACGAACATCACGCGGCCGCGCTGCGACGGGCGATCCTTGCTGTACAAATCACGCTGGTCCTCGTCGTTGTGCAGGATGAAGAACACCTTGCCACGTGACTTCTCAAGCGTCGGCCAGCCGCGCGTCGTGACCGCTTCACGCAGGGTTTGAGCATCGCCGCGCACGACGTCCGGCGTGATGATCTGCCCTTTGGCGAAACCGGCACGCAGGACCTCGTCGAGCTGATCGAGCCCTGCGGCGTCGACCTTCTTGATCCGCTTGTCGATTCCGGGCCCTTCGCTCTTAAGCTCAAACAGGAACGAGATCGGCACGTGATTCGGATGTGACTCCGACCAGCGCCGCACCGTGGCCAGCGCTTCGGCCAGCGTCTTGCAGGTCGTCCCTTCATCGATCAGCGGCACGTGAAAAACCTGAAACTCACCGTTCCGCCAGTGCAAGTCGAGTTCGAAGCTCCGCACGCCCCGGTCAAGCTGCACGTCGAGCGGAGGATGCGTGTAGTTCCAGGCTGCTGCCCGGCCACTGGCGATCGGTTTCTCGCGCGTGTGGTAGCTGTTGTGCGTGCCAACGACCTGCAATTGGTTCATACGGAGAGGTTCTTCGGCCGAGAGCTGCCGCTCGGACCAAAGTCCGCAGCACAGCATCACGAAGGTCACGAATCGTAACCCACCAGCAGTCGTCAGTCGCATGTCGGCACTCGTCTCGCCAAGTCGGAAAAGAAACAAACCACGGGCGAACGCCCGGTTAGCCGCCATTGTATCTGCTGGCAGCCGAGCGTTCACCCGTGGTGCAAGGCGCAAACACGATGTGCAGAATCGGCCTATTTCTTCAGCCGGCGGCGCAGTATCGGCAGTCCCGCGAGCGCCAAACCAAACAGAACAACCGTGCCCGGCTCGGGAACTGCGGAAAATCCTACCTCGGCGCTACTGAACAGCAATAGCTGGTCGCCTGCCGAGCCGAGGTCAAAGCTGAAATATGCTCCGAACGCCGGATTTGTAATCAGCGGCGTCAGCGCCATCGGTCCTTGCGTGACCACCGGATAAGGTAGCGGCGGCGAGCTGGCAGGCAGATTCGGATTCAGATAGGGAGGCGGCCCGGGCACCGTGGGTGTGATGACGATCCCGTTCACGAATCCCTGCCAGATGTTGATGAGGTCATTGCCAGCCGGCACTGGCGCAGCCGTCGCATGCGAGACATAGGCATCCAGCGAGTCGGCCGCAATCACGCCTGCGTAGGTGCCGAGCACGGTGTGCGAAAACTGAATGTCGAGTTGCCCCAGCCCGTTGGCCGTCGCCTCGCCGATGAAGTTGGTCAGCCGCACCGAGCCGTTGGGCACGCCGATCAAATTGGTGAGATTCGTACCTGCACCGGTGTCGACGGTGCCCTGTAGCAGGTAGCCGCCGACGGTGGTGTTAAAGTCAATCACATCGAACGCCAGATTGGTGTCGCCAATGCCGTTGTCGGTGATGACGAGTGCACCGTTGTTGAAGTCGATGACAACCGCGGATGCGGTTGAGACGGGGACGATCGCGGCGCAGATTGCCGCGAGCAATGAAAGCTTACGCATGGAGAGATCCTTCTTGAGGAGCGAAGCGCACTAGCGACTCCGGAGGGGCTGGTTGGGGACGCGGCGTCAGCATATTGCGCAGAGGCGCAACGTGTCAAGCGATTTACGCAGAAAAGTCCTGCCCGCGCCGCGCTTCGTCCACCCGGACCATCAACTCGCGGATCTTGGGCGGCAAACGGAAGCTGAAAACCCGCGCCGGGGTGGCGAAAGCGATTTCGTCGCCAAACCGCGAGGGGTGCCGCAAATAGAGCGTTACACGCGACGGATTCTGAAAGCCGGCATAGCCGACGCTCATGATTTCCGACAGCGGTATGCGAACCTCCTGGTGGCGGTTTTTGATTACCAGTGCGTCGCCGTCATCCCACACCGCGTCGACCAAATCCAGCACCAGCTTGCGAAAGATGAAGTACGCCACGCCGAAAAAGAGGAGCAGGAATGGGACGAAGACGTGCAGTTCGGGATCTTTGCCACCTCGCTGTCGCGCCGAGACGATAGAGAACAGAATCAGCCCGGCAACTCCAAAGAGGGCCAATGGAATGAGCCTCTTCACGAAGTACGTGCCGCGAGCAGAGAGTCGCGTCATGCCGATTGCCTCGGTACCCGGTTGCCGGCGACTTAGTGCTCTCCCAGAACGTCGTCGAGCACATCCTCCGCCACATAGATCGGCAATTGCGGATCGCAAGTCACGGCCACAGCAATTGCGTCGGACGGCCGAGCGTCGATCTCGATCAGTTCGCCTTCGTGGCGCACGCGCAGCTTGGCGAAGTAGGTGTGCTCGCGCAGCTCGCTGATCACGACGTCCTGCAGTTCCGCACCAAGGTGATCGACCACGCTCACCAGCAGATCGTGAGTCAGCGGCCGCGGCGAGTGTTGCTGCTTGACGCGGCGGTCGATGCTCGTGGCTTCGAAGATTCCGATCAGGATCGGAAAAGTTCGTTCGCCTTCGACTTCCTTGAGATAGATGACCTGCTGGTCGTTGATTTCGCTGATAATGATCCGTGAGAGCTCCATGTGGACCGGCATTTGCGGAACCCTTCTTCTTCGAACCGTGAGATGCGCACCAGGAATCGCAGCTCTCGATTATAGTTGGCGCAGCCGCAAGCGGGCTAGTCGGGCGAAAAAATGACCAACACGCGGCAGATTGCCGCTCCGGCGGGTGACTTGACAACTAAGCGAGTCGCCAAATAGCTATCGCCGCGCGGAAAGCTTCGCCAGCGCGACTTCCGCTGCGGACAGCAGTTCCTTGAGTTGCGTAAGCGCAGCCCGCTCCTTCTCAATTACCGCAGCGGGCGCCCTGCTCACGAAACTCTCGTTCGAGAGCTGCTTTTCCTTCTGAGCAATCGCGCCGCTAAGTCGTTCCCGCTCTTTCGTCTGGCGGGCGATCTCGGCGTCAACGTCGATATGATCCGCCAGATCGACGAATACCTCTGCGCCGGCGGCAAAGAAGTTGGCGCTCGTTTCCGGCGCCTTCACGTCCGCACCCCAGGCCGTCGCCTGCGCCCCGGCCATCGACTCGAAGTAAGGCTCCATCGGCTCTAATAGCTTGCCGAACTCCCCATCGCACCGCACGGTAAACTTCATCTTCGCCTTGGGCGGGATGTTCTGCCGGCTGCGAATGTCGCGCAGGCCTTTCAGCAACTCTTGGAATTTGGCAAATCGCGCTTCGATCTCTGCGTCCTGCCGGCGATCGTCCACCTCGGGCCAGGAGGCGATCATCACGCTCGCCGCCGCCTCGGCCGGGGCAGTGAGTCCGCGTACGGGCGCGGCTTCGCCCAGCCGCTGCCAGATGTCCTCGGTAATGAACGGTATCATCGGATGCAACAGCCGCACGAGCGCGTCGAGCGTGTGCGCCAGCACTCGTTGCGCCACCGGCCGCGCAGCGGTTTCTTGCAATCGCCCCTTGGCCATTTCCACATAGAAACTGCAGAACTCGTTCCAGGCGAAGTCGTACAGCACGCGTGCTGCATCGCCGTAGCGATACGTCTCGAGCGCGGCCGTTGTCTCGGCCGTCACGGTGGCCAGCCGGCTCAGAATCCAGCGGTCTTCTACCGCGAGCTCTTGGTCGCTCACCGGGGCAGGGGAGTAATCGTCCAGATTCAAGAGCGCGAACCTCGCCGCGTTCCACAGCTTGTTGCAGAAGTTGCGCCCCAGTTCGAACCGCTCGCTGAGCACCAGCCCGCGAGGCAGAGCCGTGTCTTCAGGCTGCCTGGCCCACTGCGTCGAAAACGCCTGGCCGCATTTTTTGCACTCGATGCGCGGCTGGATGCGATTCTTCTTCGTCTGCTCCACCGCCGCGTGGCAATGCGGACATTCGAATTCCACCGGCATCCGCACGTCCTGCGTTTCAGTCGTAAGATACGCCAGGCTGAACCGCAGCGAATCCGCGCCGAACTTGTCAATCACGTCGAGTGGATCGACGCCATTCCCCTTCGACTTGGACATCGTTTCGCCAAAGCCGTCGAGAATCTTGGGGTGAATGTACACCTCGTTAAACGGAATCTCGCCCACGTTGTACAAGCCAAGGAGCACCATCCGCGCCACCCACAGCGTGATGATGTCGCGGCTCGTGATCAGCGTACTGGTAGGGTAGTAGTACTTGAGCTCCGGTGTTTCGTCCGGCCAGCCGAGCGTCGAATGCGGCCAGAGGCCGGAGCTGAACCACGTATCGAGCACGTCGGTTTCGCGCGTCAGCTTGTGCCCCGGCACGGCGTCTTTGGTCAGGTCTTCCTCCAGTGCTCCAATCAGCCACTGGTCATGCTCTCCGTCGCGATGCCAACACACATCGTCGCGCCCGGTGAAGGCCTTCTTCAGGTCCGCTTCGCTTGCCGTCTTCGAGTACCAGACCGGAATCTGGTGTCCCCACCAGAGCTGCCGGCTCACAGGCCAATCGCGCTTTTCGCCGAGCCAGTCCAGATAGCCGCGCGTGTACCGTTCGGGCACGATCTTCACGCGGCCGTCGGTCACGGCGTCCATCGCGCTCTGCGCAAGCTGTTCCATCTTCACAAACCACTGGTCCGCCAGATAGGGTTCGATCGGCGTTTTCGATCGATCGCTGTGCGCCAGCTCGATGTCGCGATCTTCCACCTTCTCCAGCAATCCAAGTGCTTCGAGATCAGCCACCACTTGCTCGCGGGCGGCTTTCATCGTCAGCTTCGCATACTTGCCGGCATTGTCGTTCAACGTGCCGTTAGGATTCAGGATGTTCACCATCGGCAAGCTTTGCCGCTTGCCCACCTCATTGTCGTTCGGATCATGCGCCGGCGTAATCTTCACGCAGCCGCTGCCCAGCTCGGGCTTGGCCCACTCGTCCGCCACCAGCGGAATCTCCCGATCCACGAGCGGCAGCAGGACCCTGCGGCCGGCACGAGCCATGTCGCGCAGCTTGATCAAAGTCGGCAAAAGCGTCTTCCGCCGCTCGGCCAGTTCGTCGAGCTGCGTTTGCACCGCGGCCTTGTCTTTGGCCGGCGCGGCCGCGAGCTTTTGCTTCAGTTCCGCTTCCACGGCAGCGAGCGCCGCCGCCGGATCGGGATGCACAGCCACGGCCGTATCGCCCAGCATCGTTTCCGGACGCGTCGTGGCCACGTGCACGAACTGCGGTTCGTCCTTGGCCGCGCCGATCACGGGGTATTTCAAATGCCAGAAGTGACCCTTCACGGCCTCGTGGAATACTTCGTCGTCACTCACCGCCGTTTGCAGGTGCGTGTCCCAGTTCACCAGCCGCGTGCCGCGATACACCAGGCCATCTTTGAACAGGCGATAGAAGGTGTGCCGAACTGCCCGAGCGCACATCTCGTCGAGCGTGAATCGCGTGCGATCCCAATCGCAACTGCACCCCATCCGCTGCAGCTGCCCGAGGATGCGCTTCTCATATTCTTCTTTCCAAACCCAGATCCGCTCCACGAGTTTTTCGCGGCCCAGATCGTGGCGAGTCTTTTTTTCCTCTTCGAAGATGCGCCGCTCCACGACGGCCTGCGTGGCGATGCCCGCGTGATCGGTGCCCGGCATCCAGAGGGCGTTGTACCCCTGCATCCTGCGCCAGCGGATGAGTGTGTCCTGCAGCGTGTTGTTGAGCGCGTGCCCCAGGTGCAGCGCCCCGGTCACGTTCGGCGGCGGAATCACGATCGTGAACGGCTTCCGCTTCGGATCGGGCTCGCTGTGAAAGTATCCCCGCTCCAGCCAGAACGGATACCAGCGCTCTTGCGCGGCTTCATGGTCGTACTGCTTGGGAAGCTCGGCGGTGTTCGATTGGGTTGACATTTCCAACACTTTGCAAATGGCTCAAACGGTTCCTGGTAAGCCTCCGATTTTACCGCTGCCCCGCCCGCTCAAACAGCCGAGTTCAGCGGCCACTCACGAGCCGGAAACAGCCGCCTGCGGCTTCGCGGCCGGGGTCGTCTGCCCCTCGTCCTTGTAGAGCTTGTACTCGATGCTGTCGACCAGCGCGATCCAGCTCGCCTCGATGATATTCTCGCTTACACCCACCGTGCCCCAGACTTCATCCTCGTCGCGGCTTTCGATCACCACCCGCACGCCGGCCGCGGTGCCGGCCTCGGAGTTGATGACCCGCACCTTGTAATCGACCAGTTGCATCTCGGCGAGGTTCGGGAAGTGGGCATATAGTGCTTTTCGCAAGGCGGCATCCAGGGCGTTCACCGGACCATCCCCCTCGGCCACTTCGTGCCGCACCTGGCCGTCGATCCCCAGCTTCACCGTCGCCTCGGTAACCACGTTGTCCGGCGCATCGGCTTCGACGTTCACGCGAAAGTGCATCCGCTCGAAGTGCGGCCGATAGGTGCCGGCCACCTTCTGGGCCAACAGGTCGAACGACCCCTGAGCCGCTTCGAACTGGTATCCCTGATTCTCGAGCTCGACCACTCGGGCCAGAATCCGGTCCATGAGCTGCGGGTCGTCGCCAGCCACCTTATCGCCGACCACGGCTTTGATGTTCGACCGGCCCGAGAGCTCACTCACCAAAATCCGCCGCTCGTTGCCAACCAGTTCCGGTGCGATGTGCTCATAGCTCGACGTTGCCCTGGCGACGGCATGCACGTGCATCCCGCCTTTGTGAGCGAACGCACTCTGTCCGACGAACGGCTGACTCGAGCGCAGCCGCAAGTTCGCGGTTTCGTAGACGAACCGCGAAAGCTCGGTCAGGTGTTCAACCGCGCCGGGCTGCAAGACTTCGTAACCCTTTTTCTTCACCGCGAGGTTCGCGATCACCGAGATCAGGTCGACATTGCCGCACCGCTCACCCAGGCCGTTGATCGTGCCTTGGACTTGCAGTGCGCCGGCATCAACCGAGGCCAAGGAGTTCGCCACCGCCAACTCGCAGTCATTGTGGCAGTGGATGCCCACCGGCACGGGCAGTGCTGAGACCGCCTCGCGCGTAATCGCGGCGATCTCCTCCGGCATCGTTCCACCGTTGGTGTCGCACATTACGATCGTGCTCGCCCCCGCTTCGGCCGCCGCCTTGACCGTCTTCAGGGCATACTCCGGATCGAGCTTCCAGCCGTCGAAGAAATGCTCGGCGTCGTAAATCACTTCGCGCCCTGCCTCGCGCAGGTAGCGCACCGTCTCGGTGATCATGGCCAGATTCTCTTCCAGCGACACACGCAGCACTTCCGTTACATGAAAGGCCGACGTCTTGCCCACCAGCGTGATGTGCGAGGTGTTCGCCTCCACCAGCGAACGCACACCTGGATCGTCGCCGGGCTTCACGCCACGACGGCGCGTCATGCCAAAGGCGCACACCTTCACGTGCTTGAGGTCCAGTTCTTGAACGCGGGCAAAATAGGCCGCGTCCTTTTCATTCGAGGCCGGAAAGCCGCCTTCGACGAAATCGAACCCCAGGCTGTCGAGCCGCTCGGTAATCAGCAGCTTATCCTGGAGCGAGAAGTTAACGCCTTCGCCCTGGCTGCCGTCCCGCAGAGTCGTGTCGTACATCTGAATGCGACGCATGATTTACTTTTCCGATGGCTCGAGTTGGAAAGGTTGCTGACTGGAATCAAAACGAAAAAAGCCCCGCGGCCTTGGCGGCCTCGGGGCTTTGATTGAATCGGTATTTCACCGGTTCGCCCTTACGGCCGCACCTCCCGAATAATAATCTCAATCGCGACGACGACCTTCTCGGCGGTCGGACTGAGGTTCAGGTTCGGGTAGCCGTTGCGGCTCATGGCGAAAACTCACGGTCTAGGGTCTTGCTGAGCGTTCCAGGATAGGGCCGCCAAGGGCGAAAGTCAACGCCCGGCCACGGCCGGCTTCCTCGCGACAACCTCATCCTCCGGGCTACGCTCGCCCCGAGCCTCTGCCAGTTCTCGCTCCAGCTCCTGGACCCGGGCGACCACCAGGTTGAACTCCTGGGCGACGTCGTGCCAGTAGTCTTTCTCGCGAAAGTGAATCGGCTCGACCGGCTCGCCCGCGGCCAGGTTGCGCATCGAGCGGCGCATTCGCAACAGCGGTCCGACGAAGCGATTGCTCACCGCCACGACGTCGAACATGATCAGCGGTACCAGGATGGCGGATGTCAGGATCAGCGGGCCGTACTGGACGAAGAACTCGCTGAAGGCAAAGTACTCCAGGAACGGCCGGTTCGGATACGTGATCGCCTGCACGCATAGCGTGATCAGGCAGACCGCCAGCACCGAGAAGCACCAGTATGCGGCAATCCGCACCAGGAGTGCGCCTTGGACCTGACGATCGACGAACAGTTGACGGCGGGGGGTAAGTCGAAACATGGCTTTCCTCGAATCGTGATTCGTTTAGCTAGCGCCACTCAAAACTCAATCGCGAATCCTAATGGCCCAATGACTCGGCCGTTTCGTTCAGGGTATTGTTTACGCTACAGCCCATCGTTCGCGCACCCGACACGGCGGTGAGCATGATCAGCGCCAGCATCACGGCATACTCGACAGCCGTGGGGCCATCGGCTTTGCCAAAGAATCGGCGGATCCGCTGCACGTATCGTTGCACGTCAAAGTCGCTTTGATCAAAGCATCGGGGAGCCTTCGTTGCGGCTATCCAACCATAGGGCGCAAAGGAATTGCGCGCTTCGAGATGAGCGTATTTCGACCATCGCGCAAGACTGGCATAAACGGAATAATCGCACCCCTCAAGGCACGCGAGCGAACTAGATCCGCTCGATCGCCAGATCGTGCTTCGCTTGAAAAGCCTCGGCTTCGACTCGCGTGAAGACGCTGTCCGTCGCGTTGATCGAGCGGACGCAACTCGCCCCGATCGCGCTTCCCCAGCGAACGCAGTCCAAGAGGTCCTGGCCGAGCAGCAGCCCCGTAATGAAGCCCGCGTCGAAGGCATCGCCCGAGCCGGTGCCCCCTTTGTATTCGACCGGATACGTTCCGGCTCGCAAACGCTCCTTGCCGCTGACGATTACCGAGCCGTGCTCGCCGCAGGTGATTACCACCGCGCCGGCGCCAGCAGCGGCGAACTTCTCGGCTTGCCGCAGTGGATCGGCCTCGCGCGTGAGTACCTTGGATTCATCCGTGTTCGGCAGGAACACGTCCGTTTCGGCCAGCACGCTTTCGAGCTTCGGCCAGTGATCGCCCGGCCCAGGCAGCACGATGTCCAGCACGGTCTTCACGCCTGCGGCCCGAGCTTCGCGGAAAAGCGCGGCGAGCGGTTCGCCTTCCAGTGCTGGCATGAGCAGATATCCGCCGACGTACAGCACCTTCGCCCGCAGCATCTCGTCGCGCGGAATGTCGCTGACCTGCACCCGCGCGTTTGCTCCCACGCAGTGCACGAACCGCCGGTCCTCTCCGCGCACGTTGATGATCAGCGTGCCGGACGTTTCTTCGCCCACGAGCTGGCGAATATAGCGAGTGTTGACGCCCGCCGCCGCAAGCTCGTCGATCATGAAGCGTCCAAAGGCGTCCTGCCCCACGCAGCCGACGACGCCCACTTTCACGCCCAACCGCGCGAGGTCCACGCCCACATTCGCGGCGCAGCCCCCCGTGGCCAGCGGCAATCGCTGCGAGAGCACAAGCTCGCCCGCAGCGGGAACATGGTCGATCGGATCGCAAAGGTGGTCGGCGACAAGAATGCCGACGCTCAGGCAATCGAGCGGCTGGTTTGCTATCGGTGACATCATCGTGGAAGCATGGCTCGGCATTGACGGCCGGACGCGATTCTCGTACCGTTTGCCAGTTTTTGAAATTGGTCGTCCGTGTCGCCCCAGGATAACCGCGGCCGGATGGCTTGCCCATGCCCGATGCGCCTGGCAATTTGGCCGGATTCCGGCGGTCGCCTGGCGCGCCGTGTCCGCAGGAGCCGATCCATGGATGGCAACTCTCCGCGGGTTTGGCGGCCCGCCCGCATTGTCTTGGCGCCATTGGCCGTGCTGTTGATTCTTGAACAGGCCGCGTTCTCTCAGCCGCCCGATCGCGAGCCCGTTCGCGTCGCAGCCCTGATCAAGGACCTGGGCGACTCTGACTTTGCCACGCGTCGCGGGGCGTATCAACGACTCGCCAAGCTCGGGGCTGCCGGCCGCGCCGAACTCGAAAAGTCGCTCACCGCCGCCGACCCTGAAATCCGCCTCCGCGCCGGCCAGCTTCTGGAAGCCATCCGAGCGGACGATCTCTGGGCGCCGCGCTTAGTCACTCTGCAGGCCACGGACAAGTCGGCATCCGAAGTGCTCAAACAGCTTGCCGCTCAAGCCGGCAACCACATTCACGTGGGCGATCCCTACGGCCAGTTTGCCGAAGCCAAGCTGAGCGTCAGTTTTATCGGGGTCGAATACTGGCAGGCCATCGATGATGTCTGTCGCCAGACCAACAACCGCGTTCGTCCTCACTATGACGCCCACACGCCGGGCATGGTCGTCAGCGCCGGCTCGCCGGGCAATTTCCCCCGGGCATATTCCGGCCCCGTGCGGGGCCTGATCATCAGCGCCAAGCGGCACTTCATCGAGGAACTCAGCTACGAGGAAGGCAAGTCCGATCTCACGCACAGTTTTCACCTGAATCTGCAGTTCAACTGGGAAGACCGTTTCGCGATCGTCGGCTATGCCACGCAGCCCGAACTGGTCGAAGGCGTGACCGACAACGGCGTGATCCTCTCGGCCGCGCAGCCCTCGGGCGGCGGTTGGAATGCCACGTCGCGCGGCTTGCGGCAGGTAACCGCCAGCCTGAAGCTGAATCCCGTGCCCGTGTCCGCCAAGACGCTCGAAACCTTCACGATCCGCTGGGGCCTGATCGCAACTGGCGAACCGAAGACCATCGAGATCAAACAGTTTGAAGTCGATAAGCCGCACGCCCAGGACGATTTGGTGGTGAGTCTCGACGCGATCGAGGAGCCCACTACCGGCAAGTACATCCTCACGATCAATGTGCTGCGTGACCTTGCGCTTCCCGATCCGCAGGAAGTGCTGTTCCGCGAGTACGAAGTCGAACTGATCGATCAGAACGGCACGGCGTTCCGCATCCAGAATCTCTCACCGGCCCTGACCGATCGCGGGGTGCAGCTTCGCGTCACGTTCATGGGCGACTCGGCCGAGAGCAAGCCCGGCCTGCTGAAGCTGCACTACCCGGGCTTACGAACAAAACGCGATGTACACCTGACGTTCCGCGACGTGCCGCTGCCGATCGAGAAGCCAGAATAACCAGAGGACTCAACGCCCTCGGATCAGGCGCTCTTCGATCACTTCGAAAATTCCGCGGGCGACGTCCTCTTTCGGCCCAGCGATCGCTTTCAGCACATTGCCGGCCCGGTCGATCACCTCGACGCTGTTGTCCAGCGAGTGCATCGCTTCTGCGCCGTTTGAGACCATCAGGTCGCAATGCTTCTTTTCGAGCTTGGCGAGGGCCCGCAGGCGATGGTCCTCGGTTTCCAGGGCGAAACCAACCAGCCACTGGTGCGTCTTCTGACTGCCCAGCGTGGCCACAACGTCAGCCGTTTCTTCCAAGTGCAGGACCAGTGGTTCGCCCGTCTTGGCAATCTTGCTCGTGGCGACCTTCACCGGGCGGTAGTCGCTGGGGGCCGCCACGCCGATCAGACCATCGCACTCAGGGAAAACTTTCAGTGCCGCGGCCAGCATGTCTTCGGTCGAGATCACGTCGATGACTTCGGCAGCGTACGGATACTCGATATCAACTGGCCCGCTGACGATCACGACTTCGTGCCCGCGCTCGATGGCCGCTTCGGCCAAAGCCCGACCCATGCGTCCGCTGGAAGCATTGGTCAGATAGCGCACCGGATCGATGTACTGCCGCGTGGGACCAGAGGTGATCAGGATTCGGGCCATGCGGCGACACTAGAACTGCCGAAGTGCTTAGTCAAACTACCGCTTTGCCAGCAGCCCTTCAATTGCCGCCAGAATCTTCTCCGGCGCGGCCATCCGCCCCACGCCCTTGCGGCGGCAACTCAGCCAGCCCTCTTCCGGATCGACGAAGTGAACGCCATCCGCGCGAAGCTGGGCGACGTTTCGCTGCACGCTCGGCTTCTCCCACATCTCGCAGTTCATCGCGGGCGCGATAAGCACGGGCCCTGTGAACGAAAGCAGTAGCGTGCTCAAGAGGTCATCTGCCATGCCGTGCGCCGCCTTGGCCAGCAAATTTGCTGTTGCCGGAGCAATGCAGAGCAGTTCGCCACGTTCGGCCAGCTCGATATGCGATCCCAGCGGGAAGCGCGGATCGAATGTGTGTTCGAGCACAGGCCGGCTGGTGAGCGCGGTGAATGTGGCCGGGCCAATGAACTCCCGCGCCGTGGCGGTCATCACCACCGAAACGCCGGCGCCGGTCTGCACCAATTGACTCACGAGCATCGCGGACTTATAGGCCGCGATCCCGCCGCTGACGCCGATGATGATTTCGCGCCCGTTCATAGCCCAATTATACGTTCACAACCGATGTGACTCGCACTTGGCCCACCAATAAAAATCCCCCGGACGAAACCGGGGGATTGTGCTTCTCTTATCGCCACTGGCTTTGCCAGGGGTTTCCGTCTGTCGCTCGTTAGAAAGCCAACGCCGACTACAAATTGGCCAGATCCAACTCCGGCGGACCGCCACCCGTCTCGTCGCCCGCCACTTGCAGCTGCAGCGAGGTGTCGAGGTAGATCTTGTCCTGCATGATTTCCTGGACCACGATCTCCAGTTTGTTGTCCGAGTCGGACTGCACCAGCTGCCGAGCGCCGGCGTTCAACGCCACCAGCCGCTTTTGAATCAGCGTCGACAGCTTGAATCGGCCGCCGACCTTGTTCACGATTGCTTCTTCGCGGAGCTCGTCGATCATTTCCTTTTAACCCTCGGGGGAACAGATGATTTCGCGTATTTGCCGAACGGCTCGTTCGACATCGTCATTGATGACTTGATGTTGGTAGGTGGCCGACAGTGTCAGTTCGCGGCGGGCCACCGCCAGGCGGCTTTGAATCGCTTCTTCGCTCTCCGTGCCGCGCGATCGCAATCGCCGCTCGATCTCGGCCAAGTCCTGCTCAGGGTCGGTGGCTGAACAGGGGTGCACAAAGATGGTCACTGCATCGGGATACCGCTGGTGGATAGCCATGGTACCCTTCACGTCAATCTCTAAGATTATCGACTTCCCGCCAGCCAGACTAGGGGCCACCTCGCTCTCGAGCGTGCCGTACCACGTCCCGCTCGAGAAAACCTCGAAACATTCCAGGAATTCGCCGGCCTCCCGACGTCGCTCGAACTCCTCCCGGCTCAGGAAATAGTAGTCCTGGCCGTCGACTTCGCCGGGACGGGGAGCCCGGGTCGTCGCCGAAACGCTCGCCCGAAGCTCCGGACAGTCCTCGAATAGCCGCTTGAGCAGGGTCGTTTTGCCGGCGCCCGAAGGTCCGGAAATGACGATCAGCTTGCCGGCTCGTTGGGTCATCATGGTGGTGGGCATAAGGGGCCGATCGTCCTTGGCCAGCCGAGCGTCAGAGCCAGCTTCCTACTCAACGTTTTGAATCATCTCGCGGATGCGTTCAATCGCCGCTTTGATCTCGATCACGTGCCGCGAAATCTGCACGTCGTTGGCCTTCGAGCCAATTGTGTTCGTTTCCCGAAACATCTCCTGCGTCAAGAACTCGAGCTTGCGGCCGGAGCTCTCGTCCAACTCCAGCGTCGCGCCGAACTGCTCCAAATGGCTCCGCAGGCGAACGATCTCTTCCGAGATGTCGCTCCGCTCGGCATAGATGCTCAGCTCGCGAATCAGGTCGCCCGGCTGCAGCGTGATTTTGAACTCTTCCAGCGACTTGGAAATCCGGTCCGTCAATCGATCGCGGTACGCCTCACGCACCAGCGGCGCCCGCGCATCGATCGCGTCCAACTCGCCGGCCACGGTTGCACAGTTCGCCGCCAGGTCGGCGGCCATCGCCCGCCCCTCTTCCGACCGCATCTTGGTCATCTGCCGCATCGCCTCTTCCAGCGTTTCGCGGACCAGCGGCCAATCGCGCTCGACTTCGAAGCTCGAGGCACCGTTCTGTTGAACCACGCCGGGGAGCGCCAGCAGGTTCTCCACGCCCACGGGCTGCGAAACGTGCCATTCCCGATACAGCTTGTCGAGCTGATTGCGGTAGCCCGAGAGCACCGCAGTGTCGAGCCGAAAATCGTCGCTCGAGCGAGCCCGATCGATCCGCAGCGAGACCTGGATGGTGCCACGCTTGATGTGCTCGCGCACCTGGCCTTCGACCAGCGGCTCAAGCATCGAGTAGCCTTCGCCCGAGCGAACTGTGAGCTTGAAGTAGCGGCTATTGATGGTGCGCACCTCAACCGAGACTGCCATCGTGGCATTCTTCCGCTGCGCCTCACCAAAGCCGGTCATGCTCAGTAGCAAAGAGCGAGTTCCTCTGCGAATCGTGCGTGGCGGCTATTCAGACTTGGCGGGTGCTTCAGCGGCAGGCGTCTCACTCGCGGGGGCGGCAGCCGGTGTTTCGGCAGCCGGAGCCTCCGCAGCGGGAGCCGCGCCTTCGGCCGGGGCCTTCGCCTCAGTCGCTGGAGCAGCGTTTTTAGCGTCAGCTGGAGGAGCGTCCTTCGTGTCGGCCGGAGCCTTCGAGGCTGCTTCGTCCAGCGACGACTTCGCCGAGGTGGCCCCCAGTTCGTTGCTTAGAAGGCCGTCTCCCGTGTTGTTCAGCAGCTTCACCGAGGCGGCACAAAGCAGAATCCAAACCGTGGCCACGACGATCGTAATCCGCGTGAACAAGTCACCGGCCTTGGTTCCGAAGGCGCTTTGACCGCCCAGGCCGCCAAACGCGCCGGCCAGTCCGCCGCCGCGGCCGCGCTGGATCAGCACCAGCAGGATCAAGAACACGGAGGTGACAAACAGCAGGATGGCTAAAAGTGTGCTCATGACTGAACGTTCTTTCCTCTGGCTGAGCCGAAGTCGTAATCGATTCAAGCAACAATCGTTGTCGCTCGTTCTGTGTGCGAGGGCAATCGCGTCGCGCGTCGGAAGGCCGGTGCGGCTAGCGGTGGGCGGCGGCCACAATGCCCAAAAACTCGTCCGCTTTCAGGCTGGCGCCGCCGACCAGGGCTCCGTCGACGTTCTCCTTGGCCAGCAGCTCCGCGGCATTACTGGCTTTCACGCTCCCGCCGTATTGAATCCGGACGCTCTCGGCAACGTGGCCATTGTAGCGGTCAGCCAGCAATTTGCGAAGCTCTCTATGGACCTCCTCCGCCTGCTCGGGCGTGGCCACTTTTCCGGTTCCAATGGCCCAAACCGGCTCGTAGGCGATCACCACGCCGGTCATTTGGTCGGCGGAGAGCCCTGCCAGCGAGCCGTCGAACTGCGCCCGGATGACCTCGTTCGTCTGGCCCGCCTCGCGTTCTGAGAGCAACTCGCCCACGCACACGATTGGCACCAGGCCAGCCGCCAGGGCTGCATGCACCTTCTTATTCACGTCGGCATCGGTCTCACCCAGGATGTGCCGCCGCTCGCTATGCCCCAGGATCACATAGTCGCAACCCAGGTCGAGCAGCATCGCCGCACTGATCTCACCGGTGAATGCCCCGTTCGCCTCGTGATAGAAGTTCTGCGCGCCGTATCCCAGCGGGGTGCCCGCGGCCGCTTCGCGCACTGCGTCGATGTAGACCGAGGGCGGAAACACTGCGATCTCCACGTCCGCGAACGAACCGGCCTTCTCGGCCAGCGCCTTGGCAAGCTCCACCACCGCAGCCCGATCCAGGTTCATCTTCCAATTGCCGGCAATAAACGGTCGACGCATACTGATCCTTCTTTCACCGCCCACAAGAGATTTATCGAACCACACTCTGGGTGCCATGCTCGGCCTTCAAGCCGAGCATGCTACTCTGCTTACCCGAAGCTCTTCCCCATCAACTCCGCGAGCTGCCGCAGTTGCCCGGCGATCTTGGTGTACTGATCCGGCAGCAGGGCTTGCGGGCCGTCAGACATCGCCTCTTCGGGGCAATTGTGTACCTCGATGTGCACGCCGTCGGCACCGGCGGCCACGCCCGCCATCGCACACGGCGGAATCAAATCCGGCCGTCCGGTCGCGTGGCTGGGGTCAACGACGATCGGAAGGTGCGACAAAGCCTTGCACGCCGGCACCGCCGCTACGTCGAACAGGTTGCGCGTCGAGGTGTCAAAGCTCTTGATCCCACGCTCACACAGCACCACGTGTGGATTACCTTGCGAGAGGATGTACTCGGCACTCATCAGCAGATCGACCACCGTCGCGCTCATCCCGCGCTTCAGCAATACCGGCTTCTTGGTCTGCCCCACCTCGGTGAGCAGCGTGAAGTTCTGCATGTTGCGAGCGCCGATTTGTATCATGTCCGTATACTTGTCGACCAACTCGACACGCCGCGGGTCCATCACTTCCGTGACGACCGGCATGTCGTACTTGTCGCCGACGTCGCGGAGGATCTTCAGTCCCTCTTCACCCATGCCCTGATAGGCATAAGGACTTGTGCGCGGCTTGAACGCGCCGCCACGCAGGATGTTCGCTCCGGCGGCTTTTACACTCTTGGCAATCGCGTCGAGTCGCTCGGCGTTTTCAATGGCACACGGTCCGGCGATCATCGCCAGGTGTCCGCCACCGACCTTTACCTTCCGCACCGGAACCACGCTCGGCTCCGGATGCGCGTCGAGACTCGCCAGCTTGTACGCCGGCAACACGCGAATCACTTCCGACACGCCAGGCAGCACTTGAAATTGCTCGGGTTGAAACTGCGACTCGTCGCCAATCACGCCAATGATCGTGCGATGCGTGCCGCGGCTAAGATGGGCGTTCAGACCGAGCGATTCGACCTTTTCCACAACGTGGTCAATTTGTTCGTCGGTGGCGCCGGATTTCAAAATGATGATCATGGAAGCGTGGTTGATGATTGAATGTGACGTTAAAAAAAGAATCCCCCGGCAAAGCGGGGGCTGACGGACGCCATCCCTATTGTTTTACTCGACCGGGGCCATCTTTGCGTAGGACCCCAGGACTTCTAATCGGACGGCTTTTTTCTCCAGCGAGGCGATCGCCTTGCGAACCCGCGGCTCGGCCTCGTGCCCTTCGAGCTCCACGAAGAACATGTAGCCCCCCTCGGGCCGGGCAATCGGGAACGATTCGATCCAGGTAAGATTCAGCTTCGTCCGCTTGAAGACATTCATCGCATCGGCCAGGGCCCCCGGCTGATGGGCCACCTCGAACATCAAGGCACACTTGTCCTTGCCCGTCCGAGGACCCGTTTCGTCCCCTATCACGGCGAACCGGGTCAGGTTCGCCTTGTTGTCCTCGATGTCCTGGGCCAGCGCGTCCAGGCCATATTGCACGCCGGCCTGCAGGCTCGCAATCGCCGCGGCGCCGGGCTTTTCTGACGCAATCTGCGCCGCCGTTGACGTGCTCGTCACTTCGATCAACCGTGCACCGGGAAGATGCTTCGCCAGCCAATTGCGGCACTGCGAGATCGCCTGCGGCTTGCTGTAGACCTCCTGCACCTCGCTCCGTGGACATTTGCCCAACAGTGTGTGGTGGATCCGCAGCTGGACCTCGCCGCAAATCTTGGCCGGCATCCGGGTGAACATGTCCAGCGTGTCGGTCACCCGGCCGTCAGTCGAGTTTTCGATCGGCACCAGTCCAAAGTCGGCCTGTCGGCTGTTGATCTCCTCGAATACCGCGGCGATATTCGCCACGGGCACTAGCTCCACGCTCTGGCCAAAGCGGTGGATCGCTGCCAGGTGACTGTAGCTGTAGGCCGGCCCGAGATACGCGACTCGGAGCGCCTTTTCAAGCGACCGCGAACCGCTGATCAGCTCGCGGAAGATTGCTCGCAGAGATCGCTCGGCGAGTGGCCCTTGGCTCAGCGAGGCGACCCGGCACAGCACCTCGTCCTCGCGTGCGGGGGCGTAAGCTGCCATCCCGTCGCGATTCTTGATTTTGCCGATCTCCAGGGCGTGTTGCGCCCGTTCGTTCATGAGCGCCACGAGCTGCTGGTCAATCTTATCGATCTTCGTCCGCAGATCCTGCAGCGAGGGCGCGCGCGACGGAGAGCTTCCCGAGGATTTCTTGGGTGCCTTCTCCCGCGCCATAGGTGTGGTGCTTGTTTGTAAGGGTTGAAGTCGAGCCGAACCGACGAGCCGCGCGGTTCAAAGAGTCGACCCACCTTGTACTTGGGTCAATTCTGAGTGTCAAGCGACCGCGCCCTGTAGCAGAAGTATAGGGGACGATCGGGAGCGTTGTCTGCGGCTGAACACGGGGGCAGAGCAGGCAATTCCCGCGGATTTGCGGTACTACTCCCCCGGGGTGACCAGCTCCTGATCGTATCGCTTCTGTAATGCCGCAAGAGCCGTGGCATCGAGCTCGGGCGCGGCAAACAGCCGCTCGAGTTCCCGGAAGTACTCGTGCTGATTGCCCGACGGGTTGAAGTGGATCAGCACCCGCGCCGGTTCCGGTCCTCGATTCGAGAAGCCGTGGTGCAGGCCTCGCGGAATAAAGGCTACGGAGCCCGCCCGCCGTCGGAAAGTCTCGCCTTCGACGACGAACTCGATTTCACCCTCCAGGACCACGATCGTCTCGTCTAATTGATGGTGCACGTGGTAGTCGACCGTCGCAGGCCCAATCGCCAGTTCGTAGAGTTCAAACGCTCCACCGGACTGCGAACCCAAGACCCGGGCCGTGATTTCAAAAGGCCCGGCCAAGTACTTCTCACCTTCGCCAGGCGACAGGACGGACGGGTGCGCGAGCAGCATGGGAGGCCTCTTTTTTTTAGGTTCCAGCAAACGATTCAGTCCATGAAAACTCTAGCCCACAAGGGTCGGTCTCAGCGCCCATGTCAAAGTGGCAGCGGCGGGAGTCGTGCGATTACGTGCTGCCAAAACGGCAGTTATTTCCCGAGTGGCACAGACCGCAACTCGTAGCGACCTGCGGTGCCCGCTCTTAAGTCCTATATTTACTTGCGGTTATCGTCTGGTTGGACAGGTCGCTTCAGGTGCGGCATACCACTTGCTATTTACCGCGAGGAGCCTCTCGCCCTGCCCAGGTGGCGTGTCAACTCCAACCGTAGCGTGGCGAGACTCCCCTTCGAAAACAACCACTTCTGAATCTCAACACATATAACAAGCAAATGGCGGCCGCCCGACGCGCAATCGGGCCGCCTCGATCATTAGGTGAAAGGAGCGCGGCATGGCTAAAGGCGAAAAGATTATCGGGATCGACCTGGGCACGACGAACTCAGTGGTCGCAGTAATGGAAGGCAAGGAAGCCAAGGTAATTCCCAATCAGGAAGGCAACCGGCTGACCCCGAGCGTCGTGGCATTCACGGACAAGGGGGACGTGCTGGTCGGAGACTTGGCCCGTCGGCAGGCCGTGACCAATCCCACCAAGACCGTCTACTCAATCAAGCGCTTCATGGGGCGTCGCCACAACGAAGTCCAGAGCGAAGAGAAGATGGTCCCCTATGGCGTTACTGGCGGGGCCGACGACTACGTGAAGGTCAAGATCGGCGACAAGGAGTACACTCCGCCGGAAGTTTCGGCCCGTATTCTCCGCAAACTCAAGGAAGCAGCCGAATCGTACCTTGGTCACAAGGTAAATAAGGCCGTGATCACGGTGCCGGCTTACTTCAACGACGCCCAGCGTCAGGCGACCAAGGACGCTGGTCAAATTGCCGGCTTGGAAGTAGCGCGCATTATCAACGAACCGACCGCGGCCGCGCTGGCTTATGGCCTCGACCGCAAGGAACACGAGAAAATTGTCGTGTTTGACCTTGGCGGCGGTACGTTTGACGTCTCGATCCTCGAAGTGGCTGAAGGCGTGTTCCGCGTCATCAGCACCAATGGCGATACGCACCTTGGTGGCGACGACTTCGACGGCGTGCTGATCAACTACGTGGCTGATGAGTTCAAGAAAGAGAACGGCATCGACCTGCGCAAGGACACGATGGCCCTGCAGCGCCTGCAGGAAGCCTGTGAAAAGGCCAAGAAGGAACTCAGTTCGGCCAGTACCACGGACATCAATCTGCCGTTCATCACGGCCGATGCGAATGGTCCCAAACACTTGCAGATGAGCATCACCCGCAGCAAGTTCGAACAACTCGTCGATCACCTGATCGAGCGCTGCCGCGGCCCGCTCACGCAGGCCCTGAAGGACGCCAAGCTGCAGCCCAGCGAGATCGACGAGGTCGTGCTGGTCGGCGGTTCGACCCGCATCCCGAAGGTGCAGGAGCTCGTCACCAAGATGTTCGGCAAGGAGCCCCACAAGGGCGTCAATCCGGACGAAGTCGTGGCCATCGGCGCCGCGATTCAGGGTGGTGTGCTGGCCGGCGAAGTGCAGGACGTGCTGCTGCTCGACGTGACTCCGCTCTCGCTCGGTATCGAGACCGAGGGCCGGATCATGACCAAGCTCGTCGAGAAGAACACCACGATTCCGGCCGAGCGCAAGCAGACCTTCAGCACCGCAGCTGACAGCCAGACCGCCGTGACGATTCGCGTCTTCCAGGGCGAACGCGAGATGGCCGAAGACAACCGGCTGCTCGGTCAGTTCAACCTCGAAGGCATTCCGCCGGCGCCGCGCGGCGTGCCGCAGATCGAAGTCAAGTTCGACATCGACGCCAACGGCATCCTCAACGTGTCGGCCAAAGAACTCGGCACCGGCAAGGAACAGAGCGTCCGCATCGAACAGTCGAGCGGGCTCAACGAATCCGAGATCGAAAAGATGCGGAAGGACGCCGAACTGCACGCCGACGAAGACAAGAAGAAGCGTGCCCTGGCCGAAGCCCGTAATCAGGCGGACTCGATGGCCTATAGCGTCGAGAAGCTGATCAAGGAGCACGGCGACAAGCTGAAGGATGCGGACAAGCAGCCGCTCGAATCGGCCGTCGCCAAGGTACGCGAAGCCGCCAAGGGCGAAAACGTGGACGCCATCAAGGCAGCCACCGCCGAGCTCGAACAGGCCTCGCATGCCCTGAGCAAAGTGCTCTACGAATCGCAGCAGGCCGGAGCTGGCGCAGCGGGCGCTGGTGCCTCGGCCGACAGTGGCAAGAAGCCTGGCGATGACGAGGTGGTTGACGCCGAGTTCGAAGTCAAAGAGTAAAGCCGAGCCCTCGCGTGGGGCATTCGGAATTTCACGCGGCAACGCGCTGATGGTTCACACCAGAAAGCGCGTTGCCGCGTAATCGTGTAGGACCGGGCCAGAAACCATCTCGCTCGGCGTTCATTCAGCAAGCGACACTTTTCAATTCCCATCGCATCCATCGAGCGAGGTCTCGATCATGGCCGTACGGTTCGACAAATTCACAATCAAAGCCCAAGAGGCAATCCAGCGCGCTCAAGAGACGGCAGCCGATCGCGGCAATCCGCAGATCGAGCCGATCCACTTGTTGAGCGCGCTCGTGGCCGAGACCGATGGTATCGTCCGCCCGATCCTTGAGAAGATCGGCGCCAACCGCGGCCAGCTCGAAAAGATTATCGATGCCGAGCTCAATCACCTGCCGAAGGCTTCCGGCGGGGCCATGCCCGGTCTGGGCGAAGGCGTGGTGAAGGTCCTTGAAGCCGCTCAGAAGCAGGCTGAGGCGATGAAGGACGAGTTCACTTCGACCGAGCACGTGCTGCTGGCGCTCACCCAGGTCGACTCGAAGGCCAAGAGCGTCCTCAAGCTGAACGCCATCGACGAAGGCTCCGTGCTCAAGGCTCTGCAAGCCGTCCGCGGCAGCCAGCGCGTGACCGATCAATCGCCTGAGGGGAAGTTCCAGGCCCTGGAAAAATACGGCATCGACCTGGTCGAGCGGGCTCAGCAAGGCAAGCTTGACCCAGTCATCGGCCGCGATCAGGAGATCCGCCGCGTGATCCAGGTCCTTTCGCGCCGCACCAAGAACAATCCCGTGCTGATCGGCGAGCCGGGCGTCGGCAAGACCGCCATCGCCGAGGGCCTCGCACTGCGCATCGTGCAAGGCGACGTACCGCTCAGCCTCAAGAACAAACGCGTTATCGCGCTCGATCTCGGCGCGCTGATCGCCGGCACCAAGTTCCGCGGCGAATTCGAAGAACGTCTCAAAGCCGTGCTCAAGGAAACCCAAAGCTCGGGCGGCAGCGTCATTCTGTTCATTGATGAATTACATACCGTCGTCGGCGCCGGTGCTGCAGAAGGGGGTAGCGACGCAGCCAACCTGCTCAAGCCGGCTCTCGCGCGTGGCGAACTCCGCTGCGTGGGCGCCACCACGCTTGACGAGTATCGCAAGTACATCGAAAAGGACGCCGCGCTCGAACGTCGCTTCCAGCCCGTGTACGTGAACGAACCCAGCGTCGAGGACACGATCGCGATTCTCCGTGGGCTCAAACCTCGTTACGAAGCCCATCACAAGGGTGTGAAGATCAAAGATTCCGCGCTCGTGGCCGCGGCCAAACTCTCGCATCGCTACATCACCGATCGATTCCTGCCAGACAAGGCCATCGACCTGGTGGATGAGTCCATGAGCCGACTGGCAATGGAGCTCGAAAGTGTGCCGACCGAGATCGACGAAGTCCAGCGACGGCTCACGCAGCTCGAACTCGCCGCCCGACAGCTCGCCGAAGAAACCGAAGAGCATGCCCGCGACCGGCTAGCCGAAATCGAAGACGAGATGCAGGAGCTCCGCGCCAAGCTGGCCAACCTTCGCGAACAGTGGGAAGCCGAGAAGCTGGGTGTCGGCAACGTTCAGGAACTCCGGGCGAAGCTCTCGGCAGTCGACCTCGAGTTCGACAAGCTGAACAACAGCATTCGGGAAAAACAGGCTGGAGGTCAGCTCATTTCTGAAGCCGACTATCAGAAGCTGTATGAGCTCGACAACCAGCGCCGGCAACTTGCCGCGAAGGTTGAAGCGGCCGGCAGCGCGGAACCCGCCGTCGTTCAGCGTCGCCTGCTGCGTCAGGAAGTCGGCCCCGACGAAATCGCCGAGGTGGTCAGCGCCTGGACGGGCATTCCGGTCACTCGCATGCTCGAGACCGAACGTCACAAGCTGCTGGTGCTCGAAGAGCGCCTGCACCAGCGCGTGATCGGCCAGGACGAAGCCGTCGAGGCCGTAGCCAACGCCGTTCGTCGCAACCGCTCGGGACTGCAGGACCCGAACCGGCCGATCGGCTCGTTCATTTTCCTGGGTCCCACGGGCGTCGGCAAAACCGAACTTTGCAAAGCGCTCGCCGAAGTACTCTTCGACGACGAAAACGCCATCGTCCGCATCGACATGAGCGAGTTCATGGAGCGGCACACCGTCAGCCGCCTGATCGGCGCGCCCCCGGGCTACGTCGGCTACGAAGAAGGAGGCCGCCTGACCGAGGCCGTGCGTCGTCGTCCCTACAGTGTGGTGCTGCTCGACGAAATCGAGAAAGCCCACCGCGACGTGTTCAACGTGCTTTTGCAAGTGCTCGACGATGGTCGGCTGACCGACAGTCACGGACGCACGGTTGACTTTACGAACACGATCATCGTGATGACCTCGAACCTGGGCAGCCAGCTGATTCAGCAGATTACCCAGGAAGGCGGCAGTCAGGAAGAAATGCGCGATGCGGTGCTCGGCGTGCTGCGGCAGAACTTCCTGCCAGAGTTCCTCAACCGCATCGACGAAACGATCATCTTCCACCCGCTCGATCGGGCTCAGATTCGCAAGATCGTGGGCCTGCAGGTCAAGCGGCTCGCGAACCAGCTCGAGCAGAGCGACATGAAGCTCGTCGTGACCGACGAAGCGCTCGACGCGATCGCCGCCGAAGGCTACGACCCGACCTACGGTGCTCGTCCGCTCAAGCGCGTGATCCAGCAGCAACTGCAGAACCCGCTCGCGGGTGAGATCCTCAAGGGACGCTTCGGCGAGGGCGTGACGATCCGAATCGACTATCGAGACGGCGCGTTTACGTTCGAGCGCAGCGAGTCGCCCGAGGAAGAACCGGCAGCAGCACATTAGTCGCCGCCCACCATCCGAGGCGCGGGATTTGCACCCCGGATCGTCTGCCAATGGCCATTTTTGGGAGACGGATCATGCAGCGCGCGTTGGGTTGTTCAGTTCTTGTTGTGCTGGTCGGTGTTTCGGCGGGCCGCGCCCAGCAGGTGGAAGAGCACGCGCGCGAAACGATACAAGTGGAAGCTCCCGGGCCCTACCGCCCGGAGACCACTCCCGATCTGCAGACCGCTGCCGAAAAGATCGTCAAGCTGACGAATCGATTTCGCGAGCGAAAGGAGCTGTCCGCCCTGAAGAAATCGTCCCAGTTAGCTCAGGCCGCGCAGTATTTTGCCGACTTCATGGCCCAAAGCGATCTCTACGGGCACACCGCTGACGACTCGCGTCCGGCCGAGCGGGCCCGCAAATTCGACTACGAGTACTGCCTGGTGGCGGAAAACATCGCCTACCGATTCGAAACCGCCGGCTTTACCACGGGCGAAATAGCCAAAGATTTCCTGCGCGGTTGGAAAGAGTCACCAGGGCATCGCAGAAACATGCTTCGCCCTGCCGTGCAACAGACCGGCGTTGCAATTGCCAGGAGCGAACAAACCGGGGTTTTTTATGCCGTGCAGATATTCGGCCGACCCAAAAGTGCCTCGATCGAGTTCACCGTGAGCAATCCGTCGACTTTGACCGTCGCCTACCGCGTGGGCGAACAGAAGTTCGAGTTGCCGGCACACTTCATTCGCCGTCACGAGATGTGCCGCGAGGCGAAACTAAAGTTTATGTCTCAGCCGGAGGCTCAGGCCGACGGGAACGACACCGCTATTGAGCCTCGCGACGGAGCAAGCTACCGAGTCGAATCGTCGGCGCCGAATGCCTTTCGCGTAGTCACGGACGCTCAACCAACCAAGGCAGAATAGGGGCTGCGGACTCGCAACTCCGTCCGACAGTGCTCGCACCGCCGAAAGGGAATGCCTAGCGACTGCTCTCGGCCAGGCCCCACCGCTCGATCAACAACTCCGCGCCGGCCGTCAGATTCCGGACCTTCTGGGCAATGACAGCCTTTTCAGAGACCGTAGCCTTCTTCAGCCGTCCGTGCAGTTGGGCCAGCTTCTTGCGGCGATGACGCCGACGTTTGATTTCTTTGTGCCGCTCGCTGATACCGCCCACGGTTGGATTCTCCGCATGTCGAAAAAACCGGACGGCCCACGCTAGGGCCTGCCGGCAAGATGCCAAACCCAAATTTCTAACATCCCCGCTGGCCCCGGTCAACGCCGGACCGCCCCCGGGAACCGTCACCACAAACCGCTCGCTGCCGCTTTGGTCGCGTACAATTAGACATTCCAAGACCCTTCGCTCGCTCTTACACGCATGTCCAACCTCTCAAGCATCAGCGACTCCCTCGTTCCGCTCGGTCGGGTGGCGGTGTTCTATGTCCCCGCCGACAAGGTGGTCGACCCAGCCTATGGCCGCGACGGGTTGCTCGCACGCGATATCTTCGAGCGGTTCTTCCTGGCAAACTTTGGCGGCCTCACGCACGAAGTCAGCAATATCCGGGGTCAGTGGACTTCACCTGACGGCCAGAAGGTCTTTACCGATCTGCACGAGCGGTACGAAGTCTCGTTTGCCGGCCGTGACAAAATGAGGGTCTTCCTGGCCTTCCTGTCCGAAATGTGCGGCCTTCTCCAGGAAGACTCGATCTACCTGACCATGGGCACCCGCAGTTGGCTGGTCAAACCGGCGGCCGATTCGTCCGTGGGTTGACGCCAGCTTTGGCACGCCGGATGCATCGTGGAGGGCTTTGGCAAGCGTGGCGGCCGTTGGCTAACCCTATTGCTTACCCAGGTCTCTTAATGATGAGGTGCGACCATGCCCTACCGGAAATCCTCGAGGACTCGCGAATCTGGCCTCATAACGCCAACGCTCTCCGATCGAATTACGAGCTGGCTGGTGCATACCCTGGCCACCGCAGTACCTGCCAGCGCAGCGACCACCGCGGTCGTTTCGCTGTGTGGCGAGGTTGAGGAGAGAAACGCCGTGGCGCCGCTAAACGCGGTCAGTCATATCCTCTGGGGCGACTCGGCTGCTCGCGAGGACGAAGCTTCCCTCAAGCATACGGGCGCCGGAATTGCTCTGAACACTTTGGCCATCACCTCGTGGGCCGGCGTATACGAAGCCGCGTTCGGGGGTCGCGTTCGCCGGGGCAGCAACCGGGCGGCGATCATCGGCGGCATCGCCATTTCGGCCCTGGCTTACGTGACCGACTACTACGTCGTCCCCGGCCGGCTCACGCCCGGTTTCGAGAAAAGGCTTTCGCCGCTTTCGATGTTCGCCGTGTACGTCTCGCTCGCCCTTTCCTTGCCCATTGCTTCGATCCTTGGTCGAAAACCGCAACCTGCTCCCACCGGCAAATCGACATCACGCCGCAAGATCGCCAAGCCCGCGGCCAGTCCGGCTCGCTAGTTCTTTGTGCTTTCGTCGTCACTGATTGCGTTAGATCGGGCGAGGGTTTTTCTGACAACGCGCGCATCCTAGCGCGAAGCTGCGGTCGATTTCGGTTTCGTCGCTTTGCGAGCAACTTCCAGATTCGTGATTCGCTTGAGATCAAACGAGCCCTCGTAACGGCTCCCTGCGAAATTGGCTCTCATCGCGTCGCGTGTGATCCAGGCTCGCCACTCGTAACTTGCGCCATCAATCATCGCCGATCCCTTCAGATCCTTCGGCGGTCCGGTGAAATCCACGGTGTAGTCGAACTCGACGCCTTGCCAAATGCCGTAAAACCTTCCCTCCCACGCGTGGCTGGCCGTCGACGTCACGATGCACGTCATCTCGCCGTCGAGTGGTCGGTTTACGGTTTGCCAGGTTCCGCGGTAGACATATTCAGCCGCGTCGGACCCCGCGATGAACTGAATAAACCCAAACGGACCAAGCAGCAAACCCAGCAGAATCTTGGTACTCATTGCGAATTGCCTCCCCAGTTGAATTCCTCCTGGTAAGACTTCCGTGCACGCCGCGTGCCGATGAACCCTCGTTCCGTCTTGTTCCCATCCGCCGCGCTGCTAGACTTGAAAGCGGCGAATCCGCGCGGCGAAAGAGCCTGTTGAGGCGGGCTTCCGCCGGCATCTCGGATGGGTGGCAGAGTGGTCTAATGCGGCGGTCTTGAAAACCGCTGTACGGGAAACCGTACCGGGGGTTCGAATCCCTCCCCATCCGCCTCGCTCTGCGGCAGGCAAGACAACTACTTCCCGAGCTTCGACACGCCGAGCGTCGCGCCCGTCACGACCGTCTCGCCCAGTTGTGGCCCGTAAAAGCTCACGCTCGTCTCGTAGCCGCCGCGCGTGTACTCGGCCTCGGGCAGGATGTAACTGAGCCACGCATCGGCCAGACCGCCAATCGTTGCGTGTTTCGCCCCGGTAAGCTGCTCCGCTTCGGCTTTGATCTTCAGTCCTAGTTCGGCCGCCATTTCGCCTGGAATTCCCACGATCACCAGGTCGCCCACGCGAACGGAGACAAGTTCGGCTTCAGCGGGAAACAACTTTGGCAGCATCTCGGTCAGCAGCTTTTCATCGAGGCCATATTCCTCGCCGCCGGTCTTCTTGAAGTCCGGATGCCAGGTGCGTTCCGGCAGCGGCACCAGTTCCAGGTGATAGGCAAAAGGCACGTCTCGCTTGGTCTTCACCTTAGCCCACTCGCGAAACGCCATCACACCAACATCGCGGCCGTACCGCTCAGCTCGCTCCCAGCGACTCTCGCCCGAATCGGGTCGGGCCTGCGGTGCCTGATCCCCTTCGGCCCCGTTGTAGTACATTGCCGTCACGCCCTCGCCAATCAGCGATTCTAGTGTCCGCTGCAGGTGCCCAGGCCAATCGCCCGAAAAGAGCATATCCTCGCCGTTCATGAAAGTCGGATGCGCCGTAAAGTTTACCAGCACGGCGAGCGGCCGTCCGTCGAGCTTGTCGATCCGCGTCACCGTCAGCTCCGGATCGACGACGCTGCCGCCGCGCCGATTGCGATTCCAGCCGGCCAGATCGATGCTGCCGGTGCCGATCGTCACGGGCACAAGCGATTTCTCCGCGTCGCGCACGACTTGTGCCAGCCGCGGCATCAGGAATTCATACACCCGCTGATTGAAGATGCCGAGTTGTGGCACTTGAAACGTGTTGGCCGTGTTGATCGCGTTCATCTCGATGCTGGTGTGCGAATGGCTCGCCAGCAGCATCAGCTGCTCCTTGCTCCAGCCTTCAGCCTTGAGCGATTCGATGAGTGCCGGCTTGACCGGCGGCGGAAAGCCGACGATGTCGGCGGTCAACAGCGCGAACTTCTGCTTGCCGTCCGAGAACACCAGGGCCTTGGCATAGATCCGGTCATGCACGCCCTCGGCCGGGCGATTCATGCGCTCGCCGTAACCGCCCAGCGGAGCATTGAGCTCCAGCGGTGGCGTGATGTCCACGTGGGCAACGCCGGCGCTGAGTTCCGCGGCCGGCAAAGGTACGGCCTGCGACGCAAGAATGATCGCGCCTCCAACCACCAGCCAGCGCAAGCAAATCGGCTTACCCATCGCCATGAACTCCCCGTCTCGGTTGTTACTTTGCCTTCGCCTGCATGTCCGCCGCCACCTGTTCCGTCTCGCGCAGCACGCGCAGCAGGTTGCCGCCCAGAATCTTCTGGATCGCTGCTTCATCGTATCCGCGATCGAGCAAGCACTGCGTGATCTTCGGATAAGTGCTCACGTCCTCGAGCTCGACCGGCACGCTGTCGATCCCATCGTAGTCGGAGCCGATCCCCACGTGATCGATGCCCGCCGTCTTTGCGATATGATCGATATGGTCCACCACCAGCCGCAGTGTGCCCGGCTCGACCGGAAACTTACTGGCCCAGGCTTTGTACTCCGCGCGAATCTTTTCGCGGTCGTCACCGTGCTTCGCCCGCAGTTCACGCAACACGGCAATGCCTTCGCTGCCGCGCTTGGCCGCCGAGGGCACGATAAACCCTGGATAGAAGTTGACCATCACAACGCCGCCGTTCTTCGTGACCAGCTTCAGCACGTCGTCCGGCACGTTTCGCGGATGATCGGCAATCGCCCGGGCGGAACTGTGCGAGAAGATCACCGGCGCCTTGGTCACTTCGAGCGCGTGTTTCATCGTCTTGACCGAAACGTGCGACAGATCGACGAGCATCCCGAGCTGGTTCATCTCGCGGATGATCTCCACGCCGAAGGGCGACAGCCCGCCGTGCTTCTCCTGGTCCGTCGCCGAGTCGGCCCACTCGAGCGTGTCGCTGTGAGTCAGCGTCATGTACCGCGCGCCCTTGGAGTACAGCTCGCGCAGCACCGAGATCGAATTCTCGATCGAGTGTCCGCCTTCGACGCCGATCAGCGACGCGATCTTTCCCGCCTTCGAGATGCGCTCGATGTCGTCGGCCGTCCGGGCCATTTCGAACACATCCGGATACCGCGCGATCATCGCCTCGACAATCGCGATTTGTTCGAGCGTCGTTTGCAGGGCTTCGCCCTTGAGCCGCGTGCTGGCCGGCACATACACCGACCAGAACTGGGCCTTCACGCCCCCCTGGCGCAGCCGGGGGATATCGGTGTGCAGCGACGGGCAAGCGGCCGCGATGTCCAGCTTCTCGAACGAGGGCGAGCCGTTTTCCCGCAGCGCCCATGGCAAGTCGTTGTGGCCGTCGATCAGCGTGGCCGCATCGTGAATCTTCTGAGCTCGCTCAGACACGACAATCGGCGCGTTCTCAGGCCGTGCGTCCTCCGCGACTGCTTGCTCAATCGCCGCCGTGCCCCACGTGGCGCCCAGCAGCAGACACCCTCGTCCTATCCAACTTCGCATATAGCTATCCATCGAAGCTCCTGTCGCATTTTGTCGGGGATTGCGCGCCGCTCCCATTCGCCGCACGCGCAGAATATCACGCCGTTTTCCGAGTCACAACTTTTCGCCGAACTACGACGTATTTCGCCCGTTCGGAATCTTCCGCCGCACGGGCTATACTTGCCACACAGTCGGCGGCGATCGAGCCGCCGGCGCGCTCGCACGATCTTCGGAGAACCACCATGATTTGCCGCCGGGCCATCTGCCTCTCGCTGCTCGTACTGCTCATCGCTTGCGCGCGATCCCTCGCCGCCGAACCGTTCAACATCAATCATCTCGCCCGGCTCAAGACCGTGATGGCGGCCCACATCTCGCCGGATGGTCAGCAGATCGCTTACGTTCTCGCTGTGCCCCGCCGACCCTTTGTCGATGACAACGGACCCGCCCGCACCGAGCTGCACGTCGTCGATTGGCAAGGCCAGAGTCGCGCGTACATTACCGGTAAGAACGACGTGGCAGCAGTCGACTGGACGCCCGATGGCAGCGGACTCTCGTTCCTCGCCAAGCGCGAAGGAGACAAAACCCGCTCTCTGTACCTGATTCCGCTGGGCGGTGGCGAGGCTCGCAAGATCCTCGCACACGACACCGACATTGCCGACTATTCCTGGTCGCCCGACGGCATGCAGGTCGCGTTCACCGCGCTCGACGAGCAGCCCAAGGAAGAAAAGGAGCTCGAAGAGAAAGGCTTCAATCAGGAAGCCTATGAAGAACAACTCAAGCCGGCCCGCGTCTGGATCGCCGCGCCGCGCTCGGCCGACGCCTGGGCCGATGAACCCGCGAAGCCCACCCGCTTCGAACTTCCCGGTCACGCCAGCGGCGTTGAGTGGAGCCCGACGGGCGAGAACCTCGCCGTCGGCGTCGCGCCCACGCCACTCATCGACGACGACTACATGAAGAAGAAGGTCCACGTGATCAGCGCCAAAGATGGCTCGCCCGTGGGCGTCGTTGATGTGCCCGGCAAGCTGGGTCACTACCACTGGAGCCCCGACGGCAAGTCGCTCGCGCTCTTGGCCGGCGCCGATATCCACGATCCCAATCCCGGTCGACTGATGCTCGCGCCGGCAACCGGCGGCAAGCCTACGGACCTGCTACCGGCACTCACCGATGCGGACGTTACCGACCTCGCCTGGCAGAACGACAGCACGATCGTCTATCTCACCGACAAGGGTACGACCAGCGGGATCGGCACCGTTGGCCGCGATGGCAAGAACTCAAAGCTGCTCGTCCCTTACGGCAAGCTCTCCGTTAGTTCGCTCAGCCTCTCGGAAGACGGCAAACGGGCTGCTCTCGTCATTGATTCTCCGCAGCATCCGGCGGAAGTGTTCGCCTATACGCTCGGTGAAGGTGAGCCGCGCGAGCTCACTTCAAACAACGCCTGGCTCGCGGACGTGAAGCTAGCTCCGCAAGAGATCGTCACGTTCAAAGCTCGCGACGGCATGCAGCTCGAAGGCCTGCTGATCCGCCCGCTTGATGAGAAGCCGGGTCAGCGCTATCCGCTGGTAATGATCGTCCACGGCGGGCCCGAGGCGCACAATCGCCACGGCTGGCTCACCGCCTACTCGCAGCCCGGCCAGATGTTGGCTGCTGAAGGCTTCGCGGTGTTCTATCCGAACTATCGCGGCAGCACCGGCCGCGGCGTGGCGTTCTCGGAACTAGGGCAGGGGGACTACGCCGGTAAGGAGTTCGACGACCTGGTCGATGCGGCCGATCACCTGATTGCCGCGGGACTCGTCGACAAAGCCAAGGTCGGCATTACTGGTGGATCGTACGGCGGCTTCGCCTCGGCTTGGGCCGCCACCAAGCTCACCGATCGCTTTGCCGCCAGCGTGATGTTCGTCGGTATCAGCGATTTGGTTTCCAAGTTCGGCACCACCGACATACCCAACGAGATGTACCTCGTGCATGCCCGCAAGCAGCCATGGGAGGACTGGGAGTTCTTCCGCGAGCGCAGCCCTATCACCTATGCCACGCAGGCCAAAACGCCGCTGCTGATCATGCACGGCAAGGACGACCCTCGCGTCCATCCCTCGCAGTCGATGGAACTTTACCGCTATCTGAAGACGATTGGCAAGGTTCCCGTCCGGATGGTGCTTTATCCGGGCGAAGGGCACGGCAACCGCAAAGCGGCCTCGCGCCTCGACTACGCACTGCGGCTGTCACAGTGGATGAAGCACTACCTGCAAGGTCCCGGCGGCGATCCTCCGGCCGTGGAGCTCGACTACTCGAGCGTCAAACCGCCCAAAAAGGAAGGCGACGAGAAAACTGACGAGGCAGCGAAATAAAACGTACGCTGTAAAGCGAATCCTAGTTTCCGCCTGGTTTTCATCACATACCTCGCCGCGCTGGCAATGTCAGCCCGGCGAGGTTTTTCTCTTGAATGCGCGAGCCCGCACGACTACGATGCCCAGGCATCAGAGGCAGCTTTTTCCCCCACCGGGCGCGGCGGCGCTCGTGTAAAGCTACTGCTAAACCGGAATACTCTCATGATCCCAGGCAAGACATTCTCGTTCGCGCTGCGCGCTGGCGTCGCGGCAACGGTACTATCCGTCTGCTCCCTCGCCACGGCCCTGCAGTTCACCACCACGATTGGTTCAGGCATGCAATCGCTGGCCGGCAGCAACCCTGCGCTGGCGGCAAGCATGCAGGCCGGCTTCGCCCAGGCCCAGGCCATCTGGTCGTCCCTGCTGACCGACCCGATCACGATCAACCTCACGCTCGACTACCAGCAACTCGATGTCGGCACGCTGGCCAGCGCCTCCGGCACCTTTCATCTGGCCAGCTATTCGAGCGTTCGCTCGGCCCTTTCGTCCGATCGCACATCGCCTGACGACTTCACGGCCGTGGCAAACTTGCCGTTCACGGCCGTGGCAAACTTGCCGGCGGGAAGCTATTTCACAGGGCTCACGAACGATCGCGACGGAACGAAGTACTTCAACAACTCCGAGACCGTTGCCGGCAGCGTGCTGAATTTCAATCGTGCAAATGCCAAAGCATTGGGGCTCGTTTCCGGCGACAGCACCTCGACCGACGGCACCGTTCGCTTCAACTCGCGTTATGGCAATAGCTGGGACTTCAGCCACACGCCCACGCCGGGCAAGAACGACTTCCTCGGCGTCGCGCTCCACGAGATCGGGCATGCCCTGGGCTTTACCTCTGGTGTCAGCGGTGTCGACCAGTATACGGGAGTCGGTCCCTACGCCGGCTTGGACCTGAACGGAGATGAACCAGGCCTCGGCGATGGTTCGGATCTTCCAGTCTTTTCCGTGCTTGATCTGTATCGCCATAGCGACGAGTCGAACGCACTGGGCAGCACCGTACTCGACCTGGCCACCGGCGGCACCCCGTTCTTTCAGATCGACGGGTCCACACCGCTCGGCTATTACTCGACGGGCGAGTACAACGGCGACGGCCGCCAACCCAGCCACTGGAAAAACACCACGCTGGCGATCATGAAGCCGTCGTTTGCCACGAACACCATTCAAGACATCACGCCGCTCGATCTGCGCGCGTTCGACGTGATGGGGTACGATCTTAGGCTCGTGCCCGAACCGGCAAGCCTCGTGCTTGCGGTGGTTGCTCTCGTGGCGATCGCGCTTGTCGGCCGCCGGCGCTCACCGGGCTCTCGTTAGTCGATGAAATGGCCTTCGCCAGTAAAGTAATAGTCGCTCGACTGGCGATCGGAGAACTCGTCGCTCTGATCCTGGCCTTGAAGCTGGGCGGTCAGTGCGGCGTCGATCACCTTGCTCGCGTCGTGCGTGGCCTTAAGATCGGCCGAGATGTCGCTCGTCGCTTCCACGATTACCTTGGCCTCAGCGTCCTTTTCGGTTTCAAGCTCGTCGACCTTCTTCGAAACTTCCGCCAACCGCTTTTCGATTTCGGCGAGCTGGGCGGCAACTTTCGGGCTGTCGCCGGCCGCGGCGGCCAGCTTCTTGTAGGCCTGCGCCGCCTGAGCCACGTTCGCGCGAATCGCCTTCGTGTGTTCCTGAACAACGGCTTGCGGCACCGGCTTACCGGTCGCCTTGGCATACTTGCCCAACATTCGAGCATGATCGTTGGCGTGCATGTTGTACGTCTTGCCGGCCGCCACCTGGTACTGTTCGGCCCGCTTGGCCGCATCGTCGGCAGGGGCCTGTTCGGGCAGCGCCAAGAGCGCAATTCCCAGAGAAGCGAAACACGCGATCATGGCCAACTTCATCGCAAATCTCCTTGCCAGCAGCGTCCCATTTGCCCAAAACCACGGACAGACCGACCGTCGCCGTCCCTCGCGGCAAGTATACGACGCCTCACGAAATTCCCTTCCCGCGAACATTACAAATGGTCGCCGGCGCAACCCCTGCAACCCGGCCGCCTGGCTTCGCCCGACCTTGAGCGCAAACAAAAACCCGCATCTCCTCGCCAGCCGAGGAGTGCGGGTTTCAGTACACGCGATAGGGCTCGAACCTATAACCTTCGGTTCCGTAGACCGATGCTCTATCCAATTGAGCTACGCGTGCCTGGGCAAAACACTATTCTTGCGCTTTACTGGCCGCCGTCAAGCGTAAATTCAACTCGCGTAAGTCCTGTTGTCAGAACGGGTAAATGAACGGCGCCAGCCCCGATCCGCTGAGTACCACCAGCCCTCCCAGCACCAGCAGTGCCGCCAGAATCGGCAGCAGCCACCACTTCCTGTTGTGCCGCAGGAACGCCCAAAACTCTTCCACCAGCGTCGGCTGCCGGCTGTCGAGGTGTCGCTGGAAATCATCGTCCTCAGGCACGGCGCTTCTTGCTCCAAAAACTGGTCCAATCTTGAACCACTCCTCGACCATCGTCCGCTGAGCACAACAGACCTTCCCGCGATTAGAATCGATTGCATGGAAGCACCGCAAGCGATCGCCGACAAGCCCGCTTCGAGGCCGCTCTCGCGCCGCCGTCGCTGGACGTTTCGCCTGGCCGCGATCGTACTCGGTCTGTTGCCGTTCATTCTGTTCGAGCTGGCCTGTCTCGCAGTTGGCTGGGGGCGACCCGAACTGCACGACGACCCGCTCGTTGGTTTCAGCAGCGTGCGGCCGCTGTTCGTTCCCACTAGCGACGGTCTCGGCCGCGAGATTCCCCAATCGCGTCTCCCCTGGTTCTGTCACGATTCTTTCGCCGTGCCCAAGCCTCCGAACGAGTTCCGCACGTTCGTGCTCGGCGGCTCGACCGTGCAGGGGCATCCCTTTGCTAGTCAGACGTCGTTCACCACCTGGCTGGAGATCAGCCTTGCCGCAGCCGATCCCTCGCGCACGTGGAGGTTCGTAAACTGCGGTGGCGTCTCCTATGCGACGTATCGGCTGGTGCCCATCCTGGAGGAAGTTCTCGAGTATCAACCCGACCTGATTGTTCTCTACACGGGCCATAACGAGTTTCTCGAAGCCCGCTCGTTCGAGCATCTCCAGCGCGGCGGTCTGATCACTGGCGCGGTCGATGCCGCCTCGCGACTGCGAACCTTCACGCTCTTGCGTGAGGGATACCTTCGCTTGCAAGGGCGCTCGTCCTCAGAGCCGACCGCCGGCCGCACGATTCTGCCCACCGAAGTTGAGGCGCTGCTCGACTATCGTGGTGGTCTCGAACAGTATCGTCGCGACGATGCCTGGCGCCAGGGCGTCATCGACCAGTATCGCTTCAATCTGCGGCGCATGGTCCGCATGTGCCGCGCGCGCGGTGTCGACGTGCTGCTCGTCAACCCCATGAGTAAGCTGCGAGATTGCCCGCCGTTCAAGAGCGAGCATTCCGCGGACCTCTCGGCCGATCAACTCGAGCGCTGGCAGGACCTCACCGAGGCGGCCGCCGCTCAGCTGCGCCGCGGCAGCCTGGGCTATCCGCGTGCTCTCGAACTGTATCAGCAAGCGGTAGAGATCGACCCGCTGCACGCCGGTGGGCAGTACAACCTGGCCGAGGTGTACGATTTGCTCGAGGAGAGTTCCATGGCGAAGGCCGCCTACATCGCCGCCAAGGATGCCGACATCTGCCCCTTGCGCATCCTCCAGCCGATGAACGATGCCGTGCTCGAAATCGCCAAACAGGAAAATGTTCTCGTCTTCGAAGCCCAGAAGCTGTTTGCCGAGCACAGCAACGGCGGCATTCCCGGCGGCGACTGGCTGATCGACCACGTGCATCCCACGATCGCCGGACATCAACTGCTGGCCGATGAAATGTCCTCGCTACTGGTCGCTCGAGGTGTTGTCTCCGCACCTCCGGACGACTGGCAGCAGATTCGCACAGCGCGCTATCAGGAGCACTTCGACGCGCTCGATCGGCTGTACTTCGAGAAAGGGATGCAGCGTCTCAGGGGCCTCACCGATTGGGCCGCCGGCCGCGCGAAACAACTTCGCCCCGGCGACGTCGACCCGCTTGCCGCGGAACCCAAGCCCGACGACTCCGAGCGCTCGACTGCCCCCTAAGCTCCCCCATCAGCGGGCAATAATCGGCCGCCTCGGCAACGAATGCCGGGCACTTGAGCCCAAATTGGTCCGCGGTTTGCAATTCGCCTTCTGTGGTTCCGGCGGCAGCGCAACTACGGGATTTGGCACTTAACCGGCCCCGATAGCACCTGAATGACCGTCCGAACTTCGCTCACTGGGCGCGGTTTGCCCAAGGCGAACAGTTTGCCTGACAGTTATTGCCCAGGAAATTTGACTTTCCGTACCTCGCGGTTAGATTCGAGTATGAAAAGCAGCAAAATCACGTTTGCGCGATATTCGCAGGGACTCACCGTACAGTAAGTCACGGCTGGGTCTTTTTTTATGCACCGGGACATTTTCCAACCAACAATTTACACAGCTCGCAGCAGTGAGCGTCAGTAAGACTCTGACGCCCACAGCCTCCACCGAGCGCCACACCACACACTCCTTCCTAATGCTTTTGGGGTCAGCCATGCTTCGCTTCGCTGGTACCATCGCCGCTCTCACCGTCGCCGCCTGCGCGACGACTGCTTCGGCCGATCAATGGGCCGACAAGATGTTCAAGGAGCGCACGGTCGATTTTGGCGCCGTCCCGCGTGCCGCCAAGATCGAACACGAGTTCCTGATCACCAACCCGTATAAAGAAGACATCCACATCGCCAGCGTCCGCTCGAGCTGCGGTTGTACCCAACCCCGCGTGCTGACCGAAACCGTCAAGCCCGGCGAAACCGGCAAGATCCTAGCGGCCTTTAACACGCACGCCTTCACTGGCCAACGTGGCGCCACGGTCACCGTCACCATCGATCGTCCGCAATGGGCCGAAGTACAACTTCAGGTGCGCGGCTACATCCGCACCGACGTTGTCCTCAGTCCGAACTACGTCAACTTCGGTTCGATCAGCGAAGGCGCCACGGGCGACAAGAAGATCGCCATCAACTACGCCGGTCGCAGCGACTGGAAGATCACCGGCGTCCAGAGCAACTCGCCCTATGTCACGGCCGACGTCAAAGAGATTAAGCGCGAAGGCGGTCGGGTCTCGTACGAACTCGCCGTGAAGCTGGCCGACAACGCTCCCAAGGGCTACCTGAACGACGAACTTACGCTACTCACCAACGATCGCCGGGCGACGAAGTTCCCCGTCAAGGTCGAAGGGCGGATTGTGCCCGAGTTGGCTGTCAGTCCGGCCGCACTGCTGCTCGGCAGCGTGCAGCCAGGCCAGGAAGTCACGAAGCAGATCGTGGTTCGGGCGGCCGAGCCGTTCAAGATCGTCGACATCCGCTGCTCGGAGCAGGGCTTCAGCTGCCAACCTTCCGACGAGGCCAAGGCCGTGCATCTCGTGCCGGTAAAGTTCACCGTGCCGAACAAGCCGGGCAAGGTCGAGTGCAAGATTGAGATCATCACGGACCGCGACGGTCAGCAATCGACAACCGTTCCGCTGACCTGCGAAATCGGCGCTCCCCTCGCCGGCACCTGATCCAACCGCCCGTAATCAGCGAGTACAGTTCCGGGCAACCGGGCCGCTAGCCAATGAGCTGGTGGCCCGGTTTTTTCGTTGCCGTTACGGTTCAGATACGATTAGCAACACCGCATTGCGATCAGCGTTTGATCGTCCACCGGTGGCGCGTTCTCGGCATACTCCGCCAGCGCCTGGCGAATACTCTCCAAGCAGCGTTCGGGCTCGCAGCCACGAGTCGCCAGCAAAATGTTATCCAATCGCCGGGTGCCAAACTGTGCTCCACTGTGTGGTCCCGATTCCGGCGCAGTCGCCTCGACCACTCCGTCGGTGAATAGCAGCAGCAGATCGCCCGACGCCAGCTCAATCGTGGCCTCGTCGTACGTCTGGCCATCTTCAATTCCCAGCGGCAAGGAGCCGATCCCATTCAGTGGAATTACCTCTTCACCGCGGGCGAGCCGCGGCGGATTATGCCCCGCGCGCGAATAGGTCAGTATCCGCCGCTCGGGATCAAGCACGGCGTAAAACGCCGTGACGAACGTCCCTTCGCGAGTGTAAGCCGTCGACAGCTGATGATTCAGATACCGCAGTAGCGCGGCGGGCGGGGTATGGGTTCCCGGCTGCGCATGTGCGATCGCGTGCGTGATCGCCATCAACACGGCTGCAGGCGTGCCGTGTCCCGAGACGTCGCCAATAAAAATGCCCCAGTGTCCATCAGCCAGCGGAAAGAAGTCGTAGTAGTCGCCGCCGGCGCGAGCGCTCGTCTCATATTGCGCGGCCAGTTTGAATCCGCGAATCGCCGGCAGTTCGCTGGGGAGCAACGATCGCTGAATCGCTCCGACCACTTGCAACTCGCGATCGAGCGCTCCGAGCAATCCGCTCAATTGATTCCGCAGTACGAGGTTTTGGGTTCCGCGCCCGAACAGGCTGTTCTGCCAGTGCATCGTGGGGATTATCGCATGGTCGATCTCTTCGCCCGGCGGTAAGAGCATCATCGTGATGTTCAGCGCTTCGCCGCCGTCGTACTGCGGCAGCGCCACAAGCGACTGAAAGCCCTCCAGATAGAATCGCGCCGGATCATCGTGGGACAATAGTTCCGGCAGGTTATCGATCACGCGCGGCCGGCCTTCGTAGACGATCTCGCCCAGGATGCCGCCAGACAGCTTCGGAAGCTGGTCACGCTGCGTCCAGGGATTGAAACTCTCTGTGAATCGCGACGAGCGTGTAATGTGGTACTCGGGCGGTTCCGTATGCCGCCGCGAAACCGCAACGAAATGGTCGATGCTGACCAGGTCGCTGATACCAGTCCAATAGGCGTCGACGATTTCCTCGGGATCGGAAATGCCGGAGATCGCTCGCATCGTGCGATCGATGATCTCGAGTTCGTCCTGCCAGAAGAGTCGCGGTCGAGGCATGACTTTTGGACACTCCCGAGAGGCTGCGTTTCGCCTTGCGCGTTTGGTCTTTCGCGAATTGTAGGGATTGCCGAGTCCGGGAAATAGGGTTTAATCGAGACCGTCCTCTCTAGCATCCGTTGCCGCGGCGGCGGCGAGCACCCTCACAGGAAAGCGTCGTATGGACATCTATGTGCTCGCGCTGCTAACAGGCGTCATCGCCGGGCTGCGAACCGTCACCGCCCCCACGATGATCAGCTGGGCAGCTTTTCTCGGCCGACTCAACCTGGCCGGCACCTGGCTCTCGATCCTGGGCAGCATCTGGACGGCGATCATCCTGACCGTCTTCGCCCTGGTCGAGTTCGTCACCGATCAACTTCCGACCACGCCCAGCCGGACGGTCCCGGTGCAATTCGGGGCACGATTGGCGTCGGCGGCACTATGCGGCGCGGCGCTCGGCCTCGCGCACGATCGGCTCATTGGCTCGATTCTGGCCGGCCTGGTCGGCGCCGTGAT
>JBGSKX010000241.1:0-2849 GCA_041741015.1 Pirellulales bacterium
AGCGCGGCGGCGACGCCCGCGCCGCTCCGCTGGCTGACCTCGCGTTCCGCGGAATCTCCGCCCGCCAGCACGGCGACGCGGCACTTGGCATCCTGCTCCGTTTGCATTTGCCGGTCCTCCTGACCGCGCGCGAAAAAGACTCCCGTCCCCTTTTTCGCTACCAGACTTCGATCTCGGTTTCGAGCACCACGCCGAGCCGCTCTTCGACGCGCTCGCGCACGATGTCGATCAACTTCAGTACGTCCGCGCTCGAAGCGTGCTCGTCGGCGACGATGAAGTTCGCATGCCGCTGACTGACCTCGGCTCCGCCGATCCGCGTGTTCTTGAGCCCCGCCTGCTCGATCAGCATTCCCGCGCTCATTCCGCGCGGGTTCTTGAAAATGCAGCCCGCGCTTTGATGCCCCAGCGGCTGGGCGGCCTTCTTGATGATCCACTGCTTCTGCATCCGCTTGGTGAGCTCTTCCGGATTCTCCGACTCCAGCTCGAACCGCGCTCCCAGGATCACCAACTCGTCGAGCGAGCTCTCCCGATAAGCGAACACCAGCTCTTCTCGGGTGCGGGTGATGATCTCGCCGGCGCGGGTCATCACCGTGGCCTGCATCGTCCACTGACCGATGTCGCCGCCGCGGCTGCCGGCATTACCGTGCAGCGCGCCGCCGATCGTGCCCGGGATGCCGACCAGCGTTTCGAGTCCGGCCAGCCCCTCGCGCACCGAGATATTGATCGCATGCCCCAGCTTGGCGCCGCCGCCCGCCGTGACGGACTGTTTGTTGACCGTGATCTCGTTGAACACCGGAGCGCTCAGGCGAATCACCAGCCCGCTCACACCTTCGTCGCGGACGAGAATGTTCGAACCGCCGCCCAGCAGCCGCGCGGGCAGTCCTTCGTCGCGAGCGCGCGTGACCAGCGTGCGCAGATCTTCAATGCTCTGCGGTTCGGCAAAGAACTGCGCCGGCCCGCCCAGGTGGAACCACGTGTGCGGCGCCAGCGGTTCAGACTGTTTGACGAATTGTTCGAAGCCCTTGACCAAGCTCATGCGCAACCGTTCCGATGTCTCCCGCTCCCATCGCGACGAGCACGTCGCCGGAACGCAGGTTTTGTTTCAAGATTTGCGATATCTCGCGATTCGTGGACGCCCGCATCGCCTGGCAGCCATTCTCATTCAGTCGCTGGCACAGCGCATCGGAGCCCGACGTGTCGCCCCCCAACTCCTCGACGATTCCCGATGCAACAGTGCCCGCTTCCTCGCGAGCCCGATAGACATCGGCCACGATCACGATATCGGCATTGTGCAGACTCACGGCGAAGTCGTCCAGCAGTCGTGCCAGCCGCGAGGCCTGGTGCGGCTGGAACACGCACATGATCCGTCTGCCCGGGTACATCTCGCGAAGCGTCGTGAGCGATGCCACGACTTCGGTGGGATGATGGGCATAGTCGTCCAGCAGCGCCACGTTTCGCAATTCGCCCAAGAGCTGCAGCCGCCGCCTGAGGCCGAAGAACCGTTCCAGGCCCGCGCGAATCGCCGCGCCGCTCGCGCCTGAGTGACTGGCCAGGGCCGCGGCCGCGACCGCGTTCCAGACGTTGTGCATGCCCGGCACCGGCAGACTCACCTCGCACACGGCCTGATCGCGATAGTTGAGCTTGAAACGATAGTACCCGCGCCGCTGGCTGATTTCGGTCGCTCGCCAGGTGGCCGCGGCCGATTCACCGAATGTCTCGACCGCGCAGCTCAGTTCACCCACCACGCGCATGGTCGAAGCGCACTCATGCCGGGCGACGATCAATCCCGAGCATGGTACGCGCCTGGCGAAGTGCCAGAACGCCTGTTCCAACTCGCCTTGCGAAGCGTAGCAATCGAAATGGTCCGGCTCGACGTTCAAAATCGCTGCCAGCTCGGGCGCCAGATGCTGGAAGTTGCCGTGATACTCGCAGGCCTCGACGACCATCCAGTCGCCGACGCCTTGTCGGCCGCCGGCCAGCGAGCCGATCGGCGCTGCCCCCACGACCACCGAAGGGTTGAGACCCGCAGCGAGCATGATCTCGCCAACCATCGCCGTGGTCGTGCTCTTGCCGTGCGTACCGGCGACGGCCACGCCCCGCCGCGTTTCCATCAGCCGGCCCAGCATCTGGGCATAGCTCATCGAGCGCACGCCAAGTTCGCTGGCCCGCATCCGCTCGGGATTCTCGGCCGGCACGGCATCGCTATGAATTACCAGGTCGAGCGAAGGATCGATGCGTTCGGCGTCGTGCCCTGTGTGCACTTCAAAGCGCGCGCCGGCGAGACCCGCCAGATCAGAGCCGCTGACTTGCCAGCCGGCCTGATCCAAAAGATCGGCCAGCGATCGCATTCCAGCTCCGGCAACGCCCACCAGGTGGACGCGGCGCACGCCACGCACTGGCGCGCGCCAGTCAAGCTGCTCTTCGCAAATCGTTTGACTCAATGGAATCCCCCCCCGAAGCCTTGCACCACGTGAATGCAGCAGACCGCCTTCCTATGCGGCCAGGGCGGGATAATACGGCTGATCGGCAAACGCTGTCAATCCAAAGCGTGCTAGCAGTTACGGTGCTGCGCATGGAGCCACAGGTGGCCGCCATTGCGGCTCACCTGTGTTCGCGGCGGCCCGAGAGAGTTCGGGACGCTCTTACATACGAATGGTCAGCGTTAATTGCACGGTTGACTGCTCCGCAGGCACCCATGGCACCCGACAACAATCGGCCTACGCGACCGACAACTGCCGCGATTGCAGCAGGGCCACAATCGTACGCGCCACGCGCCGCGTCTCCTGCGGCCGGGCGAGCGAGGTCATCCCTTGCGCCATCCGCACACGCTGGCGATGATCGCCGGCCAG
>JBGSKX010000242.1:0-5343 GCA_041741015.1 Pirellulales bacterium
GCGGCTTGCGGCTGTGCGGCTGCCTGCGAACCGGCCTGCGGTTGTGCCCCGGCTTGCAACAGCTGCTGCAAGAAGAGCTGCTGCAAGAAGCACCACTGCGGCCTGCTCGGCATCTTCCATTGCCACAAGAAGTGCTGCAAGCCCTCGTGCTGCAACACCGGCTGTGCGACTGGTTGTGCCGACGGCTGTGCTCAGGGTTGTGCCGCCGCGACTGGCTGTGCCAGCGGCTGTGGCGTGGCCCCGATGGGCGACGTCGAAGCCCCGGCTGAAGACGCTGCCCCGATGCCCCCGGCTCCGACTGCCGATCCCTCGGCTTCGGTTCCCAGCAAGCGTCGCGTGGTTGCCGCCAGCAGCAAGATCGTCCGTCGCAGCTAAGCACGAACGACTGATTGCCTGAAACGAAAAACCTGCCCGGGACGAAAGTCCTGGGCAGGTTTTTTTTGTTGCGCTATCCCGTTGGGTAATGAGCGGACGTGGCGAACCGCGCGGGGCACCCCCGGGCAGAGCCCCGGGGCTGCTCTTACACCTGCTGGGGCACGACGAATGGCGCCCGGTACTCGCGTGTGAGCAGCTTGTTCGCGGAGTCGGCGCCTTCGCCGGTGAACTTCTCGCTGGCCGCGTCGAAGTCGAGCTTTCGGCCGACCTGATACTCAGTCTCGTCGAGCCTCACGCCGACCGCCTTCAGGTTGTCCTGCAGGGTGCCAAAGCTGGCGACGACCTGCTTGTTGTCGCCGATCGAGCCCGCGGCCTTGTCGTAGCTGGCCTTTTCGCCCAGCCGGTAGGAGATGTTCGCCAGGTGGCAGAGCGCCGCCGAGTAGTGAGCCACTTCGGCATTGGCGTTGTTGTCTTCCGGCTTGCGGCTGCGGACCGCCGAGAGGAAGCTGCCAAACGTGCCGCCGGGAGTGACATGCGCATCAGCATCGGCGAGTGCTTCGCCCACGTCGCTGCCGTGCTTGTAGAACTTGCCTTCGTGGATCCGGCCTTCGGTCGTGTAGTACTCGTTCGAGACGTTGCCCGGGAAGTTGCCGCGGTCTTTGTTGCCGACCAGACCGCGGACTTCGAAGAGCAAGAGCGCGTCGCCGTAATCGAACACGGCCATTTGCGTGTTGGGGGTTTGGCCCTGGTCGTCGACAGCGAAGCGGCCGCCCAGGCTCCACACGCTCTTGGGGAGCGTGCCGTCTTTGATGGCCCAGCGCGCGACGTCCATCTCGTGGACGCCTTGGTTGCCGATGTCGCCGTTGCCGGTGTCCCAGAACCAGTGCCAGTTGTACGGCACCAGGTTGCCGTGGTAAGCCTGCTCGGGTGCTGGACCCAGCCACAGATTAAAATCAAGTTCGCTCGGCGCTGCTTCCGTTGGCTTGTTGCCGATGCTCCAGCGCGGCTTGCTGCAGTAGCCCTTCGAGACGAGCAGCTTGCCATACTTGCCGCTCTGCAACGCGGCGATCTCTTTCGCCCGCTCCAGGCTCGACCGCTGCTGCGTGCCGTGCTGGACCACGCGGCCGTACTTCTTGGCCGCTTCCACGCATTGCCGGCCTTCGAACACGTTGTGGCTGATCGGCTTTTCGACGTACACGTCCTTGCCGGCCTGGCAGGCCCAGATCGTGATCAGCGAATGCCAGTGATTGCACGTGGCGACTGTGATGACGTCGAGATTCTTGTCGTCGAGCGCCTCGCGAATGTCCTTCACCGTCTTGGGCGCGTTCCCGCCGAGTTCGTTCACCGTCGAGCCGCGGGGGCCAAACAGCCGCGTGTCGGGGTCGATCAGATAAGTGACCTGCGTGTTCTGGTCCTTGAGTTCCTTGGCAAACGCATTGATGTGCGATTGGCCGCGACCACGAATGCCGGCCACGCCTACGCGAACCGCGTCGTTCGCGCCGAGCACCTTGCCCGAGGCCTTAGTGCCGGCGATGGTGAACAGGCCGAAAGCGGTGCTAGCGGCGGCGGACGTCTGCAGGAATTTGCGGCGATTGAGTCGCGACATGGCCGTGGATCCTTTCCAAGCGGGCAGGGTAGGGTTGGGGAGCGGGTCGGCGATGCCGATTCTAATGCAAGTTAGCCGCCCAAACCACCTTTTGTCGACAACATTCCTGTTGCCAGAAACCGGTGAAAACCGCTAGGAAATAGCCCGCGGCGCCCGGACTCGTAGAATTCACCGGGACCGTCGCTGACACCCCCCAGCCATTTGCCGGGTACAACACGGTAACCAATTCCGCCGGCCGCCATAATCTGGCCGTAACTGCATTCGCACGAGGATTTCGAAATGTCGCACGTTCGCACTCGCGGGCACGTTATCTGCGCTGCTCTGCTTGCCTTGGGAAGCCTGCTGCCAGCCGCGACCGCCGCGGAGCAAGTCTCGGCTGTGGGCAAGAAGGCCCCGGAGTTTCGGCTCAAGGGGGCCGACGGCAACGACATCAGCCTGGCGGACCTGAAAGACAAACAACTCGTTGTCGTGCTGTTCCTCGGCACCGAGTGTCCACTCGCCCGGTTGTACGCCCCGCGGTTGAGCGAACTTGCCACGCAGTATGCCGAGCAGGGCGTGGCCGTCATCGGCATCGACTCGAACCTGCAAGACACCGCCGAGGAAGTCGCCCAGTACGCCAAGGAACACAATCTCACGTTCCCAGTGCTGAAAGATGAGCAGAATGTCGTGGCCGATGCTTACGGCGCCGAGCGCACGCCCGAAGTGTTTGTCCTGGATGAAACTCGCACGGTGCGCTATCACGGCCGCATCGATGGCCAGTACGAACCCGGTCTGCAAAAGACCACCAATCCGCGCAGCGATCTGAGGCTTGCGCTCGACGAATTGCTCGCCGGGAAAGAAGTCAGCACGCCCGAGACCGAAGCCGTGGGTTGTTACATTGGCCGGATGCCCAAGCCGACGGGCAGCGAAGTCACGTACTCGCGCGAGATCGCCCGGATTTTTCAGAATCGCTGCGTCGAGTGTCACCGCGAAGGCGAGATCGGTCCCTTCACGCTGACCAGCTATGAAGATGCGATTGGCTGGGCCGAGACGATTCGCGAAGTCGTCGACCAGGGACGCATGCCCCCCTGGTTCGCCGATCCAAAGATTGGGCACTTCATCAACGACGCGCGCCTGAGCGACGAAGAAAAACGGCAGATCTTTGCTTGGGTCGACGCCGGCTGCCCGGAAGGTGACAAGCAGGACCTGCCCGCGCCACGAAACTTTGTCGTGGGCTGGAGCATTCCGCAGCCGGACCTGGTGGTGAAGATGGCTGAAGAACCGTTCCAGGTGCCGGCCGAAGGCATCGTGGACTACCAGCACTTTACGGTCGATCCCGGCTTCACCGAGGACATGTGGATGGTCGCTTGCGAAGCCCGGCCCGGCAATCGCCAGGTCGTGCATCACATCCTGGTGTTCCTGCAAGCGCCCGGCGGACAGGTCGACTTGCTGCGCGGTTCGCTGCTGGCCGCGTATGCACCCGGCTCGCCGCCGCGGATGATGGAAGGGGGCATGGCCAAGAAGATTCCGGCCGGCTCGAAGATCGTCTTCCAGATGCACTACACCACGAACGGCCGCGAGCAACTCGACCTCAGCACGCTGGGCCTGAAGTTCATCAAGGAGAGCGAAGTCAACCAGATTGCCGAAAGCGGCTGGGCGATTAACGTCGCGTTTGCGATTCCGCCTGGAGCAAAGGACCACAAAGTCGTCTCGCAGTATCGCTTCAAGGAAGACAAGCTGCTGCTCAGCATGACGCCGCACATGCACATGCGCGGCAAGTCGTTCCGTTACGAAGCGATCTATCCTGACGGCACCCGCGAAGTGCTGCTGGACGTGCCGCGGTGGGACTTCAACTGGCAGATCGACTACATCCTGGCCAAGCCGAAGCTGATGCCCAAGGGCGCAAAGCTCTACTGCGAGGCCTACTACGACAACTCGGCCGAGAGCCCCACGAATCCCGATCCGACCAAGACGATTCGCTTCGGCGAGCAGACCTGGGACGAGATGATGATCGGCTGGTTCACGACGGCCACGATTCCTGGCACGCTGAAGCTGACACAAAAGCCAGCGGCGGCTGGTTCGGCGGAGGAAAATGTCGTCAAGTAGTATGCTGCTGAAGTAGAATACGGGCTGCCCTCAACTCCCGTATTGTGAGACCAACACGATGAGCACCCGGCGATTCGGCATCACGATCGTCGAGGTGCTCGTCGTGATCCTGATCATGGGATTGCTGGCGGCAATTCTGCTCCCGGCCATTCAAGCGGCGCGCGAGAGCGGCCGGCGCGTGCAGTGTGCAAGTAACCTGCGGCAGGTGGCGCTGGCGGTGCAGACCTATGAGCAGGCGCAGAGGAAGCTGCCGGCGCTTTACACGGGGCCCAAAGACACTGAGCTTGGCGGAATCGCGGCCTTCTATCTGCACTCGTGGCACGCGCTGATCTTGCCGCAACTCGAAGAAGCGCCGCTCTATCAACGGCTCGACTTCTCGAAGATGGCAAGCCATGTCGACAATGGGCCGGCAATCGCCACTCGGCTGCCGGTTTACATCTGTCCCTCGGCGACGCGCTCGCAAGAACTGCTGGATGGAATTCGCAGTGACGTGCCGGCCTGGCCACTGCAAGGGCCAATCCCGCCGCCATTAGACACAGTGTCCGCCGCGGTGACCGATTACCAGGCGACCGTCGGAGTGGTGTGGGGACCACCCCCCTCGGAACAAGCAGAACGCATGGTGCATTTCGGCGCCTGGGGCGAACCGCTGGCAGACTTCAACTACGACAGGGTCAGGAGCTGTAAGGCCACGCGCGACCTGCGCTTTTCGCACGTGCGGGACGGACTATCGCACACGATGCTGATCTGCGAGGCCGCGGGACGACCCGATCGGATTCGCACCGGAGAGCACTGGTATCCCTACAATCCAACGGCTGAAGATGACAGCTTCGCCGGACCAGAAGCCTCGACCTGGGCGATGAGCGCCTACTACTACTGGCTGCTAATCTACCAGTACGAGGGACACAGCGGCGTGAACGTCGCCAACTTCAGCGAGACCTTCTATTCATTCCATCCGCAAGGTTCGCATGTCGCGATGTGCGATGGCTCGGTGCAGTTCCTTGCCGAGGACACGCACTTCCGGGTCTTGCAGGCGATGGTGTCGCGAGACCGTGGTGACTAGGGACTTCGCCGACGAATAGCCCTTGGCTTTGCCAGGGGGTCGCGCTGCGTTGGATCACTCGTGTCGGCCAAAAGCCCCCTGGCAGAGCCAGGGGCGGAAAGCGACTTGCGTCAGTCGAGCGAACCGCGCGTCGTTAATGTGCCAGCCGCAGCAACAGTTCGGGCACGGCCAGCCGGCAGCGGTCGACTTCGCCACGCGCCGCGGCGTACAGCTTGCG
>JBGSKX010000243.1:0-15845 GCA_041741015.1 Pirellulales bacterium
CCCGCGGCCGATCCTTACGCCGATCCTTATGAGAATCAACAGCCCGCGGCAGTGCCGGCTCGCGGACCAGCGGCACCGAGCTCAGCCGCGGCTCAACCGATGCAGCCGGTCGACGACGGACAGCACCCGCAGCGTTTGCGACCGCCGGAGTTGATCGCCGAAGCCCTCGAAAATCCCAAGCAAGGCGCCGTGGTCGGCACACCCACGACGCTGGCTCAGGCGATGGCCGGCGTGAGCGACCGCAACCAGCAGCTCGCGATTGCCAAGGCCTACTGGCGGCTGGCCACGGCCCAGGCCGAATATCACTGGTCGCTCCAGCAGCGCGATCTGTTGCGCGATCAAACCCGTTCGCAAACCAATCAGCCCGGCACGCTCAGCGCTCGGGCCGCAGCGCGGGCTGACGTGCGCGCCGCGCAGTTACTGGTCGATCGGGCGCAGGCGGAGCTTGCCGCGCTCATCCCACCTAACGCGCAGCGGATCGCGCCGCTCACCGTGGACCGGCCACACGTGGGCGAGTACAGGACGAACTTCGACGAAATCTTCGGCAATCGCCCCGCGCCGGGTCGGTTGCGACTGGTGAACCGCACGCTGCCCGTCCGCCGTCAGGCGATTGACGCCCATGCCGAGGCAATCGTCGCCGCCCTGGACGCCGTGGAAGCGACGGGCGAACAGTTCCGTACCACGGGGCAGGGGATCGCCACGTTGCTCGATGCGATCGATCTGCTCAAGCAGGAACGCAAGGCGTTCATCGCCGAGGTGCGCGAGTACAACCAGGAGATCGCCGAGTACGCGTTTGCCGTGGCCCCCAGCGGTGCCGCCAACCAGACGCTCGTTTCGATGCTGATCCGCACCACACCGCCAGTCACGGCCCAGGATCCCCGGCAGCCCACCGATCCCACGCAGCCGCAACTTCGCAAGACGTTCCGCCGCCCACTCGACACGGGCGACGGAGCTTCGCTACGCACTTCGATCGATTCCGAGCGTGTCACCGTTCGCCGGCAGCTTGGCTTTCCCGACGCTCCTGCCGAAGAGCAGCCCGCTGCAACCGCGAACCTCGACCAGTCTTGGTACGCGACGTTTCTGGAGCTGGCCAATCAGCCGCAGCGCGTCCAGAAGCTGAGCAACCTGATGCATTGGGATCGTAATTATTCGCCCGAAGTCGGTAAGCCCATCTCGCTGGCGACCTATCTGCGCGATGTGCCCGCGCCGACCCGGCTGGCCGCGATCGAAGCCTTCTGGCAAGCTCGCGAGAAGGCCGCCTCGCTGCAGCTTCTCTACGATCAGCTCGAACAGCTCAACTCATTGCAGCCGCTGGCCATTCCCCGTGCCGGACAAGAAGGACTCGCCGAAGCCGGCGTTCGCTTGCAAGCCGCGAGACGCTCAACTCGGGCTAGCATCCTCGACGCCCAGGCGGACCTGATGACCGCCCAGGCTCGGCTCATCGAAGTGCTCGGCCGCCCGGCTGACGCCAACTGGTTGCTCCCCGCCACGCCTCCGCAAAGCGGCCGGTATGTGGTTTCGATCAAGGCCCGCCGTGGCTTTGCCCAGGGAAGCCGCTGGGCCGAACGGATCGCGTTGGAATACGACAAGCTGCAGCATCGCGGCGACGCCCTGATGCAGGCCGACGCGCATCGGATGCAGTTACTGGCCGAAGTCAATGAGTTCGGACCCGACCGTGCCGCCGGCGAACGGATGACCATGGTCGACAAGGTCCTCTGGTCGATCCACCGCCAGAACCAGATCGGGCGGGGGTTCCTTCGCGATCTGACCGAGTACAATATGGCCATCGCCAACTACGCGATTCTTTCGCAGCCCGAAACGGTTTCGGGCGAGCAGTTGGCCGCCAAACTGGCGATTCCGCGAAGCACGATTCGCGAGTCGTAATGCGAACGTGAAGATTCCCAGCAGCACCTGGCAGCACGCGGCAAGCGCCGCGGCGGTGGCCGATTCTCAGCCCGCTCCGCGCGTGCAGCCACTCAAGATTGGCTCGCTCGTGGTCGATCCACCGGTGCTGCAAGCGCCGATGGCCGGCTTTACGAACTTTGCCTATCGGCAGATTGTGCGACAGTTCGGCGGCGCGGGGCTGCAAGCCACTGAGATGGTCCACGCCAAGGGCTTCTTGTGGCTGGAGAACGAAGCCGACGAACTGCCGGAGCGGTTGTGGGGCGTGGCCGAGGAGGCCCGGCCGCTGGCCGTGCAGATTTGGGATAACGATCCGGCCACGTTGGCCGAAGTCGGCGCGAAACTCGCGCATGAGTTTCGCGTAAGCGTGGTCGATATCAACTTCGGTTGCCCGGTGAAGCAGGTGACCGAGAAAGCTCACAGCGGCAGTTACCTGCTGCGATATCCCGATCGCGTGGGCGCGATCGTCGAACGCGTGGTGGCGGCCTGTGCGCCCACGCCCGTCACTGCGAAGATTCGTCTCGGCTGTTCGCGAAACAATATGAACGCGATCGAGATCGCGCAAGTGGTGGAGCAGGCAGGCGGCGCGGCGCTTACCGTGCACGGCCGCACGGCGGCGGATTTCTTCAGCGGCTCGGCCGACTGGGATCGGATCAGTGAGATCAAGCCGCACCTCAAACGCATCCCGCTGATCGGCAACGGCGACCTGGCTTCGCCCGCGGCCGTGCTCAACGCCTTCGCCCGCTACGACGTCGATGGCGTGATGATTGCCCGGGCCGCGCTCAACAAGCCGTGGCTGTTTGCCCAGGTGAAGGCGGCGCTCGCCGGCGAGCCGGTTCCGCCCGACCCGACGCTCGAAGATGAACGCTCTCTGCTTCTGCATCACTACAACCTTGTCTGCGAGCGATTCGGCGAGAGCAAGGGCACCGTCCTGATGCGTAAATACGCCTGCTGCTATGCCCAGGGGAGGGCCGGAGCCCGGGAATTCCGTACCCGGGTTTCGAAGGTCGCTAGCCCGGCGGAATTTCACCTCGTCGTAGAAGAGTCCTTTCCCCGCTGATTCGCCGTAACTCAAGTCCAGGAAATGCTTTTCCTGGGTACCTGCGGTCCCTTGCTGGCCTTCTTCACAAGCCCAATTTATTTTTGACATATTCTGTTGTCAAAAGTATCGAAACCGCTATGATTTCAGTATGGATCACGTGGCAGAAAGCTCTGATGACGGCCTGCTCGGCTTGCTTCGCAAGTCCAGCTCGCTCAGCGTCTCGGACCTGACCAAGGCCACCGGTGTGACGCCGACGGCGGTCCGCCAGCGGCTGGTCCGGCTAATGGCCGAGGGGCTGGTGAACCGCGAGGTGAACCGTACTAACCGCGGCCGACCGAGCCACCGGTATGCCCTGACGGACAAGGGCCGCCGCCAAAGCGGCTCGAATTTCGCAGATTTGGCGCTGGCCTTGTGGCACGAAGTGCGAGCCGTCGAGCATCCCGAGGTTCGCCGCGGCCTCTTGGGGCGGATCGCCAAGACCATGGCCCGGATGTACGCCTCCGAGGTTTCAGGCACGACGACGGTCGAGCGAATGGACTCCGTTACGCGGGTTTTGTCCGAGCGAAACGTGCCATTCGAGGTGGACCGTTCGGGCGATTTGCCAGTGCTGATGGCCGTGGGTTGTCCCTATCCGGACCTGGCCGAGCACGACCGCGGGATTTGTGCGCTGGAACGGATGATGTTTTCGGAACTGGTCGGCGAGGGTTTGCGCCTCTCCGAATGCCGGCTGGACGGCGACGAATGTTGCCGGTTTGAGCCCCGGCAAGGTGCTTCAAAAGAGGAAGCTACGGCGGTACAGTGAAGGGTTTCCTGTCGCCCCGAAGGTCCCTCCGACAAATCGAGACACGTAATTATGACCCAACCCTGGATCGAAGGCCGCTTTGAAGAGGGCCTGATTCTCACGACTGTCGAACAAGGCATTAACTGGGCTCGTCAGGCGAGCTTGTGGCCGATGACGTTCGGCCTGGCTTGCTGCGCCATTGAAATGATGGCCGCCGGCGCCAGCCGCTATGACATGGACCGCTTTGGCGCCGGTGCGTTTCGCGCGAGCCCCCGCCAGGCCGACCTGATGATCGTGGCCGGCACGGTTACGTACAAAATGGCCAGCCGGGTGCGCCGCCTTTACAACCAGATGCCGAACCCCAAGTTCGTCATCGCGATGGGCGCCTGCACGGTCGGTGGTGGCCCGTACTTCAAATACGGTTATCACGTCGTGAAGGGTGTCGACCTGGTCGTTCCCGTTGACGTCTACGTGCCGGGCTGCCCTCCGCGTCCGGAAGCCTTGCTCGAAGGCCTGATGCGGATCCAGGACAAAATCATGGGGCACAAGATCGGCAAGAAGTCAGGCATGCTCGCCGGCGACAAGATCGACGACGAACTGCCAATTCCGCATCACTCGGGCTACGTCGACGCACCGGAAGACGAGCCACTGTTCGATCACCAGAAGATTACAGGCTAAACGGGCACAGGCTAACAGGACGAACGAAGGCTGCTGGATGAAGGATGGATTGTGCATCCTGCATGCAACGTCTTTGAAAACACAAAGCGAACTATGTCAGAAACACTGAAGATCAAAGATCTGCACGTCTCCACGACCGATGGCAAGGAGATCTTGCGCGGCGTAAACCTCGAGATCAAACAGGGCGAAGTGCATGCCCTGATGGGTCCCAACGGTTCGGGCAAGAGCACGCTGGGCTACGCCATCATGGGGCATCCCGGCTACGAGGTCACCCAGGGCAGCATTACCCTGGATGGTAAAGACGTGCTGGCGATGGAACCGAACGAACGGGCACGCGCGGGTATTTTCCTGGCCTTCCAGCGGCCGATGGCGATTCCCGGCGTGAAGATGGCTGACTTCCTGCGTCACGCCGCGACGAACGTTCGTCGACCGGATCGCAAAGAAGGTGAAGAGCTGATTCCGATGCGTGAGTTCCGCAAGGAGCTCAATCAGAAGATGGAACAGCTCCGGATGGATAAGGAGTTTGCCCGCCGCTATGTGAACGACGGTTTCTCCGGCGGCGAAATGAAGCGGGCCGAGATCCTGCAACTCGCCATGCTGCGGCCGAAGTTCGCGATCCTCGACGAGACCGATTCCGGCCTCGACGTTGACGCCGTGCGGCTGGCCAGCCAGAGCATCGCCGACATCGGCGGCAAGGATATGGGCATCCTGATCATCACGCACCACGAACACCTGCTCGAGCACAACCGGCCTGACTTCACGCACGTCATCCTGGGCGGACGAATTGTCGAAACCGGAGGTCCCGAGTTGGCGCTTGAACTGCACAAGCAGGGTTACGACCGCATCCGTGCGGCGTACCCCGAAGCGGCCGCCGCAGACGCGGCCCTGAAGGAAAATGAACCGGCGGGCGCTCACTAAGTTTCCGACCGCGACGGGTCGCGCAGATCCGGCCGCCGGCTCGAACGAACGCGAACACAACTTTCCGAAAGATAAGTGCGAATATGGCAACCGACGTAGCTGCCAAGCCGAAGTTCGGCGAAATCAATAAGTACGACTTCCACACCGACTCGAAGGCCGTCTTCAAGGCCCGCAAAGGTCTCGACGCGGACATCGTCCGCCAGATCTCGGACATGAAGAGCGAGCCGGCCTGGATGCGCGATTTCCGGCTCCGCAGCCTGGAGATCTTCAACGCCAAGCCGATGCCGCGTTGGGGCGGAGCGATCGATCTCGATTTCCAGGATATCTTCTACTACCTCAAGCCGGCCGACCGCCAGGGCAAGACCTGGGACGAAGTGCCCGACGAAATCAAGAAGACCTTCGACCGGCTCGGCATTCCCGAAGCCGAGAAAAAGTTTCTTGCCGGCGTGAAGGCTCAATTCGAGAGCGAAGTCATTTACGGCTCGCTTAAGGAAGATCTCACCAAGCAGGGCGTGATCTTCACGGACACCGACACCGCCATCCGCGAGTATCCCGACCTGGTGCGCGAGTACTTCGCCACGATCATCCCTCCTGCCGACAACAAATTCGCCGCGCTCAACTCGGCGGTCTGGTCGGGCGGCTCGTTCATCTACGTCCCCAAGGGCGTGAAGATCGAGTTCCCGCTGCAGGCCTACTTCCGGATCAACGCCGAGAACATGGGCCAGTTCGAGCGTACGCTGATCATCGTCGACGAAGGGGCCGAAGTGCACTACGTCGAAGGCTGCACGGCTCCGATGTACAGCACCGAAAGCCTGCACTCGGCCGTGGTCGAGATCATCGTCAAGAAGCACGCTCGCTGCCGCTACACGACGATTCAGAACTGGGCGAACAACATTTACAACCTGGTGACCAAGCGGGCCGTCGCTTACGAAGGCGCGCTGATGGAGTGGATCGACGGCAATCTCGGTAGCCGCCTGACGATGAAGTATCCGGCCGTCTATATGATGGAGCCGGGTGCTCGCGGCGAGATCCTCTCAATCGCGTTCTCTTCGGCCGGACAACATCAGGACGCCGGCGCCAAGGTCGTGCACTGTGCTCCGAACACTTCCAGCCGGATCATCAGCAAGTCGATCTCCAAAAACGGCGGTCGCTCGAGCTATCGCGGCCTGGTGAAGGTCGAAAGCGGCGCCCGCAAGTCAAAGTCGAGCGTCGTGTGCGACGCCTTGATTCTCGACTCGGCCAGCCGCAGCGACACGTATCCCTATCTGGAAATCGATGAGCAAGACGTCACGATCGGTCACGAGGCCAGCGTCTCGCGGATCGGCGAAGAGCAGTTGTTCTATCTCACCAGCCGCGGACTCTCCGAGCCCGAGGCCAGCACGATGATCGTCAATGGCTTCATCGAGCCGCTGATCAAAGAGCTGCCGATGGAATACGCCGTCGAAATGAATCGCCTGATCGAATTGCAGATGGAAGGTTCGGTCGGTTAAGCAGCCATGCGCTGCTTCAGCCCCTGACGTTCCGATTCACGCACAATGTAAGCCTGGGGAGTAGCCTCCCTGGGGAAGTTTCCCTCCATGAGCGTTACGACCACTGCCGCCGGTTTTACCCAAGAGTCTTTCGATCGCTTCGTTGCGCAGCGAAACGAGCCCGAGTGGCTTCGCGAGTTGCGGCGCGAGGCCTGGCAGAAGTTCGAATCGCTGCCGATGCCCAGCCAGCGCGACGAAGAGTGGATGCGAACGGACATTCGCACGCTCCGGCTCGAAAAGTTTGGCTTCCCGTCTGAGACTATTCCCACGTCTGGCGCCGCGCCCCATGGTCTGCTGACGCACGGCGTTGAGCTGGGCGGTCAGACGATCGCCATCGACAGCCGTCCGCATACGGCCCGCTTGAACGAAAAGTGGGCCGCCAAGGGTGTGCTGTTCGGCAGTCTCGATGAACTCGTCGCCTCGCACGGCGAGATCGTCAAGAAGCATCTGTTCCGCGCGTTCACGCCCGGCTACGATCGCTTCGCGGCCCTGCATGCGGCCGCCTGGAGCGGCGGCACGTTGCTCTACGTGCCGCGCGGCGTCACCGTCGACGAGCCGTTTCACATGCTCTCCGCGCTGAACACCGGCGGAGTAGACATGGGACACACGCTGGTCATCCTCGAAGACGGGGCCGAGGCCACGCTACTGGCGGAAACGACCAGTCTCGTCGAAGGCGGCACCGGCCTGCACGTCGGTGGCATCGAACTCCTGGTTGGTCCTCGGGCGCGCCTGCGTTACGTCAACTTCCAGAACTGGTCGGCCGGCGTCTGGCACTTCGCTCACCAGAAGGCCCTGGTCGACAGCGACGCCTCGCTGCAGTGGACGATTGCGGCGCTCGGCGCTAAGCTCGCCAAGGTAAATCAGCACGTCGCTCTCACCGGCCCCGGCGCGACCGCTCAAGTAAACGGCGTGATGTTTACCGAAGGCAAGCAGCACCTGGCTTACAACACGCTGCAACATCACGAAGCCTCGCAGTGCCGGAGCGACTTGCTTTACAAAGCAGCCCTGCAGGACGACTCGCGCACCGTGTGGCGCGGCATGATCCGCGTCGACGAAGGCGCTCAGAAGACCGATGGCTATCAGCGGAACGATAACCTGATGCTCTCGGAACACTCGCGCAGCGACTCGATTCCGGGCCTGGAGATCCTGGCCGACGACGTGCGTTGCACGCACGGCTCGACGACCGGCCGCGTGGACGACGAGCAATTGTTCTATGCCCGTTGCCGCGGCCTGACCCGCAAGGAGGCCGTCCGGATGGTGGTGACGGGCTTCTTCCAGCAGGTGTTCGACCGGATCACGATCGAAAGCGTCCGCGAAGCTCTCGGCTTGGCAATCGCCCGGCGAATTCGGGAATATGAGTAGTGGCTGACGGTCCTTGCGTTTAGCCGGAGGCACCGCCGACGGCGCGTTTTTCTATTCCCTCTGAAGTCATCGCTCTGGGCCCTATGTCCGAATTCCAAGCCGTCGCCAAGGTTTCCGACGTTCCCGATCCCGGTAAAATGCTGGTGGAGATCGACGATCAACTCGTCGTGCTGGTGCATTGCGATGGAGCGTTCTACGCAATCGATGACGTCTGCACGCACGACGGCGGACCGCTGGGCGAAGGCGAGCTTGTCGGCTGCACGCTCGCCTGTCCCCGGCACGGAGCCAAGTTCGACGTGAAGACTGGCGCGGCGCTGACCATGCCCGCCACGAAGCCGACCGGCACTCACGAAGTCAAAATCGAAGGCGACACAATTCTGATCAAGCTACGCGAATCTTAAGAGGAGCCACCGGCCATGCCCGTCAGTGAAGATGCCGTTCGCGAAGCCCTCAAGCAGGTCATCGATCCCGAACTGTTCGTCAATATCATCGACCTCGGACTGATCTACGTGGTCACGGTCGAGGAATACGAGGCCGACGATCAGCAGAAAAAGGATCGCGTGAAGATCGAAATGACGATGACCAGTCCGGCCTGCCCCGCCGGTCCGCAATTGGTGGCCAATGCCCAGAAGGTCGTCGGCGCTCTCGAAGGCGTGGGCGACGTCGAGGTGAAGATCGTGATGGTCCCGCCCTGGACGCCGGATCGCATGACCGAAGACGCTCGCGATCAGCTCGGGATTTTCTAGCCGAGCTGGCGCCCGCTCATGCGAATTCTGGTCTATGAGTTCGTTACGGGCGGCGGATGGTTCGGCGTCGAGCCGAACGCTCCATTGGGCTCGCTTCTCGCCGAAGGCCGGGCGATGCTCGCGGCTCTGGCCGCCGACTTTGCCGCGATCGAGGGCTGCCAGGTCGAAGTGCTGCATGACCGGCGGTTAGAGCCGTTAGCCCTTCCAGGCATCAAGCTCCATGAAGTCGCGAGTGCCCTGGTCGAGCGAGAGCTGCTCCGGCAGGTCTCCACCAATGTCGACTGGACCGTGCTGATCGCGCCCGAGTTCGACAGTCACCTGCTCCGGCGGGCGCAACTCGTGGAGGCTATCGGCGGAAGGCTGTTGTCGCCAGGCTCGCAAGTCGTCGCTCTCGCATCGGACAAGCACGCCACGGCAGAGCATCTTGCCGCGCGCGATGTGCGTGTGCCGCGCGGAATTGCTTTGGACCCCGGCGAGCCGTTGCCGGCAAGCTTCGCATATCCCGCGGTACTCAAGCCGCGCGAGGGCGCGGGCTCGCTTGGCGTACGCCTTCTGAATGTGGCCGAAGAAATGTCCCTTGCCACACCGTCGCGACTGGAAACGCTTTGCTCCGGCGCGGCCGCGAGCGTCGCATGTCTGTGCGGACCGCGCGAGATCGTGCCGCTCGCGCCGTGTTTCCAGCACCTGGCTGGCCACGGAGACTTCACTTATCAAGGCGGATCTCTGCCGATCGATTCGCCACTTGCCGTGCGTGCCCGCACGCTTGCCGTGCGAGCGGTGAGCACGCTTCCCGAGCCGCGCGGATTCATAGGCGTCGATCTCGTGCTGGGCGAGGATCCGGCCGGCGCCCTGGACTATGTCATTGAAATCAATCCCCGGCTGACGACGTCTTACGTGGGATTGCGGGCGCTTTCTCGTGTGAATCTCGCTGGCCTGATGATTGCCGTAGCCGAGGAGCGCGCCGCCGAGTTATGCTGGAATGCATCGCGTGTGCATTTCTCGTCTTCCGGCGTCTGCAGTGTTTCGTCAACCGGCGAAACGGTTCCATGAAGTGGCTTGCTCTCGACATTGGCGGCGCGAATCTGAAGGCAGCCGACGGCGCCGGCTTTGCCGTGTCGCAGCCCTTTCCAATGTGGGAGAACTCGCGCAACCTGGTCGATGCACTCCGCACGCTGATTGCGCTTGCACCCAAGGTGACGCACGTCGCCGCCACGATGACCGGCGAGTTGGCCGATTGCTTCACCACCAAGGCCGAAGGCGTGAAGTTCATCCTCGACGCGCTCACGACCGCGGCCGACGGCAAGCACACCCGCGTCTATCTCACCAATGGCAAGCTGGTTTCATTGCAAGTCGCCCGCAAGCAGCCGCTGCTGGCTGCGGCTTCGAACTGGCACGCGCTCGCGCGCTTTGCGGGCCGTTACGTCACGTCGGGACTGGGCCTGCTGATGGACGTTGGCTCCACCACCTGCGATATAATTCCGCTGGTGGATGGGCAGCCGGTCACGATCGGCAAGACCGACACCAACCGGATGATCAATGGCGAGTTGATCTACACCGGCGTGCAGCGGACGCCCGTCTGTGCCATTACGCAGCTCGTTCCCTGGCGCGGCCGCAAGTGTCCGCTTGCCCACGAGTGGTTCGCCACGATGTGGGACGTGTATCTCACGCTCGGTCAGCTTCCCGAAGAGATCAACCGCCGCGACACGGCGGATCGCCGGCCGGCCACGCGCGAATGTGCCCGCGATCGGCTGGCCCGGGCGATCTGCAGCGATCGCGAATCGTTCAGCGAACAGGATGCCGTCGCGATGTCCGCGGCCCTGGCCGATGCTCAGTGCAATAAGATTGCCGGCATCATCACCCAGCTCGTGGCCCGCTTGCAGCAGTCGCCGCACACGATCGTGCTCTCCGGGCAGGGGGAGTTTCTCGCCCGGCGGGTGCTCGAGCGAGCCAAGATCAAGGCGAACATCGTGGCCCTGGCCCGCGAGTTGGGGCCGGAGCTGTCGCAATGCGGCCCGGCGCATGCCCTGGCAGTGCTTGCGCAAGAGGGCTCAAAGTAGCGAACGTTCATCATCTCCATGTTTAGCCCAGCAGCATCGCTGCGGGCGCGACTCTCTTTCCGGCTTAACGCGTGCCCGATGTCCCTTCGCGTGATCAAACTCGGTGGTAGCCTGCTCGAATGGCCGGAGCTCTCGGTGCGCTTGCGCCGTTGGCTGGCCGTGCAACCGCCCGCGGTGAACGTCTTGATTGTCGGTGGTGGGCCGATCGTCGAGGGCCTGCGCACGATCGATCGCGCCCAGCAGCTCTCGGCTAGTGCTTCTCACTGGCTGGCGATTGATTCGATGAGTCTCACCGCCCGCATTCTCGTCGAGCTGCTGCCCGAGGCGGTGCTCGTGAATTCGCTCGCCACGATCGACCGCAGCCCGGGCGGCGTGCCGCAAGTTCTCGACGTCGCACCTTTGCTGCGAGCGGAGCAGGGGAGCAGGGGAGCGCTTCCGGAGAGCTGGGACGTGACGAGCGATTCGATCGCGGCGCATGTGGCTCGCCAATTGAACGCTTCGGAGCTGGTGCTGATGAAGTCTATCGATCCGCCGCAGGCGAGCGATCCGCAAACTGCGAATTCGCTGGCTCGTGCCGGTTATGTCGACGCCTACTTTCCGCTCGTCGCCGGCGAGCTGCCACTTCGCTGCGTTAACTTGCGAAGCTAACGGATTTCGAGTTGCGATGGCGGTACCTCGAGCCCCGCTTCGTGCTCGGCCACCAGTCGTCGAATGTCGGAAATCGCCTCGGGATGCGCCTTGGCCACGTCGTACTTCTCGCTCGGGTCGTGCTCGAGGTTATACAAGAGCGGCGGATCGTGCTCTTCGTACTTTGGCTGGCCGTAGCCGTCCTGCGTCTTGAAGTGCGCTTTCCAGGGTCCCAGCCGGGCGGCCATCAACTGCCGGCCGCGATAGTACAGAACCGACTCGCGGGGACTATCGCCCGTGCCCAACAGCAGCGGGCTGAGGTCGAGCGTATCGAGCGTGCGATTCTTGGGAAGCTGCGCGCTGGTGAGCGTGCAGATCGTGGCCAAGATGTCCGTCGTGCAGCCGAGCTCGGCGGAGACGCGCCCCGCGGGAATCGTTCCCGGCCACCAGGCGATCATCGGTTCGCGCATGCCGCCTTCCCAGGTGCTCCCTTTTCCCGCCCGCAGCAGGCCGGCCGAGCCGCCGTTCTGATTGCGAATCAGCCAGGGGCCGTTGTCGCTGGTAAAAATCACGAGAGTGTGTTCCGCCAGCTTCTCTTCGCGCAGCGTGTCGAGCACCTGCCCCACGCTCCAGTCGAGCTCTTCCACGACGTCGCCGTATAGCCCGCGTCGGCTCGTGCCTGCAAACTTCTCAGAGGCGAACAGCGGCGTATGCGGAAAGTTGTGGGGCAAGTAGAGGAAGAACGGCCGCTCGCGATTCTCGCGAATGAACTTCACCGCTTCGTCAGTGTATCGGGCGGTGATAGTCGTCTGCTCGACGGGTTCCTCGACCTTCTCTTCGCCGCGCACCAGGTAGGTCGGCTTCATGTCGTTGCTGTACGGGATGCCGAAATACGAGTCGAAACCTTGCCGCAGAGGCAGAAACTGTGGCAGATGTCCCAAGTGCCATTTACCGACACAGCCGGTCGCATAGCCGCGGTCCTTGAGCACTTCGGCGATTGTGATCTCCTCGTGCGGCAGGCCGCCGAGCGAATCGGTGAACAGCACCCGCTTCGTGTCGCTGCACATGCCATTGCGAATCGGCAGTCGGCCGGTGAGCAGCGCTGCCCGGCTGGGCGTGCACACACATTCGGCCACATAGAACTGGGTGAGCCGCAGGCCTTCGCGGGCCATCCGGTCAAGGTTGGGCGTGCGAATTGTGGGGTGGCCGTAACAGCCAAGATCGCCGTATCCCAGGTCGTCGGCAAAGATGATCACGACATTCGGCGGGCGTTTTTCGTGCGTGGCGTCCGCGCCAACTGCAGGAGCAACGAGACATGCGAGAACGATTCCTATCATCAGCAATTTCGTCATCGTGTCACCCCGCCCATCAATTGTGTATGAATCGCGGAAGTCTCACCCTTTGCTCATCCTTCATCCGGCGGACTTCAAACTCTCAACCGATTACCGGACACGTATCGAACCAGTTCCGTCCCTGGTGGTGCATCCACGTCATGGAGCTTTCCGGGCCCCAGAGCCCCGGCTCATAGATTTCCAGTTTCGGCTGACCGTCTTTCTGCCAGGCGACCAGGATCGGATCGATGATTCCCCAGGCGAGCTCCACTTCGTCGCTACGCGCGAACAGGCTGGCATCTCCCTGAAATGCATCCAGTAGCAGCCGCTCGTAGGCCTCGGGCATGACGCCCTTAAACTCGCGATGGAAATCGAACTCCAGATCGGTGAGCCTCAGCTTCATGCCTTGGTCGGGCACTTTGGTTTGAAAGTGAAGCTGGATGCCCTCGCCGGGCTGGATCTGAATCACCAACCGATTCGCTTCGCACAGGTCGCCGGGTTTGCCATTGGCGAACAGCATCGTCGGCGGACTGCGGAATTGAATCACAATCTGGGTGGTCCGGCAGCTCATACCCTTACCGCTGCGCAGGTAGAACGGCACGCCCTGCCACCGCCAGTTGTCGACGGCCAGCTTCATTGCCGCAAAGGTCGCCGTCTGGCTATCGGCGGCAACGCCAGGCTCTTTCCGATAGCCGTCGTACTGGCCCCGAACCGTATCCATCGCCACTAGCGCGGCCGAAAGAGGTGTAATCGCCCGGAGGACTTTGACCTTCTCATCGCGCACCGAGTCGGCATCCATTCGCACCGGCGCTTCCATCGCCGCGATCATCATCAGTTGCAAGAGATGGTTCTGGAAGATGTCGCGCAGCACGCCCGTCTCCTCGTAGAACGCGCCGCGGCGGCCGACGAGCACCTCCTCGGCCACGGTGATCTGCACGTGATCGATGTAGTTGCGGTTCCAGACCGGCTCGAAGATCGTGTTCGCGAACCGGAGCACCATCATGTTCTGGACGGTCTCTTTGCCCAGGTAGTGGTCGATGCGATAGACCTGGCGTTCTTTGAAGACCTTGTGCACGGCGATGTTTAGCGCGCGGGCGGTCGCCAGATCCTCGCCGAAAGGTTTCTCGATAACGACTCGCCGGGGGCCGTTCTCTTCATCGGCCAGTCCGGCCGCGCCGAGCCGTTCTACCGCTTCTTCGTAAAACTGTGCCGCCGTGGCCAGGTAATAGACGCGCGTCAGGTCTTTGGGTTTTCCGACGCTGCGACCTTCGAGTTCGTGCAATCGCGCATGCAGCGTTTCGAAATCCTCTTGCTCGCCGATATCGCCGGGTTGGTAGTGTACCAGCGGAGCAAACTTGTCCCAGGCCGCCTGATCGAACTCCTTGCCCGCAAACTCGGCGGTCGTTTCGGCGAGCGATTTGCGCCAGGCGTCGTCGCTGAACTTGGTGCGCGAGAAGCCGACGATCTGCGTGCCAGCCGGCAAGCGACCTTTGCGCGAAAGCTGATACAAAGCCGGAATCAGTTTACGGCTGGTCAAATCGCCAGACGCACCAAAAATCACGAGCGTGACGGCCATGAAAATCTACCGAAATGTTAAGCGGGCGGGTGTCCGCCAGGCACCGTTCGCAGGTTGAAAGCGATGAGGCAACGTGAGCCGATTAAGCGGCCAAGCCTTCGCGAACCCAGCTGCCCGCCTCGTCAGCTTTCGATTGGTCGAAGTAACGAATCGAGGCCGTCGTGAACGGTTTGCAGAAGGCGGCCATACCGGCCTCCCACTTGCTTTCGCCAACCAATGCCAGGCGTTCGATATCCGCGAAATGCTTAACGTCGAACTTCATGTCTTCCCATAATGCACCCAGTTCCCACCCATGGAAGTCGTGCATCTGAACCAGGACGCGCACTTTGCCGTTCTGCTTGATCGCCGAATCCACGCGCGGCACGAACTGCTCATAATCTTCCTTGGTCAGCTTTCCGCTCAACTGAACGGTGATCAGTTTTCCGTTGGACTCTTCGTGAAAGGCAAGCATCCGTAAGCTCCTTTAGAATGGCCATACGCGGTAATATTTCCTGCTGGTAACCATAGCACGATGATATTGGCCCGGCAACGCACGGCGGCCTCGGAACAAGCTGGCCGAAACGCAAATTGCCTGTTGCGGCGACATCGCGCATAGTAACAGCACATCCACGGGACCGCTCCATGCAAGAATCGCCCGATGCCGCGCAGCCGGCTCCCACGTACCGCGAGGTCAAGTATCGCCACTCGCGCCGGTTCGCTCCCATCCTGGCCGAGTTGGGCTGCTCGCTGCTGGTCTCCACCTACCAGGCTGGCAAGCTTGTCTCGGTCGGAACGAAGGCAGGCGGATTGCATATCTCGCTGCACAATTTCCAGCAGGCGATGGGGCTCGCCGTGCATCCCAAGCGGTTGGCCGTCGGCAGCCGCGGCGTGATCTGGTTCCTGCAGAATGCCAGCGAACTGGCGCCACGGCTCGATCCGCCAGGACTGTTCCAGGCCAGCTTTCTCGCCCGGCGGTCTTTCATCACCGGCAATATTCACGGGCACGAAATGGCCTGGTGCGGCGACGAGCTGTGGGTAGTCAATACGCTCTTCTCGTGCCTCGTGACGTTGGACGACGAGTTCAGCTTCGTGCCTCGCTGGCGTCCGTCGTTCATCAGCGAACTGGCGGCAGGCGACCGTTGCCATTTGAATGGTCTGGCCGTCGAGGAAGGTCGGCCGAGATACGTGACGGCCATGGCCGAGTCGGACCTGGCCGGCGGCTGGCGTGAGACGAAGGCCAGGAGCGGTTGCCTGATCGACGTCGCATCAGGCGAGGTCGTCGCCCGCGGCCTGGCGATGCCGCATTCGCCGCGTGTG
>JBGSKX010000244.1:0-4150 GCA_041741015.1 Pirellulales bacterium
GGCGCCTGCCCGAGCTGCAACAACTGCTCAATGCCTGCGCGACCTACCGCAGCGCCCGCCCCGTCCCCGGCTGGGACGCCCGGCACGATAAGGCCCTCGTGCTGGTCCTGTACGATACCGCGTTCCGCTTCGGGGCCTGTCTCGAGCTCCGCCGCGGCGATCTGTCCATCGATGGCAGTATCCTGGCCCGCGCCGAATCGCAAAAAACCAACTGCGACGAATGCCGCTGGCTGGCCGTCGAAACGCAAACCGCCCTGGCCGCCATCCTGAAAGATCTGCCGCCCGGCCCCGCTGGTAAACCCGATCGCGAGGCCCGGATATTCCCGTGGCCGTATCGCAAGGAAGCCTTTTGGCGCAGGTGGAAGGCGATCGTCCGCCTGGCCGGACTCCCCGCCACGCGCCGCGATGGCCCCCAAAAACTCCGCCGCACCAGCGCCACGTATCTCGAGGCCCTCCGCCCCGGGACCGCCCAGCAGCACCTGGGCCACGCGACCGCCGGCCTGGCGAGCCGGCACTACATCGATCCCACGATCGCCTACGACTTCAAAGCCGCGGACCTGCTGCCGCGACTGAGTGCCGAGGCCCGAAAGGAAACCAACGCAAATACACCTTAGGCTCCAGGCCGGGTCTCGTGCCCGGTGGTCAAGTCATACCCGCAGCCCGCCAGTCCGCGAAGAAAACGGGTTGCCAAGAGCGTCGAACGAAGTCGGAGTGCCTGACCTTCCAGGAACCGGCGGGGTCAACGTGCTCAAGGGGGCGTTCGCGGGGCCGGAGCCGCTTAACGAGAGCTGCCGTGCGGGAAGCGTCCGCCGGCAGCGTTTTTCACCACCACCGAAGCAATCGATTCAAGCATGACCGAACAAGCCCGCCAGGAAATCGCCCACGATCTCGACCAGCAGCTCCGCGCGAGCCTGCTCGATGCGGCCAAAAACCTGGAAGACGGTCGGCCGCAATGGGCCGTGTTCTATCGCCAGGTGTTCGGTTCCCGCGGACTGATCCATCAGGTCTATCCGGATCCGGACGACCGCTACGAGTTCACGCAGACCGACGAATACCGCCAGCTCAAGGCCATGCTCAACAGCTTGCGGTCGATCGTCGTGGGCGGCGCCCACCGGGTAATTACGGTGCGGATGCCGCCCGAGCTGCACGAAGCGCTCAAGGCCGAGGCCAAGGAAAAAGGGGCCAGCCTCAATACGATCGCCGTCGCCAAACTTTTGCAGGAGCTCGAAAGTGACGCGCTGCTCGAAACCATCGAAAGGGATTCCGCATGATCCAGCCCATCAAAATCGAACTGGAGCTCGAGCCGGCCAACGCCCGAGCCCTGATCGCCGGACTGCCGGGGATGCAGAAGCAAGTCGAAACGAAGATCTCAGCCAATCCGGACGCGATGCAGGCGGTCGGCCTTGAGTGCCTGCGGCGGGGACTGGGGGAAGTCTTCGCCGCACTCCAAACGGCGGCCAAGAAGTAACGCCAGACGTTTTTAAACGCGAAGACCATCAGGAGTTTGCCATGAGCACAAACGATTGCGTGAAGATCGCCACGATTAACGCCGCCAAGGATGTGGTGATTGCGAACAACGGACCAAACCGCGGGACCGACGTCATCAAAGCGGCAGAAGACTACCTGGTCGGCGTGTTCAAAGCGGCCGCGGCCGACTGCAAAGCCACCCCTCAAAACTGAACCACCGAGCACTGCTCACATAACTTATGTCGATTCCCGCTCTCACCATCTGCCAGCCCTACGCCGAGCTGATAGCCCGCGGCGATAAGCTCGTCGAGAACCGCGTCTGGGCCACCAAGCATCGCGGCACGCTCTTGATCCACGCCGGCAAGAGCCGCACCTGGCTGGAGCGCGACGGCAGCGACCCGCCGCGGATGGACTTCGGGGCGATCGTGGCGATCTGCGAATTGGTGGAGTGCGTGCGGTACCGGAAAGACGCCGGGGGCAAACCGCCCCGCGGCTACGAGTGGCTGCGTGACGACCGTTACGCCGAGGGACCCTGGTGCTGGATCCTGGAGAACGTCCGCCGTCTGCCGAAGCCAGTCAGCTGCGAAGGGAGCCAGCGTTTCTGGAACCCAGCGACTGAGACGCTGGCCCTGGTCGAAAAGCAGCTGGCCAAACTGCGGAAAATCGAAGCCGAAAGGACGGGTAAATAGCATGCACTACAGCCACACCGAAGGCCGCGATCTGTGGGTCCCCACGTCCAGCGGCCTGCGCGTCTCGCTGGTGGATCCGCAGCGCGAGTCGATCGTGATCGAAGACATTGCCTACCACCTGGCAATGCAAACCCGCTTCAACGGGGCCGCCCCGATCTCGGTCGCCCAGCATAGCGTCATGGTCGCCCGCTGCTGCGAGTCGCACCTGGGCCAATTGGTCGGCCTGCTGCACGACGGCCACGAGGCCTACACAGGGGATGTGACGCGCCCCGTGAAAGACTACTTGCGGCGGATGCACAAGCACGGCCCGAGTCACCTGGACTTGCTCGAGGCCAAAATCCAGCGGGCCGTCTATGAGGCCCTGCTGCCGGCCGCCTACGCCAAGCTCGTCGGCGCGGTGCTCGCGGAAGTCAAACGGGCCGATGAGCGTGTGCTGGCCACCGAGCGGCGGGACTTCATTTCCTGCGGCGATGCGTGGGATCGCCCGCTCCCCGAACCGCTTACGGCCAAGATCGAACTGTGGAGCGCGACGAAGGCCCGCTGCGAGTTTCTGGCCGTGTACGACGAATTGTTGGAAGCGGCGGCCGAGCTGCCACCGGCCGCCTAAACCCTAAGGATTGGAGATCCCCATGAACGAGTCACGACGAAGTCTGTTTGCGAAGTTGAGCGGGATGGCTATCGCGTGCGTAGGCCTGGTGTTGTGGAAGCCCAGCCCGGCCGCGATGGCCGGCTCAAGCGTGAGACATCGCGTGTGGCGCAATTCCGTCTTAAACGAAAATGGCCGCGCCACGCGCGGCTGCCGGGAGATCGCCGCGCCGCTGGGGCCGCTCGAGCCGGGAACGATGCTCATCGGCGAACCTGACGAGACGCTCACGGCTTCGCCCGCGTTCACGCTCACAGCGGAAGACGTGGCCCTGGTCAAGCGGCTCCGCGAAGTCGTGGGGAACGGCGAACTGTATAGCGAAGGTATTTCCGAGTGGGCTGAGGATGGCGACTTGAAAGAGTTGCCGCAGCGCACGTTGGGCATTCGCCCGCCAGAACAAGCAAAGCCGGCGGAGCAGTAGTCGCCACGTGTTTATGTGTGAGTGAGGGGGATGGATTCCAGGTTTTTCGAAAGGATGCACGCATGTTAGTCCTGAGTCGCAGAGTCGGGCAGCAGGTGGAAACCTCCTGCGGTTTGAAAATCACGGTCGTCGAAGTGCGCGGCGACAAGGTCCGCCTGGGCCTGGAAGCACCGCCGGCGATCACCATCCTGCGGAGCGAAGTCGCCGAGCGGATTCTGGCCGGCGGCGAACTGCCGCTGACTAGAGCCGGAGAACTGGGAGAAACGGCCCGCGCCGGGGAGCTCTAGCCCTCCGTCGTTGCCGAGTGAGGGATCGCTGCGGTGGCGCTGGAGTGGATGAAAGCGCACCGCGGGGCAAGGACGCCCCCACGGGGGGAGAGTTTTCACACCTACTAACGAAAGGGGAATAGCAGCGATGGTGACCAAGCCCAAAGCAACAGCCGCGAGTGAGCGGCCGGTGATCGTGTGTACGGAGTTCCGCGGCGTGTTCTTCGGCTACGCCAGCGACACGAGCGGCGATCGGATCAACCTGCGTGGCGCCAAGATGGCCATCTACTGGGGCACCACTAAGGGCGTGATGGAGCTGGCCGAGACGGGGCCGACCAGCAAGAGCCGCATTTCCTCCCCGGCCGATATCGAACTGCGGAAAGTGACTTCGGTGTTCGAAGTGACCGAAGCGGCTGCCAAGAAGTGGGAGGCCGCCTGATGGCCCCTGCTTTCTCCTCACCAGCATGGCCCCACTTTCGTGAGCGAGTGACCGTCGTCGACGTGCTCGACGATGGCGCCTGCTACGACGGAGTCAAAGACTGGGTCAAAGCCAATCGCGGCGTGATCGAAGCGAAGCCAGCCGAGCTGCCAGAGAACGAATACGTTCAGCGCGCGGCGCGCGCAAACGGCTACGGCTCCGGCTCCGGCTCCGGCTACGGCGAAA
>JBGSKX010000245.1:0-3934 GCA_041741015.1 Pirellulales bacterium
CTCGCCCGGCGCCGCGGCGGGTTCGCCCGAGGCCAGCACGCGCTGCACGAGCTTCGCCTTGAGCTCGGCGGCTTCCTGGCGAAGCTGCGCGTCGTCGTTCAGTTCGAAATAACGCCGGCCGTCGACCCAGGTTTGTTCGCAGCGAGTCATGGTTGAGAGTGGCGAAGTGCTCCACACGACGAGGTCGGCGTCCTTGCCGGGCTCGAGCGAGCCGACGTGCTTGTCGATGCCGAGCTGCCTGGCCGGATTGAGCGTGACAAACTTCAGGGCTTCCTCGGCCGAGACATTGCCGTAGCGCATGGCCTTGGCCGCTTCGAGATTCAGCCGGCGGGCGAGCTCTGCGTTGTCGGAATTGAACGAGACGACGACACCGGCGTTGTGCAGCAGGGCGCCGTTGTAGGGAATCGCGTCGTAGACTTCGAACTTGTAGGCCCACCAGTCGGAGAACGTCGAGCCGCCGGCGCCGTGCTTAGCAATCGCGTCGGCGACCTTGTAGCCCTCGAGCACGTGCTGGAACGTGCCGATCTTGATGCCAAAGTCGTCGCACGTGCGGATCAGGGCCAGGATTTCGTCACCGCGATACGAATGGCAATGGATCAGCCGCTTGCCTTCGACCACTTCGGCCAGGGCTTCGAGTTCCAGGTCGATCCGTGGCGGCAGGCCCACTTTCGTGCGATTCCAGGCGTCCCACTGCGCCCGATAGCGCTTGGCGGCCTCGAACGCGTCGCGCACGAGTTGTTCCACGCCCATCCTGGTTTGCGGATAGCGGCTGGTGTTGCGTGCGCCCCAGTTGCTCTGCTTGACGTTTTCGCCCAGCGCGAACTTGATTCCCTGGGGCGCGGCGGCGAACTTCATTTCCTCGCTGCCCACTCCCCAGCGAAACTTGAGCACCTGGTTTTGCCCGCCGATCGTGTTGGCCGAGCCGTGCAGGATGTTCGAAGCGGTGACGCCGCCGGCCAGTTGCCGGTAGATGCTGATGTCGTTGGGATCGACGAAGTCGCCGATCCGGACTTCGGCCGTGATCGTCTGGGCCGATTCGTTCACACCGCCGTCGGTGGCAATGTGCGAGTGGCAGTCAATGATCCCCGGCGAAATGTGCTTGCCCGCGGCGTCAATCACCAGTGCCCCCTCGGGAACCGGGAGACCACTACCGACGGCCGTGATCTTGCCGGCTTCGACGATCACATCGGCCGCTGCGAGCTTGCCGCTGGGGCCACAAGTCCAGACGGTCGCGCCGCGAAACACGACCACTGCCGGTTGCTCGGGCTGCTTCGCGCGGCCGTATGCCCCCAGGGGGAAGTTCACCGGGCTGATCGCCGGTCCAAGATCCTTTTCCGACTTCGCTTCGTCTTTCTTGTCGCCGTCTTTTTTCTCGGGCTCTTGGTCGGCGCTTTCCTGCTTGGGTTCGTCTTTCTTTTCCACTTCGGCTTTGTCGGCAGCCTTCTGCTCTGCTTCGGACTTTGGTCCGGCCGTCCGCTGCGCGGTCACATCTGTTTTCTGACCGTCGGCCCACACAATACTGCCCACGGCCGAGGGCGTTGCGCCCTCTTTGCCCGGCGCGATCGTGAGGCTGAGCTGAACGATGCCTTCGGCCGCGAGCGGCTCGCCCTTAAACGACGTGCCGAATTGCAGATGGCTGAGTTCGGGCGAGATCAGCTTCGTCGACTTCTCACCCTGCACGAGCTTGCCCGAAAGCTTCGTCGGGCTGCCCGCAAGTTCGAGAGAGACGGTTTGCTTCTCGGCGCCGCTCTTGGCTACTTCGATGGTCCAGGTTCCGCGAATGTCGGCCTCCGGCTCTGTGGCGACTTCGTAGCGTGTGCCGTCGACCCAGGTTTCGAGAACCTTGGTCTTCTCGCCGAACAACTCGCCATCCGCGACGATGATGTTGGCGGCTTTGCCGGCGGCCAGCGTGCCGAGTCGATCGGCGCCATAGAGTTCTGCCGGGGTGATGGTTAGCGCCGTGAGCGCTGTTTTCGGATCCAGTCCGCGCTTGACCGCTTTGCGAACCGCGCCGAGAAACGCTCCTGGATCTTTCAGCCCATGCGAAGTCAAGGCGATCTTCACGCCGGCCTTCGCCAGTCGCCCCGCATTTTCCGGGGCGAGATCCCAGTGCATGAGCTGCTCGAGCTCGACATTCATCGCCGCCTCGGGCGTTGCCACGTTCGGCGGCTTCGGGAAATTCAGCGGTACGATCACGGCGCGCCCCGTGGCTTTCACCTCGTCGAGGCGGCGATACTCGTCGCCCGAGCCGCGCACGGTCACGTTCAGGTTGAACTCCTTGCCCACGCGATCGGCGCGGAAGAAGTACAGCTCGTTGCTCGCGTCGATCACCACCGGCGGAGTCTTGCCGAGATATCCGCGCAGCGCATCAAGAGCGTCACTGCGCTCGGGCCGCTCCAATTCCGGATGCTGAGCGAACGCTTCCCAGGCCTGGCCGTACCAGCCTGCGTCGTAAAACGCCTGCCGCACGAGCGCGACCGCGCCCATTGGCGAGTTGGGATAACCCCCCGCGCCGCGATTGGTTGTGAGCTTCAGGTGCAAGGCGACCTGTTCTTTCAGGATCACCTCCTGGCCCGTGCCGTCGCCGGTGGTCACAAGCGCGCTGGTGCCTTTGACGATGCCATATGATGGTGCGACCAGCCGCGCGGTAATTCCCTGCGAGCGGAGTTTCTTGTTCGTCGCCGAGTCGCCGCTGTAAACCCGCGCGGCGCTAACCTGCGGCACAACGTTCGCGTTCCAGTAGCTCGCGCCCGCGCCGCTCTTGAGCGCGCTCTGCGAGACCTCGCTCGAGAGTTCGCCGTAGGCATCGATCAGCCCGGGATAGAGCGTTTTGCCGCTCAGGTCCCAGACGCGAGCGTCGGCCGGTGTCTCCACCTTCTCGCCGACGGCGACGATCACGCCGTCGCGCACCACGAGCGTTCCCTTCTCGATGGTCAGCTCGGGCGAGACGACGATCTTTGCTCTGACCAGGGCGTGGACGTTTGGTGTGCTTTCGCGTAGGCCCGGCGGCGGGGCCGTCTGCGGAGCGGCGCAGGCCGGCGCGCATTGCAGACCGATGAAGACTGTCAGGGCGATCGTGTGTCGTGGAGAGAATCGCATGGCGGGTGACCATCTAACAAGGAGGAGGTCGATCGAGCCGCAGAGAGCCCCGTTGGCGGCCACTGTGTCGGCGAAGTACGAGAATAGTCGACTGGCTCGCGCGATGCCAGCATTGCCTTGCATGCTGAGCCCCCGGTGCTAGTCCTACCGAGCGTTTACGGGCTGGGCTCGGAAGCCGCCTTTCTCGCACGGGGCGGATGATTTATACTCCTCCGCCCCGCGTTCTCACCCGACCGAAACGTTCAGCAAGGAGGCTGACCGTGACCCGCCGAAGCTGCATCCTGACGTTCACCTTGGCGATCATCTGGCTGATCGGCTTAAATGCTGCCGGCCGGGGCCAGCACCTGGAGACCGCGGCCGCGCGCCCAGATCCGAACCAGTTGGCGGCCGGGCCGGTGGTTGCCGAGAAATCACCCGCTGCCGATAAGGTCACGGATGCCGAGCGGATTGCGCGTCTCGAGCGATCCATCGAAGCCGACGACAAGCGGCTGCTTGCGCTCAGGGCCAGCCTGATCGACCCTAGCGGCGAGTATGCCGAGGCGGAGGCCACGTTCCGCCAGCTCGATGCCGAGCGGAGCCAGCGCCAGCAGCAACTAAAAGAAGCCGAAGAGTTCGGCACCACCGAGAACTGGGCTCGCTTGCAGGACACCGCGAGCGCGCTTGAGAAGAAGTGGCAACTTGCCAAGGAGCGCTTCGATCTGGCGATTGCCGAGCGCAAGGCGACGCAGGACAGCCTCGGCACGCTGGAACGGAAACTCGCCAGCGACCGCGAAACCCTGGCCCGGCTACGTGGCGAAAAGGAGCCTGTCGAAGTGGCCGTCGCGCCGCCGCCGAT
>JBGSKX010000246.1:0-36731 GCA_041741015.1 Pirellulales bacterium
GCCTGCGGACTGATCATCACGAAGCTGGGTGCTGCGCAAGCGGCGCGGCTGGCCGCGGCGGTTCGCGGCGGGCTGCTGGAAACGCTGGCGATGGCCGGCTGGCGCGTGGAAAGCTACGCCCTGGTGCCAGCCGTGATCGCACAGGTCCTCGCCATGCTGCTTGGAACCATGCTCGCGCTCGTGGCCGGCGTGGTGCTGGCGGGAATCGTGTACGTTGCGGGGCACGAAGACGCTTCGCTCTCATTGACCGTCAACCTGATGATCGACGGCCTCGATCGCGCGCCGCACTGGACGCACTATCTGCTCGGAAAGATCATCGTCTCCGGTTTCCTGGGCGGTACGATCGCGGCCCTCAGCGGCATCGTCCCGTCGCAAGCCAAGGACGACCTGGCCCGAGCCGTGCACCGCACGCTGCTCTGGAGCGTGCTGGCGGTGATCGCTTGCCAATGCGCGTTCGTGATCGCGGAGTTTCGGCCGTAATGCCTAGCCACCCACGCCCTTGGCAATCCGGTCGCCGATTGTCTTATCGATGTTCCGCCAGTACTGAAACGCTCGCTCGAGCACCGGCTTGGAGACGCCGTTCTTCAGGTGACCGACCACGTTCGAAACCAACCGATCGCGAGCCGCCTGGTCCATCACTTGGTTGATCAGCGTGTTCGGCTGGCCGAAATCGTCGTCATCTTTGCGCAGCGTGTAGGCCGAGCGAACCATGTCGCCGTCGGCCGACCATGTTGCCACTTCGGGATAACGTTCGCTGTCCGCCGCCGGGCCACCCTTGGAGTTCGGCGCATAGACCGGATCGGAAACGTTCTGCACGCGCATCGCGCCGTCCTTGCTATAGCTGTGCACCGGGCTCTTCGGCGAGTTCACCGGAATCTGCTTGTAGTTCACGCCCAGCCGCGCCCGATGAGCGTCGGCATAGGCAAACATTCGCCCCAGCAGCATTTTGTCGGGGCTCGCGCCGATGCCCGGCACCAGGTTGTTCGGTTCGAACGCGGCCTGCTCGATCTCGGTGTGATAGTCCGTCGGATTGCGATTCAGCGTCAGCTTGCCCACCGGAATCAGCGGGTAGTCGCCGTGCGGCCAGACCTTAGTGAGGTCGAACGGATTGTAGCGGTATGTCTCGGCTTCGGCGAATGGCATGATCTGCATGTGCAGGGTCCAGCTCGGGTGGTCGCCGCGCTTGATCGCATCGAACAGATCGCGCACGTGGTAGTCGACATCCTTGCCGGCCAGGTCGTCGGCTTCCTGCTGGGTGAGGAAGTCGATGCCCTGGTCGGTCTTGAAGTGGTACTTGACCCAGAACTTCTCGGCCTTGGCGTTGACCCACATGTAGGTGTGGCTGCTGTAGCCGTTCATGTGCCGCCAATTCTTGGGAATCCCCCGGTCGCCCATCAGCCAGGTGACCTGGTGGGCCGACTCGGGCGACAGCGTCCAGAAATCCCACTGCATGTCGTTGTCGCGCAGATTGTTGTCCGCGCGGCGTTTTTGCGAGCGGATGAAGTGCTGAAACTTCATCGGATCGCGAATGAAGAACACGGGCGTGTTGTTCCCCACCATGTCGTAGTTGCCTTCAGTGGTATAGAACTTGAGCGCGAAACCACGCGGATCACGCCACGTGTCGGGGCTCCCGCGTTCGCCGGCAACGGTTGAGAAGCGAATCAGCGTGTCGGTCTTCACGCCGGGCTGAAACACCGCCGCCTTAGTGTACTTGCTCACATCGTGCGTGACCTGAAAGAAGCCGAAAGCGCCTCCGCCCTTGGCGTGCGGCTGCCGCTCCGCGATTCGCTCGCGATTGAAATTTGCCATCTGCTCGATCAGGTAATTGTCGTGCAGTTGAATCGGACCGTTGGGTCCGATGGTCAGCGAGTGCTCGTCGCTCGCAACGGGAATGCCGGCATCCGTGGTGGTCGGCGGGACTTTCTTCTCAGCCATGGTTCGCTTGCTCCTGACTTTCTGCAATCAACCGCGGCGAAGCGAAAAAGGTTCGCGTCCGCACTCTGTGATTAGGCCAAATCTTACCAACAAAAACCAGGGGCGACTTCCGCAATCACTCGAAATACAGCGCACGGGCGAGCTTGGTTCTTGACCGCCCCTACTCGATCTCGCAAGATATCCGAAACCACTCATTTTGCTCACACGAGGATGGCAACAATGGCCCAGGCATCGGCCACAGTTGAACTGCCGGCGTCGCCGGACGAGGTGTGGACGCTGATCGGCGGATATGGATCCTTGCCCGATTGGCTGCCCTATATACCCGAGAGCAAACTGACCGATGGAGGACGTCTTCGGCACCTGGCCAACCCAGGCGGCGAAGCGATCATTGAGCGCCTCGAGCATTACGACAACGCTGCCCGCACGTACAGCTATTCAATCCTGCAATCGCGGTTTCCGATTTCAAGCTACCGCGCCACTCTGACAGTAAGTCCAAACGCCAGTGGGCGGGGCGCTCGCGTCGACTGGTCGGGTGTCTTCACGCCGCAGGGCGTGAGTGACGAGCAGGTGTGCGAACTCTTCGGCGGCATCTATCGCGATGGTTTGAAGGCCCTGGCGGCAAGGTACGTATCAACCTGACGGCGACGCTGCGGAATCACGCGATGACCGCGTCGAGCACTCTGCCGTGTACGTCGGTCAGGCGGAAGTCGCGGCCGGCATAGAGATAGGTAACGCGCGTGTGGTCGAGCCCAAGCAGGTGCAGGATTGTGGCGTGGTAATCATGCACGTGGCAGTCGTCACGGACGACCTGCATGCCGTACTCATCGGTTTCGCCGAAGCTCATCCCACCCCGCACGCCACCCCCAGCCAGCAGGCAACTGAACGCGTCGATGAAGTGCTCGCGACCCTTGCCGTTGAATGTGGTCGGCGTCCGGCCAAACTCAGTGCAGATGGCCACTAACGTGTCGTCCAAGAGGCCGCGCCGCTTCAAATCATGAATTAGGCCTGCGAGCGCACGGTCCACACGCGCGGCTTTCGGCCGATGATCCTGCATGTCGCCGTGAGCGTCCCAGTTGTTGCCCGAGCCAGTGTCGATCAGCTCGACCGTCCGCACGCCGCGCTCGAGCAGTCGCCTGGCGACGAGGCACTGCGCGGCGAACGATTTGTTATCGCCCGGCTCGGTTCCGTACAGTGAAAGCGTCTCCGGCGTTTCGCGGCCCAGATCAAATACCTCGGGCGCGGCCTGCATCATCCCTCGCGCCGTCGCGAAGCTGGCCGAGCGAGCCGTCAGGTTCAAGTCGCCCGGTCGCAGCTCCGCATGCGCGCGATTGACATCGTCGAGCATCCGCTGTTCGAGCTGGGCCAGCGTGCCCGACGCGATTGGCGATTTGAGGTCGGGAATCGGTTCGTCGCCCGGCACGATCCGCACACCTTGATGCACTGGCGGCAAAAAGTTGCTGTCGAACACCTGGGCGCCGGCATACGGCAAGTGCTCGCAGAGAACGACGTACGGCGGCAGGTTCGGATTGAACGTGCCCAACGCGTAGCTGACCCAGGAGCCAATGCTCGGCATGGGGACCGTCGAGGAACCGGTGTGCATCGCGAGCGTCGCCTGAAAGTGCTCAACGATGTCGGTGTGCATGCTGCGAATCACGCACAGGTCATCGGCCACGGTACCGAGCTGCTCGAACAGCTCGCTAAATGGCAGGCCCGATTGCCCGTGCGGCGTGAATTTGAACGGCGAGGGCATCAGCTTTGCATTCGGTGAAGCACGCAGTTGCCGCGTGGCCAGCTCACGTCCCTGATCCGTGGCCAGTCGCGGCTTGGGATCAAACGTGTCGACGTGCGAGAAGCCTCCGGTGAGAAAAATAAACAGCAACCGCTGCGCTTTCGCCGGATGATGTCCCATCTGCGGCGCCACAACTCCGCCGCCGTTCAATTCTGCTGCGAACGCCAACTGCTGTCGCAGGCCGAGCGCACCGGCGGCCAGCGTGGCCGAGCCAGCCAGAAACCGCCTCCGGTCGATGGGCCAGTGACCTGCCATGCGTGCTCAATCCACGTAAAGGAACTCGTTCGACGCCAATACGACCCGGGCGAAGCTGGTCCACGCCGCGCGATCCGCTTCAGCAACACTTCCCTGCCCTGCTGCTTGCCGAGTAGCGCTCAAGAAACTCACTGCTCGGTCAACTTCATCCGCCGTCATTTCTCGCGACCAGCATAACCGTCCAGCCAGACTGACCCGGTCGCGCTCATCATCGTCCGCTTGCAGCAAGCGTTCAGCGAGCGCGGCAGCCTGCTCATTGACAAACGGATTGTTCATCAGGAACAGCGCCTGCGAGGGGACCGTCGCGCTCGTGCGCACATCGGTCGACATATTCGTGTCCGGACCATCAAACAGTGAGAGGTACGGATGCCGCTGAATTCGCTGCGTCATGAGATACACGCTGCGATGCCGCGATGCGTAGTTCGCCTTGAACGGCGAGTGCTGCGTCCACTTCCATTTGCTCACCGGCGGAAACGGGTGCTCTCCGCCGCGCACTGCCGCAAGCTGACCGCTCACCGCCAGCATCGCGTCGCGGATCGACTCGGCATCCAGACGCCCACGATCGAACCGCCAGTAAAAGCGATTGTCCGGATCGCGGGCCGCATTCACCGGATTGCCGCTACTGGCCAGCGTGTAGGCCCGCGAGGTCATGATCTCGCGATGCAACGATTTGAGCGACCAGCCGCTTTCCATCAGCCGGGTCGCCAGGTAGTCGAGTAACTCCGGGTGATCGGGTGCCGCGCCGCGCAGCCCAAAGTTAGACGGAGTCGCCGCCAGGCCGCGGCCGAAATGCCACTGCCAGACGCGGTTGACTATCACCCTGGCCGTCAGCGGGTTCTGCGGATCGGTGAGCCATTGGGCCAACTGCAAGCGGCCGCTGGATCCTTCCGGAATCGACGGTGGATGCTCGCCTGCCAGGAACTTCGGCACGCCGCGTTGCACCACGGCGCCCGCGTTCTCCGGCTCGCCCCGCAACTGAACAGGCACGTCTGAGGCGACGCCTTCACGCACCGCGTAGGCCACCGGCACGCCCTGCGGCGCATCGAGCTTCAGCGCTGCCTGCCACGGCGCCAGTTCTTCGCGCAGCGACTTCAACGCCGTTTCGTCTTTGAGCTGCTCGGCCACCTTGATCGCCGCTTCCAGCCGCTCGATTTCCGATTGCATTCTTTGCTGCGCGCTGGCAGCGTCTGCAGCAGGCACGAGGGGAATGAAATGCTGTCGCGGCGTCTGCTTTGATTGGAACTCCTCGCCGCCAGCCCAGGGAAACTGCGTGCTCGCGAAGATGCCGTACAACGCGTAGTAGTCTTCCTGCGTCACGGGATCGAACTTGTGATCGTGGCAGCGAGCACAGCGCATCGTTAGGCCGAGAAACGCGCGGCCCGTGGTATCGATCGCGTCTTCCAAAGTTAGGTGCCACAATTCGTAAGGCGCCGTGGCAAAGCGGCGCGATAGCGCCAGATAGCCGGTCGCGATCACGCGCTCGTTGTCACGCTCCTGCCCCGCCGGATGGAGCGCGGCAAGCAAGTCGCCCGCCAGCTGTTCCTGCACAAACTCGTCGAACGGCTTGTCCGCATTGAACGCATCGATCACGTAGTCGCGATATAGCCGGGCCTCGGGCACGGGGTAGTCGGCATTGTCACCGGCTGTGTCGGCGTAGCGCACAACGTCGAGCCAGTGCCTGCCCCAGCGCTCGCCATACTGTGGCGAAGCGAGCAGCGACTCCACCACGCGCGCAAATGCATCGGGCGCGGCGTCGATCAGGAACTTTTCGAGCTCTTCCGGCGGAGGTGGCAATCCGACCAGATCGAACCATGCCCGGCGAAGTAATGCGGCGCGATTTGCAGGTTCCACGGGCTGCAAGTCTTCCGCTTCGAGCCGCGCTTGCAGAAACCTATCGATCGGCGAGAGCGCTGGCGCGGCCGCGACTGTTGGCGGCTCAGGCTTCGTGAGCGGTCGAAACGCCCAGTGCCGCTCGGCGGCAAATGGACGCCCGGCGACGCTCGCCGGCCACTCGGCGCCCCCTTCGATCCAGGTGTGGAACGCAACGAGCGTTTCTGCGGGTAGCGGCTCGTCCGGTGGCATCTGCACGCTGTCGTCAGCATGGCTGAGCGCCCGCACGAGCAGGCTTTCCTGCGGTTTGCCGGGTACGACGGCGGGCCCTCGTTCGCCACCCTTGACCAGAGACGCGCGCGAATCGACGCGCAAACCGCCACCGGTCGATTCGCCGCCGTGGCACTTAAAGCACGTGCCAACCAGCACCGGACGAATGTGCAGTTCGAACAGCTCGTCGCTATGCTTCTCGGGCGACGCGGCCAGCGCGCTTGTCGACAGCAGAACGATCCAAGCGATGCTCGTGATCGGCAGGCTGCGAGCCATGGCACTACGCCTCGGCCGAGGATTGGGGTGGGAAAATCTGCGGGTGCGGTCAGTATACCACGAACCGAGCGGTTGCCAGCGGGTACGGTCGACCTACGCATCTGGTGCGGCCGGCGTGTATAATCGCCGCTTCATCAAACCTGAACTCCCATCAGGAGAAATCACCGTGAAGATCAGCGCGCGCAACGTCCTCCAAGGCAACGTCGTCAAAGTCGAACTCGGGGCCGTAAACGCCGAAGTAACGATCGAGCTTCCCGGAGGGCAACAGCTCGTTTCGATCATCACGAAGCATTCGGCCGAACGACTTGGCCTGGCCGTGGGCAAGCAGGCCTACGCCGTGGTCAAAGCCTCGGATGTCATGCTCGGCGTGGATTAGGACTCGCTACTTCGCCGGCTTGATCTTATAGATCGCCTGGCCGTCCGAGGCATACGTCGTGAGATACGTCTCGCCGTTCTCGTCCTCGCCAAAGGACATTACCGGAATCGGCTTCGGCGTCGGAATCTCGCGGTTGGCGATCACCTGCTTCTTGTCGGCGTCGTACCACAAGGCCCAGACCTTGTTCGACACGTAATCCGCGTAAATATACGCGCCGTCGAGCTCGGGAATCGCCTTGCCGCGATAGACGTTGCCTCCGGTGATCGACTTGCCGATGTCGTGGTGGTACTCGAAGATCGGATCGATCATTCCCTCGGGGCCCTTCGTGTCCGGAACGGCCGGAGCCCCTTTCTTCACGAACGGGTGGAAGCCTTCACGGACGTTCCAGCCGTAGTTGCCCCCTTTCTCGATCAGGTCAATCTCTTCCCACACGTCCTGGCCCACGTCACCGGCCCAGAGAACGCCGGTCTTCGGATCGAACGCCATCCGCCACACGTTGCGCAGCCCGTAGGCCCAAATCTCGGGCCGCGCGCCGGTCTTGTCGACGAATGGATTATCGGCGGGAATCGCATACGGCAAGTCGCCGCTCTTGTTGTCGACGTCGATCCGCAGAATTTTGCCCAACAGCTTTGAAAGGTTCTGGCCGTTGCCGAATGGATCGTTCGCCAGGCCACCGTCGCCCACCGCGATGTACAGGTAGCCGTCGGGTCCGAAAGCCAACGTGCCGCCGTCATGGTTCCAGAACGGCTTGTCGAGCACCATCAAGATCTCTTCGCTGGCGGGATCGGCTTTCTTGGGATCATCCTTGCTCACGCGAAACCGCGAGATCACGTTCTGATGCGGCGACTTCTTATTCGTGTAATAGACGAACAGCTCGCCGTTCTCCTTGAACTTCGGATGAAAGGCCAAGCCCAGGAAGCCTTCCTCGTTCGTCTTGTCGCTGTAGGCCACCTTGTCCCGCATGTCGAGGAACACTTCAGCTTGCTTCGCGTCGGCGCCGGCAAGCGAGTAGATCACCCCCTGCTGCGTGGGTGCAAAGATGCGGCCCGAGCCGTCGCCCGCATTCGCAATCAGGATGATCCGCAGCGGCATGTCGACGCCCGTCTCTTCGATGCTCTCCCAGCCGGGCCACTTTACATCGGTAAACACGGGTTCGACCGAAAGCGCGAGCGGCTTGGTGTCGAGTTCCGCAGCGAAACCCGCGGCAGTCGAAAACGCAAGGAAAGTCAGGCTGGCAAGCGTACGCAGCGAGGCGGCAAAGCTCATGGAGAGGTACCTTCGAATCGATGGAGAGTAACGTCGCAGTTCAACGGATAAGTCACGGCGGGAGGCTGGGCGATGAGACGATTATTGTATGCTCCCCAGCGGCCCCGCGAAACGGGCTACTTCGCCTCCGCGGAACTCTGCAAATAGCTGAATAAATCCCGCAATTGCCCGGGGGTTAGCTTTTCTAGAAGTCCCTCGGGCATCAGCGAAACTTCGGCCGGCTGCAGCAGTTCCAGGTCGGACTTGGCGAGCCGCTGCCGCTGATTGTTCGCGTCCAGCAGCGTCAGTTCAGCGTCGGTCTCTTCGATCACGATGCCCGTGAGCACGCGGCCGTCAGTCGTTTGAGCCACGTGGCTCAAGTATTCCTTGCGAACGTTTACGCTGGGATCGACCATGCTGACCAGCAGAAAATCTCGATCGCCGCGGTTGGCCGTCGTCAGGTCCGGACCAACCAGGTTGCCTTCACCGTGCAGCGTATGGCACTTCGCGCAGTGTTCAGTGAACAGCGTCTTGCCCACGGCAACATCGCCACTTGCCGCTCGCAGGTCGTTGTTCAAACGCCGCACGACGGCCAGGCGTTCCTCGGGCGTCGCCGCGCGGACTTTGCCCCACAGGCTCGTGATGGCGCTTTCGAGGTTTGCATCGTCATGAGCGGCGAGCTGCCGCAAGTGATCGGTCGACACCTCACCTTGCGGGATCGATCCTGAGCGCACAGCGTCAACTAGCTTCGCCGCGCTCGACGGCCGCGCGACCAGCACCCCGATAGCGCCAGCCTTAAGCTTCTCGGGCAGTTCTGCGTAGCAACTAAGGATCGCATCGCTGACTTGCGGATTTTCCGTGCGACCCAGCGCCGCGAGCGCTGCCAGGCGAACTGGCTCGGGCGCTTCCCCGGACTTCAAGAGCGCAAACAGGTGCGATGCGGCCCCTTCGAGGGACGTATCTCCGAGCACGGCAATCAGATGTGTGCGTTCGTTGACGGTCAGGTCTGTCGAGGCAAGCAGCGCGAGCGCTCGATCCTGGGCGTCGCCGTCGCCGATACGCAGACCGAATTCCAGGACGGCGGGAGACTGAGCTTCGTCCTTTAGCGATCTAAATGCCGCGGGGAGAACTCCGGGTGCTCGAGGCAGCCTCCGCCCTCGCAAACCGAGGTTGATCCCGCGGAGGATCAGCTCGCGGCCACCGCTGTCCGGCGCCTGCCTTAACAAACTCACCACGGCGGTCAGATCGTCCGGTTCGCCGCGAGCGGCATAACGCCGGGCGAGACGCTCGACCAGATGCTCGCGCACCAGTTGCTGCTGCCACGTGGCCTTGTCCGAAAGCCAATTGAGAATCTCGTCACGACGATCAGCGTGTCGCTCGAGCGCCCACCACAGCAGCAGCGGAATCTGTGGATCGGTCGCGTCGGCGTCTTTTCGAGCGAGCGCAAACACAATCGGCAGTCCGTGTTCGGCCGGCAGACGCTGCGCGGTGCAAGCCAGTTGGTTTCGCACCGCGGGGCTGTCGTCTGCGGCCAGGCTGACAAGCTTCGCGGCGACGTCGGGCGCGACCTCCTTATTGTCCCCCAGCAAGCGGACCGCCCACGCCCGCACGGCAGCGTCCTTATGGTCGAGCAACTCGCTCAGCAGTGTCTCGTCCACGGCGTTCATGCTGGCCAGCGTCCACAGGCTTTCGAGCGCCGTTGAAGGCGGATCTACTTGCAACCGTGTTTCCACCAGGCCAACTGCTGTCGAGTCGCCGCGCTCCACCAAGAGCCGCCGTGCCGTCGCACGATGCCAACCGCTCGGCGAGTCCAGCAGCGCCACGAGCTGTTCGGTCGAGAGCTTCGCCAGGTCGAACCTCGGCAGCCGTTTAGCGCCCTTCGCCTGCACGCGATAGATCCGGCCATTCGTGCGATCCCACTGGGCGTCCGGATCGGGATGCGCCGTGCGTTGGTCGTGCCAATCGGCAATGAGCACCGAACCGTCTGGCGCAAGCGTGACGTCGACGGGCGCGAACCAATCGTCGTTCGCCACCAACAGTTCACCGCCGAATCTCGCGGTGAAGCTCGAACCCTGTGGCGAAAGCTCATGCCAATAAACTGCGTGCGAGAGCAAGTTCGCCGCGATGTAGCGATCCTTGAAGTGTGCCGGCAGCGTATCGCCGCTATAGACGATTCCGCCGCAGGTCACGTGGCCGCCGCGAAAGTCGGCATACTGCACGTGTTCCAGATAACCGAACGCATACGGATTGTGCAGCTCGCCGTGTTTGCCAAAGCTCTTCCAATAGTAACCGCCTTGCACCTGGTGCAACATCGCATTGGGACCGACGTTGGTGCCTGCGATCAAGTGACCGGTGCGATCGAAATCGACACCCCACGTGTTACCGCCTCCTTCGGCAAACAGCTCAAACTCGCGCGTCGTGGGATGATAGCGCCAGATGCCTTGCTGGAAGCTGATGCCGCGGATGTTCGCTGTCACGGTGCTGCCTTGCGCGCCATAAAGCCAGCCGTCCGGACCCCACGCCAGCGAGTTCGCCACCGCGTGGGCGTCTTGCAACCCAAACCCCTTGAGCAGTACTTCCGGATCGCCATCGGGCACGTCGTCGCGATTGCGATCGGGATAAAAGAGCAGATACGGCGATTGAAGCACGTACAGTCCGCCGTGGCCGTGCAGCATCCCGCTGGCAATATTCAGCCCGCTGACGAAGTCCTTCGCCGAATCCGCCGCGCCGTCGCCATCGGTGTCTTCGAGAATCGTGATCCGATCGGCGCCGCGTGGACCATGCGGCGGGGGCTCGGGCACCTGGTCGTACTCGGTCCGCGAGTAGCGATCGACGGTCACCCGCTTGAGTCCCGCCGGATTTGGGTACTGCAGATACTGAATCACCCACAGGCGGCCGCGCTCGTCGAACGTCATGGCCACGGGCTGGCGCACCATCGGCTCGTGCGCGACCAATTGCACCTCGAGTCCGTCGGCTACCGTCATCTTCCGCGCGGCCTCAGCGGGCGAATAGCCTTGGCCCTGCGCTGTCTCGTTCATCGACGCGACGCAACCCACTAACAGCGCCAGCTTGGCACAGCAACGAATCATCGAAGACACCATCATGAATCAGCCTGCGGACGAACGGACTCGGCAATCTGGTTGAGCGTGACAAGCTCCGCGCGACCCTGCGACTTTTCGACCAGCTCGCAGATCAGCTCGATCGCCTGGAATTTCGGGTCGGCCACCACCAGGCAAGACGGATGGGCGAGGAAATCGAACACTTTGCCGTTGTCGATGGTCCAGGTAACCGCCCTGCGGATCGCGGTCAGAAAATCGTCCAGCTTCCAGCGGCCCGATCGCAACGCCCCGACGTCGCTGATCGGGCTCATCGGAATTTCGATCAGCCCCGTGGGGTAGACAAACGGCTGGGCGTCCTGCTGGGCTCGCACAATGTCGGCAAGCACTTCCTCGGTGACCGGCTCGCCCGGCTGCGTGCTCTTGTGCTGCGGATAGCGGCTGCTGACCCACTTGTAGCCCTGCGCAAGCAGCAGTTGTTGAAGGTCAGCTCGTTCGGAGATGCCGTTATAGAACCCGCCTGGCGTGCGGAAGCCCTGCACGGGAATGCCCACCCGATCGCGGATTGCAATCTCACCCAAGCGAATGTTCTCGGCGATCACCTCGGATACGTCGCGCCCGGCAATCAGCCACGGCGCGCGCTGAAAGCGGAACTGGATGTCCTCTGGCTTCTGAGCCAAGACGTAAACGTGGTCGTAGGTGTGATTACCGATTGGATGCCCCTCGGCCGCGATCCCTTGCAGCCACTCAACGCTGGGCTGCTCCATCGTGCGCCCCAGGGCGAAGAAGTGAACTCGCCCCCCGTGAGCTTTGACACGGCGCGCCGCCTCAACGGCGTATCGCTTCGTCGGTTCGTCGAGGTTCCCCTTCTCGTAGTCCCAGTGCGTATCCTCCCACGCCGGAAAATGGCGCGACATCTCCAGGTCGAGCGTGATCGCAATCTGCGCGGGCTTGTCTTGAACAGCATTCGCTCGACCTGCCAGCGCCGTTCCAATCGCCGAAGCGGAGGATACCCGGAGGAAAGTTCGCCGTGAAATGGTCGTCATTTGCAGGTAATCGCTCATTTGCTATCGCCCGTCGTCGTTTCCAGCTTCTCAATCCACGACATCTGCGTGATGAGTTGCGTCAGCGAGGCTTTGGCCAGCGCCGTCTGGGTGGCGTACTTGGGGGTGTCGACGGCCGGGAACGTGGCAATCGTGGCGTCGCCCACCAGAAACACGTTAAAGTCGCGCGACAGGTTCTCGTAGCCTGCGGTCGTCGAACAGACGCACATGTCGGTGTTGTACCCGCTGAGCAGTACATGGCGGATCCCCTGCTCTTTCAGGAAGTCGCGCAGCAGTGGATACCCCTCGGCGTCATAGAACACCACATCACTCGGCGCGACATTGATAGCCGACGCCACCGGAATCGGCAGTTGCCAGAAGCCCTCGCCATTGAACTTCGCGCTCGAGTCGATGCCGGGAAATTTCGCCATGTAGTCTCGAGCCGGATGGCTGGCGTCGATCAGCAGCGTCGACTCGACAGGGTTAGCCGCATACTTGAAACTCGCCAGTCGCTCCTGGATCGCCTTCTTCCCCGCTTTGCGATCGGAGTCCGAAGGTGTTCCATGCACCGAACGATACAACTGCTTGCGAATCGGATCCTCCGAGTTCGGTAGACTATAGCCGACGATGCCAACCAGCGAACGATACTTCTCAAGGAACGGATTCAACACTTCGGCCACATGCCGGTTGTAGATTCGATTTTTTTCGGGCGTACAGCACAACGCAACGCCAGCGGGTTCCGGCGACTTCCAGCCGTTCGCGTCGTCAATGCCCCAGGGATGCACGACCACGATCGCCGTGTGCCTGGCCGTTATGCGATTAGGAAACTCCACGATCCCGCGCGCGTTATATGAAAATCGCCAAGCTCGGACTGATAGATCGGCACCGGGTTCATCCACGACGGCCGCCGCCTCGAAGCGTTGCGTCTCGCGTAGCGGTTCGACAAAGTCGGGCTGATCGGCCAGCAGCGGCGCGGGATTGGAAATCGGCGTCAGGCGATTGTCGTACGTCCGTTGGCCGGTAGCAGCGGGCGACGCAACTTCGGCCGACACGAGGTTCGATGCCGACAACATTGCCAGTATCACGGCGATGGAAAACAGCAGCCGGTGCATCGAACAATCTCCTTGCGGCGGGCGGGTGGAGCAGGCAGGTGACCGATAATAGCGTAACGACACCGGTCGTGCATTGCACGCCTCGGCGGCTTGTCGGGCGATCGATTCGGCCGTGAGGGCCAACCACTATTCCCGGGCAGGTCTTACCGGGTCGACCGCTGGCGCTGCCAGCAGCGGTGTCGTGCTATGGTGCGATCACTGGCCCCTCGCACCCCGCCCGGCTCAAGTCGTCAGGCCGCGTTTGACGATACGAATGACGGCGCTCGCGCGCGTGCCGCGCTCTTCGCTAACCACTTCACAGCCGACTCGCGTTCTCGAAGAATGCTGTCGGTCACGTCCCCCCTTTGATTCCCGCACGGTTCCTTTCCCGCACGACGGCTCGGTCAATTCGAACCGCTCCGCCGGCCCTTTGCCAGTCGCCGCGTACGAGTTTCTGCGCGGCGCGGAAGGCATTCATGTTCACGCTTTCGCACCTGGTCAACACACGCTCGCGCGCCGAGCGATTGGCGTTTGCCGCTGTTGTTGCGGCGACGATGGTGGCGTCATCGGCAGACTCCGCCGCTGCCGAGGGTGCTCCGCAATACAGTCGCTGGCCGCGCGAAATGCCCGCCGTGCGCGCCGCGAACCATCAGCAGCCCGTCCCCGCCGAAACGGTACCCGCGCCATTGCCTGAACTCTCGCCGCCCGACCAAGCGGGGATGACTTGCGATCAATTGATCGGCATCGCGCTTTCGAACAACCCGACCGTGCGCCAGGCGGGCGCCGCGCTCGAGGCCGCGCAAGGCAACTGGGTGCAAGTCGGTCTCTATCCCAATCCCGGCATCGCGTACCTTGGCAACGAAATTGGCCAGTCCGGCCGCGCCGGCCAGCAAGGCGCCTACTTTCAACAGGAGTTCGTGCGCGGAGGTAAACTTGGGCTCAATCGCGAGGTCGCCGAGCGCGAAATCGTGATCGCCCGGCAGAATTTTGCAGCCCAGCGGCAGCGAGTCGTCAACGACGTTCGGATCCACTTCTACAACACACTCATCGCCCAGCGAATGCTGGAAATCACGGGCGACATGGAGGCAATCGGCAAACGGGCCCTCGGCGTGGCCGATCAGCTCTTCAATGCCCAGCAAGTGGGTAAGGTCGACGTGCTGCAAGCTCGAATCGAAGCCTCGAATGCAAACATTCGAGTGACCAGCGCCCGCAATCGGTTGAGCGCGTCGTGGCGGCAGCTGGCGGCAGTCGCAGCGGTGCCCGGCATGCAGCCACAGAAGCTCGTAGGCAACTTGGAAGAGGACATGCCTGAGTTCACCTGGGAAGAGTCGATCGCCCGCATTCTGCAGGAGAGTCCCGAACTGGCGGCCTCGCGAACCAATGTCGGCCGAGCGACCGACGCGTTGCGCCGCGCCCGCGTCGAACCGGTGCCGAACCTCACGGTGCAAGCCGGCCCGCAATACGATCTGGGATCGAACCACGCCATCACGAACGTCAGCGTGCTCGTGCCGGTGCCCCTGTTTGATTACAACCAAGGCAACATTCGCAAGGCCGAGGCCGAGCTGCGCGGCGCGCGGTCGGCGGTCGCCCGTCACGAACTGCTGCTTACGTCGCAACTGGCAACGGAGTTTGAACGGTACAACAACGCGCTCACCCAGTATGCCCAGTATCGCGACGAGATCATGCCGGACGCGCGCCAGGCGCTCGAACTCGTGGGGAATGCTTACAAGCAGGGCGAGTCGAGCTTCCTCGTACTTTTGAATGCCCAGCGCACGTACTTCTTCACCGTGCTGGCCGGACTCGAAGCCCAGCGCGACCTGTGGGAGTCCGCTATCTCGATCGACGGCCTGCTCCTCAAAGACAGCCTGCAAACCGGGCCAATGCAGATTCCCGATACGCCGGGTGTCGCGCCGCCGTCGCAACTGCAGCTTAACCCGCTCTTAGGCCACTAAGAAAACGGTGCCAGGAACCTTTTCCGCGATTTAGATTGTCGCCTGGCCGGCTGCCCGAGCGACCGCGTGAAAGAACGCCGCGCCCACGGCTAGCGCTTGCTCGTCGATGTTGAACTTGCTGGAGTGCGCCGGAAACTGCTCGACGCCCTCGGTCGCTGTTCCGAAGCGCACATAACAGCCCGGCACCCGTTCCAGAAAGTAACTGAAGTCCTCGCCACCCATGCTGGCCAGGTCCATACGCGTGACGCGTTCGAGCCCCACGGCCGCAGCCGCGGCTCGACGTGCAATCGCGGTACACTCGGGCGGATTCACCAAGGGTGGCGTCCCCTGCCCGATCGAAAACTCGATTTGCGCGCCGTGCAACTGACCGATCGAGCGGGCGATCCGTTCCACCGACTTCTGCAGCGCCACCCGCACCATTGCGTCCTGAGCGCGAATCGAACCCTCGAGCACGGCCTGGCCCGCGATCACGTTGTGCGCGCTGCCGGCGTCAAAGCGTCCGACCGTCACGACCGAGGGTGATGCCGGATTCACCTCGCGCGAGACAATCGTCTGCAGCGCCATCACCAGTAGCGATCCGACCACGACGGCGTCGACAGTCTCATGGGGCCGCGCCGCATGCCCACCCCGCCCCGTGATCCGAATCGTGAAGCTGTCGCTCGAAGCGTTCACCGGCCCGTCGGTCACGGCGATCGTGCCAGCGGCGAAGTGCCGGTCTACGTGTCCGCCAAAAATCATCGCCACGCCATCAAGCGCGCCCTCGGCCATCATCGCCGAAGCACCGGCGCCTTCTTCCTCGGCGGGCTGAAAGATCAGTCGCACCGGCGCGGGCAGTTCCCGGTCTTCGACGAGCAAGGCCGCGGCGCCCAGCAGCATCGTCGTATGCGCATCGTGTCCACAAGCATGCATCACCCCCGGCGTCTGCGATGCGAACGGCACGCCCGTTTCTTCCTGCACGGGCAGCGCATCCATATCCGCTCGCAGGGCAACGCGTGGCCCATTGCCGCCTGGCAAGTCGGCGATGATGCCGGTCCCCGCGATACCGTGGCGATGGGGAATCCCAAGCCGGTCAAGCCAGGCTCGCACCTGCGCTGCGGTACGTTGTTCGTGCCAGCTCAATTCGGGATGCGCGTGCAGATCGCGCCGGATGGCGACCAATTCGGCAAACAGTGGCGAGTTTTGAATCTGCAATGCGTCTTGAAACATCGGTCGTGTCGTTGAATTAAGGGGTAGTTGAACGCGTTGGCGCCGGGCTGATTCGCGACTCGGCCGTGAATTGGCGCACGACTTCCGCGGGCGAGGCCGACTTGTGCAGTGCCGCGAGTTGTCGATCCGCCCAGCCGGGTCCCTGCGAGAGCTTGGTCAATCGGTCAAGCCAGTGCGAGCACTGAAGTTCCTCGGCGATGGGTCGCAGCCGCTGCACCAGGTTTTCCGTGATCCGCTGCACGCTCTGCGGCTCGAATGTGAGTGGATCGATCAACAACGCGTCGAGGCCGTAACGGCTCGCGCGCCACTTATTCTGGCGCACCATCATGGGATGGCAGTCGTGCTGATAGGTGCCGCGATCGATCTCGTCCGAGAGCGCCTTCACCAGACATTGCACCAGCGCTGCAAGTGCCAGGCTGTCTTCCAGATTGCCCGGCACGTCGCACATCCGCACTTCCACTGTGCCGAAGTTGTGGTGCGGGCGAACGTCCCACCAGATCTCGCGAATCGAATCGATAAATCCCGTCTCGATTAAATGCCGCACCAGCCAGATGTACTCGCTCCAGTTGCGCATCAGGGGAGGCAGACCCGCCGTTGGCAGGCCTTCCATGATCTTCGCCCGGTGCGATCGCAGCCCCGACACGCGACCTTCCCACCAGGGACTGTTCGAGCTCAATGCCAGCAGCAGCGGCAGATGTCGCATGATCCGATCGCAGATCATCACGGCCTTGTCGCCCGAGTCCACGCCGACGTGCACGTGCAGCCCAAAGCAGACCAGCTGCCGAGCCATGTCCTGTAGCATGTCGACCAGCCGGTGATAGCGCTCCGAGGGCGAAATCTGCTGGTCTTGCCAGTGCGAGAATGGGTGCGTCGCCGACCAATACAGCCGCAGGCCCAGACTGTCCGTAACTTGCTCAAGAGCGACCAGCTTCTCGCGGAGATCTTCCTGAGCTTCGTCCACGGTGTGGCAAACGCCCGTGTTGATCTCGACATAGGACTGCATCAGTTCGGGCTTGATGTTGGCAGAAAATGCCGGCGGAACGCGTTCCAGAACGCGCTCGATCGAACTGCTAAGGGCCATCGTCTCCGCATCGACGAGGCCCAGCTCGATTTCGATGCCGATGGTTGGCTCGGCATTGGCGTTGAAAAGAATCGGTTCCATGACGGCTCGCTGGTCCTGGCGGTTGGCAATCGGCTGGCCGCTGTCATTCTAGCGGAGTGCCGCGGCGGGGCGAGTGTGCCAAATCGACCGCGGCGATTACTTACCGCTCAGCACAGCATCGCGTCCGGCGCGCAAGAGGTCTTTGGCGCTGGTAGCCGCTTGCCACAGCGACTGGCGCAGTCGACCGTTCCAACTGCCGGGCAGCACTCGCACGTCGTGGATCGGCCGCGAAACGGCCCGCCAGTCGAGCTTATAGGGCTCATCGCCACGCAGAAAATCGAGCCCTGTGCAGCCCCGCACGAGCAATTCCTGCACCGTGGCCACAACCAGGATCGCTCCCGGCTCGTGTGAAATCATCTCCGGATCGAGTCCCGATTGATAGGAATACAGCACCCTGCCTCCGCCGATGCAATACTCCGAGGCTACCGGCCGCCCGTCGATCTCCAGCGATGCCAGCCGCAATTGCCCCGCGGCCAGCAGACGGCTCATTGCGTCGCGGTGAAACTCCAGCACGCCCGGTTCGGCGAAAATGCCCGCCTCACCGCGCGATTGCCAGCGCTTGGTGTGCAACTCCACGAGCAAGTCGAATGCCGCGGACAACTCATCGGGCGTGGTAGTGAGCATCATCTTCGCGCGGCCAGTCTGCAAGTAACTGCGGTCGAGCCTGCGGACGCGTTTGCGATTTGTTTTCGAAAGCGTCGCTACGTACTCTTCCCACGTCCCCGCAAGTGGCACGCGCCAGCAGTTGCCCGCCGGTCGCAGGCTGCTGATCGCCTCGCGTTCGTCCAGTTCCGCGAGCAGCCGCGAATAGAGCGGATCCGTAAGATCGATCGCTTCGAGCGCGAGCAAATCCCAGCTGAAGTCCGCCCGCCGTTGATTCTCCAGCAGCCAATCCGCAATGCCTGCGGTAACCTCTGATTCGTGCCCAGCCTGGCACGGGATCGTCAGATAGTCCGTGCATGCGCTGCCCGATCCCAAGAGCCGCAGGGTCTGTCCGTTCAATCGAGATTCGTCGCGGTACCAGGGCGCAATCGCAACGAGTTCTCCCACGGCATCACGAACGGCGAGCGTCGTCAGGCGCGGTGTGCGTCCGTCGTGCTTGGTGCGCGAACCCAGGTGCAGCCACCAGGGAATGAGCCAATCTGGACCGGCAAACACCGCCTCACCTGCCAGGCGGCGCCAGTCTTCAGCCACACGTTGCAGTTCCTCGCCCGAAGTGATTAAGTCGATGCGCATGGATTCTCGTCAAACGGCAGTAAGGGGAGCTTCTTCGTGATGGTCAAGAGTGTCTGAATAAGAACTTGGCCGGACGATTCCGCGGGGATCGACCTGAGCTTTACGTCCGATCCGAATGTCAAGTGCGCGTGCTGCCGGTGGCTTCGTGGTCAGCGAGCATCCACAGCACGCATAGCGGCCAATCTTGCCCAGTTCCCGGAAACCCAGCCGGCGGCAGGCCGCCACAGCAGCGTCGTTGGTCCAATCGGCGGTCGTGATCAGTCGCGCGACCCCATCGGAGGTGAGTTCCTGCATCGCGCCTGCCAGTAGCGCCGCGTACAACCGTCGACCTCGAAATTCGCTGCGCGTAAACGCTTTGTAGACGAACACGGCATCCGCAGGAAACGAGACCCGCACGCCGCTCGCCGCCGTGCGCCCACAATTGTGTTCCGCCTCGATGGAACCCGTCGCCAGCCAGATGTACGCCGCTAGACGTCCCCGAACGAGAGCCGCATAACACCGGTCGCGACCCGCCGCCAAACGGCAGGCGAACTCGCTCGTGAGATCATTGGCCGGATCTTCGGCAAACGCTTCCACATCGCTCGGCGACAGGAACCGATACCGTGCTTCCGAGTCGACCGAGATCTCGCGCATCTCGTCACGGTCGAGCACCATCAGCCGCGAAACGTCGCAGGTGATGAGATGCTGGGTCACCCGATACAGCCGCGCCAGCGCACGTTTCCGCAAACTACTGTCGGACGCGTGCATGGCTTGAGTCTCACTCGATTCCTACGGAAAGCAAACGCCGGCGCAACTCGTACTTTAAGCGCCAACTGGTTCCTCGAGAGCCCGTTCCAGATGCTCACCACTGCCGTCCAGCAGCGTGAAGCCCAGCGGCGCATCCGGATCAACCCGGAACGAAACCGGGTAATCGATGCCGCGCTTCTTCGGCTCGGTCTTCGCACCGGGCAGCCGGCGCGCGACGCGAATCACGGCCTGCTTAAGATGTGCTGCCAGCCCGTCGACTTCCATCGACCGGCACGGCAATCCGAGGTTCCGTCGCAAAAACTGATTCGCCAGGTGCACGTTTCCGCGCCGCAAGGCCCGAGCATTCTTGTGTTCGGTCGAGAGCGAGACGTTCATCCCTTCCAGGTTCGTCACGCGGTGCGGCGTGTTCTGCGGCCAGGTGAGCATCTGGCCCGGCTTCACGTCATACACCTGAGCGTAGTCGTCGTACCAGTTCTCGTACGGCAGATCTTCGGCAAACTCTCCGGAGAAGATGCCTTCGATGTTCTGTTGCGAGACGAGCTTTGGATCGAGCGAGTAGACCCAGACCCGCTTCATCCCGCGAATGTGCCAGAGCATGTTCACGGGCGTATCCAAGTGATAGTGCACCAGCGCGCCCGGCGAGGAAATAAGCAGGTTCGCCGAACGCTGTTCGGCCTTGAACGGCGGGGCCTTCTGTTCCAGCTCGTCGTAGATCGAGTCGACCGCCGCTTTCACATCCGGATGATGGACCAGAACCTTCCGCAAGTTGATCCACAGCCGGCCGCGTTTCACCAGGTCGAGCAGCACGTCGCTCGGTACGCCGTTGCGATCCCCCTCGCGCCACTCGAACTCCGTGTGGCTGTAGCCCATCGTGTTGATGCCCAGATCGCGGAGCGGGTGCTTGTCGAGCAATCGAATCAGGTTGTCATCGTCAAACAAGCCCGACTCGTGCAACAGGTGCGGCGCAAGCAAGATGTCGTTTTCGAGCGAGCGATATTGTTCGTTGGTCCAGTCGGGCAGAAAACGTGGGGGCATGACGGGCTCAGACCTCGCGTGGGTTGGTAAGTACTCAGCGGCCGATTCAGTTACCTACGGAAGCATATGTCACGCGGTTTACAGGGGTGTTTGCCCGCGGATTACCTCGCCTTAAGGCCGGTCGTTACAATGCGCGCAACTGGTATTTCCGGCCGCGCGACCGCGCGATTGCCATTCGATTGCGCGGCACGCCAAGGGGGCAAAGCGTAAAGTTGCTGCGCAGCCGCCCGCGAAAGCTCGTGCACAGGCGGTGTTTCGTCCCTGGCGCCCGAGATTGGAGAAGTCCCGATGTTTGCCTCGTTGTTGCTCTCGCTTTCGCTCACCATCTTGGCCGCCCGCCCGGAATTCAGCGTCACGGCCGTTGCCGATCGCGAACTTGCCGCACTTACTGGACACACCGGCTTCGCCTTCTGCGAACTGACTGAGGATGGCCCCCGACTGCTCGACGGCGTCCGGCAGGACGAACGCTTCGCCGTAGGTTCGAGTTTCAAACTGTTCATCCTGGGAACGCTCGCCAAAGACGTCAACGAACATCGCCGCGACCTGGCGAACATCATGCGTCTGGAAACCGATCTGGTCGGTCCGCCGCACAGCGAACTGGCCGATTGGCCCGTCGGCTCGCCGGTCACGATCAACACGCTCGCACTCAAGATGATTTCGATCAGCGACAACACGGCAACCGATCACCTACACTACCTGCTCGGCCGCAAGCGAATCGAACATCAAATGCGCACGATGATTGGCGCGCACGCCGACTGGAACATTCCACTGCTGAACACGCGCGAGATGACCATGCTCCGCGACAAGAAGCAAGACTCGCCCGGCATTGCCTATGGTAAGCTCGACGTGCCTGCGAAACGGGCGTACCTGGCCAAGCTCGATGCAGGCGTCCCCGACTACGAATCGCTCGACTTCGACACCGCGGCTTACAACGTTGCCGAGTGGTACGCGACGCCGCTGGACATGGCGCATGCCTTGGCCTGGCTGCAGCAGCATACGAAGGACGATCAGCCCGCCAACCCGCTCCGCGAAATCCTGGCGATCGATCCCAAGATGCCGCACGATCCGGCGGAATGGCCGTACATCGGCTTCAAGGGCGGCTCCGAAGATCAGCTCCTTGCCGGCAACTGGCTGCTCAAGCACAAGAGCGGCCGCTGGTACACGCTTGAGATCTTCTACAACAACCCCGACGGCAAGGCCGATCAGGAAAAGTTGCTTTCGGCGATCACGACCATCTTTGGCGCCATCAGCGCATCGCTGAAGTAGTTCCTACTTCTTCGACACGTCGTAGCACCACAGGCTTCCCAGGTCGCGCAGATACAGCTTCCCATCCGCCAGTACCGGGTAGGCCCAGGCCTTCGAGCGACCTCGTTCAGGCTGATCTGGCAGCGTGAACTTCCCCTTCTCGCGATACTCGTCCGGCGTAAGCTCGACCAACGCCACGTCCCCTGTGTCACCGTTGACGTACAGCCGTCCATCGGCCGCCAACACCGAGGCCGCTCCCACGCTGCGGTTCTGCCACTTCACTTCGCCAGTGTCGAACTTCACGCACATCAGCCCCTGGCTGTTCGTGCCGTACAGATAATCGCCCACCTTAACCGAGCCGCCAATGCTCGAGGGCATCTTCGGTTCGAAGTATACCTGGTCGGCCTTGATCGCATCACCATCGACGTCGAGCTTCACCAGTCCACCGCCGCTGCGGCCGGCCGCACTGTAGATCAGCTCGTCGGCCGCCACGGGCGTCGGAATATTCGCGGGACTCCCCTGGGCCGTGCGATCGTAACGCCACAGCAGCTTGCCGCTCTCGGAATCGACTCCCACCAGGCCCTTGGCCAGGAACTGCACGTACTGTTTCTTGCCGCCCGCAGTGACCGTGATGATCGAGGCGTAGCCCGCCTCGTCCGCCTCAGGCGTAGCACACTTCCAGATCATTTCGCCAGTCTGCTTGTCGAGAGCCACGATCGTGGCCTCCGCACCGCCGGGCGTTACGAGCAGCTTGTTGCCGTCGACCAGCGGCGACTCGGAGTACGCCCATTTTCCCGGAACGCCGCCGAAGTCGCTGCGCAGGTTCTTTATCCACCGAACTTTTCCGTCCCCGGTTTCAATGCACGCCAGGTCGCCATCCGAACCGAGCGCATACAGCAGCTTGCCGTCGACCGTGGTGGTGCCGCGCGAGCCAGGATACTGTGGTCCTTGGTTTGGTCCCACTTTGCCGAGCCGGGTCCGCCAGATTTGCTTCGCGTCGGTCGCGCTCAATGCCTGCACATACTCGTCGTCCATTCCCTGGTTGCTGATCAGGTAGATCCGATCGCCGACCACGGCCGGCGTGGAGTAGCCTTCGCCAATCTCCTTGGCGTGCCACACGAGCGGCGGCCCACCCTCAGGCCACTCGCTGAGCAAACCCGTTTCGGCCGAGATGCCGGTCCGCTGCGGCCCGCGCCACTGCGCCCAATCGGCGCCATAAGCTGCCATGGTAGAAAACCCGATCAACACTGCAAGCAATCGCGCGGCCATGGTCGCATCTCCGTTGGTCAAATGGTCGGGGCTCCCAGTGGTCATTTATAGGCGACTTTTCCAATCACGCAACAAGACGCGCGCATTGGATTCGTTTGCCAGACCCGGTACGATCGGTCGCGAAGGTACTTGCCCGTGCAGAAGTCGAGGGCAAAGATGGTCTCCCAACGCATCAATTGTTATAGTCGCGTCAGCTCTGCTTTTGCCTGACCAGTGCCAGTCGTTGTCGAGAAAGGTGCCATGGTCGATTGGGATCGCTTGCTGTTGGGCCCACTGCCTGATCGTCGCTTGGCGCCTCTCGCTCCGCTCGAACCATTGTTGTCTGCTGAAACCCTCGCAGAGGCCCAAAAGTTCGTTGAACGGCATGCCGAACCGGCCACGAAAGCGGCCGGCTATGCCGGAATCGGTTGTCATCCTGAAGCGAAAGCAAAGCTCGCCGCGGTCGATAGGGAGATTCTCGCGACAGAGCTTCCAATCCAACGAGCGATCGTGATGACCGCCGCATATTCCGCCGCGAGGAGTCGGGATATCTTTCGAGTCCAGTCTCGTTTGGTTTCAAAGCTGTTGCGGCGGGACCTGCAGTTCGACCGGGAGCCTCTCGTGTGGCTGTTGTGGTGTGCGGCCAAAGCCCATGACCTTGGTTGGCAAACTCCCTGGGAAGCAATTCTGCGACAACTCAGTGGCTTTCTGGAGCGCGCGCCGCTGGATGATGGTTTTCGCGAGATCCTGCCGAAGATCCGCGACGATCTCAAGGCCTTCAGCAAGACGGAGAAAATCCGACTGCAAATCGATCAGTTTCTGGCGGGGCCCGCTGCGGCCGCCATCACGGTTCCGATCGTGCCCGGCGAAGCATGGTCTGACATGGCCATTGCTGACCTGGCCGCCATGAGTGACCCGCAGCGTGTCGTCTGGAACGCGCTGCTCGCGCACGCGGCCACGGCCAGGTCTTCGAAACCCAGTGGAACGTGGCTGAAGAAAGCCAATCCGGCTGTCGCATGCGTCGGAGTCGAAGCTTTCGTCGAGCAGCTACAAAGGTGGCTGGGCGAAATCGGCAAGCCCGGTAGCCAACCCCCTCGCCTCAACATGTATTTGGACTTTGAATCAACCCGCACTCTGATTAGCGACAGCAATGCCGACCTGCTCAAGGGCCTGGTTTGGGCCAGCGCTACGACTCAAGACGCACGAGCTTCCACCCTGTTGGGCCGCTGTGCGGAAGTGAGTTACAGGAAGATCCCGCAGTTCGGACCCCGCTGCGTGAAGTTGGGCAACGCCTGTGTGCAAGCTCTCGCGATTATTGGCTCACCCGCAGCCGTTTCGCAGATCGTTCGCATCAAGACTCGAAACAAGTACCCTTCGATCCAATCCCTCATTAGCGGCGCGCTGTCCGCGGCTGCCGAAAAGGCCGGTGTGTCGCTCGAAGAACTCGAGGAGATCTCGGTACCGACTTTCGGACTCGATGCAGATGGCAGACTTCAGGTGCCGTGTGGCGACTTCATCGGTGAGATCATGGTCGCCGGCAGCGATCAGGTCGAACTGCGCTGGCTGCGGTCCGACGGGAAGCCGCAAGTTTCCGTTCCTAAAGTCGTGAAAGAACTGTTCCCAGCCGAGCTGAAGGAGCTCAAGCAAACGGCCGATGAGCTGAAGAAGATCCTGCCGGCATATCAGGCTCGCATCGAAAGCCTGTACTTGCAGCGTCGCTCTTGGGACTTTCCGAATTGGAAGGAGCACTATCTCGACCACCCGCTGGTCGGTCGTCTGGCGAAGAGGTTGATTTGGTCCTTTAGTGGGGACGGCGCGACTCGCTCAGGCATCTGGCACAACGGCGAACTCGTCACGTCAAGCGGCGCCTTGTTCGACCATCAGGACGAGACCACTTCCGTTTCACTATGGCATCCCATCGACGAATCGGCCGAGGCTGTTCTAGCATGGAGGAATTGGCTGACTGAGCACGAGGTTACCCAGCCGTTCAAGCAAGCCCACCGCGAAGTTTACTTGCTGACTCCCGCCGAGGCGCAGACCCGAACCTATTCGAACCGTTTTGCCGCCCATATCCTGAAGCAGCACCAATTTGCCGCGCTGTGCCAGCAGCGTGGGTGGCGATTCCACTTGATGGGCGAATGGGATTCGGCAAATACGCCCGAGAAGTCGCTCCCCGAGTGGGATCTGCGCTGCGAATTCTGGGTCGAGTATATGGAGGGCACGGAGGTCAGCCAGAGCATGATCTACCTCTATTTGAGCACGGATCAGGTACGATTTTACAACCTTCGCACCGGCGCCCAGCTTCACCTGGAGGAGGTTCCTCGGCTCCCATTCTCCGAACTCATGCGCGACGCCGATTTGTTTATTGGAGTGGCCAGCGTTGGCAACGATCCGGCATGGCAAGACGGCGGCAGAGTTCAGAATACGTATTGGCAGCACTACAGCTTTGGCGAACTCTCGGAGTCTGCTCGAACACGGCGCGACGTGCTCGCGCAGATCGTTCCGAAACTCAAGATCGCGGATCGATGTCAGCTTGACGGCAACTACCTGGTTGTTCGCGGTGATCTGCGAACCTACAAGATCCACCTGGGTTCTGCCAACATCCTGATGTCTCCCAACGATCGCTACCTTTGCATCGTGAGTGCGCGCGGCGCAAAGGAGAGTCGCTCGCCGGTGTTCCTGCCGTTCGAAGGAGACAACACGCTGACCTTAATCCTTTCGAAGGCCATGCTGTTGGCCGACGATCGGAAGATCAAGGATCCGACGATCGTGGCACAGATCCAGGCGGCCTCCTGATTCTTTGCAGAATCACGCCACCCACTCGTTGATGAAGAACCGCCACGCGATCGCGGTTTGAATACTGCCGAGCGCGACGAGGCCCACCACGAGCCACCGCAGTTGGCGGCGTGAGAAGGCCAGCGGCATGTGCCGGTCGATTGCCAATTGCACCAGCGCCAACAGCAACAGTGCGTGCACGCCGAATGAGTACCGAATCATGCTCTTCATCAGAATCGGTGAGACCCCGGCCGCGTGCAGAAAGAATAGCCCCGCGGCAGCCAGATAAAACACGAGCCGTCTCTGCCAGCCGCGATCACCGATGCGTGCCAGGCGAACCTCGTAGCGGGCGATCAGCCCAAACCCAACCAGTGTGGCCAGCACCGTGAATCGACTGAGATCGTCCGGCCAAACGACGTTCGGATGCCACGTCGACCCCAGGAACACGTAGTTCACCGGGCGCAACCACCAGAGCCAGTCGGCCGAGAGGTTCCAGCCGGCCTTTTGCGTCAGCATGTAGAGGTTCCACGCTCCGAACTGCCACTGGCACCAGGCGAAGAAGCTCACCACACCCAGCGAAGCGAATCCGGCTAGCGCTGTGAGCGACACCAGATGCCGTCGGTCGGCGACGAGCGTTCGAGCGAGCTGCTTTAAGTCGAATGCGCTTCCATACACCGGCGGACCCATGCGCACGGCGTCGCAAAAAAGCGCCGCGCCCAGTGGCGCAAGGGCAACCGGCACGCCGCCCATCCGCGTGGCGGTCATGACGAATCCGTGTGCAACGGCGAGCGGCCACCGCAAGCCGCTGGAACTGGTCACCCAGTAGAGGAAGCCAAGTGTCGCCGCCAGGAACAACGACTCACTATAGGCCACGACCAGGAAGAACGCTGCCGGGTGCAGCGAGAGAACCACAGTCACGAGCGCCGCCAGCCGCGACGGTGTTCCCCACCGCGCAAGAAACACGAGCCAATAGGTCCAGAATGCCCAGGCCGCCGCTTGCGCCGTAAGCACCATGGCCGCGCGATACGAAATCGTGCCGCCCAGCGCATCGTGCAACCAACGAGCGGCAAGCGGATAGCCCGGAAAGAACGCCACGTTCGACTTCTGAAAGTTTACCGGACTTCCCGGCAGCTCGCCGTGATACCCGCGCTCAGTGATCTGGACGTACAAGTTACCGTCCCAGCGACAGAACGAGTCGTACAACCCGCGCACACGATCGGCGCCTGCCGCCAGCGAGATGATCTCGAGAAACAAGATCTGCAGCAGCACGATCGCCAGTGCGACGAGCATGGCCCGAACCAAGCCTGCGCGCGTGTCGGCCACTTGCCAGGCCGGCCACGAGGTCGCATCTTGCGCTGCATGCTCCGCGGCGTAGCTCATGCCACCCAGCCTCCCTGGAAGTAGCGATACGCGAGCACGAGCTGCAGCAGCGTCAGAAGGGCGAGCCCGACTTCCAGTCGCCGCGAGCCGAACCAGCCGCGCAGATCGATCGACTTGCTGCCGGCCCACTGTGCCAGTGCCAGGAGCAATAGCAAATGCACGGGGTACGCGTACCGCAGCATGCTCTGCATGTGTTTGGGTGAAACACCGGCCGCGTGAATAAAGAGCAGTGCCACCGCGCTCAGATAGAACACCAGCCGCACGCGCCAACCATCGTCGCCGCTTTGGGCCAGTCGCCACTCTTTGTAGCCAACCACGGCAAGCAGCACGACCGTCACGAGGACGAATAGTCGGCTCAGGTCGTCCGTCCAATCCAGCTCCGGATGGAACACCGAGCCGAAGAACACATAGCTCGCGGGCCGGACGAACCACAGCCAATCGGCCGCAACCCCCTGCCCTTCGCGCTGCGTCTGGAAGTACAGGTCCCACGCGCCGAATCGCCACTGACAGAACCCGAAGAACGCCAGCCCGCCGAGACTAGCGAGCGTGCCGATCGCAAGTAACCGTATCCATTGCCGCTTGTGCTGTCGAAGCTGCTCGAGGGCATCCGCGAAAGGGATCGCACCCACGAACAACTGAGCACCGACGGGCGCAAACGCCAGCGGTAACCCACCCAACCGCGTCGCCGACATTACAAATCCGTGTGGCACGGCCACCCAGCGTGCCCGCGCTGTCGAGCTCGTAATCCAATACAGAAAGCCCAGCAGCGCCACCAGAAACAACGATTCGCTATACGCCACGACCAGGAAGAACGCGGCCGGATGCAGCGCCGCGGCCAGCGCGATCACGGTCGCATTCGCCGCGCTCACCTGGAATCGCCGCAAGAACAACAGCAGGTACGTCCAGAATCCCCACGCCGCGATCTGCGCCGCTACTACCAGACTCGTGTGCAGTGAAAATGCCCCGCCCGACGCGCGATACACCGTTCGCCCCGCCAGCGGATAGCCTGGGAAGAATGCCACGTTCGATTCGTCAAAGTTGGTGGACGCCGTCGGTGGAATGGTCGACTGATAACCGCTGTTCAGAATTGCGGCGTACATGAACCCATCGCGGCGACAGAACGCCCGGTATGCGTGCTGAGGCGAACCATTGCCCGCCGCCATCGACACCACTAGTGCCACGGCCGTTTGAGCAAGCGTGATGGCCAGAGCAATCGCCGCTATCCGAAGAACGGCGGTCAACCGGACTCGCTCTCGCGAAGGAGTCTCAACCCACGGCGAGCTGACGACAGTTACTGGCGATATCCCACGCATGTGCGGCATTCGGCTTCATCCTTCCGTTCACGCCACCCACAGGTGCGTGAAGTAGCGAGCCGCCAGCGCCAGCTGCAGACCCGCCAGCGCCGCCAGCGCTGCGGTGAGCCAGGTGACGTTCGGCCTGGTGAGCCAGCGCGGCACCAGCCCCCAGCCGCAAGCATGCACCAGGGCGAGCAGGAGCAGCACGTGCACGATCAGGCTATAGCGGAAAAAGCTTTGCATCATGATCGGCGACACACCGGCCGCGTGCAGGAAGAACAATCCCGCCGCACACAGATAAAACGGCAACCGCTCCGGCAAGCTGCGATCGCCGACACGATATCGCACCAGTTCCCAGCGGGCCATCACCGCCATCAGCACGATCGACAGCCCCACGCAAAGCCGGCTGACGTCGTCGGGCCAGTGCAGGTGGCTGAACCACAGCGAGCCGACGAAGATATAATTCCGCGGCCGCACGAACCACAGCCAGTCGGCCGAGACCGTCGCGCCTTCCTGCTGCGTCCAGAAGTACATGTTCCAGTAGCCGAACTTCCACTGGCAGTAAGCAAAAAAGCCGAGCCCGCCCAGACTGGCCACGACGCCCACCAGCGCCAGCCGCGCGAGCGTCCTACGATCGTCCCACAACCGCTGGCGGCAGGCCGTGATCGCGCCTTTGACTTGCTCGCGCCGGTCGGCGGCCTGTCGATAGATCCACGCCGCGTACACGGCGGGCGACACTTCCACAATCGCTTGTGCGATCAGTGGCACAAACGCCACGGGCAGTCCGCCCAGCCGCGTCGCGCTCATCACGATGCCATGCGGCAGCGCCCACAGCCGGCGCCGCGGCTCTTTGTCGCCGAGAAAATAGAAGAATCCCAACAGCGCGAACAGAAATAACGACTCGCTGAACGAGGCCACCAGGTAGTAACTCGCCGGATGCAGCGCCACGATCAGCGTTGCCAGAATGCCCACTTGCCGCGGCGCGCGAAACCTCCGCATCATCAGTAGCCAGTACGTCCAGAAGCCCCAGGCCGCGATCTGGGCCGCCAGCACCAGGCTTCCCTTGATCGAAAGCCAATCGCCCGACAGCCTGCGCACCGCATACGCCGAAAGCGGATAGCCCGGAAAGAACGCCACGTTCGATTGTTCAAAGTCGATGGATGCGATCGGCGGAATGGTCGTTCTATATCCATCGCGGACGATCCGCGCATACAGGTGCCCGTCCCATTGGCACAGCGCCTGATAGGTCTCCCCCTCGGGCGAGTCGCTCACAATCGCGGCCAGCGAGAGCAGCAGCGCCACCTGCGCCAGCGTAATCAGCAGCGCAAGTCCGGCTGCACGCATGAGGCCGCTGACCGCGAAGCTGCGCCGGCGGGCTTCAGGAAACTGCCAGGTCGACAGTCGGGCGCTGGTGGTTGAACCCATCGAAGTTCCTCATTCTCGTAACAGCACACCCACGGCTTGCGGCGTTAGCTCGACGTGACCAACCCCTCGTCCGTGATCACCGCCGACTCCTGGTACGACTCGTAGTCGGTGTTCACGTTCCACAGGTTGTGCTCCTTATCGGCCAGGATGTTCTCGGCGGCCAGGAGTCCCATCAGGATGCTGTGATCCTGGTTGTTGTATTTGAATGCTCCGTAACGACCGATCGCCGTGATGCCGTCGATGGTGTCCAGGTAGCTCGTGATCTTGGACACGTGCCGTTTGTAACCCCGGGCATAAACCGGATAGCAACGTTTCACGCGCACCACGTGCCCGTCGGTCACGCGAGCGCCACCGAGCAACCCGGTGGTCGTCATCTCGGCGGTTGCCCGTCGAATGAGGTCACCGTCTTCCTGGCTCCATAGCGGCTCGCCGTCGTTGCACCAATACTCAAGCGACAGGATCGTATCTTCCGAGCCTTCGCACAGCTCTGGCACCCAGTTACGAAAGTTGGTGACGCGTCCCGTTAGCAGCTCCGGCGAATGCACGTACAGCCATTGATCGGGAAACAGGTCCTGGCCCGCCACGCGGAGGTACACCAGGATAGTATTGCGGAAGCTCAAGGCTTCGGTCGCACGCACCACGTCGAACGGCACGTCGTCCAGGCTCTTGACCATCTGCGTGAGCGGCATCGTCGAGATCACCTGGTCGAACTTGTGCACGTCTCCGCCCACGGTGACGAGTCCTCTCGCTCTTCCGCGTTCGATGACCACGCGCCGCACGGGCCGATTCAAATGCACTTGTCCGCCCAGTCCGCGCACGTAGTCGGCCATCCGGTCGTAGACCATGCCAGTGCCACCGTTGGGATAGGCGAAGCGATCGACGAGCGTGCGATGTTTGTTGCCGCCGAGGCCCAGCGCGTTCTTCACGGCTTCGCCGAGCGAAAGCTTTTTGATCCGCTGGGCCGCGAAGTCCGCGTCAAGTTCCTGACAGGTGATTCCCCACAGCTTTTCGCTGTAGGTCTTGAAGAATATTTCAAATAGCCGGCGGCCAAAGCGGCTGACCACCCAGTCTTCGAAGCTCGCATCGTCGGCGCTGACGCCACTGCCGAGCTTTGCCGCGACCTGCTGACGCGCATAGCTCGCCAGGCAATTCACCGCTTCCAAGGGGCCCAGGTTCTTGAGTGCGTTGCTGGCCGAGAGCGGATAGTTGAAGAACTTGCCGCGATAGTAAATCCGCGTGAGCCGATCGACCATCTGGTAGTCGCGTCCCACGACTTCCAGCCACAGCCGATTCACGCGCGCATCGCTCGAAAAGAACCGGTGCGGCCCGAGGTCGACTGTCTGATCCCACAGGCGAAAGCTCCGCGCGAGCCCGCCGATGCTGTCCGAGGCCTCGAACACTTCGACCTCGACGCCCGCCTTCGCCAGTTCGTAGGCCGCGGTAATGCCGGCCGGCCCGGCGCCAATTACTGCCACGCGCATCATGCTGCTGTCCTTCGCGAGTATTTCACGCCGCGGACAAGGAATTGTCCGGCGGCGGTTTGTATCGGTAATTACGAATGCGCGTACCGCATGCGGTGCGGGCACTTACCAGATACTTAGGTCGCGAAACGGGACGTGGCAAAAAGAGGACAAAGCCGGCGGGGACTCACCCCAGCAGCTTTTCCACCACCCGGCCGTGCACGTCCGTCAGCCGGAAGTCGCGCCCCTGGAAGCGATAGGTCAGCTTCGTGTGATCGAAGCCCAGCAGGTGCAAGAGTGTCGCGTGCAGGTCGTGCACGTGAACCTTGTCGCCCGTCACGTTAAAACCGAACGGGTCGGTCTCGCCCAGCGTGATGCCCGGCTTGATGCCGCCCCCGGCCATCCACATCGTGAAGGCGTTGGGATGATGGTCGCGGCCGTCGTTGCCCCCCTGCACCATCGGCGTGCGTCCAAACTCGCCTCCCCAGATCACGATCGTGTCGTTCAAGAGTCCGCGCTGCTTGAGGTCCTTGATGAGCGCCGCCGAAGGCTTATCTGTTAGCGCGGTCTGTTCCTTGAGACCATTAGTCAGACCGCCGTGATGGTCCCACGCCTCGTGAAAGAGTTGCACGAACCGTACGCCGCGCTCGACCAACCGCCGCGCGAGCAGGCAGTTGTTGGCATACGACGGCTTGCCTGGCTCAGCCCCATACATCGCCAGCGTCTCGGGCGTCTCCCGCGAGATGTCCATCAGGTCCGGCGCGCTGGTTTGCATCTTGTACGCCAGCTCGAAGCTGTTGATCCGCGTGGCAATCTCCGGGTCGCCCACGGCATCGAGCCGCATCTTGTTGAGCGTGGCCAATGCATCAAGTGACTCACGCTGGCTCTGGGCGTCGATCCCGGGCGGATTCGAGAGGAACAGCACCGGGTCCCCCTGGCTGCGGAGCGGCACGCCCTGATAGACCGTGGGCAGGAAACCGCAGCCCCAGTTGCTCGCTCCGCCGCTCGTCCCCTTCTTTGCCGAGTTGAGCACAACGAAGCCCGGCAGATCGCGCGACTCGCTTCCCAGGCCATACGTCGTCCAGGCGCCAAAGCTCGGCCGGCCAAACTGCTGCGAGCCTGTGTTCATCATGATCTGTCCCGGCGCGTGATTGAACGCGTCGGTCACCAGCGACTTCACGATCGCGACGTCGTCCACCACTTCGGCCAGGTGCGGCAGCAGTTCCGAAATCTCCGCGCCCGATTGTCCGTGCCTGGCAAACTTGAACTTGGGGCCCAGGAGCGTTGAGTTCGGATTGATGAACGCGGCTCGATAACCTTCGATCAACTCCGCCGGCGGCAGCTTTCCGTCGAGCTTCGCGAGCTCCGGCTTATTGTCGAACAGCTCCAGGTGGCTGGGGGCGCCAGCCTGGAACAAGAAAATCACGTGCTTGGCGCGCGGTGTGTGATGCGGCTGTTTGGGCGCGAGCGGATCGGCGGCGACTGGCGCGGCGAGCGCACCATTGCCGAGCAGCGAACCAAGCGCAATCGAGCCGAGCCCGACGCCGCACTGTTCGAGGAACCAGCGGCGATTAAACTGCTGCTGCACGTTCTGTCGGTCGTTCATCGTCACACTCGCGCCTACGGTTTGGTAATCGTTTCGTCGAGATTCAAAATCACCCGGGCCACGACGGTGTAAGCCGCCAGATCGGCCGGCGTCGCACCTTGCGGCAGCTTGCCAGGCAGCGCGTTCTCGCCGGTGGCGATCTCCCGCACATTCAGCCATCCCTCGGCGATGCGTTCGCGCTGCTTGCCGAGCAGGTCCAGCAGCGTCTGACATTCCACGTCGCTTGGTGTCCGGCTCACGCACAATCGGAATGCGTGGGCGATCCGCTGCGGATCATCCGCAGGCGCCTCGGCGAGCGTTCGCTGGGCGAGCGCCCGCGCACACTCGGTAAAGATCACTTCGTTCAGAGTCGTGAGCGCCTGCAGCGGGGTATCGCTCCGCTGCCGTCGCACGCACGAGAAGTCGCCGTTGGGCGTATCGAAATTCTGCAGCATCGGATACGGCAGCGAGCGCCGGCGGAATGTGTACAGAGCCCGGCGATAACGATTCGGCCCGCGCTCTTCGTTCCAGGTGAGCGGCGCATAACTCAGTGCAAGCAGGCTCTCCGGAATCGGCGCGTAGATGCTCTCGCCACCCAACTTCGGGTTCAACAGCCCACTCGCGGCCAGAGCCACGTCGCGCACGATCTCGCCCTCGACGCGGAACCGCGGCCCGCGCGCCAGCAGCCGATTGTAAGGATCGCGCTCTGCCAGCTCTGGCGAAACGTTCGACGATTGTCGATACGTTGCCGATTGCACGATCGTGCGATGCAATTGCTTCAAGCTCCAACCCGAGTCCATCAGCTCGCACGCCAGCCAGTCCAGCAATTCCCCGTGACTCGGCGTTTCACTTTGCACGCCGAGGTCTTCGCTGGTACTGACGATGCCTGTGCCGAAATACGCCTGCCACACGCGGTTCACCATCACGCGGGCAGTCGTCGGACTTGCCGGATCGACCAGCCAGCGTGCCAGCGACAGCCGCGTCGGCTGTGCATCGGCCGGCAGATCGTGCAGCACCTCGGGTACGCCGGCCGTCACGGGATCGCCCGGCTTGAGGAAGTCGCCGCGCTTGAGCATCCGCGTTTCTCGCGCGTTGTCGCGGCTGGCCAGCACCAGGCTCGTCGAACCCTCGGGCCACTGCCTCCAGAGACTCTCAATCTGGTCGTTCGCATCCTTCCACTCGGCCACCGTCGTGCGCCAATAGCTGAACACGGTCGCCACTTGTTCGGGAGTGCGCTCGCCGGCGGGTATCGAAATGATCTTCCGCACATGCGCGGGCAGTGGATCGGCCGCCGGCTCGCTCGCATCGGTTACCGAGACCCGCATTCGGCCGAGCAGATTGTTCTGATGATCGTCGCTGTTCCAGCCGCCATGATTCTGGGCGAGCGACACCGCCAGCTTCACGCCGGCGTCAAACGCGATCGGCTTCTCGAACCGGAACACCGCCTTGCGCGCCTGATTGCGACGCCCCGGTCCGGCATCAATACCCCAGGCAGTTTCATTCTTGTCGTCAATCGCGAAAGAGACCGGACCGACGACTCGCTTCTTGCCCGAGCGGTCGTCGAACACAGCTTCCAGCGGCGTTTCGGTTTGCTCGAAGTCGGCGCTGGCGGCGGCGATCTTCTGGCCTTCCAGCTTGCCGCTGCCGTCAGCCGCCTGGGCTTCGACGTTGATCTGCGTCAGGGCCGCGGTCCCTTTGTAAGACCGCCCCGGTCCGCCATGCGGCAGGTTCGGATCGGTGAGCAGTTCCAGCCGCAGCCCTGTGATGGTCTTAAGCGGCGTAGTTCCTTCCACGCGGAACGTGCAATGCGTCGGAGCATAGCCGGCGCAGAGCATGGACTGATCGGCGAGCAAACTCAGCTTCGCGCCGCCCCCGGTGTCCACGTGCGTTGTGGGCTGGAGCACGTGCCACTCGGGTTGATTACCGGCAGCGCTCGCTTCCCAGGCCGCCATCCGCGACTGCCAATCCGGCGTCGCTTCCTTGAGTCCCATTTCGATGCGGTTCATCTCGCCGAGCAATTGCTGGCACTTGGCGAGACCTTCCGGCCCGTACACCGTCGGCTGGGCTTCATGATCGTTGTTCAGGAACGCCATCAGCCGGTAGTAGTCGGCCTGCGTGAGCGGATCGTACTTGTGATCGTGGCACTGGGCGCACTGGATCGTCAGTCCCAGCATGCTTTTGCCGAGCGCATCCATCCGATCGAACATTGCTTCCATGCGGAACTGCTCGGGATCGATGCCCCCTTCTTCGTTGAGCATCGAATTGCGCAAGAAGCCCGTGGCGACGATCTGGTCCTGCGTCGCGCCGGGCAACTGATCGCCGGCAAGTTGCTCGACGAGGAACTGGTTGTACGGCAGATCGCGATTGAGCGCGCCGACGACCCAGTCGCGATACAGCCACATCGCGCGCGACTTGTCTTTCTCAAAACCATCCGAGTCGGCATAGCGGGCGGCATCGAGCCAGTGCCGGCCCCAACGTTCGCCATAGTGCGGCGAGGCAAGCAGCCGTTCGACTTGCTTTTCATATGCCTGCGGTGTTTCGTCCGCCAGGAAGGCGTCGACCTCGGCGATCGTGGGCGGCAGGCCGATCAAATCCAGGCTCAACCGCCGCAAGAGCGTGATGCGATCCGCCTCGCTCGACGGCGAGAGGCCCTCGGCCTCAAGCTTCGCCAGGATGAACCGGTCGACGTCACCGCGCGGCCAGGCTTCATTCTTGACTGCAGGCACCGAGGGGCGAACAGGCGTCTTGAACGCCCAGTGATCGCGCCGTTTGTCTTGTTGCTCGCCCGGCTCATCGGCCGGCCAGGTCGCCCCTTCGTCGATCCAGCGCCGGACCAGTTCAATCTGCTCGGACGGCAAGGGATCGCGATCGAGCGGCATCCGCGACACGGCCTCGCTGGCGCCCGTGAGCGCTTGCAAGATCACGCTCTCGCCGCTCTTACCGGCCACGATTGTGTTGCCCACATCTCCGCCCTTGAACGCTGGGTCACGCTGATCGAGCCGCAGCCCCGCTTCTTGCTTGACTGGACCGTGGCACTCATAGCAGTGTTTCACCAGCAGCGGCTGAATGTCGCGCTTGAAGTCGACCGGCTCGGCAGCGACGGTCGAAGAGGCCCAGAGCAGCATCGCGCACACGGAACCAACTCGCTTCATCGAAAACTCGCGCTGCTAGGAGGGTTGGCGGGCACGGCCTGCTGCCATGCCAGGAGGGATTTCCATCGACCTCCCTATTGTAATGTGGCCCCCAGCGCTTGAGTAGCAGCGGAAACTGGCCACTTTGGCGATGGCTCGGTGCCGGCATACAATGCTCAAACCATGGTAGAGCAAATTCGGCGGGAGAGTCGTAACTACTTTTGTATTCTCGCTACCGGCGAGCACTTCAACGTTGACCAGTGCGTGCAGTCCGTGCCGTTGCGTCCTAGCTCTGTCTGGCGCCGGGGAGAGATGCGCAATGGAAGCGTCGCCGAGCATAATGGACTGCAAATCGACATGGGAGACGGCGACAAACTGGACGCCGCCGAGCAACAAGTGCTGGCCGCTGAATTCCTCGAATCGAATCGGGACGCCGTTAGGCTCTTGATCGCAGCGCCGGGCGTGACAACGTGTTATTTGGGACTGCAAGAATCCGTCTGCATCGATTCGCTCGGCTCGATCATGGACATCTCGCCGCGGCTGATGAAGGTCCTGCTCGAGTTGGAACTTCAGCTCACGATCTGGAGTTGTACGGTCGGGTCAGCCGAGACCTGAACTGGCTTACTCCGCTCGCAGTGCCGGAATCAGCTCGGCCCGCACGGTCGCCCGCACCGCGAGCAGAC
>JBGSKX010000247.1:0-21163 GCA_041741015.1 Pirellulales bacterium
GAACAGCAGCAGGCGCTGGAGCAATGCCCGCGGCAGGAGCTACCAGCGGTGCGGGAGCGGGTCCGGTCGGCACGGCACGGAGCACTTGAGTTTCGTTGCGGCGACGCTGTTCGTAGCGCATGGCATCGCGTGTGCGCTGCCGCTGGCGAGCATGAGCCCTGGCGATCGAGCGGTATTTCTCGAGTTGCTTGCGATCGGCGCCTTGCACGCGTTCGAGCGATTTGGCGACCGGGTAGAACTGATCGACGTCGTCGGCTTCCAGCTGCGCGCCCATTTGCATATCGTCGTGGGCACCCCAGTGGTCGCCGGTACGCAGGCGAGCCAGGCCGCGATAGTAGTAAGCACGCGGATCCTGGCTGCCGCCGTCGATGGCGACCGAGAGGTTATGCATTGCCTGGAAAAAGTCGCGGTCGTAGAAGTTGTGCACGCCGTCGCCGTAGAACTCATCCATCACGGCTTCCTGCGCCGCGGCCGAGGAAACCAGTCCGCCGGCCGCAAGCAAACCCAACGTCACGGTGCACACAATATTCTTAAGCATGGCAAACGACTCGATGGCTGCGGGTCTTGGTGAGTTTGTTCCAGATTTCGGCTACAAGTGCGGGGAGCACTCGGAACGGGGGGCCGTGGCAGGCCGCTACCCCCCGATGCCGGACGCATTGTAGCAAGCAATTCATGCTAATTGCCCAGTTTGCGCTTTTCAAGGAAACCCCCAGGTCGCAGTGAGCTACTCGCGGGGCAAAAGCCGGGTGTTTTCGGGGCAAATCGCTCAGTTCGTGGAGCTGACCCGGTCCAGGCTGTCGTCGTGACAGTGCCGGCAGCTCTGAGCGACCAGCCGCGTGGCCGTACTGGGCACCGAGTCGGAAGCCGCATTGTGACAGCCCGAGCAGCAATTCAGGTTTTCGAGTTTCGCGCTGGCCAGAAGCTGATCGTCGCGCACCCGATAACGCGGGGCGTGATCGGGTTTGTGCCCGTAGCAGGCCGCGGGGAGCGTGGCGAGCTGCATCCATTCGGCCTGAGAGATCGCTGGTCTCTCGTCGGCGGGTGGCGGCGGAAGTGCCGTGCCGGTCGTCAGGCTGGGAAATCCCAGGCGATCTGCCGCGCCGCCGCTGAGGAGCAGTCCCACGGTGACGCCGATCGCGATCATGGCCGCGGTGCGCCAAGCGGCGACCGGCACGCGCGGACGAACCTTCGGTAGTTGGACGGCGAGCCGCCGTCGCGCGGGGCGCGTCTCATATTCCGCGGCGTACGAAAGCACCGGTGACTGTCGCTCAGCTCCGGTCGCGCAGAAGTAGCCCGGCAGGTCGCGGCTCTCTTCCGGATCGACCGCTTCTTGAAACAGCTCGAGCGCGGGGCGGAGCGCTTCGGCCAGGCGATGGCACTCGGCGCACTCATTCAAGTGCGTTTCGACGTGCTCATCGCAGGAAGTGCCGGTCGGAAAAGGACCGCGCGTCAGAATGTCGAAGACCTGATCGCAATTCATGACTGGTTCGACTCCGAAGCGTGTGGCAGGCGAGCGTTGCTTGAGGCGCCCGCCGATTCCAGTAACTGTGCCATGCGCTCGAGCCCTGTTCGCACGCGATTCTTCGCGGTGTTGAGGCTGCACTGCATGGCGTCGGCAATTTCGTGAAACTTCAGTCCGCCAAAGAACCGCAGTCGCAAGGCATCGGCCTGGGCCAGCGAAAGCTGCGCTAGCAGCAGTTCGAGCTGCTCTGCCCGCTCTTTGGCGAGCAGGTGACCGAGCGGCGTGCCGGCTGATGGTTCGCTTGGCGCTGGCACGTCGCGCTCCGCTTCGCTCCCCAGCGGTTCGACGGGCACGCTCCGCTGGCGGCGATGATAGTGCGCGTGGCAGTGCCGCAGGAGGATTGTCCACAACCAGGTGCGAAAGCTGTACTGCGGGTCGAACGTGGCGCGCGACTTGAATGCCGAGAGGAACGTTTCCTGCACGACGTCTTCGGCCCAGTCGGTGCGGCCCAGGCGGCTGCGCGCGACGCGCCGCAGCGCCGGCTCATAACGCGCCACGAGTTCGGAGAACAGCTCCGTCTCGCCGCGCTGGATGCGAGCCATCAGCAGGGCGTCCGAGTTTTTGTCCGTGGGTTCAAACACTTTCCGGCCACATCCCTTCGGATCGGTTCGATTGGCCAAGTTTGGCGCAGGCGAACTCGGCCGCGCGAGAGCGGTCGATTTCCGGGCTGTATTGTCATCCGGTCGCTCTGGCGAAGCAAGCGTTTCGCGTGCGAAAGAAGGACCGCGGTTTACCCCAGCCGGGCCAGGTGTTCTGCCAGCGAGCGGCCGAGCGACCGGACCTGCTCCTGCTGCTTGGGGTCGGTCAGCGAGCCGTCGTCGGCAAAGGCCTTTGGGGCGCCCGAAATCGAGAGCGTGGCCGGCAGCACGACGACGCCGATGTTGCCGAGGATGGCCCTGACGTGGACGAGACCTCGCAAGCCGCCGAGGCCTCCCGGCGAAGCACTCATGATCACCGCCGTCTTGCCGGCATACTCGGCAAGCTGCTGCTGTCCCTCGACCGGGCGCGAAACCCAATCGATCGTGTTCTTCAGCAGCGGGCTAATCGAGCTGTTGTACTCGGGCGAAGCGATCAATAGCCCCTGATGCGAGAGGAACAGGTCCTTCAGCTTGCGGGCATTGGGCGGAAGTCCGTAGGCGGCCTCCTCGTCCTGGTCGAAGAGCGGCAGCGGGTACTCTTTGAGGTCGATCAGCGTCACCTCGGCGCCGGCCGCGCGGGCGCCGCCCGCCGCGATCCGGATCATGCGTTTATTGAACGAGGCTTCGCGAGCGCTGCCGGCGAAGGCCAGGATTCTGGGTGATTCGGGCATGGGTCGCTTTCAAAATGAGTTAGCTGAATACTAGCCCGACGCGCGCTTCGAGCGTGCCCTGCCGAGCAATTGTCGATCCGCCTTGGACCGTCGTGCGCGTCGATCGAAGTAGGGTAAAGTCAACCAGCGGGGCTCCCTCGCTCACGCGTCGGGCTATGATTAAGGAGGCCGCCCGCCCACTGCGGCTGCCGTAGAATATAACGTACGCGGACAGTGGGTCAGCTACTGAGCCGGCGAAGACCACCACGAGAATTCAACCGCCGAGTGCGACCGAGATGCCGAAGTTCGAGAGCCATATATTCGTCTGCTGCAAGGCGGGCAAGTGCGACAAGGACGGCAAGGAAAAGCTGCGCAGCGCCTTTAAGAAGGAGCTCAAGCACCGCGGGCTGAATCCGCAGGTGCGGGCGAACTCTTCGGGCTGCCTCGATCAGTGCGACGAAGGGCCGACCGTGGTGATCTATCCGCAAGCGATCTGGTACGGCGGCGTAAAGGTGGACGACGTCGAGCGCATCATCGAAGAGACGATCGTGGGCGGCCGAATCATCGAAGAACTGTTGATTCCGGACGAGCGGTTGAATTGTAAGAAGAAGGGCTGAAGGGCGAGGGCACTTAGGGCCATGAGCACCAACACGAGGCCTGGCGAGAAACGTCGCTACAAGCCCGGGCTGATCGCCGGGCCACACGTGGCTAGGCAACTTCGCTGGTTTCGCCGCGTGTTTTCGTGGCCGATCTTCGGTGCGATTATCGGGTCACTACTGATCCCTTCCTATCCGGGGCAAACGAAGTCGTCGGGCCTGTTCGACATTCTGTTCTGGGTCGGCTGCGGCACAGTCGTTGGCTTGGTGATCGAACTGTTGGTACGGTGGCGAGAGAAACGGGCGAGCCAACGATTGGCGAATGGTCGGAATCAGATCCCTCCCGCCTAACCCCCTGCCCTTTCGGCATTTCCGGAACTGCTGAATTCGGCTGATTGGACGGCAATTTCTTGCTTCTGGGCCACCCGGGTGTGTATATTCGCATGTTGGGCGCGGTCCCTCTGCTGCGCCCCGAGTGCATGCCCGCCTACGCGTCCAAGCTCCCCCCGCCCTTGCTGACCCTAAGGTGCTCTCTTATGACCCGATCGCTCGCGGTTGCGATCCTGTTTCCCGTAGCCTTGGCGGCTGTCGCTCTGAGCGCTGCTCGCGCGGATGAAACCGCGAAGCCGGCCGAGGCTGCGCCCGGGGCCAAGCTCAGCTACTTCAAGGACATCCGCCCGCTGCTCCAGGCGAACTGCCAGGGTTGCCATCAGCCGGCGAAGGCCGAGGGTGGCTACATGATGACCAGCCGCGAAGGGCTGCTCAAAGGGGGCGAGAGTGAGCAGGCGGCGATCGTGCCCGGCAAGCCCGAGGAGAGCTACCTGATCGAACAGATCACGCCGGCCGAGGGGAAGGCCGCGATGCCGGCTGGCAAGCCGCCACTCAACGACAACGACATCAAGAAGATCGCCCAGTGGATCGCCGAGGGCGCGGCCGACGATACGCCGGCCTCGGTGCGCGACGCAATCGACGCGGAGCATCCGCCCATGTATGAGTCGTCGCCCGTCATTACAGCGCTCGACTTCTCGCCGGACGATTCGCTGCTGGCTGTGAGCGGATATCACGAAACGCTCCTCTTCAAGGGTGACGGCAGCGGACTCGTGGCCCGGCTGATCGGGCAATCGGAACGGATCGAAACGGTTGCCTTCTCGCCCGATGGCAAGCAACTGGCCGTAGCAGGCGGTTCGCCCGGCCGTTTGGGTGAGCTACAGGTCTGGAACGTTGCCGATCAGAAGCTGGCGTTCACGCTGGCCGTGACTTTCGACACGATCTATGGCGTGAGCTGGTCGCACGATGGCACGAAGATCGCCTTCGGCTGCGGCGACAACACGCTCCGGGCAGTGAACGCGGCGGACGGCGCGCAGGTGCTTTATCAGGGCGCTCACAGCGATTGGGTGCTCGACACCGTGTTCTCAAACGACAGCACCTACCTGGTGTCGGTGAGCCGCGACCGCTCGATGAAGCTGGTCGAAGTGGCCACGCAGCGGTTCGTCGACAACATTACCAGCATCACGCCGGGCGCGCTTAAGGGCGGGCTCGACGCGGTCGATCGCCGGCCTGGGAAAGACGAGCTGCTGATCGGCGGGGCCGACGGCATCCCCAAGACTTACCAGATGCTCCGCACGCAGGACCGCAAGATCGGCGACGACTTCAATAAGATCAAAGAGTACGAAGCGCTGCCGGGCCGGATCTACGATCTCGAGTTCAACGCCGACGGCAGCCGGTTCGTCGTCGGCAGCAGCCTCAACGGCACGGGCGAAGTCCGCGTGTACGAAACCGACAGCGGCAAGCTGCTCGCCAAGATGGATGGCCAGAAGGGCGCGATCTATGCCGTGGCGTTCAGCCGTGGCGGCAACGTTGTGGCCTCGGCCGGTTTCGACGGCGTGATTCGCCTGAACGACGCCGCGACCGGAGCGCTGGTCAAAGAGTTCTCGCCGGTACCCGAGGGAGCGACGGTCGTCGCCAATCGGTAGTCAATCGTAAATCACGAAACAAACATCGCTAATCGAATCCCAGGCAAGGTATTTAGGATGAGCATGTACCGCAAGCTGACGATGGTCGTGACGTGCGGAGCCGCGCTGGCCCTGGCTGGTCAATTGGCTTCGGCCGAGCCAACCGAGAAGCTGCCCGAGGGCACGCAGATCACGGCGCTCGAGGTGAATCCGCCGGAGATCAAGCTGGACGGTAAGTACGGTTACGTGCAAGCGATTGTCACCGCCACGCTGGCCGACGGCGCAACGCTCGACGTCTCGCGGATGGTCGCGCCCACGGTGGAAGGCGACCTGGCGAGCGTCAGCGAATCGCTGCTGGTGCGTCCCAAGGCCGATGGCGCCGGCAAGCTCACGCTCAGCGTCGGCGGCAAGAGTGTCGACGTGCCGCTGGCCGTGAGCGGACAGACCGGCAAGTACGAAGCCAGCTTCGTTGGCGAAGTCATGCCGGTGATGTCGAAGATGGGCTGTAACGCCGGCACCTGTCACGGGGCACTGGCCGGTAAGGGAGGCTTCAAGTTCTCGCTCCGCGGTTACGACCCGCTGTACGATCATCGCGCTCTGACGGACGACGTGTCCAGCCGGCGCATCAACCGCGCCGCGCCCGACCAGAGCATGATGCTGCTCAAACCCGCGGGCGTGATTCCGCACGTGGGCGGCGTGCTGATGCAGCCCGGGCAGCCGTATTACGAAATCATTCGCTCGTGGATTGCCGGCGGGCTGAAGCTCGACCTCGATGCTCCGCGCGTGACGTCGATCGACCTGTCTCCGAAGAACCCGATCGTGCCGCTGCCGGGGATGAAGCAGCAGATGAAGGTGCTGGCCACGTACTCGGACGGCCGCGTGCGCGATGTCACACTGGAAGCGTTCATCGAAAGCGGCAACACCGAAGTCGCCGAGCCGAACAAGACGGGCCTGATTTCGGTTGTTCGCCGCGGCGAGGCTCCGATTCTCGCGCGCTTCGAAGGCGCTTACACCGCGACTACGATCACCGTGATGGGCGATCGCAGCGGCTTCGAGTGGAAGGGCATGCCGGCGAACAACAAGATCGACGAGTTCGTGGCGGATAAGCTGCAACGCGTGAAGACGCTGCCGAGCGAGCTCTCGAGCGATGCCGAGTTCATCCGCCGTGTCTCGCTCGACCTGGTCGGCCTGCCGCCGACGCCCGAAGAGGTCCGTGCGTTCCTTGCCGATGAGCGCGACACGAACGTGAAGCGGGCGGAACTGATCGATCGCCTGGTTGGCAGCGGCGACTACGTCGAGCTGTGGACGAACAAGTGGGCCGATCTCCTGCAAGTGAACCGCAAGTTTCTGGGCGAGGAAGGGGCGTTCGCCCTGCGCGGCTGGATCAAGCAGGCGGTCTCGTCGAACATGCCGTATGACCAGATGGTGTACACGGTGCTGACGGCGAGCGGCTCGACGCTCGAGAATCCGCCGGCAGCTTACTACAAGGTGCTTCGCACTCCGCAAGAGCTGATGGAGAACACCACGCAGCTTTTCCTTGGTGTGCGTTTCAACTGCAACCAGTGCCACGACCATCCGTTCGAGCGCTGGACCCAAGGGCAGTACTTCCACCTGGCCGCGTACTTTGCGCAGGTTGGTCGCAAGGCCGATCCCGTGGCGAAGGGCCAGGTGATTGGCGGCACGGCCGTCGAAGGCGGCACGCCGCTCGTGGAAGACATCTTTGACTCGGGCGCGGGTGAAGTCACGCACGGCGGCACCGGCCAGCCGGCGGCCCCGTCGTTCCCCTATGAGCACGGCGGCCAGGCCGGGGCCGAAGCCTCGCGCCGCGAGCAACTCGCTCGCTGGGTCACCTCGAAAGAAAACCAGTACTTTGCCAAGAGCTACGTGAACCGTCTGTGGGGATACCTGTTTGGCCGCGGAATCATCGAGCCGATTGACGACATCCGCGCCGGCAACCCACCGACAAACCCCGAGCTGCTGGACTACCTGACCAAGGAGTTCATCGAGAGCGGGTTCGACATGCAGCACGTGCTCAAGCTGATCTGCAATTCACGCACCTATCAGCTTTCGATCAAGACGAACCCCTACAACGAAGACGACACGATCAACTACTCGCACGCGGTTGCGCGGCGGCTGCCAGCTGAAGTGCTGTACGACACGATCCAGCAGGCGTGCGGTTCGGTGAGCAACCTGCCGGGCGTGCCGGCCGGTTATCGGGCCACGCAATTGCCGGACGTCGGTCTCACGCTGCCGAGCGGGTTCTTTGAAGTGTTCGGCCGTCCGGCTCGCGAGAGTGCCTGCGAATGCGAGCGCAGCGACGGCATGATGCTCGGCCCCGTGATGACGCTGGTCAATGGTCCGACGATTGCCGATGCGATCGCCGATCCGAATAACGCGATCACGAAGCTGGTGGCCACCGAAGCGGACGACGCCAAGCTGGTGAATGAGATTTTCTTGCGGCTGCTCGCGCGCCCGGCCACGCCGGAGGAAGTCACGACCGGCATCGCCGCCCTGCATGCCAGCGCGTCCGACGTGATCGACCTGCAAAGTGAACTGCTGGAGCATCAGAAGAAAGTCGATGAAGCGCAAGCCGCTTGGGAGTCGAAACAAGCAGCTCCGGTGTGGGACACGCCGGCGCCGGCCAGCGCCGCTTCGAGCGCGGGCGCCAGCTTAGCGGTGCAGGCGGATCAGTCGATCAAAGTCGACGGCGCTAACGGCAAGGGAACCTACACGGTGACGATTCCGGTGCCGGCCGGTCCGCTTACAGCCTTGCGGTTGGAACTGCTGGCGGATGACTCGCTGCCACAACGTGGACCGGGCCGCGCGATGAACGGCAACCTGGTGCTCTCTGAGCTCACGGCGACGATCGCGCCGCAGGCCGCTCCGGATCAGGTCAAGCCGATCGCATTCGGCAAAGCGACGGCGGACTTCAACCAGGACGGCTATCCGGTCACCTCGGCGATCGACGGAAATCCTGGTACCGGCTGGGCCGTGCTGCCGCAGTCCGGCAAGGACCACACGGGCTTGTTCGAGCTCAAGGAGCCGCTCGTGCTTGACGCGCCGGCGGTGCTGACCGTGACGCTCGATCAGCAGCACGACGACACGCACACCATTGGCAAGTTCCGGCTGGCAACGTCTTCGACGCCCTCGCCGGCTGCGGCGAGCAGCGTGCCGGAACCGATCGCAAAGATCCTGAGCAAGAAGCCGGAGATGCGAACGGCCGAGCAGCTTGCGGAGCTAGCCGGCTACCATCGCTCGCTCGACACGAAGTGGATGCGGCTGAACCAGGCGGTGAAGAGCGCCTCGGACCAGCAGAAGAACGTGCGGCTCACCGGCGCGCAGGATCTGGCCTGGGCGCTGATCAACAGCCCGGCGTTTTTGTTCAACCGGTAAGGGAAGTGAATGCATTCGAGGGTGCCACAGGTGGGCGCGTGGCGGCTCACCTGTGCTCGTCTCGAAATCTCAGCACAGCTTGAGAGGCGGGCTCATTTAGGTGGCGACGTGCACCGGTGACCGCTCCGCAGCACCGGTGGCATCCGTTGGCACCTGAGCGAGCCTGCCCGGTAGACTTCATCACACCACCGGTCGAACATCGCGCTGCCCGGTTTCCTTTGGCCAGGTAGCCGGTTAGGATGACGAAGCGATCGCGGTTTCCCCTCTGCCCCCAGCTTGTGGCACGCGTCGCTCGCTGTTCTTTCCTGCAATCCGATCGGCCGGCCGCACATCGTGTACGTCGAAACCCACTCGCTCACCAAGTCGTACGGCAACTTCACCGCGCTGGATCGCTTCAGCTTTGGCGTCGCGCGCGGCGAGGTCGTGGGCCTGCTCGGTCCGAACGGCGCGGGCAAAACTACGCTCCTCAGGACGCTGATGGGTTTTCTCAAGCCCACCAGCGGTAGCGCGTCGATCGACGGACTGGATTGCTACCGGCAATCTTTCGAAGTGCACAGGCGGGTCTCGTACCTGCCGGGCGATGCGCGGTTGTTTCGCACGATGCGGGCCCGCGAGGTGATCGACTTCTTCACCACTGTACGCCGCGACGGCAGCCTTGCGCGGGCGGAGAAGCTGGCCTACGACCGCTTCGGCCTGGATCCGCTGCGACCGGTCACTGCCATGTCGACCGGCATGCGGCAGAAGCTCGCTCTGGCCGTGACGCTGGCGGTCGACACGCCGCTGGTGATTCTCGACGAACCGACTTCGAATCTCGACCCGACGATGCGGGCCGATGTCGCGGCGCTCGTTGCCGAGGCGAAGAGCGCCGGCCGAACGGTGATCTTTTCCTCGCATGTGATCAGCGAAGTCGAACAAGTTTGCGATCGAGCGATCATCTTGCGCGGCGGCAAGCTGGTGCACACGCAAACCTTGTCGGAACTCAAGCGCAAGCATCGCATCCGCGCGCAGCTCACCGGTCCGCTGCCGCCACTGCCAGAAGGTCTTGGTGGCCAGGTGAGCCTGACGCACGGCGCGGCAGGCGATCTGCTGATCGAGACACCCGGCGAGCTGTCGGGCATGCTGGGCTGGCTGGCGACGCTGCCTCTGGCCGAAGTGCGGATTGAACCCGTGGGGCTCGGCGCGCTGTATGAGCAGTTCCATCCGTTTGAAGTTGCGCAGGATTGAATGACATCTCAACCCGACGCGTAAGCGAGGCGAAAAACCGAATCGCTCGACAATCCCTCCTCGCTCACACGTCGGGTTATGATTCGAGCACCCGACAGTCAGACTTTCGTACGTAGCGACCTTGCAACAATGAACCGAGCCCTGTGGAAAAAGACGATCCTCGAATCGCGCTGGCTGCTGGCGGGCGGCGCGGTGTTCATGTTCGCAGTGCAGTGGCTGCGGGTATGGATTGCCAGTTTCTTCAGTGTCCAGTCGATGGAGGGAATCTTCAGCTTCATGCCGGTCGAGGTCGAAGGGCTGCTGCCGGTGAGTTACTCGCAGATGGCCACCACGGCCGGGCGAATCGCGATCGGTTACGACGATCCGATTGTGCTGCTGCTGGTGACCGTATGGGCGGTGGCGCGCGGCAGCGACACGATCAGCGGAGAACTGAATCGCGGCACGATGGAGATGGTGCTGGCGCAGCCCGTCACGCGGTTGGGCGTCTTGTTCTCGCAAGGCGTGTGGACGATCGTGGGCGGGGCGCTGCTGTGCGGCGCCGCCCTATTGGGCACGTTCGTGGGGCTACAGACGATCACGCTCGATCAGCCGGCCGAGTTTCGGCTGTTCGTTCCGGCAGCGCTGAACCTGTTTGCGATCACGGTGTTTCTGGCAGGCTTGAGCACGCTGGTTTCGTCGCTCACGAACTATCGCGCACGAACGATCGGAATCGTGGGCGGAATTTATGCCGTGTCGATGGTGCTGAAGATCATCGGCCGCGCGGCCAAGGGCTGGGAGTGGCTCACGTACACTTCGTTCTTTACGCCGTTCGAGCCGCAATTGCTGGTGGGGGTGCGCAATCGGGCATGGACCTTCTGGATCGAGTCGGGCAATTCGTTCGCGCTCGGCGGGCTGGGGTATGACAGCATCCTCATCGGACTGGGGCTCGCGTTTTACATAGTGGCCGCCGTCGTGTTCTGCCGGCGCGATCTGCCTGCGCCGCTCTGATCAGCTATTGCACATCTGGCTGCGCGGTCCCGGATTTGCAGTGTGGACCGCTACCGGGCGGGATTTATGATGCACTTTGCCCGGCCGGTAACTCGCATGGCATCGTTTGGCGGTTGGCGTCATAATGCCCCCCACTTTTCCGCGGCGTCCTTCGTGTGTTCAGAAAGGAGCAGTCATGCTTCACCTCGGCATCCGCCAGCAGTCGTTCCGTGTTTTGAGTTGGGCTCTTCTCGTGTCGCTGGTATTTGGTGCGGCCCGTGCCGACGAACCGAGCACTCCCGAGGCCGACAAGCCGGCGGCAGAAAAACCGGCGGGCGAGGCCCTGCTGCAAGAAGCCATGGATGCGAAGCTGGGAGCCGAAAGCCTCTCGGACCTGAACCGCGCGATCAAGCTCAGCCAGGACGCGATCGAAGCGGGACTGCCCGAAACCGAAGTCAAGTTCGCCAATGAGCTCTTGGCCAGCACCTTGAGTCAGCGGGCCGAGCTGATCTGCCACGAGCTGTTCGAAACGCCGGTCACGCCGCACCGCGGACAGGCGCTACTGCGGATGGCGCTTTCGGACCTGGAAAAATCCGTGAAGCTGAACGCCGAACAGCCGCAGGCGCAGTACCTGCTGGGGCGGTTGTATGCTCACCTGGCCGAACCGGCCAAGGCGAAGGAAGCGCTTGACCAGGCGATCCGCTTGTCGGACAGCGACCCCAACATGAAGGGCAAGGCACTGGTGATTCGTGCGGGCTTGCAAAAGGATCCGGCCGCGCGGCAAGCCGATTTTGATGAGGCCGTGAAACTCGCGCCACAGGAGGCGGACGCCCTGCGATTTCGTGGGATGCACTACCTGACCGAGAACAAGCTTTCCGAAGCGATTGCCGATTTCAACGCCGCGATCGCCATTGAACCGGACGACGCGGAAACCTACGAAGCACGTGGGATGGCCGAGGCCGCTTCCGAAAAGCTCGACGAATCCATCGCCAGCTTTACCAAGGCCATCGAGCTGGAACCGAAGTCGCCCGGCGCGCTGACGGCGCGGGCCCGCGTGCGAGCGATTCAGGGTGACCTGAAACTAGCCCTTGCGGACGTGGAAGAAGCGATGAAGCTGCGGCCTGGGTCGCAGGCGCTGCTCCTGCATGCCAGCTTGCTGGCTGCCAGTGGGAAGTTCGAACAGGCCCTGGGCGAGTTGAACGTGCTGCGGCAAGTGATGCCCGACAGCCCGGACGTGCTGCTCCAGGTTGCGGCGGTCTATCAGGCCTCGCAGCAGACTGAAAAAGCGATCGAAACGTACACGCACCTGATCGTGGTCGATCCGCAGAATGTCTCGGCATTCCGCGGCCGGGCCGACGCCTATCTGAGCCAAGGCAAGCAGGGCGAGGCGGTTGCCGACTACGAAGCAGCGCTGAAGTTCGATTCGAACAATAGCGGCGTGCTCAACAACCTGGCCTGGGTTCTGGCCACTTCGCCCAAGGATGAGCTGCGCGACGGCAAACGGGCCATCGAACTCGCCGAACAGGCTTGCAAGGTGACGGATTACAAGCAGGCTCATATTCTGAGCACGCTCGCCGCGGGCTACGCCGAGGCGGGCGATTTCGAAGCGGCCACCAAATGGTCGCAGCAGGCCGTCGATCTTGGCGCCGACGCGATGAAGGGCCAGCTCGCCAAGGAGCTCGACAGCTATCGGCAGAAGAAGCCTTGGCGTGAGGAGACTCCGCCCACGGGCGCGGAGGAAGCGCCGCCCGTCGACAGCACGGCACAGCCCGCCCCGCCGCTTCCGGATCCGGCGCCGGCTCAGGCCGAGAACGGCCGCGGCAAGCGGATCGAGTAAGCGCTATGGATCGCGAGGCGGCGTGGCAACTCGTTTGCGAGTATACGCAGAGCGATAGCCTGCGCAAGCACATGCTGGCGGTCGAGACGGCGATGCGTTCATACGCCGCGCGGTTCGGCGAAGATGTCGAGACGTTCGGCATCGTGGGCCTGCTGCACGACTTCGACTACGAGCGCTGGCCAAACCCGCCCGATCACCCGCTCCAAGGCGCGGCAATTCTCGCCCAGCAGGGTTATCCCGAACACGTGATCTATGCGATCAAGTCGCACGCCGACTATCTGCCGGATTGTCCGCGCGTGTCGCTCTTGGACAAGACGCTGTACGCCTGCGACGAGCTGTCGGGCTTTATCACGGCCTGTGCCAAGGTTCGGCCCGAGGGGATCGTGGGGATGAAAGCTTCGAGCGTGAAGAAGAAGCTCAAGGCGAAGGGCTTTGCCGCGGCGGTGAATCGCGAGGACATCACGCGCGGCGCAGCGGACCTGGGCATCGAACTGGACGAGCACATTCAGTTCGTGGTCGACGCGCTCGAGGCCAACGGCGCGGCCCTGGACCTGTTACCAAACTGAAACGGTTCCTGACACCGTTTTCTGAAAAAGGTGTCAGGAACCGTTTTCGTGAGGCGCTATTTGGCTGCGCCGGGCTTGTCTTCAACGACCGTGATCTTGCCGTCGGCGGCGAACGTGATTTCCTTGCCGGCCTTCATCAGCTCGCGCAGATGCTGGATCGTCTGCTTGGTGATCTTCATCCGGGTGGGCGCGCCAATCAGGCCGCCTTCAGACTTAACGGTTTCGAACTTCAGCTCGGTGAGGCCGCTTTGCACGATGGCCTGCGTTTCCGAGATGTAGTAGGCAGCGCCAAACAGCATCACACAGCCGGCAGCCGCTGCAATTGACAGGGTACGTTTCATGGTTCGTCGTCCAGCAAAAGTTTGCAATTGGGAAATCAGCGCCGGGCGGTAAACCGCCTTGCGGCATGAGTAAGCGTAGCTTGCGGTGCGTGGTTTGGATCGCCGGAAAAGAGCCCCCCCGGCAAAGCCGGGGGCTATCGAGGACGACGACAAATATCGCCATCGCTGCTCACAGCCCCCGCTCACCCGCGATCCGATACACCCGGCGGATGATCCTCCAGAAGAACGGCAGGTACACGATGTCGCTGAACAGCAGGATCACGAAGAAGATCGGCGGCATCTTGCCGAGCAGCACGTAACCCGTACCGAGAAATGTGCCGAACAGCTTGCTCAGAAAGCCCAGCATCAGGAGGTCGCGATTGCGAATCGGGTGGAAGGCGACGCGCCAGTAGCCCACGCCGAACAGCGCAACCAGAATGCCGACGAGCTGCACGTACATGATCAGGCTGGGCTTCGGCAAACCGAAGAACTTGAACATCTCGTGGTAGAAGATCGAGAGGCTGATGCCCACCAGCAGGTTGTAGCAACCTGCGAACATCAATAGCTTGCGCATCCAGGGCTTCAGCGGATCCATGAGAACTCCTTTTCTCGAATCCCGGCGGGCGCTGGCTTATGCGGGCTGAGTTTCCGCCTGGGTGTTCTGGGCCGCAGGGTTCTGGGCCGTGTAGGCGTCGGTCCAGGCCACCAGGTCGTCGCGACCTTTGCGATGGCAGAAGTCGCCCAGCGTTTCGCCGGCGGTCCGTTCCTGCTTGAAGTACGTGAGCAGTGGCACCAACGTGGACACCACCTCGTCGGCGGGCACCATGTCGCGGAAGTTAAAGTTCAGCCGGTCGCCGAGCAAGCGGCCGCCGGCGAAAACCGTGTACTTGCCGACCGCTTTGCCCACGAGGCCGATGTCGCAGTTATATGGCCGGGCGCAGCCGTTGGGGCAGCCCGTCATCCGCAGCGTGAAGGTTTCGTTCGACAGGCCCAGCTTGGCCAGCTCGACTTCGAGTTGGTCGATAATGCCCGGCAGGGCGCGTTCGCTTTCGGTGATTGCCAGTCCGCAGGTGGGCCAGGCGACGCAGGCCATCGACCAGCGGCGGACGCTTGAGATCTCTTCGCTGAGCTTGACGCCGTGGCTACGGAGGATTGACTGGAGCTTCTCGCGGTCGGCCGGGTCAACATCCGTGAACAGGATGCTCTGATGCGCCGTCAGGCGGATGCCCGGCTTGATGGTGCGGCAGATTTCTCGCAGCGCACTCTTCAGCCGGAAGTCGTCGTGATCGTGGATGCGGCCGTTCTCGACATTCAGGCCGTAAAACAGCTTGCCGTCTCCCTGCTCGTGCCAGCCGATGTGATCGTCGAAGCCGTGAACGTCCTCGGGATGCGGATCCGCGAGCGGCTGACCGTAGTACTCTTCGACCTTGGCCTTGTACTTTTCCAGGCCCCAGTTATGAATCAGGTACTTGAGCCGCGCGATCTTGCGGTCGGCGCGATTGCCGAAATCGCGCTGGACCATGATCACGGCCTTGGCGACGTCGATGGCCTGCTCGGGCTTGATGAACGCCATCCGCTTGGCCACGGCGGGGAAGGTCTTCTCGGCGCTGGGGGTGACCCCCATGCCTCCGCCCACCAGCACGTTGTAGCCCACGATCTTGCCGCTGTCGACGATCGCCATGAAGCCCAGGTCGTTGGCATACAGGTCGACGCAGTTGTCGCTGGCCAGCCCGACGGCGATCTTGAACTTGCGCGGGAGATAGGTCGGGCCGTAAAGCGGTTCGAGCTCGGCGCTCTCGCTACCTCCGCCGACGAGCGTCTCTTCGCCGCTCGCGGGATCGGTGAGCCATATCTCGTGATAGGCCCTGGTGCGTGGGGCAAGGTTCGCAACCAGGTCGTCGGTGAGCTGCTCGAGCTCCTGATGGATGGGATCAGTGAACGGCGCGGGGCAGCACATTACGTTGCGCACCACGTCGCCGCACGCCGCGAGCGTCGAAAGCTGGATTTCGTTGATGCGGTGGATCGTCTTCCACAGGTCATGTTTCACCACGCCGTGCAACTGCAGACCCTGGCGGCTGGTGATCCGCAGCGTGGTGTTTCCGACTTCCTCGCACAGGTCGATCTCGGCCAGAAGCTGTTCGCTGGTGAGGCGGCCGCCGGGAATCCGGGTGCGGACCATGAACGAGTAATGCTTCGCGCTCTTCGCGCCGTCCTTGCGGCCCATGGCGCGGGCATCGCGGTCATCCTGCTGGTAGGTGCCGTGATGCTTGAGGAGCTGAATGCTCCCCTTGCCGAAGAAGTCGTTCTCGTCGGCGAGTTCCTGGACAATCTCGCCGCGCAAGTAGTTGCTTTGAATTTTGAACGTTTCGACAGGGCTGAGTTTGGCTTCGTCAGACATGGCGTGGAGCGGGTGGGTAGGTGGATTGCCTCGTCCGCTGGCGGGCAAGGCTTGAGTTGGCAAGTGAGGCCAATTATTCAATCGTCACAATGATAAGCATCATTGTAATATTTATTCGATCTGCGTGTCAAAGAGTCAACAGATCATAGCCGTCCGGCGGTTTCCGCACTACGCCGGTTCGGCCTGGGAAGAGTTCAAAAGGTGCCCAATTTGCCGCCGCTGGGGATTGGTTTCCCGGCTGCAATGCCGCTAGAATGCCACACTTCCAGCCTCGGATAGCGAGCTCTTCTCGCGCACTTGAAGGATGAAGGTCCCCCGTGACAGCACAACTACTGGATGGCAAATCGCTGGCACGGACGATCCGGCTGGAATTGCGGGACGAGATTGTTGAGTTCATCGAGAACAACGGCGAAGTACCCACGCTGGCAGCCGTGTTGGTGGGAAACGACCCGGCCAGCGAAGTCTATGTGCGGAACAAGGTTAAGGCCTGCGACGAGGTGGGTATCCACAGCCGGATGTTCCGCCTGCCGGCCGACGCCTCGCAGGACGACCTGCTGGCGCTCGTGGCCAAGCTGAATCGGGCCAAGGATGAGCCGACGCACGGCATTCTGGTGCAGTTGCCGCTCCCCAAGCAGATCGACTCGACGCGGATTCTGCATGCCATCAGCCCGCTGAAGGACGTCGATGGGTTTCATCCCGAGAACGTGGGCCGGTTGGTACAGGGAGCCCCGCGGTTCATCCCCTGCACGCCGTATGGGATCCAGCAGTTGCTCGTTCGCAATGGCATCGAGACGGCCGGCCGTCACGTGGTGGTCGTGGGGCGGAGCGAAACGGTGGGCAAGCCGATGGCCTTGCTGCTGATGCAGCGTGGCGCCGGGGCGGACGCGACAGTCACGGTTTGTCACAGCAAGACTCACGATCTGGCGGGCATCACGCGACAGGCCGATATCTTGATCGTTGCGATCGGCCAGCCGCAGTTTATCACGGCCGAGATGGTGAAGCCCGGCGCGGTGGTGATCGATGTCGGCATTCATCGGACAGACGCTGGCCTGGTCGGCGATGTCGATTTCCAGGCCGTAAGCCAGGTTGCGAGTCGGATTACGCCTGTCCCCGGGGGCGTGGGACCGCTGACCGTGGCGATGCTGCTGGTGAATACGCTGGCAGCGGCCCGGACCCAACAATAGCGAGCCTTGGGTATCCGGCCCACAGGTTTAGTGCAGGACGCCCATGGCCGGCGCCCGCTGATTTTGTTGCCGGCCGCTGAGGTTTTTCTGTAGACACGCGCCCAGCAGAGGGCTATTCTGGCCGCAAGTTTGCCGTGACGAGCAATCGCTCAGTTCCCCCCAGCACGGCATACTCTCCTCTCCCGGTTGTGGCGCAGTTCGATTCGCCTCGGCAGCTTTGTCGACGCGAACCTTCGTGGGAGTCCAGGAAGATCGCTGATGTCTGAAACACACTTATTGCGTCCGCTCCGCGCGCACAAGAAACTCCATCGCGCGCGCGGACGCCAATTGGGCTCGAGCCTCGAGCAACTTGAAGCGCGCTGGCTTATGGCGGCCGACGATCCCACAGGGACCGTCGTCGAAGTGCAAACCGATCCGATCGCCGAGCCCGCGATTCTGATGCCCAGCGGCAATCCGAATACCACGGCCGCGAGCCTGCTGGCCGCAGGCGGCCCGGGCGATCCCGCGCTACCGGGTTTTAACAACGTGGCGCGCAGTGGCGAAAATGGCACCGTGGTCTATCTGGGAGCGGGTTGGGCGCTCACGGCCAACCACGTCTCGCTTACCTCGACCATCACCTGGGCCGGCCAGGCGTACACGGTCGATACCTCCTCGGTCACGAGGCTGACGAATCCGGATGGCTCGAACACCGACCTGAAAATGTTCAAGGTGAACGGCGATCCCCCGTTGCCGGAGCTGTTTACTTCGTTCATTGCCTCGGCGCCGGCCAGCGGTCGCGTGATCATGGTCGGCAACGGGTATTCGTCCAGCGGCGAACACTTCTGGTCGATTAACAGGAACACGACGCCGTGGACCTGGACAGAAATCGCGGAACCGGCCAACCCGAACTACAACAATTACGCCGGCGTCACGGTCACGGGGCCGCGCATGATTCGCTGGGGCGAAAACACGGTACACGACACCGGACTGTACATACCGATCGGCACCGTGAGCGTGGCCGGTTTCACGACCCGCTTCGACCGTCAGCCCTACACGAATCAACCTGCGCTGGCGAACGAGGCCCAGGCTTCGAGCGGCGATTCGGGCGGAGCGGTGTTTGCGCTCGAAGAAGGCAACTGGGTGCTGTCCGGAATCATGCTCGCCACGAGCGGCAGCGCGAGCGGACAGCCGAGCAGCACCTCGCTGTACGGCAGCATCACGTTCATCGCCGATCTGTCCGTCTATCGTACGCAAATCCTGGCGATCGCCGGCGTCGTCAACCGGCAACTCGTTTACAACAATTCCTCATTCGACGGCAACACGCCGGAAGTTGGAACGAGCGAAGACGCGGCCATTGCCGCCGAGAAAACCGCTTACCTGCCCGGTACGGGTCTCTCCACGTTCGACAACATCTCCAGCTACTCGCGCGGGATCAACTCCGTGGTGGTCGACGTTGCCAGCGTGCACGGCACACTGACGGCGGCGGATTTCGGCTTCAAGATCGGCACGGACAATTCGCCCGAGAGTTGGATCGATGCGCCCACGCCGACGCTGATCTCGGTGCGAGCCGAAGCGGGCCAGGGCGGCAGCGATCGTGTGCATATCATCTGGCCGGACGGCGCGATCTATGGCGTGTGGCTGGAAGTTACCGTCAAGGGCAACGACGCATTGGGCGGATTCAATACCAACACCGGGCTCGCCAAGACCGACGTTTTCTACTTTGGCCATCGACCCGGCGACGCCGGTGGAAACAGCGAGGCGGCAGCGGTCACCAGCGCGTACGATGAACTGGGAGCGCGATTGAACCCCGGCGTCAATGAACCGGTTACGACCGTTTACGACTTCGACAAGAATCGCGTGGTGAGCGCTTCGGATCAACTGTTCGCACGCTTTAACGTGGGCATCCTGCTGATGATCGATCTGCCGGCCACGATCGGGGCCACCTCGCTCGCAGCCGAAGTGGAGTCGCCCGGCGCCAGCGGGATCATCGAACTCGCGCCGCCCCAGTTGTGGGAGCCCCCCTGGATGCAGCCGGTCCATGATGCGGTCTTCGCGGCGCTTGCCCAGCTGCCACCGCCGCCGCCGGGATTCTTCAGCGGCGGACTTTTCGGCGGCGGGTTCTTGCGCCGGCCAAAGCGCTGATCGCAGGCCATTTCGCGTCGCACGGTCAATCCGCGCCGCTCGATCGGCGTTGCCGCAGCGATTCGTAGAACAGCACCGCGGCGGCGGCCGAGATGTTCAGGCTGTCGATCGCACCGCGCATCGGCAGTCGAATCGCGGTCACACCGTCGCCATACCAGGCTGAAGAAAGCCCGTCGGCTTCGCTCCCGAGCACGATGGCGCATCCCGCCGCCAACGGCGCTGCGGTGTAGTCGAGTCTGCCATCCACACGAGCGGCGAAGATCGCGAGGTGGCGATCGCGGAGCCACTCAACCGCCGCCGCGCTCGTGGCCGTGCACACCGGCACGCGAAATACCGCGCCCAGGCTCGCCCGAATGCAGTTCGGATTGAACAGGTCGGTCACGGGTTCGGCCACGATCACGGCGGCCACGCCGGCGGCATCGGCGCTGCGTAGCACGGCTCCGACATTGCCGGGCTTCTCGATGCCTTCGATCACCGCAATCGGGCCACTGCCGCGCGGCTGGAGTGCGGCGAGTGAACTGGTTGGCGTTTCGGCCACGAGCAGCACACCATCGTCGCGTTCGCCGAACGCGATCTTGGCGAACACCTCGGGTGTGACTTCCCAGACGTCGCAGCCGCTATCGGCGAGCAGTTTCGCGGCCTGGCGACTATCGTCAGTGCGGCAGAGCGATTCGCAGACGAACGCTTCCGTCGGGCGCACGCCAGCAGCCAGGGCCTGTTTGATTTCACGCGCACCGTCCACGAGCATCCGGCCCTGTTTCGCGCGATGACGGCCCGTGCGCAAACGCACGGTCTCCTTTACGCGGGGGTTCGTCAGGCTGGTGATGCTGCGGGAGGTCATCGGAAAGAACCTGAACCTGATTGCTATTGTCGAATCCATCGCACGGCGGCGCCACAATTAAGCTGCCCCCCGCGGGATGATGCCAGGTTCATCGTCGCGGCACTCGCTCGCCAGTCGGGCAAAGGCCCGAGCAGATTCTCGGCATAGTCGCGCAAACTCTCCGCACTGGCCAGTTCGGCGGTGTGGCACGACAGTAATACGAACTTACTCCCAACACCGCACAATTCAAAACATAGCGGCAGAAGTCGCGGCAGGTCGAGTTCAAGTTTCCACACCTGTCTCTTGGGACCGTGGCCATAGGCGGGCGGATCGAGCAGCACGGCGTCGTACTGGTTGCCGCGCCGCAGTTCGCGCTCGACGAATCTCAGAGCGTCCTCGGCAATCCAGCGAATCGGAGCTTCGGCCAACCCCGAGGCGGCGGCGTTGCGGCGCGCCCACGCGACAACATTTGCCGCCGAATCGACGTGCACGACTTCCGCTCCCGCGGCGGCGGCGGCGAGCGTGCTCGCGCCAGTGTAGGCAAACAGGTTCAGCACTTTGGGGCGACCGGCGAGTTTCACTTGCTCGGCTATCCACCGCCAGTTGGCCGCTTGTTCAGGAAACGCGCCCAGTTGACCGGCATCAGTGAGCTTAAGCTCGAGCTGGAATGCGCCGCATTCGAGTGGCCAGTTGTCGGAAAGCGGCCGGCGCGAATGCCAGCGTTCCCCCTCCCCTGCTGTTCGCTCGTAGCGGGCCGCGGCCTCTGGCCATCGCTGTGGAGATCGCTTACTCGCCCCGTCAGCGGCCGGTGAAGGTCGATCGAGCACGTACTGGCCGAAGCGTTCCAGCTTCCGCCCGTCGCCAAAGTCGAGCAGCTCATAGTCGATCGCAGACATCGGACGCGTCGCTGGGGCGGATGATGGGAGCACTAGTCGCGCCGGCGCGGACGCTTGGCGGCCGTCTTCCGCTGGGGACG
>JBGSKX010000248.1:0-132489 GCA_041741015.1 Pirellulales bacterium
CCGGCATCGAGTCGGGCGACGTGATCACGGCGCTCGGCGCCGCGAAGGTTCGCACCGCCGCGGAGTTCCTCACGGCGCTTGAAGCAACCGAACCCCGTCAGCAGATCAAACTCACCATCAAGCGGGGCGAGGAATCTAAAGACGTCGCCGTCACGCTCGGCCAGCAGCCCCTCGACCTGGTACGACCCGAGTTTCAGTCGAAGCCAATCGAAATCGTCACGCCCGGCAAGCACGATCCCCTGTCTTTTCTGACTACGATCCAGCAGTTCGACGAGCGCGTGCTGGCGAACGACAACAAGGAACTCGGCGGCGTGAACCTGCGCGATGGCGCGTGGGAAGTCGCTGAATCGAGCCCGCAGAGCGTGCAATTCCGGCGGCAGATTCCGCTCTTGGGACTCGAAATCACCAAGACGTATCGCCTGGCGGAACTGCCCAAAGACGAGCAAACGAACGAAACCTATCCGGCCTATCATCTGGTGCTCGAGGTGGCCGTCAAGAACACCAGCGAGGCACCGCACAAGGTGGCCTATCGGCTGGATGGACCGACCGGTTTGCCGACTGAAGGCGACTGGTACGCCAGTAAGGTCAGCCGCACCTGGGGTAGCGCCGGTCTGCGCGACGTAATCGCATCGTTCGATGGTGGCACGATCGCCCAGATTTCGCCGGGTGACCTGGCTGAGGAGGACTTTGAGAAATCGTGGGGCTCGACTTCGAAGCTCGATTTCATCGCCGTGGATGCGCAGTATTTCTCCGTGGCGATGGTTCCGCAGAGCAAGCAGCCCGACCAGAAGCTGTTCGAAGCAATCGTGCCGATGCGCGTGGGCGCGGTGCCCGAAGAGTCGGCAGACATTCGACTGCTTAACGTGTCGTTCCGCATCGACAGCGTTCTGGCCGATCTGAAGCCCGGCGAGTCGCTCGAGCATAGCTACCAGGTGTTCGCGGGGCCGAAACGCCGCGCACTGCTGGCCAATTATGGACCGAACGGCGAACTCACCGAGCTGATCTACTTCGGCTGGTTCTGGCCGGTCGCGCAGTTTCTCAGCGAGGTGTTGCACGCCTTCTACTCCGTGGTCCGTAACTACGGCATCGCGATCATCATGCTGACCGTGCTGGTCCGCGGGTGCATGTTCCCGTTGAGCCGCAAGCAGGCTCTCGGCGCGCAGAAGATGCAAGAGCTGCAGCCTGAGATGAAGAAGATCAACGAGAAGTACAAGAGCGACGCGGAGAAGCGGACCAAGGCGATGCAGGACTTGTTCCGGCAGCACAAGTACAACCCGGTGGGCGGGTGCATGCTGGCGTTCGCGCAGCTTCCGATCTTCGTGGGTCTATATCGCTCGCTGATGGTGGACGTGGAATTGCGCCAGGCGCCGCTGATCAGCGATGCCGTGCGCTGGGCTTCGAACCTGGCCGCGCCGGACATGTTCTGGAACTGGTCGCACCTGATGCCGGATTTCATCACGGCCGGCACCGGCTTCCTGGGACTGGGACCCTACCTGAACGTGCTGCCGCTGGTGACGATCGCCCTGTTCATCTGGCAGCAGAAGATGTTCATGCCGCCGCCGGCCGACGAACAGGCCGCAATGCAACAGAAGATGATGCAGTACATGATGATTTTCATGGGCGTGCTGTTCTTCAAAGTCGCCAGCGGTCTGTGCGTATACTTCATCGCGTCGAGCTTGTGGGGCGTTGCCGAGCGGAAGCTTCTGCCCAAGGCTCAGAAAAAAACTGATCCCGACGGGACCCCGGTTGCCGTAACCTCGACCTCCGAAGGCAATGGCGCCGCGGCTCGCAAGCGTCGCCAGAAGGGCCGTAAGTAGTTCTCGCGGCAGGTAGGTCGCCGTGTATCAGCTCGATCAAGCTACTGACACGATCGCCGCCATCGCCTCGACTTCGGGCAGTGCGTCGCGCGGCATCGTTCGACTCAGCGGTTCGGGCACACTCGCCGTGCTCGGCAACTGCGTCGCCGGCGAGGGCGTCCGCCGGCTGGCCGCGGTCCTTGAGCCAACGGCACTCGAAGTCGAGCTCGCCTTGTCGAGCAGCGAGTGCTGCCCTCTGCCGGCCACGATCTACTTCTGGCCGGACGAACGCAGCTACACGCGACAAGCCGCCGCCGAGATTCACACCACAGGCTCCCCTCCCCTGCTTGCTGCCGTGCTTTCGACTGCATGCGATAATGGGGCACGGCTCGCCCAGCCGGGTGAGTTCACTTTGCGGGCGTTCCTGGCAGGCAGACTCGACCTGACACAGGCGGAAGCGGTGCTCGGAGTGATCGACGCCCGCGGAGACGACGACCTCCGCCACGCGCTTGGTCAACTCGCCGGAGGGCTGGCTCGACCGTTGCACCAACTTCGCGAGACGCTGCTCGACTTGCTTGCGCATCTGGAAGCAGGACTGGACTTTGTCGAGGAGGATATCGAGTTCGTAACACGCATCGAACTCGCTCGCCAGCTTACTGCGGCCAAAGTGGAACTGCAGGCGACCCTCACCCAGCTCACCGGCCGGAAGGTCGACCGTACACTAGCGCGGGTCGCGCTCGTCGGCTGGCCAAACGTTGGCAAAAGTAGCCTGTTCAACGCACTGGGCGGCGGGCAGGCGATCGTCTCGGACGTTCCCGGCACGACGCGCGATTATCTCTCCGCAGAGATCGACCTTGGTGGCGACCTTCGCTGCCAGCTCATCGACACGGCGGGGCACGAGGTGGTTGCTCCCACGGAAGCGGTGCCGCTTGAGGCACAGAAGCTATCGCGAGAGCAGGCGTTGCACTGTGACGTCGAGATCCTCTGCCTGGACTGCACTCGGGAACTGAACGCCTGGGAGCGAGGTCGACTGGCCGAACCGGCGGCCACCGCACGGATCATCGCGTGGACCAAGAGCGACTTGCATCCGGCGGGCGTTTTCGCACGCCTGACGTCGCCAGCTACAATCGTTTCCACAACTACTCGACACCAGGCCGGCGCTGCCCATCTTCGCGCGGCCCTCCGGTCGACTTTGGCAGACTTCGCCCATCAGGCCGGTTCGGCGACCGCGGAGCGCTGCTCCGGCAGCTTGCGAGCCGCGGTCGGTGGTGTCGCCGCGGCCCAGGAACTTTGCGATTCGGGCGGTGATGAAGCACTGATCGCCGTGGAATTGCGACTGGCGCTCGAGCAGCTTGGCCAGGTCGTGGGGGCCGTTTACACGGACGACATCCTCGATCGCGTGTTCAGCAGGTTCTGCATTGGCAAATAGCTTGACGAGCGGAGCCAAGATCGAACCGTCGGCGGCGAATGCACCTCTGATTGGCGGGAGGTATGTCGTCAGCAGCACACTCCTGTTGGAGCCGCTTCGGCCGTTAGGCTAAACTACCGGACGCACCTCCCCCCGCGTGAATCGGAACGAGAAGGCACGAGGCACGCCTCACGCGTACACAACCGAAGACTGCGTCGTTCCCCGCACACACCCAAACGTCCCGGCAGGTGTTCTCATGCGACTTGTAGCGCTCACCCTTACGCTGGCGGCTGCGCTTGGCAGCTCCCAGGCTTTCGCCGTGCCCATCGGCACGAAGGTCGAAAACTTTACACTCAAGGACTATCACGGCCAGCCGCACTCGCTCACAGAAGCAGGCCGCGGGAAGATCGTGGTCCTGACGTTCCTGGGCACCGAGTGCCCGCTTGCAAAGCTTTATGCGCCGAAGCTGGCCGAGCTTGCAGAAAAGTACGCCGCCAAGGGCGTCGTATTCCTGGGTGTCGACTCGAATCGCCAGGATGCCACGACCGAGATCGCGGCGTTTGCCCGGGCTCATGAGATCAAGTTTCCGATTCTGAAGGACCTGAAGCAGAAGGTTGCCGACGCGGTTGGCGCCACGCGTACGCCGGAAGTCGTGGTGCTGGACACAACCGGCGCGATTCGCTATCGCGGCCGGATCGACGATCAGTACGGCTTCCAAGACAACAGAAACTATCTGCGCAACAAAGCGGAAACGAACGAGCTCGCCGAAGCGCTCGATGCGCTGGTGGGAAAGCAGGAAATCAAGAACTCGGAAGTCGCCGCGGCCGGTTGTCTGATTGGTCGCGACCTCGAACCGGTCGTCGACAGTGACGTGACTTACACCAAGCAGGTCGCACGGATCATGAACGACCGCTGCGTGTTCTGTCACCGCACGGGCCAGATCGCGCCATTCACGCTGACCAGCTACGACGACGTCGCCGGTTGGGCCTCAATGATTGAGGAAGTGGTGAGCCAGAACCGGATGCCTCCCTGGCACGCGAACGAACAGTTTGGACACTTCAGCAATGACGCCCGACTGAGCGATGAAGAGAAGGCCACGATTGCCAAGTGGGTCGAGAATGGCGCTCCTCAAGGCGATCCGCAGGACATGCCCGAACCGCCGCAGTTCGCCGAAGGCTGGATGATTCCAGAACCAGATCAAGTGTTGTATATGAGCGACAAGGCCTTTAACGTGCCCGCCACCGGCGTCGTGGACTACCAGATGTTCGTCGCCGATCCGGGCTGGAAGGAAGATAAGTGGATTGCCGCGATCGAGCCGCGACCGGGCAATCCAGCCATCGTGCATCACATCCTGATGTTCGTGCTGCCGCCTGACGGCAGTCTTGGCGGCGGGCTCGGTAGCGGTAACGACTTCCTCGGTGCGTATGCTCCAGGACTGCGGCCCGAGCCGCTGGAACCGGGTCTTGCGCGTTTTGTGCCGGCCGGCTCGAAACTGATATTCCAGATGCACTACACGCCGAACGGCACGGCACAAACCGATCGCAGCTATTGCGGGTTCGTGTTTGCCGATCCGAAGGCGGTGCACAAGGAAGTCCGCGTGAACAGCGCCGTGAACGCGGTGTTCCAGATTCCGCCAGGAGAGGCCGACTATGCCGTGAAGGCGCGGCACATTTTTGCAGACGACTCGATGCTGCTGACGCTGATGCCACACATGCATTTGCGCGGCAAATCGTTCCGCTATGAAGTCACTTACCCGGACGGCAAGAAGGAAGTGATTCTGGATGTGCCCAATTACGATTTTGGCTGGCAAACGAATTATCGCCTCGCCGAACCGAAGTTCATGCCGCGTGGCACGCGAATGGATTGTTATGCAACTTTCGACAACTCGCCGGACAATCTGAACAATCCCGATCCGAAGCAGACGGTCGGCTTTGGCGATCAGACGTTCGAGGAGATGATGATCGGGTTTTTCGAGCAAATGCCAGCGCATGGCGACTTGCAGAAGCCGGAGGACAAACCCCGCGAATTGTCGCGCGTCGAGCGATTCGGGGTGATTTTGGCCGCCTCGAAAGGTGAGCCGGACGACAACCTGAAGTTCGGCGCGTATCTTGCGCTGACCGATCCCAACATCTTCCGTCAGTTCGACGACATCCTGCGGATGAGCGTGCCGCAGGTTGATGCAGTGACCGTGCATGCCGTCAAGGACGGCAAGTTGGTGGACGTGATAGCGATGCAAATGGAGGGTGGCCCGCATCCTCGTCACAAGCACGGCGATGATGAAGATGACGACGACGAAGGCGAGCGGGAGGTGGAAGCTGCCATTATCGAGGCCCGCAAGAAGGCCGGCAAGCCGCTCACACTTCCGTTAAGCGCCCCGATTCCCCCGGCTGACGCCGAGGGCGAAAGCCTGGCCAAGTACCTGAGCGGCAAGAAGCCGGTGGCCAATGCGGATCTGGCCAAAGCCGAGGGCAAGATCATGGAAGAGATGCGCAAGCGCGGTGCCAAGTCAAGCTTGCACGTTCCGGCCGCCTACAACGGCGAACCGATCCTGATCAGCTTCTGGAGCAGGGACCCGAACGCGTTCCCGGCCCCAGCCCAGATGGCGCTCGCGGGAGTGGTCCAGATCATGGTCGCCCCGAAAAACGCTGAAGCTCAAGCTTCAAAGTAATCCTTGAGAAATCGACTCTCGCTCCTTCGGCCCCTCGCCGCATTCCACACTTGGAGGAAATGCGGTGCTGGGGCCGAAGGTGCTTTCATGGGGTGCGTGAGCCGTTGCGAAACGCAATGACGCCCCCACTCTCGGTGCTTGTCGCCGGCGGCAAATCGTGCGATAAAGATCGCGCCGCAACGGATGAGCGGCGATCACCTCTTGCGCGCCGAGAACCCGCTCCTATGACGCCTGATGCCTTGGACTTTCTCCGCCGGCTGCTGGAAACGCCCAGCCCCTCGGGCTACGAGCAACAGATTCAGCAAGTCGTCCGCGACTACGTGGCGCCGTTCGCCGACAAGACCACGACCGACGTGCATGGCAACCTGATCGTCAGCCGGAATTCTGATGCACCGCTGCGCGTGATGCTCGCCGGACATTGCGATCAGATCGGCTTCGTCGTGCAGTATCTCGACGATCAGGGGTTTCTCTACCTGCAGCCCATCGGCGGCTGGGATCCGATCGTGCTCGTGGGTCAGCGGCTCACGGTATGGTCCACGGGCGGACCCGTTTCAGGCGTGATTGCCCGCAAGCCCATCCATTTGCTCAGCGATGAGGAACGGAAGCAGACGCCGAAGCTCAAGGACCTGTGGCTCGATGTTGGCTGCCGCACGAAGGAGGAAGTTTCGGGACTGGTTCGCGTGGGCGATCCGGTGACGCTCGTACTGGGCTATCGGGAGATGCGAAACAATCTGGCCAGCGCGCCTGGCATGGATAATAAAACCGGCCTGTGGGTCGCGATTGAAGCCCTCCGCCGCACGGCGCCGCAGAAGCTGAACTGCGCGTTCTTCGCCGTCTCCACCGTACAGGAAGAGATCGGCCTGCGCGGTGCGATCACCAGCACCTATGGTGTTCACCCACACGTTGGGATCGCAATTGACGTGACCCACGCCACGGACTGCCCGACGATCGACAAGAAGCAGGAAGGCGATCTGGCGCTAGGTCGCGGACCGGTCGTGTTTCGCGGGCCGAACATGAACCCACGCGTCGTCGAGCGGCTGTTGGAAACGGCTGCATCGCGAGAGCTGCCGGTGCAGATGGCGGCCAGCGGCAGAGCCACGCCGAATGACGCGAACACGATCCAGGTCAGCCGCGGCGGGGTGGCGACCGGCCTGGTCAGCATTCCGAACCGCTACATGCACAGTCCGGTCGAAATGATCTCGCTCGACGACATTGACCGAGCCGCCGACTTGCTGGCGGCGTTCGCTTTGTCACTATCGGGCGAAGAGTCGTTCGTTCCCTAGATGCGTTCTTCACGAGGCGGACCAATGCACGCGATGCCGGTGATCGAAACGCCCCGCCTGCGATTGCGTCCACTTGCCGAAAGTGATCTTGACGATCTGGCGCGGCTCAACGCCAATCCGCAGGTGATGCAGTTCCTGGGCAGCGGCCAGACGCTCGACCGCGTGCAAACCTGGCAACTGCTCGCGCTCGCGAACGGGCACCAGCAGTTGCGCGGCTACTCGCTCATGGCGATCGAAGAGCGCGCGAGCGGCCGATTCGTCGGACGTACAGGCCCCTGGTTTCCGGTCGACTGGCCGATGATCGAAGTTGGCTGGGTGATCGATCCTGCCAGTCAAGGACAGGGCTTCGCCACCGAAGCGGGCCGAGCGATGGTCGACTGGTGCTTTAGCAATCTGCCGGTTGACGAAGTGTGCAGCATGATTCTGCCCGGGAATACCGCTTCGACGCGCGTGGCGGAAAAGCTCGGCGCAAGGCACGCGGGGCGGCAATGGGTGTTCGGCAAGGAAGCGGACGTTTGGTTGCACGCTCGCCCGGGGATCATCCCCATGCCCGCGCATCCCTCGATTCCGATTGAGCCGGGCGAAAACTTCGAAATCCTGACCCATCGCTTTCGAATGCGGCCGTTTCGCGAGCGCGATCTCGACGAATTGGCGCGGCTCTACGCCGACCCGGCGGTGATGCGTTACATCGCAGAGGGCAAGACGTTCGACCGGGGGCTCACCTGGCGAGCCATCGCGGGCTTCCTGGGGCACCGGCAGCTGCGCGGCTACTCGACCTGGGCCGTCGAGGATCAACGGACCGGTGTCTTCGTGGGTGAGTGCGGCCCGTCCTATCGCGAAGACCTGCCACACATCGAAGTCGGCTGGTTGGTCGACCCACGCCGTCAAGGTCAGGGCATCGCCACAGAAGTCGCTCGGGCAGCGATTGACTGGTGCTTTGCCAATTTGGGCGTGAGTCAGCTCTCCAGCGTGATTCACCCCGAAAACGCAGCTTCGATCCGCGTGGCGATGAAGCTGGGGGCCGAACGCCAGGGGCAGATCCCAATCTATGGCGGTATGCAGGACTTGTGGATTCATCGCCGGCCAGCATAGCCCGCGATCTCAGGTCCCTTCTGCCAATTTGGCACCGCACAGATCCCGTCGGTGGACCGGCACGTTTCCAACTAGGACATAGCGTCCGACGCAAACGTTTTTCCAACAACAACTTACGACAACATCGCGACTCCTGGCACAAGCGTTGCTTTACCTAGGCAGCACATGATGCTCCGCCTGCCATTTATGGCCGCTGAGCGAAGCGACCAACCGCATCAAACCATCCAGCCCTGCCGCTCGACATTTACACAAACAGCGAATAAGCGCTAAGCGAGCCGGGCATGACAGAAGCCTGTATTTAGGAGGAGTTCCGCGTGGCAAAACAAATGGTCTTTGACGAAGAGGCCCGCCAGGCGCTGGCCGCCGGGGTCAGCAAGTTGGCCCGAGCCGTTCGCAGCACGCTTGGCCCCCGTGGCCGCAACGCCGTGCTCGACAAGGGCTGGGGTTCGCCGAAAGTGACCAAGGACGGTGTAACCGTCGCCGAGAACATCGAACTCGACGATCCTTATGAAAACCTCGGCGCGCAACTGGTCAAAGAAGCCGCCAGCAAAACGAACGACGTTGCGGGCGACGGGACCACGACCGCCACCGTGTTGGCCGAAGCCATTTTCCGCGAAGGCCTGAAGATGATCGCCGCCGGCGCCGATCCGATGGCCCTCTCGCGTGGCATCAACAAAGCGACCGAAGCGATCAGCCAGGCCATTGCCAAGATGGCCACCCCCATCGACGAGAAGAGCAAGAAGGAGATCATGCAGGTTGCCACAATCGCGGGCAACAACGATCCCTCGATCGGCAGCGTGCTGGCCGACGCCTTTCTGAAGGTCGGCAAGGACGGCGTGATCACGATCGAAGAAGGCCGTCAGTCGGAAACCTTCGTCGAAGTCGTCGATGGAATGCAGTTCGATCGCGGTTTCCTCTCGCCTCATTTCGTCACCGACCAGGAGTCGCAGACGGTCGAACTCGACGGCGCATACGTCCTGCTTTATGAGGAGAAGATCTCAAACGCGAAGAGCCTTGTGCCGCTGCTCGAGGCAATCAGCAAGGCCAACAAGCCGCTGCTGATCATTGCCGAAGACGTCGAAGGTGAAGCCCTCGCGACGCTCGTGGTCAACAAGATGCGGGGCATCCTGCAAGTTTGTGCCGTCAAGGCTCCCGGCTATGGCGATCGTCGCAAGGCAATGCTCGGCGATCTGGCCGTGCTTACCGGTGGCACCGCGATCTTCAAGGACCTGGGCATTCAGCTCGACGCCGTGAAGCTCTCCGATCTGGGCAAGGCCAAGAAGCTCACCATCTCGGCAGACAACACCACGGTCGTCGGCGGCGCCGGTAAGAAGGACGCCATTGAAGGTCGCGCCGAACAGATCCGCCGCGAAATCGAGGGAACCGACAGCGAGTACGATCGCGAGAAGCTGCAGGAGCGGCTCGCCAAACTGGCGGGCGGCGTGGCTCAGATCAACGTTGGAGCCGCGACCGAAACCGAAATGAAAGAGCGCAAGGCGCTGATTGAAGACGCCAAGGCGGCCACGCAAGCCGCTCTGCAAGAGGGCATCGTCCCTGGCGGCGGTGTCGCTCTGATTCGTGCCGAATCGGCACTTTCTAAGCTGGACGTCAAGGGCGACGAGAAGCTCGGCGCGGACATCATTCGCAACGTGCTCGACCATCCGCTGCGGGCAATTGCTCAGAATGCCGGCCTCGACGGTGCTGTGGTCGTCAATCGCGTTCGTCAGCTCAAGGGTAAGAACGAAGGCTACGATGCGGACAAAGACACCTACACCGATCTCGTGGCGGCAGGCGTTATCGATCCGGCCAAGGTGGTTCGCACGGCCCTGCAGAATGGTGCCAGTGTCGCGGCGCTGCTACTCACCACTGAATCGCTGATTGCTGAACTTCCAAGCGAAGATGATGCCGGCGGTGACCATGACCATCATGACCACGGCATGGGTGGCATGGGCGGAATGGGTGGCATGGGAATGGGTGGTATGGGCGGCATGGGCGGCATGATGTAAGCCGCGTGTTCGCTCGGCCTTGAATTCCAACTTTCAACCAAAATCAAATCACACATAGATCAACGAAGGAATTTTTCAATCATGGCAAAACTCAACCTCCGTCCGCTGGACGATCGCGTCGTTGTTGAACCTCAGGAAGCGGAAGAGCGCACCGCCGGCGGCATCGTGCTGCCCGATACCGCCAAAGAGCGCCCGCAACGGGGGACGATCATTTCGGTCGGCCCGGGCAAGCTGCTCGACAACGGCAGCCGCGGCACCCTGTCGGTCGCAGTCGGCGATCTGGTGATCTACGGCAAGTACTCGGGCACCGACATCGAGGTGGCCGGTAAGGATGTCAAGATTCTTCGCGAAGGCGACATCCTGGCGAAGGTCCTGTAGTCGACCCGCGATTTGACTACTTCCCGAACAACTCGCAATTCACATAACGAGGAACGCCATCGTGGCAAAGCAACTACTATTTGAAGATTCCGCCCGGGCAAAAATGCTGCGTGGCGTAGAGAAACTGGCCGACGCGGTCGCGGTGACGATGGGTCCGACGGGCCGCAACGTGATCATCGACAAGTCATTCGGCGGTCCGACCGTCACGAAAGACGGCGTGACCGTGAGCAAGGAAATCGAGCTGGAAGATCGCTTCGAGAATATGGGCGCCAAGCTCGTGAACGAAGTGGCTTCGAAGACGTCGGACATCGCCGGCGACGGCACCACGACGGCCACCGTGTTGGCCCGTGCCATCTTCAAGGAAGGCATTCGCAACATCGCTGCGGGCAGCAATCCGATGGCCGTGCGTCGGGGCATCGAGAAGGCCGTGGACGCGGCCGTCGAGAAGCTGCGGGCAATGGCCAAGCCGGTGTCGAGCAAGGAAGAGATTGCGCAGATCGGCGCGATTAGCGCAAACAACGACATGGAAATCGGCAACTTGCTGGCCGACGTGATGGAGAAAGTCGGCAAGGACGGCGTGATCACGGTTGAAGAAGGTAAAGGAACCGAGACCACGAAAGAGCTGGTCGAGGGCATGCAGTTCGACAAGGGCTACATTTCGCCGTATTTCATCAACCGTCCAACCGAAATGGACGTGTTGCTCGAAGACGCACTGATTCTGATTTACGAGAAGAAGGTCAGCAATCTGCGCGAGCTCGTGCCGCTGCTCGAGAAGGTGGCGCAGGGCGGCAAGCCGCTGTTGATCATCGCCGAGGACGTCGACGGCGAAGCCCTGACGGCCTTGGTCGTCAACAAGCTGCGCGGCGTGCTGAACATCGCCGCGGTGAAGGCTCCTGGCTTTGGCGATCGCCGCAAGGCAATGCTCGGCGACATCGCCGTTTTGACCGGCGGCACGCTGGTCAGCGAAGACCTGGGCCTGAAGCTTGAGAACCTCGGCCTCGAGCACCTGGGCAAAGCCAAGCAGATCACGATCGACAAGGAATCGACCACGATCGTGCGTGGCGCCGGCAAGCCGGACGACATCAAGGCGCGAATCCAACAGATTCGCAATCAGCTCGACAACACCGAGAGCGAGTACGACAAGGAGAAGTTCCAGGAGCGGCTGGCGAAGCTCACCGGCGGCGTGGCGATCATCTCGGTTGGCGCAGCCAGCGAAGCAGATATGAAACAGAAGAAGGCTCGCGTCGAAGATGCATTGCACGCCACGCGGGCGGCGGTGGAAGAAGGCATTTTGCCAGGTGGCGGCGTAGCCCTGGTTCGCACGATTGAAAGCGTCGAGAAGGCTCGCTCCTCGGCCAAGGGTGACGAGAAGATCGGCTTCGACATCGTGCTCCACTCGCTGTCGGCTCCGATGAAACAGATCGCCGACAATTGCGGAATCGACGGCTCGGTAGTCGTTGACGAAGTGCTGCAGAAGGCCGCGAACATGGGCTACGACGCCAACGCCGCCAAGTATGTCGACATGTTCAAGGCCGGCATCATCGACCCAGTGAAGGTGGTTCGCAGCGCCCTGGGCAACGCGGCCAGCATCGCGGGCTTGATGCTCACGACCGAGGCCCTGGTGACCACGCTCGACAAGGATGACAAATCCAAGAGCCGCGTCGAAGGCAGCGTACGCTAAGCCGGGTGGCCGCAGATTCCTCGCACGCCGACGCGTTTGGCCTGCAAGGTAGAATTAATGTAACGACAGACGCATGGCGGGCCACCTCGGTGATTCTGAGGTGGCCCGTTTGCGGCGCTACCGCGAGAAATCAACTGGCGCATCGGCCGCTGGGCCGGTTGCCTATAATTGACCGGAACCATCGCTTACGACGGCGCGAATCGAAGATCATGGTGCAAATGGCCGGGAAACGCTGTTATTACGAAGTGCTGCAGGTCGAGCGCACCAGCACGACCAAGGCGATCGCCGAATCCTACCGAAAGTTGGCGATCAAATATCACCCGGACAAAAATCCTGGCGATGAGGAGGCAATTGCGCGCTTCAAAGAAGCCGCCGAGGCCTTTGAAGTACTCGGCGACGAAGAGAAGCGGGCCCGCTACGATCGCTTCGGCCATGCCGGCGTGAACAACGGCGGCCGCCAGGGTTTCCAGGACGTCAACGACATCTTCGCCGCATTTGGCGACATCTTCGGGGAGAGCGCGTTCGGCGATCTGTTCGGCGGTCGTCGCCGGGCCAGCAAGGGGAGCGACGTTCGCTGCGATCTGACGCTCGACCTGATGGAAGCCGCGCGCGGGGTGACCAAGACCATCGAGTTCCAGCGCCACGAAGCCTGCGAAGAATGCGCCGGGACGGGCGCTAAGAAAGGCACCAGCCGCACGACATGCACGTACTGCGCGGGGCGCGGGCAAGTGGTGCAGTCGACCGGGATCTTCCGCGTGCAGACGACTTGCCCCTCGTGTCAGGGCGTCGGTTCGGTCGTGAAGGAACCATGCGGCAAGTGTCGCGGCGCGGCCTTCGTACTCAAGAAAGTCAAACGCGAAGTTCAGATTCCGGCCGGCATCGACGACCAGATGCGGATCCGCATCGCGGGAGAAGGCGAGCCGAGTCCCGCCGGTGGCCCGCGAGGCGACTGCTACTGCTTTATCTCGGTGAAAGAGCATCCGCTGTTCCATCGCGAAGGCGAACATCTGGTAGTCCGGATGCCGATCACATACACCCAGGCAGCGCTCGGAGCTAAGATCGAAGTCCCCACGCTTGCCGGACCACACGAACTAAAGTTGCCGGCCGGCACCCAAACGGGCGAAGTTTTTCGGGTGCGTGGCCAGGGGATGCCCAGCCCGCGAGGTCGTTCGGTTGGCGACTTACTGGTGCAGGTTAACGTCGAAGTACCGAAGTCGCTGAGCGCCGAACAAGAGGAACTGCTCCGACAACTGGCTGAGCAGGAAAAAGTCGAGGTAAGTCCACACCGCAAGAGTTTCTTTGAAAAGGTTCGCGAATACTTCGCGCAGGAATAGCCATCCGGCAAACATCGTGGTCGCCGCGCCGCGATCCGCTTGAGGAATACCAATTATGTCGCAAAACCCAACCAATCCGTCGGACGCCAGCCGCTCGGCAGCAGAGCAGGCCGCGGACGCCGCCTTTCAGGCCAGCGAGCAGGAGTTCGAGAAGCTGCGTGCTGATCTGGACGATGCCGCGGACCGCGCCTTGCGTGCACAGGCCGAACTCGATAACTATCGCAAGCGAGCTCGACGCGAGCTGGAAGACGAGCGGCAGTATGCCGCTCTGCCCCTGTTGCGCGACTTGCTGCCGGTGCTCGACAATATGCAAAGAGCGATCGAGGCCGGCGAAAAGTCTTCGCAAGCAGCGGGACTGCTCGACGGCATCAAGCTCGTCGCCCAAAACCTGACCAATGTTCTGGCCAAGCACGAGTGCCAGAAGATCGATGCACTGGGGCAACCGTTTGACCCGGCAGTCCACGAGGCGATCTCCCAACAGCCATCGGCCGAACATGAGCCTGGAACCGTGACGCTGGTGGCTCAAGACGGGTACGTGCTGCACGACCGGGTTGTGCGCCCCGCGCAAGTGATCGTTTCCAAGTCTCCCAATTAACGAAAATGCGAATGCGAGCCGGCACGGCTGGCAATCGAGTCGAGATATCGGAGTTTCGTATATGCCCACTTATGACTACGAGTGTGACGCCTGCGGCCACAAGTTCGAGCTCTTCCAATCGATGAAGGATGAGCCCGAACGCAAGTGTCCCGAGTGCAAGAAGCTGAAACTCCGCCGCCTGTTCGGCACCGGAGCGGCCCTGATGTTCAAGGGTTCCGGCTTCTACACCACGGACTACCGCAGCGATTCGTACAAAAAAGACGCCGCGGCCGACAAGTCCTCCAGCAAGTCGAGCGACTCGTCCAGCAAGGGCGATGCCTCTTGCTCGGGGGACAAGTCAAGCTGTAACAAGTGCTCCGACTAGCCGCAAGCCAACCTACGAGTTGAGAAATTCCAGTCTGACCGCGGGCCAGGTTGGCCTCGCGCCATTCGTTTGGCGTGCAGCCGATATGCCCCTTAATCACAATGCCTACCGCCCGCTGTCCAACTTGCTCCCTGCAATTCGACCCACAGAAGTCGACAGCCCTGCCATTCTGCAGCGATCGCTGCCGGCAGATTGATCTTCGCCGCTGGCTGAACGAAGAGATCTCGATTCCAGTCGAGGATGAAGGCGGAGAACAGGACGAGATGCCCGACGATTCGGACGCTTGATCCCGCGTAAGCCGCCCGCCGCGACCAATCGCCCTGCCCCGATTTCCTATTCTGGCTCGACTACGTAACCCGTATAATTGCCGACCTTGCGGGGACTCCGTTGGCGGAGCAGTCCGCGAAGTGGCAGACGCTTTTGCTGTCTGCAGGTAGGAAGCACACGGGAGTCGCAACGATGGCTGACGAACGGGGCACGATTCGCTCGATCGCCTGGCACCAGGTTTTTCCCGCGCTGCGGATTCTTTCCGCGGTTCGTATGGCCTTGAACATCAAGGCGCTATTGCTGGCTGCGATCGGCGTGGCAGGCATGGTTGCGGGCTGGCGCGTGCTCGGAGAGCTGTTTCACGATCCGGAAGCAGCCCAATCTTTGCTGAATACGGACCTGTCTTACTACACGACCTGGCCGTGGGATCGACCGTTCGAGATGCCGCCCACGGACCGATTGACATCGCTCGAAGTCTGGTACGCGTACAGCCCGCTCGTAGCTGCCTGGAACGAGCTGCCGATGCCGATGAAGCGGATGTACCAGGTGGCCGAAGCGCCGACGTTCGCTGGCTTCATGTACCTGCTAACCTATGGACTATGGACGCTGTTGATCTGGTCCTATTTTGGCGGCGCGATCTCTCGGCAGGCGGCAGTCGCCTTCGCACGGCAGGAAAATGTCTCGCTCGGAGCGCTGGCCCGGTTTGTCCATGGCAAGGTCGGGGCCTATGTCGCGGCGCCGCTGTTTCCACTGCTGGGATCGGCACTCATCGCGTTGCCATTGGCTGGCCTGGGCCTGCTGCTCAGGCTCGACTTGGGCTGGGCCGACGCACTGGTGGGAATCGTCTGGGGAGCAGCACTGTTGGGCGGCTTCCTGATGGCGTTCCTGCTGCTAGGGCTGTTCTTCGGCTTTCCACTCATGTGGGCGGCAATCAGCGCCGAGGGAACTGATTCCTTCGGAGCCCTAAGCCATGCCTATGCGTACGTTTACCAGCGGCCGCTCAGGTTCCTGGGATATGCGGTACTAGCCGCCCTGGCCGGCGTGCTGGGCTGGTACCTGGTCACGCTTTTCGCCCTCTGGACTAATGAGCTAGCGCTGTGGTCGGTTAGCTGGGGAAGCGGCGCCGGGCGGCTCACGGACGCTCGCACTGTCGGCGGACAGGAAGGCTTCGCAGCCACAGGGGCGCAGGCGATGGCCTTCTGGACCAATGGCCTGACGCTGCTCGCCTATGCTTTCGTCTTCAGCTATTTCTGGACAGCCACCACGGTGATTTACTTCTTACTCCGGCGACTCGTCGATGCCACGGCGCTCGACGAGGTTTATATGCCGGGCGAAGCCGAGAAACGTGGGCTACCGCCACTCAAGACCGGTGCGGACGGTGTCCCAGCAGTGGCCGAAGAACCCGCCCGGCCGGCTTAGCTTGCTAGAAACGCCCGGCCAAGAACTGGTCCATGTGGGCGTGGAACTGGCCGCGCGACATCACGGCGTCAAAGCCGGCCGAAGCCGCGGCTTCCAGGAGCGGCTTGTGCACGTGCGGCCCAAAGGCCAGAGTGCGCGAGGATTCGGCCAATAGCGGTTTGAGCCCCTGCATCAGCCGCACCGGATCAATGCCCGGATGGCTTAGATCGACCACCACCAGTTCGATGGCGCCGTCATTGGCCCTTTCCAAAAGCTGTCCCTCGCCACTAGCGAAAATGAGTTGCACGCCCGCCCTCTGGGCAGCGCCGCCGACTTGCGATTGCATCATCAGGTCGGAAACGAGCGCGAGAACGGCCATGAGTCGTGATACGTGACTAGTCGAGAGTGCTAGACGGCTTCTGGCCCGCGTCGGCCGCCGGCGATATCGATGGCTTCTTCTGTCGGCAAGACGAAAATTTTGCCGTCGCCGATCGTGCCTTCCGGCCCTGTGCGGGCGACGCTGGTGATGGTCTCCAAGGTACGCTCGAGGAAATCATCGTTAACGGTGATTTCGAGGGCGACCTTCCGGAGCAGATTCGTCCGATACTCATTGCCGCGGTAGAACTCCGTCTGTCCGCGCTGGCGGCCATAGCCCTGGGCATCGCAGACGGTCATCCGCGTGACGCCGATATTGTCGAGCGCTTCGCGCACGGCGTGCAGCTTCGTAGGTTGAATGACGGCAACGACGAGTTTCATGGCGGCGTACTCCCGCAAAGGGCGACCCAACAGCAGCGGTCAAGCATACCGCGCCCCGCCGAACCGATAAGCCCCAATCGCCGTTAACTCAAATCCGATTGCTGCGGCTCCCCAGATTGCCGAGAGCCGCAGCGAGGGCTGGAGATAATCGAGTTAGTTCAGGTTAAACCGTGCATCGAGTACCCTGTGGATCCGGCTGGCCGATTCCTGCAAATGAGCCTTGCTGTAGGCGTCCAGCTTGCGGTCGCTCTTGAGCAGCTCATTGATCCGCAGTTCCAGAGCTTCCAACTCGGCATAAGCCACGGTCTGACAGTCCTGCGGAGCCCCGCTGCGCCCCATGGCCAGCGACGACATCCGCTCAAGGTACGTCCGCTGCAGATTACGCCGCAGGCTGCTGATTGCCGGCTTGCGATTCGTGTACTCGCCTTCGGGCATCCCCTCGATCTCCGAGAAGATCGTCTTCGTAAGCGTGCCCATCAATTCCGGCGTCGTCAGGGCATCCTGATCGGCCGGCAGTTGCAACTCGGTGTCGTGCAATCGCTCCAGCGTCAGGGGCGACATAAGCTGGCTCAAGATGCGATCCTGCCACATGCCAATCACTTCATGCACGGGGAAATCCGTGCGGAGAGGCATGTCCGAGCCCCAGTGCGACCAGCGGCTGGAAGCCAGGTGGCTGTAGAGTTCGGGCGGGAACTGGAACGGCTTGTCGCTAAACACCTGCTCGCCGACCAGCACCAGTGCTTCACGCTGCTTGGCCGGTTCGACCACCGTGAACGGCGGAGCCGAATTCGGGTCGCCGCGATGGGCGCGGCTGACGTAGACGCCGCCGACCAGTCGCGAAGCAAAGTGCATTGCGCGGCCGTGATTCGACAACAGCACGCCGAACACTTGGCGAGTCTTCTGATAGCCGTCGCCGTCCTTGGTCGATTCCTTAAGCACGGTCGGCCACAACTCGCCAATCAACTGGGCCCGCATCTTGGCATAAGCCAAGGGATCCTTGCCCATGTCGTAGCGGTTCGAAAGCGGATCGGGATCGATGCCGCGAGTGTCTTCGTCGGTCGCATATGCGAGCTGCGGTTCACCGCAGCGAGCGGCGATCTTCTTCAGTTCAGCGACTTCGCCGTCGGTACCACCGGATAGCGGTTTGTAACCATACTCGATGGCCCACATGTCATAAGGACCGATGGTGCTCGAGAAGTAGTCGCCCTGCGGCAAGCCCTGCGGCATCAGGTTGGCCGGAGCATAGTCCATCACCGAAGAGGTCAAGCCCGTCTCAGCGGTCTTGGCGGGATCGTTCATATCCTCGAGCGTGAGCATCGTGCTGGCCTTGAAATTGTGACGCAGGCCGAGCGTGTGGCCGATCTCGTGCATGGTCACTTCCTTGAGCCCCTGCACGACGAGCTTCTCGCGGTCGGCCGGGTTCGTGGTCCGGGTTGCCATCACGTGCGAGCCGAACGCCAGTTCCCGGGCCAGCCCGTGATGGAACTCGCAGATATTTTCGCCGTGCATGTGGGGCTCGGCCTTGAGCTGCTCCTCATAGCTGCGGAGGTCAAGTGCACCGCCCGTCATGCGCGCCACAGCCTCGGGCGTGAAGTTCTCATACTCCTGCTTCCAGAACTGCAGGAAGTCGGCGTCGAAAATCACGTCGGCGTCGAGAATCTGACCCGTGCGAGGATTGACGCGTGAAGGGCCCATGGCGAAGCCGGCGCCGGCCGTGATCCAGCGGAAGGTGTTGTAGTTGATGTCTTCCGGATCCCAGTCGTCGCTGTCGCGCTGCTGGCGGACTTCGATCGCGTTGGCGAAGCCGGCCTTCTCAAAGGCCTTGTTCCACTCGGCGATGCCGTCGCGAATCGGAGCGCGATACGCGTAGGGAATGGTCTTTTCCAGGTAGAAGATAATTGGCTTCTTGGGCGGCGAAATCTCGGCCGAGGGCTCGGCTTTTTGCAGATCCCAGCGGTTGATGTACCGCACAAATCGATCGTCTTCCCCCTTCTTCGACCAATCCTTAAGCGCGGTGAGGAAGTAGCCGACGCGGTCATCCGCCATCCGCGGTTGATAGCCGTTCTCCGGCAACAGGCTGATCGAGTAGTGCACGTGAATGCTCGCGCCGCGGCTGTCGGCGACGGAATCGATCTCATCGCGACCGCTCGAGGCGTAAGTCGCGGCGACTTCCAATTCGATGTTATCGGTCAGGCCCCGGTTCTTGCCCTTGGGGAACCCTTCGGCCCAGGTACTCTTGGTGTCCGAGAACATGAATCCCGGCAGCACGGAAGAAATCTGCGGCAAGTCGCTCATGAATACCGGCGTGAAGTCAACGACATTCGAGCCGTCCGGCGACGTGGTGACGATCGGCAGGCTGAACAGCACGCTGTCGGTGTAGGCGAGGTTCACGGCGCGCGACTGCGGGTCGCCCTTGTCGGCAGTGAACCGCACGTTGCGCCTGACCAGCAGAATTCGATCGTCAACCTTGCGGAACTGCCAGATCCAATCATCGCCGAAACCCCAGCTCATGCCGCCCAGAATTGAACCGCGGCCGATGCCTTTGGCGATCGAGATCAGCACGATGAAGTCTTTATTCATGTGCCGGCCGCCAAGCTCGCCCAACAGGCGATTTCCCTTGCGATGCAGCTTGATGAGGCCGTCGATCGTCTCGTGATCTTTGATCACGTCGGCATAAGGCGGGTACTTTGGCTTCGGTTTTTCCGCGGAATCGGCGGGCTTGCTCTCGCCTTTAGGCTCCTCTTTCGTCGCTTCGCCGGCTGCGTTCTCGGCGGGCGCATTCTCGCTGGCCGTGATCTCCTGGGCGAGCGTCACCGGAGCGATGAACGCAACGGCCATCATGAAACCAAAGAATCCTACGAGGTGCCTGACCATCGTTGCTGTCTCGCTATCGCGGGGAGAAATGGTGGGGGGAGACCGGCGTCCGCCGATACAAGTAAAGGCCCGTATGCCCACAGCGCGAAATCCGCATCCGCGCCAAATATAGCCTAACCTAGCCAATTACCGACAGGCTCCCGGTGCGGCAGTTGTAATACGGGGAAATCTGCGGGAGGGATCGGTCGCCGGGAAGATTTACGCAGTGGATCGTGCCGAAGGTGCGATCTTTAGTATACCTGACGATTAAACCCCCGGTATGTAATTCCGGGCCGGTCGCGCGAGACGGGGCGATGGGAATCGATCGCGATATTCAGCGAATTCTGCAGCTCTACCCGGAGGATTGCCGGCCGCTGTCGGTCGACCTGTTCCATGCGCCCATGAGCTTCAGCGGTGCGACGCTGTGGCGAATTTCGGCCCCCAGGGGGCCACTCTGCCTGCGGCGGTGGCCAGCCGGGTTTCCGGGAACCGAGAGGCTCGAATTCCTGCAGGCCGTCCTCTGGCACGTCAACCAGGAAGGGTTCGACCGCATTCCGGTGCCCGTCGAGACGCACCACAAACACGGGTTCATCTGGCATGCGGGGCACCTGTGGGAGCTCACGCCCTGGCTGCCCGGGGACGCCGATTACCGGGCCAATCCGACAAAGCCCCGACTGCATAACGCCATGCTCGCGCTGGCCGCGTTTCACGAGGCAGCCCGAACCTTCCCGCTGCCGGAGACCGGTCCTACCGGCTCACCGGGAATCGCCGATCGGGCGTTGCACCTCCAGGGGCTCCTGGGCGGGCGGCTGGTCGAACTCCGGAAAGCGATGGGCTCAGGTGCTCATCCCGCAATTGCCCAGCGAGGCCGGCGGCTGATCGACACGGCGATGCGGCACGGCCCCAGCGTGCTCCACGCGTTGGAGACGGCGAGCGGGCTGGATGTCGCCGTGCAGCCTTGTATTCGCGATGTATGGCATGCCCACATCCTGTTTGAAGCGGACGCAGTGACCGGAATCGTCGATTTTGGCGCGCTGCGGCCGGACAATGTGGCGACCGACGTCGCGAGGCTGCTGGGAAGCCTCGCTCAGGACGACGTGTCCGATTGGCAAGCGGGTCTGGCCGCGTATCAATCCATCCGGCGGCTATCGCGCAACGAACATAACCTGGTGCTGGCATTCGACCGCAGCACGGTGCTGATGGGCGGGCTGCAATGGCTGGAATGGATCTACATCGAAGGTCGCGAATTCGCCGACGAAGCCGCCGTGACTGCGCGGCTCGACGAGTTTCTGCAGCGGCTTGAGCACCTGTCGCAAACGCTTGCTTGAACGGAGCTTATGCCCGGTCAATGACCGAACAATCGGTCCGATGCTGCGTACAACTGCCCAGGACGGCGGCGTTGACCCGCCCCTGCGCGGACCGCTAGAATTGATCGGTCACAACGCCCTTAGTGCTTTGGCTATAAGGATATAAGAAGCATGCTCGACGCTCCATCGCGGCGGCTTGTGCGAGTCCTTCTCGCGGTCCTCCTGCTTATCAGTACCGCGCCTGCGGCGATTGCGCAGCTCGATGACATCCTCAATGGCGGGCCGCTGGGTGGCCTCACGTCGCCGGGTGCCGGCGTCGACGTCAATGGTGGCGAATCCGTGATCTCGGTGTTCGCGCATTTCACTGCGCCAAGCGGGGCCCAGCCAGGACTGCTTTCGATCACGGCGAACATTGAATCGCCGTGGTACACGTACTCGACGACGCAAAAGCCTCTGGGGGCGACGCCAACCAAGATCACGATCGAGCCGTCGAACGATTTTCGAGTGGTAGGCGACTTCCGGCCGACGCTGCCCCCCAAGGTAGTGAAGGATGGCGAGTACGTGCTGGAAGAGTTTGCCGGCGAGGTGACCTGGCAAATTCCCGTCGAATTCCGGCCCGGCGCCGATCTTGGTCAGCTCAAGATCAAAGGTTCGGTCCGCGCACAAGTCTGCAAAGTCGGAACCTGCCTGCCGCCTGAGGATCTGGCTTTCGAGGCCGAGCTAAAACAGCAGCCAAGCACGGCGGTCGCAGCCGTCGAGTTTCCGGTCCCGAACACGCATGCGACTCTGCGAGGCTACCTCGAACCCCGCGTGGCCACGCCGGGGTCGATGGTGAATCTGATCATCACGGCTGACATGCCCGCTGGCTGGCACATCTATGAGCGAGCGGAAACCGATCCCAAGGCGCTGGGCAACAAGCCGACACTGATCGCCCTGAGCAACACGTCGGGCTTCAATCGCAAATCGACCACAGCCGACGGAAAACTCATCACCCCGCATGCCACGAAGCCGGGCGAGCCGGCGATGCTCCCCTTCTACGAAGGGCAAGTGAAGTGGACCATTCCGATCGTGATTCCAGCTGACGCCCCGCCGGGCCAGTTCCCGATTGAAGGCATCATTGGCCTGCAGACATGTTTCAAAGACGCTAGTTGCGATATGCCGAAGGCGGCCCGATTCAGCGGCTCAATCGAAGTCGCCGCGGAGCCGCAGCCTGGTGCCTCGGCGGTAGCCTTCAGCGACGCGAAATATGGAGAAGCGGCACAACTGGCGGCTAACCAGCCAGCCCCGATCGACGCCCAGCCTGGATTGGTGACGATCGAGGGGGCTGGAAGCACCGCCTTTTCGCTGCCGGTCATCATGTTGTTTGCCATCGCAGGCGGCTTTATTCTCAACTTCATGCCCTGCGTGCTGCCGGTGATCGGGCTCAAAGTCCTCTCCTTTGCCGAGCAGGCCGGGCGGAGCCGCGCGACCGTGCTCAAGCTCAACGTCTGGTATGCCCTCGGAACGCTGACCGTGTTCATGGTGCTGGCCACGCTGGCTTCCGCCGCGTCGCTGGGACTTCTTAATTCCAACCTCGGCTGGGGCGAACAGTTCAGCAACACCTGGTTTAACGTCGTCATGGTCGGCCTGGTGTTCGCTATGGCGTTGAGCTTCCTCGGCGTCTGGGAGATCCCCATCCCCGGTTTCGTCGGTTCGGGAAAAGCCAACGACCTTGCCGCGAAAGAAGGCGTCGCCGGCGCGTACTCGAAAGGTGTGATGGCGACGATTCTGGCCACGCCATGCAGTGGGCCGGCCCTGGGCACCGTGTTCGGCTTCACGCTGAACCAGCCGCCATCGGTCACCTATTTGCTCTTCGCCTGTATCGCGCTCGGCATGTCGGCGCCCTACCTGTTGATTGGAGCGTTCCCTACGCTGATCCGATTCCTCCCGAAGCCTGGCGCGTGGATGGATACGTTCAAGCAACTGATGGGATTTGTGCTGTTAGGCACAATCGTCTTCCTGTTCAGCTTCATGAACAAGAACTATCTCGTGCCGACGTTCGCCATGATGGTCGGAATCTGGATGGCCTGCTGGTGGATCGGTCGGACTTCGCTCACCGAAAGCCTGGGCCGGAAGTCGCTTGCCTGGGGACAGGGCGTGCTCGTGGGTGGAATCATCACACTGCTGGCCTTCACGTACCTCGTCCCGGGATCATCGAAGATTCCTTGGCAACCGTTTACGCCCTCGGAGTTGGCTCGTCTGCGCAATTCTGGCAACACGGTAATGGTCGACTTCACGGCCGAATGGTGTCTGACATGCAAAATGAATCTGAAGTTCGTCATCGAGACGGACGAGATTCGCGAAGCACTCGCGGCGAATAAGATCGTGCCGCTGCTGGCGGACTACACCGAGGGGTCGCCCGAAATCAAAGAGGCGTTGAACTCGCTTCAGAGCACGTCGATTCCACTGTTGGCGATCTTCCCGGCCGACCGTCCGGATCAGCCGATCGTGCTGCGTGACGTGATCACCCAGCAGCAACTACTTGAAGCGATCGAACAAGCCGGACCTTCCAAATCGGGAACGCAGCTCACCGCTGCACGCGTGGCTGCCGACTAGTTGCGGACTTAATCTTCGCCCAGGTTCGCGTCCCATGTGCGACACGCTCGCCATCGTCAATTCCGAAGGCGTGCTGTTCGCCAAGAACTCGGATCGCGACGCCAACGAGCCGCAGTTGCTCGAGTGGCATCCGCGGCGCGACCATCCGGCCGGTGCAACGTTGCGCTGCACTTGGATCGAGATTCCACAAGTCCGCGAGACGCACGCCGTGCTGCTCAGCCGGCCGCGCTGGATGTGGGGGGCGGAGATGGGCACCAACGAGCATGGCGTTACGATCGGCAACGAGGCCGTGTTCACGCGCGAACCCTACGCCAAAACTGGCCTCTTGGGCATGGATCTCTTGCGGCTTGCGCTCGAACGTGCCGAAACCGCAGAGGCCGCGGTTGAGACGATCAACTCGCTGCTCAACGTGCACGGCCAAGGCGGTGCGTGCAGCGCCGAGCGACCCGGCTTTACGTATCACAACAGCTTCATCGTGGCCGATCCGCGGCGGGCATTCGTCCTGGAGACGGCCGGCCGGCACACGGCCGTCGAGGAAATTCACGGCGCTCGCAGCATCTCGAACGGCCTGACGATCCCCAGCTTCGCCAATCGCTATCGCGATCCGCTGAAATCGCGCGTCGCCGCCTGCGATGCAAGGCAGGCGCGAACATTGTCGCTGGCCGGCGGTGCGACCGAACTTGCCGATCTGATGCGCATCCTGCGCGATCATGGGACGATAGACTCGCTGCCGGGCTACTCCTGGCTCAATGGCGGACTCGGTGCTCCCTGCGTCCATGCGGCGGGACTTGTCGCCGGATCGCAGACGACGGCATCCTGGGTCGCCCGCCTGCGTCCGGACCAACACGAGCACTGGGTAACCGCAACTGCTGCGCCCTGCACCGGGCTGTTCAAGCCGGTTTCGGTCGGCGAGCCACTGGAGCTGGGTCGAGCGCCCGGAGAGCATGCGGATCTGTCGCTATGGTGGCGGCACGAGCGGTTGCATCGCGCGGCGTTACGCGATCCGCGGAGTGCCCTCCCGCTGTTCACACCAGAGCGCGACACGATCGAATCCGCGTGGTTGGCGTCGCCGCCGGACTCGCAGGCCGCGTTCGATGAACACGGCAGATTGGAGAATCGCTGGCTGGAGCGCGTGTTAGCGAAACCGGTGCGCGACGTTCGCCCCTGGTATGTCCGGCGCTTTTGGCAGAAGGCCAATGACCGAGCTGGGATCAAGCTGGACTCGGTTGCCGGAGTGCCCGCTTTCGCTGGCAGCTAACTGGCACGCGTCACGAAGGCTTCGACCACCGCCTGTCGGCGGACCTTTCGCACAACGAGCTGCCATCCGTCCGAGCGTACGATATCGCCGGGATGGGCCGGCCGGCCGAGCCGTCGCGCAATCCAGGCATTCAGGGCATCTGTGGGCAGCATCCCGGCTTCCATCTCCAGCGGGCTGCCGATGACTTCGGCCAACCTGGCAAGCGGCAAGCTTCCGCCGACGATCCAGCCATGCCCCGTCGGCACGACGTGCGCTGGCAGCCGGTCGTACTCATCGTGGATTTCGCCAACCAGCTCTTCCAGGATATCTTCGAGCGTGACGATGCCCACGACTTTGCCCTCTGGATCGCGTACCACGGCGATGTGATTGTGCTCATGGATCAACCGTTCCAGGCATTCGGCCACCGTGGCGGTCGACTTGAAGTGCACCAGAGGCCGCAAGATGCCCCGCAATGAGGGTTCGTGCGGTGCGAGTCTGAGCGTCGCCACAATGTCCTTGAAATTCACATATCCGATAAACGATTCCGGATCACCCCGACTTTCGGTCACGGGATAGCGCGTGTGCATGTCCAGATGTGCCGCCACCAGGGCTTCGTTCAGCGAGTCGCCGATGAACAGGTAGCGTACATGCTCGATCGGCAGCATCACCGACTCGATCGTCGTGCTGGAAAGTCGCGCGGCGCTGACGATGATCCCTTCCTCCCGCCGCCCGATCAGTCGCGACGTGCGGGCGAGAGCGGCAATTGCTCGCAGCTCCTGGAGTTCCGTAGCATTCGCAGAGGCCTCACTCCGATTCCAACGCCTGGTCAGTAGTCCGACGAACAGGGATACCGTCGTCTCAAGAAACCAAACCGCCGGCCACACGGCAAAGCTGAACCATTCCATCAGCGGTGAAAGCCGCAATACGACCCATTCGCGATTCTCAAGCGCGAACACCTTTGGCACTAACTCGCCGAAAATGATCGTCACCACCGTGAGCGGGAGTACGATGACGCCGATTGCCAGAAACTGCGCCGGCCCAGCCGAAAAACCCTGCTCAAGAAACCAGGGCTCGATCGACTCTTCCGCGCCGGCGCCGCCCGTCGCCGCCGCGATGGCTCCGACGAGCGTGATCCCGAGTTGCACGACCGCCAGGCTACCCTCCATGCTCGTTTTCATCCGCATGGCAGAAGCAGCCCCGTGCCGGTTCTCGTGGGCGAGCGTGTCCAGTCGTGCGAGCCCCACCGAGGCCAGGGCAATCTCATAAGCCGCGAAGATGCCGTTCAGGACGATCATCACGGCCATCACGATGAGTTCAACGGTCCACATTGCCGGTCACTACTGAGAAAAGCGGCGCGACGTCCGCAGAATTCGAATCATTTGTTGTTGCTCGCGCGAGTGGCCCCGTCCCGTGCTCTTCCCAGCGTGCAAGTCAGGCCCAGACGACGCCGCGCTCGCCCGCCGTAGCCCGTCCCAGAATCCAGCTATCGAGGCCGCAATCGGTGAGTTGATTGCGAATGCTGTCGGCGTAATGCGGACTGACGACGAGGACGAGCCCGATGCCCATGTTGAACACGCGGTCCATCTCTTCGGCCTCGACTTCACCGTGACGTTGGAGCCAGCCAAACACCGGGGGAACCGTCCAACTGCCGCGATCGAGTTCGATCCGCACTCCCTCGGGCACAATCCGTTCCAGATTCTCGCACAATCCGCCGCCCGTAATGTGGGCAATGCCGTGGACGACCTTCTTGACCTTGTAATAGCTGAGCACGCGGCGGACGCAGCGGACATAAATTCGCGTGGGTTCGAGCAGCGCCTTTCCCACGGTGGCGCCCAGCTCTTCAACAAAGTCTCCCGGCTTGTGCCCCGCGATGTCGAAGGCAATCTTCCGCGCCAGGCTGTATCCATTCGAGTGCAGGCCGCTGGAGGCTACGCCAATCGCGACGTCGCCCGGCGAGATCGACTTGCCATCGACCAGCTTCTTCCGCTCGGCAACCGCGACGCAAAAGCCCGCCAAATCGTAGTCGCCACGAGCATAGAGATCGGGCATGATGGCCGTCTCGCCGCCGAGCAGAGCGCAATCGGCCTCGACGCAGCCATCCGAGATTCCCTCGACAATCTGCTCAAGCAGTTCGGAGTCGTCATGCGACATGGCCACGTAGTCGAGGAAGAACAGCGGCTCGGCTCCGGTGCAAAGGGCGTCATTGACGCTCATCGCCACCAGATCGATGCCCACAGTGCGGTGCGAGCCGACAATTTGGGCCACCTTCAGCTTGGTCCCGACCCCGTCCGTGCAGGAGACCAACACGGGGTCTTCATACCTTCGAGCGAACAGCGCGCTGGCAAAGTCGAGCTGATAGAGACCTGCAAAGCCACCATCGTTGGGCATCACCCGAGGGCTGTAGGTCCGATGCAGCAGGCGAGGAAGCCGGGCCATGGACTGGCGATAGACCTCGAGGTCTACACCAGCATCCTTGTAAGTCGCTTTGGCCATTCAAGTTACCCGCGCCGTCAGTGCCTTTCAGAGGGGGGCATTTTACGGCTCGGATGCGCGAGTTGTCAAACCTCGATTCCAGCAGCTCAACAGAGCAGCCGCGCTGCCAAGTCGCTCAGGACTCGACAGCGCGGCTGACGTTTGCCGGACGTGATCCGTTCGGCCGGGCTAGGCCAGGCTGACGGTGACGGTCTTGTTCTCGGTGTAGGCTTCCAGCCCCTTCTCTCCCAGTTCGCGGCCAAGGCCCGACATCTTGAAGCCGCCGAACGGAGCGGCAGTGTCAAATACGTCATAGCAGTTGACCCACACGGTGCCGGCGCGGAGCGAGTTGGCCACGCGATGAGCCTTGCCAATGTCGCGCGTCCAGACGGCGGCGGCCAGGCCATAGAACGTGTTGTTGCCGCGCTCGATCACTTCGTCGATGTCCTTGAACTTCAGGACGGAAAGAACCGGGCCGAAGATCTCGTCCTTGGCGATCGACATGTCGTCGGTTACGCCTTCGAACAGCGTCGGCTCGATGAAGTAGCCCTTGTCGCCGACGCGTTTGCCGCCGGTGACGCACTTGGCGCCTTCCTTCTTGCCCAGGTCAACGTAGTGCATGATCTTGTCGAACTGCGCCTGGTCGACCTGCGCACCCTGCTCGGTTGCGGGATCGAGCGGGTTGCCGACCTTGCGGCTCTTGTTCATCGAAGCCAACTTGTCGACAAGTTTGTCGTGAACTTTCTCTTCGACAAACACGCGGCTGCCCGCGCAGCAACACTGTCCCTGATTCAGATAAAGACCGGTATGCGTGCCTGCCGCGGCCGCATCGAGGTCAGAGTCAGCAAAGATAATGTTGGGGCTCTTGCCGCCCAGTTCGAAGGTCAATCGCTTCAGCGTCTGGCTGGCGTCTTTCATGATGATCTGGGCCGTGCGATGCTCGCCGGTGAAGGCAACCTTGTCCACGCCCGGGTGCTTGACGATCGCGGCGCCGGCCGTGGGACCGTAGCCCGGCACGACGTTGATGACGCCATCCGGAATGCCGGCTTTCTGTGCAAGCCGCGCCATCCGCAAGCAGGTCAGCGGTGTCTGCTCAGCAGGCTTCATCACGATCGTGCAGCCCGCGGCCAGAGCGGGTCCCCACTTCCAGGCCGTCATCAGCATGGGAAAGTTCCAGGGAATAATCTGCCCCACAACGCCAACCGGTTCGCGTTTGGTGTAGCAGAAGTAGTTGCCGCGAATCGGAATCGTCTGCCCGTGAATCTTGTCGGCGTAGCCGGCGTAGTATCGCAAGCAGTCGATTACCAGCGGCAGGTCGCCATGGCGAGCTTCGCGAATCGGCTTCCCATTGTCGAGCGACTCAAGCATCGCGAGCTGGTCGATATCCTCTTCGATCAGATCGGCCAGGCGGTGCATCAGTCGGCCACGATCGCGGGCGTCCATCGATCGCCAGGGGCCGTTTTCGAAAGCTTCGCGAGCGGCTTTCACGGCCAGATCGATGTCGGCCGCGTCACCTTCGGCGACGGTGGTGATGACTTCTTCGGTCGCGGGGTTGATCGTCTCGAACGTCTTGCCGCTGGCCGAGGGAATCCACTGGCCGCCAATGAAGCATTGCGTCTGCTTGATCTCGGGCCCGCGGGCCGTTTTGGTCAGGGTCGCCATAGGAAAATCCTCCTGGGACTTTTGTGTGCCTTGTGAGGTGGAAGCAGCTGGCCGGCGTTTCAGGCAAACTACCGCAAGCGCTGGCCGGGCATTGGCATTGTAGAGCTTGCCAATCCATCCCGACAAGCAAGCAAAAACGGCTGGGCGATACTTCGCCCAGCCGTTTTTCATTACGTACGACGCACCTCCCACAGGCCGCTACTCGGTCGCAGCCGCCTCGGCGGGTTTGTCGTCGCCTTCGGCCGGCTTCTCACCTTCGGCCGGTTCAGCGGGTTGCTCTGGCGGCGGGCCAAGCTGTTCAGCCAGCAGCCGCACGAGTTCCTCGCCGCGAGCCCTGGTGCTCACGACCTTACCCTCTTTGTCGACCAGGATGACCGTCGGAATGCCCATCACGCCGTAATACGTGGCGACGCTATTGTCCTTCCAGTCGCCGTCGTGGAGCGTGATCCAAGGGGTCTGCTCGTCGACCAGGAATTTCTCGAGCGCTTCGCGGTCGCGATCGAGGCTGACTCCCACGACCTCAAAACCCTTATCGTGATACAGCTCGTAGTTCTTTTTGACGTTGGGCAACTCGGCCAAGCAGGGACCGCACCAGGTGGCCCAAAAGTCGACAAGCACCACCTTGCCGCGAAGGTCCTTGATGTCGAACTTCTTGCCGTCCATCTCCGTGCCGGTCACATCGATCGGCTGACCAATCAGCGTCATCCGCCGCGCAGCGCCTTCCATCATGATGCCATTGCGGGCGAGTTTCTCGTCGGCACTCTTGGCCAGGATGGGTCCGATCTCGCGATAGATCACCGCGGCCCGCTCCGGATCGCCGCCATACTCGTGCTTCGAAGCCAGCATTTGCACGGCGCGAATCGCATAGGTCGACGGCTCAGGGTAGGTGGTCAGATAAGCCTTGAGTTCATCGAGCAACTTGGCCTCTTGCTCATCGTTCAACTCGCGATCCTGCGCGCGAAAATTCAGCACCACCGCCTCGGCGTCCTTATAGCCGGGCAGTTTCTTTTCCTCGTCCGTGGCCTTGGCGACAATCTTCTCGGCAGACTCCTTAAGCGCACCCGTCAAGCGAACACGCGAGCGCAGTAGCTCCTCGCGGTTCTTTGGCCGATAGTTAATCATCGAGTCCAGGAAAGTCAGCAATTCGGGAACGCTGTCGGTTTCCGGCACTTTGAAGGGGTCGACTTTGGCTTCCTCGTCGGCAGCTTCGTCCGCTTTCGCGTCCGGTGCTGGTTCGCCATTCTTCTCCGCGAGCTTTTCGGCAATCAGTTGCTGAAGTGCGGGATTAAGTTTGCCTTTGAGCTTGGCCGCTGGCGCGGCAGGCTCTTCCGCCCAGAGATTGCCGGTCACGAGCACGATCCCGACAGCAATCAGTAGCCCGAGTGAAATCCGCCGCGCGTTCATATTGAATTTCTCCTGTAGAGGCTGGTTTCGTGCGCTGGCCTTCTCTATCTGGCGAAAGAGCGCCTCCATAGTCATAGCCAATCAAGAGGGGTTCTGCCATCCTTTCGAGCGAAGGTGGCGTTCGAATCCTTAATTGTGTAGTTTGTCGATCAAGTCACTTGCGTTACGAAAGTCAGCTTGATCGAGGACCTTGCCTTGCGACCGCTCAGTAAAGTTGCGCCCGACTGGTGGGACTATACAACTCTCGATACCGAACTTTTGGACGACGCCGCCCGGCTCTCGGCGGATGACCTGCTGGTTCTGTCGCGCGAAGGCTTCCGGGTGAAGTTCTACGATACGCTCGAAGACTTTTATCTGGCTGAAGCCCTGGAGTACATCACGGCCTGGCGGCAAGCGACGCCCGACCGCCCGGCCGGCATTTGCGGTCCGATCGGCCCGACCGAGCAGTTGCCGCTCGTGGCCAGATTGGTCAATGAATTGGAACTCGACCTGCGGCACGCGCACTTTTGGGGCATGGACGAATGGGCGATTGACGGGCGTGAAGCCAGCGAAGACTTTCCGCTCAGCTTCGCGAAGGCCGACAAGGATTTGTGCTTCAATCGCATGCGACCGGAATTGCGCATGCCGGATGCGAACCTGCACTTTCCCAGCATCGCGTCAGCGACCTACTCGGAAAGCTACGACCAGATTCGCTGCGTCGTGATGCAAGGCGGCCAGGGCGAAGTAAAGCACTGGGCGTTCAACGATCCAGTGCGCCGCGCCGGCAAGTATCAGGATGCACCGCCCTCGCCGGAGGAGTATCGCAAGCTCGGTACGCGATTGGTTGACCTGCATCCGATGACCATCATTCAGAACGCTCGCACCAGCGGTGGCGGGGTGGTGACGGGCGTTCCCACGCAAGCGATCACGGTCGGGCCGCGTGAAACCTGGAAGGCCGAGAAAGTTTCAATCTGGCATGCCGGCCATCACGACAATCCGTTCGGATTGCGGCTGACGAGCCTGATGATTTCCAAGCGGCTGCCCGACTCGGCGGTTCCGATGTCGCTGCTGGCCGATCACCCGAACGTGCAATTTAATTTCTACCGCCCCGGCATCGGCACCTGCGATGCCGAGATGCACTAGCAGTGATCGTCGCCCACTTGACTCGCTACTTCTCGACTAAATTTCGTTGATCGCTTGAATCGAATTGCCCTCGAGCTGAACGATCTGATTGCGTCCTGATTCCTTGGCCCGATAGAGAGCCATGTCCACGTCGTGCAGGAACTCCTGGCGCGTCCGGTCGGAAGAAGGCACGATTGTGGCCAGTCCAATGCTGACGGTCACGAAGCGGCTGACGCCCGAACGCGGATGCGGAATCGCCGCATTGCGGACGTGCATACAGATCATTTCTGCGACCCGAATCGCGCCCTCGGCATCTGTATTGGGCAGCACGACGGCAAATTCCTCACCACCAAAGCGGGCACAGAAATCAGATGGCCGTCGAACGCTGGCGCGAATAGCCCGAGCGACGGCGCGCAGGCACTCGTCGCCGGCCAGGTGGCCGTATTCATCGTTGAACGCTTTGAAGAAGTCAGCGTCAATCATGGCCACCGACAGCGGCAGTTCGGAACGTTCATGACGCGACCATTCGCGGGCGAGCACGCCGTCGAAGCAGTGGCGATTGGGAATGCCGGTCAGCCCATCAGTGGCCGCCTGGCGTTCGAGCTTGGTGTTGGCGTCGCGCAACTCACGGCGGGCGTTGAACTCCATTTTCTTCAGGACGCTGACGAGCAGATAAATGCACATCAAAAGGCCAGCCAAGCCGCTCGTCTGGATCACGAAGATGCCTTGCGGTCCGAGCTCGATCGGCAGCGACCAGCCCAGCCATTCAATCGTCGCGAACGACGCCACGGTGATCGCGCTCCAGATCGTCCAGAAGACGCCCGACCTTGGACCGGAAAGTAATACCGACAGCACCGGCAGGGTCGAAAACCAGATGACGGCCGGCGCCCAGAGCCCTCCAGTCAGGACGGCAAGTGCGGTGTACACGTACCAGGCGGCGCCGGTCAGCAGGTTGCCGCACAGTTCCGCTGAAGCACCGCGTCGCAGGAACATGAAAATGCCCATCAACAGCGCCGCGCCTGACAGGAGGATATTCGTACAGATCGGCGCGCCGAGCAGCGTGTAGATGACCGCGAAAACCGGGACCCAGAAGAGCATCGCCAGTCCGAACGCCACCACACGCGAGGCCTGGGCAACCGAATCAGGATCTTGCGGCTGGTGAAGCGTCAGGCCGCGTTCGAGTGCGCGGTAGATAGGCGACAAATACGGGGTCACAATAGTCGAGCGCCAGCGGGGAGGAAAAGAGAACTCCAGGCTGCCCCACCAAACACTAGCACAACGTTAAGGAGGGCCGGGTGTAATCTTTGCGGAAGCGGCGCAACCGAGAAAATCGATACCACCCCACCGCCGGGCGATTTCGATGCGCGGCGGACAGTCGCCCGTTGTCGGCCGCGATCGCAGTTTCGAATGAGAGATGGACTGGCCGTTTGCAGTCGATCCGCGGATTCATCATTTGCTCATCAAGTCCGAACAATCGTGTTCTATAGTCGGCAATTTGTAGAAAACCATTCCTGAATCATCTCACATGCGGCTTTCCGTGAAGGGATTTCGCGGCGAAAGGTTGGTTGTTATGCACAAGCAGGGAGCGAACGGTCCGGCGGCGCCAGAGCAGCCCGGGAACGGGAACACGCCGCGTGCTGCCCGGGGAATGATCTATTGCGTCTTGGCCCTGGTGGCTGTCCTGGTCGTCTATAGCGGCTACTCGGTGATGCACGAACGCGCGTCCTTGAGAGCCAGCGATGCGCAGCTTGTGGCGCGGCACGGCCTGATCGAGCCCGTCTCGAAACCGCTCGCCAGCGAGTATCGCGATGACAACGGAGATTTGCTCGCGGATCATCCGGGTCAGGCCGCTGACCAGTTGAACCCGGATAGTCTGGTCTTGGCGTACTACGAGGGAGACGACGAAGGCGAGCGTGTGAACTGGCCCGCCTTCCAACAACAGCTCTCGGAAGTGACTGGCAAAGAGGTGACGATTCAGCCGTTTCTAAACAGCGCCGAAGAGATTGCGGACGTGCGAGCCGGGCGAATACAAGTCATCGCCCTGCACGCGGCCGACGTGCCTTACCTGGTCAACAACGCTGGGTATTTGCCGTTCGCCGTACTTGGCTCCGGAGAATCTGCCAGCGGCAACCATTTGCTGCTGGCCACGCGGCCGAAGTCGGGCGTGAAGTCGCTACGAGACTTAGCCGGTAAGACACTGGTTTGCACGCGCCCCGATTCGATCACGGGCTACCGGGCGGCTGTCGCGATCCTGGCAAGTGAGGCGGGCCTGCGCCCCTCGTTGGACTACAAAGTCGCCTTCTCGTTCGGGCAGAAGCGTTCGATCCTGGGCCTGATCGAAGGTGAGTACGAGGTCGGCAGCCTGTCGGCTGACCGACTGCAGAAGATGATTGAGGATGGCGAAGTTGCAGCCGAAGATCTGCACATCATCTACGAGTCGCAAATCATCCCCAGACTCGCACTGGGGTTCGTGCACAATCTGCGACCTGAGCTTGCCCAACAGATTCGAGACAGTGCGCTGCGGTTTGAAAACCCAGGTGGCGAGCTTGCGGGCACGGGTACCCCCATGCGTTTTCAGCCGATCGACTATCGACGAGACTTCGCGTTTGTGCGGCAGATCGATGACAGCTTCGATCCGCGATTTGGACAGGTTGCAAAGCAACAACGTAGTGCGACAACATCCGAAGACGTCCCGAGCGACGCTACGAGCGAGTCGGTGTCGCAAGCCGACGAGTCGAACTAGCAAATCACCCGAATGTGGGTCACTCGCCACCGCGGAGGCGGGCGGTCGAGAACGTCGAATCCGGCAGGTCGACGTTCAGTTTGAGATTCGTGTACGTGTATTCCGCGATCAGCGGCGCCGGTCGGCCTTCGATCTTGGGCCAATCGGAGTAGTCGACGCGGACCGGCGCATGAAGCTCGTCATCGACGAACACGTTCGCCTGATGGAATTCAAGCCCTTGCATGGGCTGGGGGTGCGTGATGCGGATTACCGTGCACTCACGGCCATTGATTTTCGCACCGCGAATCCGTTCGGCGGTTGTGTTCTGTCCTGTGACATCGATCTGGCGATGCTTCTCGAGGACGTCGATCATGTGGGCCAGCAGGCGATTGAAACCAATGCCGGTCACAGGCACCAGGGTTTCTTCACGCGCGGCCTCGCTGTTGGGATCGACGTCGGCGATGACATAGTCGAAATGCTTGCCGCCGTTGCGCACCAGGATTTTGCCCTGATTCGCACCTTCGACGAAGATGACCCGGCGATCAAGCACATTCTTGGGCCCCAGAAAATGCAAGTAAATCGAGAGCGGTCGAATAAGCTGCCCACCCTGGGACTGCGCCTCGCGCACTTCCATATCAATGAAGTGCATCTCTTGCAGGACGCCGTTGATCCGTTCGCGTTTCACCAGGCGACAGGTAAAGTCACGCACCATGCGGTTCATGTATTGCTGTTCGCGTCGGGCGTACTCGATAACCGCCGTTAATGGCTGCTTCGCGTTGGCCACTTCAGGGCGGTAGGTGGATACCCGAGACGTCGTGCTTTGCGGCGCTTCCGCGATCGCGCGCGTCCCGCTTTCAAGCGTACCGACAATGAGCCCTGCTCCAAGCACTATCGCGACGGGGCGACCAGACAGCATCGAAGTCATCCTTTGAGAAGTGTGCGGCGACCGTGCTTGGCCGCTGGCCCCAGGCGAATCGGAGCATTGAGACAGGTTCGCAAGAAAAGCGTTGAAGTATTGCGTACGAACCGGGACCGGGCAAACTGCCGTGACAGTGAAATCTCGGGTAGATTTCAGCTATCGCGGCCTTACAATCGCCACAGATTCGCCAGCTTCTCGTTGAAGGGAGGTCGGTGGTCGCCAGTGGGATTCTAGGCGCCTGCCACCCTCTCGGCCAGGAGCTTGCCCAGGCGTTCGTTCATCATCTCAGTAGTCCCATCGGCAAAGGCTGCCATCTTGGCTGCCAGCATGTGGCGAACGAGCGGATACTCTTCACGAAGCCCGTTGGCGCCCAGCGATTGGATGCAATTGGACAGGTGGTGCAGCGTGCGATCGCCTGCGAATTTCTTCGCGGTCGCCGCCGCGGCATGCGCGAACTTGCGAAGATCAGGATCATCGGACGAGATCAGCCGCGCTGCTCGATAAGTGAGCAGCCGTAGCGCCGCCAGATCGGTCGCCACCTCGACCAATGACCAGCGGAGCCCTTGAAACTCGATGGTCGGCTGCCCGAATGCCCGGCGCTTCGTCGTGTACTCGATCGCCACATCGAGCGCCGACTCGAGCATTCCCGCGCACATAGCCGCAACATAACAGCGAGCCCCGTTAATGCCATCGAGCGCCGCGCGCAGAGCCGTGCCGGGAGGTTGAAGCACTGCAGCGTCGGGTACGAAGTAATCTCGCAGTTGGAAACCGCCCAGGCCGATGGCTCGTCCGCCGGAAGTCTCGTAAGGCGTGTCGCGGTGAAAGCCTTCCTGATCCGCCTCGACCAGCACGAGCGCGATGCCTGCAGCACCGCTGCGGGGCTGGACTTGTACGAGCGTCAGGAACACCTCCGCCCAGGCGGCGCCGGTGATCCAGCTCTTGGAGCCTGTCACTCGCCACCCGCCATCGGTTCGATCGGCATAGGTCTCCAGTTGCACGAGGTCACTGCCGTGGGCCGGCTCGGTGTAGGCCGACGCACCGAAATGCTTGCCGGCAATAAGCTCCGGCAGCAACCTTGCGCGGGTGTTCTCTTCCGCCTGCGCCACGCGTACCAGTGCGTTGTGGTGGTTCACCAGCGCGAACGCGAAGCCGAAGTCCGCTTTGGCCAACTCCTCGACGATCCGCAGCTTGGCGGCAAACCGCATGCCGTGTCCGCCAAGATTTGACGGTAGCTCGATGGTCGCCAAACCGGCGTTACAGGCTTCCCGAAGCGTCGCCTGGGGATCGAGTTGCCCGCGCTGCCACCCTGCCGCCCTCGGCGCGACGACTTCGCTGGCGAACTGCCGCGCACGATTGACGAGTGCGGTTTCCGACTGTGTGAGCGAGCCGTCGAACTCCCGCACGATGTCATCGCTGGCCACGCGGTGCTGTTCCATTAGTTCCGATCCAGCGCCGGGAATGGAAATTCGGCCGAAGGCCGGTGCTCGCGTCGCATGATTTCGGCCATCTGCTGCACGACCTGTGGATTCTGCGCGGCTACGTCGCGCAACTCTCCTGGATCTTCCGCGAGATTGTAAAGCTCGAGGCGCAAGTTCGGTTCGCTACGTCCGCCATCCGGCATGACATTCTGACGAATGGCTTTCCAGTCCCCCATCCTAAGCGATTGCTGGCCGTCGTACGCCGGGAACTCGCGATACAGGAATTCGCGCGGGGGTTGCGACTCTCCTAATAGCAAAGGCGCCATGCTTCGGCCGTCGAGCCCGGCTGGTGTCAGTTCCTTGGAGGCCGCAAGTTCCAGCAGGGTCGGCAGCCAATCCTCAAATCCACTTACGAAATCTTCCGTTCGAGCCGGTTTGATCCGCCCCTTCCAGCGGACAATCGTGGGGACTCGGATGCCGCCCTCATAGAGCGAACCCTTTCTGCCGCGCAGTGAGCCTGCGGAGTTAAAGAAGTCCGAATCCGTGCCTCCCAGTTCGTCATACAGCGGACCGTTGTCAGAACTGAAGACAAAGATCGTGTCCTGATCGAGCCCGAGTTCTTCGATCAAGCACATGATCCTGCCAACCTCGCGATCCATGCGGGTGACCATCGCGGCATAGGCAGCCCGCGGCTCGCGATGCGGCAGGTAGCGACGATCGCCCACGTAGGGTCGATCCGCAAACTTCCCGCGATATTCGGCCAGCGAGTCTGCGGGAACCTGCAGCGCCAGGTGCGGCACCGTCGTCGGATAGTAAAGAAAGAACGGCCGCTCGCGATTGGCACGAATGAACTCGATCGCCTGCTCGGTAATCAGGTCAGGCGCATAGTCCTGGCCGGAGTAACGTGCGTACGCTGCTGGGTCGCTGGGATCCGCATCGATCGGCAGCTTCTGATGGGCCGAGAAATCCGGGTTGTTTAGAACGACTTTCGCATCGTCGCTCCACAAATATGCCGGGTAGTAGTTGTGAGCCTTTGCCTGGCACAAATAGCCATAGAAGCGATCGAAGCCTTGTCGCGCTGGCGTGGAATGACTGGCCGGCGGACCGAGGCCCCACTTGCCGAAGCCACCAGTCGCGTACCCTGCCTGCTTGAGGAGCTTCGCGAGTGTCACCGTTTCCGCCGGCATCGGATATTGCCCTTCCGGCGGGACGCTCTTGTTGTTGCGAATGAATGCGTGCCCCGGGTGCAATCCGGTCATCAGCACACAGCGTGAAGGAGCGCACACGGCGTTGCCGCTGTAATGCTGCGTGAGCCGCACGCCTTCGGCAGCCATCCCGTCAAGGTTCGGAGTGCGGATCTTGGCCTGGCCAAAACAACCGAGGTCACCGTAGCCCAGATCATCGGCGAGCAGTAGCACGATATTGGGTTTTCGCTCGTTGCCGATCGCGATTGAACCGGCCAGTACAAAAACCACCGCGGCGACCAGCGAAACAAACAAGGGCACTCGCTGCAGTTGACTCATCAGTTATCCGCCTTTATACGCGACCCAAGTTGCGATGCTCAGCTGGAGAGCGTCTTCTCAAATCCTTCGAGGTCGTCGTCCAGTTGTACGCCAAAGCTGTTCAGCGCCATCGAGACCAGGTTGTACTGCCCCACGGTGAACACGAGATCGACCAACTGGCTCTGAGTGTAGACTTGACTCAAGGCCTGCCAGGTGGCATCCGACACGCAGGCGTCCTGATGCAGCTCATCGGTCGCCCGCACGAGCAGCCGATCGGCAGCGTTAAGTCGTGCTGAATCAGCCCCCTCGCTGATGCCGCGAATCTCGTCGTCGGTCAGTCCCGCGCGTTTGCCAATGCGCACATGCTGGGCCCATTCATATTCCGACTGACAAAGCCAGCCGATCCGCAGGATTAGAATCTCTCGCTCGCGGGGCGGCACGGTGTTGTCGCGCAGCACGTAGGTCGCGAACGGCAACCAGTACTTCGCGAGTAACGTGTGCTGGCAGAACGTGGCGAACACGTTCCAGACCTTCCCTTTGCGTTTCAGGCCTTCCATCAATTGCTGTTGTTCGGGACTCGCCGAGCTCTCGGTCAAGGGCGGGATGCGCGGAGACTCGGGACGCGGGCGAGACGGGACAGCGGGCATGGCCAAGAGTTCCTGAACAAAGAATATTGCGGTCGGCGGCAGATGGTCGAATCGCACGCCGACGAGTGTTATGATCTAGCCGTTACGATCGCCAATAGTGCACGATCTGCCGGCCATTCTAAGCGAGGCGCATTCATGGGTAAAATATTCAGTTTCTTCAGCGGACTTGTCTGCATTGCGTTGTTGTCCCCCGCCCTGGGCGAAGACGCTCCGCGACAAGTGGCGAAAACACTTGAATTCAAGGTGCCGGTCAAACTCGACTACCTGCTGTACCTGCCGCCCGACTACGAAAAGCAAGACGCCTGGCCATTGGTGATCTTTCTGCACGGCGCAGGCGAACGTGGCAACGATCTGGAACTCGTCAAGAAGCATGGCCCGCCGAAGCTGATCGCTGAGGGAAAAGACTTTCCGGCCATCGTCGTAAGCCCACAGTGCAGCAACGGCCGCTGGTGGCATGCACAACTGCTGGAGTTGACGGCGCTCATCGACGACATTGAGACGAACTACAAAGTCGACAAGAGCCGGGTCTACCTGACGGGACTGAGCATGGGAGGATTCGGCACCTGGGCTCTCGCCGCATACACGCCAGACCGGTTCGCGGCACTCGTCCCCATCTGTGGTGGTGGCGAGGCCCTTGTGGCGCGCTCACTCACGAAGACCCCCATTTGGGTTTTTCATGGCGCGAAGGACGCCATCGTACCGCTCAAGCGAAGCGAAGACATGGTCGCAGCAGTCAAGCGTTCCAAGGGAAACGTGGAGTTCACCGTGTATCCCGAGGCGCAGCACGACTCATGGACCGAAACCTACGCGAATCCTGATGTTTGGAAATGGTTGTTCGAGCAGCGACGCGAAACGGGAGACAACAACGGTTCGCAAATAACAAAGTGAATCAGCGCAAAAACAAGTTTTGCGGCGGGTTCGACGTGACGCCCCCGTGCTGGACTTGACCAAATGGGCACTGGCCATTAGCTTTGCTTATAGCTCTGTAGAGCTATCCGACTAGGCGAGGCCGGCATGACAAATTTGCAGCCAAAACTCAAGCGAGTCCGCAGCCTCACCTGCCGCCAGTTCAGACGCGGCGGGTGGATGGCGCTGGTGACGCTATGCAAGGTCGCCTTGCTCCTGGCGATGTTTCGCTCCTCGGCGCCGCTCGCCGAGATTAACTACGAAATCGTCGAGCAATCGAGCGTTGAAACCGCCTGCGCAGACGAGGGTCGCGTCACAACGGCCCGCAGCACGGTCACCCACAAGTTGGCGGTCCGAGCGCTGCACCGAGACATGGGTGTGGCGGCCAGCAGTAGCGAACGGCCTACGCCGGGAAGCTGCCCTCAGGGACATCGCTGGTCAAACGGATTAAACGCGCCGCGTCTGTGTTAGGCGCTACTCTCTTCGTCTCCCGTTTACCGAGGTCGCCGCGCGCCGACTAGTCAGCCGGTGCGCATGGAACTGTGTATCCGAATTCCGCCGTCTGCTCTTACCGTGCTTCGGGCCTGACTACAGCCCGCAGCTGCGCTGAAAGTGGTTCGAACATTCTGTTCGAATTTTAGCCAGTGACGGCGACCGCGATCGAGTTCCGCGATCAAGGATTCGCAATGGAATCGCCACTTGAGAGAGTTGAACCATGTCGCAGCCGTCTGTACCCTCCACCTCCACGAACGGCTACTCGCCGCTGAATGTACTGCGCGACTTGACTGCCTCGGCAGTCGTTTTCGTCGTCGCACTGCCGCTTTGCCTCGGAATCGCCATGGCCTCTGGCGCCCCGCTCATGTCGGGCGTCATCTCGGGAATTATCGGCGGGATTATCGTGGGCCTGTTGAGCGGCTCGCATACCAGCGTCAGCGGTCCCGGCAACAGCATGATGGCGATTGCCGCAGTGCAGATCGCCAGTCTGGGATCATTCGAGGCCTTCCTGCTCGCGGTAATCGTCGCCGGCGGGATGCAATTGCTGCTGGGCCTGATGCGAGCAGGCGCGATCGCCGCCTTCTTTCCCAACAGCGTGATCAAGGGACTGCTTACCGCAATCGGCATCATCCTGATTATGAAGCAGATTCCGCATCTGTTCGGCCACGACAAAGACCCGGAGGGAGACATGTCCTTCTTCCAGCCGGACAACGAGAACACTTTTTCCGAACTCGTGGAGCTGCTGTTCGACGTCCACCCGGGCGCGGCGGTCGTGGGCGTCGTGTCCGTGGTATTTTTACTCCTGTGGGATCAGTACAAGCCGCTGCGCAAGTCGATAATTCCCTCGCAACTGCTGGTTGTCCTGATGGGCGTGGTACTCGGGCAGGTGATTTCGCAATTTGGCAGCAGTTGGGTCATCGGCCCGACGCACCTGGTGCAGGTGCCCATAGCGAAAGACTTCTATGACTTCATGGATTTCCTGAGCAAGCCGGATTTTTCGCTCTGGAACCAGACGGCCATCTACACGACAGCCATTGCGATTACACTGATCGCTTCGCTGGAAACACTGCTCAATCTGGAGGCGGGCGACCGGCTGGATCCCAAGCGGCGGAGTTCCCCCCCCAGCCGTGAACTCGTCGCGCAGGGCTTAGGTAACATTGCCACTGGTTTCATGGGTGGCATACCCATCACGTCCGTTGTGGTTCGTACTTCGATCAATATCAACACCGGCGCACAGTCGAAACTCTCCACGATCTTTCATGGGATCTGGCTCTTGGCCGCCGTGGCCGTGTTTCCCACCTGGATCAACATGGTGCCGCTGTCCTGCCTGGCCGCGATTCTGCTCGTTGCCGGTTTCAAGCTGGCCAGCCCGCGGGTCTTTCGCGAAATGTGGAACGATGGTCGCTACCAATTCCTGCCGTTCATCGCAACGGTCTTGGCGATCGTGTTCACCGACCTTCTGATCGGGATTCTCATCGGCCTCGGCGTTGCAATCAGCTTTATTCTCAACAGCAATCTGCGGCGGCCGTTGCGGCGCCACGTCGAGCGCCATCTCGGCGGCGACGTGCTGCACATCGAGCTGGCGAATCAGGTCAGCTTCCTGAATCGGGCCATGCTTTCGAAAGTACTCAACGAAGTGCCGCGCGGGGGACACGTGCTGATTGACGCCCAGGGCACCGACTACATCGATCCGGACGTGCTCGATCAACTTCGCGAGTATCGCGACAAGACGGCGCCTGCCCGCGGCGTGGAAGTCAGTTTCCGCGGATTCCGCAACAAGTACCATATCAAGGACCAGATTCAGTACGTCGACTACTCGACGCGCGACTTGCAGGAATCGCTTACGCCTGAAAAAGTTTTGACGATCCTTAAGGAAGGACATCACCGCTTCCGCACGGGCCAGCGGCTCACGCGCGACTTGGGAAGAATCGTAAGCGCTACGGCCGAAGGTCAGCACCCGCTGGCCGTGGTACTCAGTTGCGTCGATTCACGCACGCCAGCCGAATTCATTTTCGATCTCGGCGTGGGGGATATCTTCGTTGTTCGCATTGCCGGCAACATCATCAGCCGCAAGGTGCTCGGAAGCCTCGAGTATGGGACTGCCATGGCCAGTGCCAAGCTGATTCTGGTGATGGGGCACACCCGCTGTGGGGCCGTTGCGACAGCCGTGAAACTGGCCGGCAGCCCGGAGTCGACAGAGAAGATGACCGGCTGCGCCCACGTCGAATCGGTGCTGCAAGAAATTCAGTCGGCCATCGATCCCAATCGCTTGCGGCGCACGGATCGCTCGTCGCCCGAGGCACTCGAACAGTTTGTCAATGAAGTCGCTAAGGCCAACGTGCTACGAACCTGTCAGCAGATCATCGAGACGAGTGAGACGATTCGCAAGCTGGTGCGCGAGGAACGCGCAATGGTGGTCGGCGCGGTCTACGACGTGGTGACTGGCACGCTCGAGTTCGTCACCCCCAATGGGACGGCGCTACCTGTCGAAACGGAGTCCGAAATCGTGGCGTAAGCCCTCGTGACTTAGGACACGCCGTGGGCCTTGAAAAACGTGAGCAATCGCTTCCAACCGTCCTCGGCATTCGCCTCGCGGTACGTCGGCCGGTAGTCGGCATAGAAGCCGTGCGGTGTGTCGGGATAGACGACGATCTCGGCCGGCTTACTGGCGGCCTTGATCGCGCCGCGCATTTTCTCCACGCTCTCGAGCGGGATGCCCGTGTCGGCGCCGCCGTACAGGCCGAGCACGGGAGCCTTGAGATCACCGGCGATATCGACCGGATGCTTGGGATGCAAGGGATCGGCCACGCCAACCAGCCTGCCATACCAGGCGACGCCTGCCTTCAGGTTCGGATTGTGCGCTGAGTACAGCCACACGATCCGCCCGCCCCAGCAGAAACCGGTGATTGCCAGCTTCGCCGTGTCAGCGCTGCCGGTTGACTTGGCCCAGGCGACGGTCGCATCGAGATCGCTCATCACCTGTGCATCAGGTACCTTGGAGACGACGCTACTGATGATCTTGGGGATGTCGGTCATGCCCGAGACGTCGCCCTGACGCGCATAGAGTTCTGGCGCGACGGCGAAATAGCCTGCCTTGGCGAAGCGGCGGCAGATGTCCTTGATGTGCTCATGAACTCCGAAGATTTCCTGCACGACCAGCACCGTGGGAAACGGCCCCTTCCCTTCAGGAAGCGCGCGGTAAGCCGGCATCGCGCCATCCGCGGTCGGCACCTTCACTTCGCCCGCCACAATGCCCTTCACGTCGGTCGTGATCGTCTCGGCAGAGACGGGCTGCACGGCGAGCGCGAATCCTGTCGCCAGCGTGGTGACCACGAACTCGCGGCGCGAGAAATCCGATTTGGGCAGCCAGCTTTTGAGATCGTCGTGCATGGTGGGTAGCTCCTGTGGTAACGAGGGACATCTGGCCGGGTTAGCCAGTAACCTACAGAACCAGGCGGGGCAAGGCAACTTTGCCAGCGACGCAAGTGCGCACCGGCGCGATCATTCTTTGAACCACAGCATCAAGAGATCAATTGCGAAAAAGATGACGATCAGAGTCTCAAGCCAGACCATCCGACGATTGTTGATCTCCCCGTCAACGACCGAATAAAGCTCGTCGAGCTGTCCCAGCCGATTCTCGACACTTTGTCGCCACTGGCTCAGATAGAAGCGTTCTGCCGCCGCCAGATAGACCCGCGCCAGGTACCAGTCGCCGATGAACTTGCTGATGTGCGTCACCTCGTCATTCAGTTTGGTGAGGTCGACGCGGATCAGTCGCAGGGCAGCCAGCGTGCTGGAGTAACGACCAAGAATGCCGTATCGCTGCTTTCCCAGGTCGTCATACGCCCGGTCGAGAAAGCTGTCCAGCCGTTCGTCGATCACCTTGTACTCTTCAAGTTGCAAATTGGCGACCTCCAGCACGTAGAGCTCGTCGTCCAGGTAACCGTCGAGTTCGACAACCACCGCGGCGTCCCAGTCGATGATTACTGCGTCCGAGACGTTGTAGCTGCGCGTCACGCGATGCACTTCGCCAACCTGCATGTCGGAAAGGGTGCCCGAGGGTGCCGCGGCGATGAGTTCCGCGATCTCACGGCGGTGCGCACTGGTCCATGCTCCGGCATCTGTGGCACCACCCAGATCCGTGAGGCAGAACACCGTGTACGCCTCGGGTTCCGCCAGCTGGGACGGCTCGACCATGGTGTCGCGCAAGCTTCGACACACGTCTTCGCACAATGCGCGTGCCGCAGTCGAAAGTGGCGTACCGTCGGCCAACTTTGGCTCGTGACAGTTACGCAGTTCGCTGAGCGAACCTACGTCGAATGCGAGTCTCATGACGACCGAGACGACGCCAATCTGATAGACGCGGACGAGCGATCGGATCGTTCCGGAACCGAGTGGCGTGGAGTGCGACGATGCCTCGACCGTGAGCGGTCGGTAGATGCGCAGGTCGCGCGGCAGTGCCGGACTCGTCGGGAGCTCAAATTTCGTCGGCCGGGCCGCTAGAATCTCGCCAACCCGTTCGGTGGCGATTTCATTGGCCACGTCAAACGCATAGAGATAGACAATTTCGCCCCGCATAGATGAATTACCGAGATTGCTTCGCAATCAATTTGTGGCCGCGGCCGCCGAAGTCGTCTTCGCGGGCTTCTCACGCGGCTTATCCTCGTCGCGCGCTCCAGGCAACTCCCCTACTCCGCCGCCGGGAATACTGAAACGGCGCCCGCCGAACAGCTTGCCGGCCTCTTCCATGATGTGATTGCGGGCCGTGTCATCGAGATCGGCCGTGCGCCAGTCGCGCAACAGCGAGGTGATAAGTGCTCCCTGGAGTTTACGTTCGTCATTCGGATTGTCGACGATCAGCTGAAAGATGCCGAAGCACATTTCGTCGGAGCTGCCGTTGCCGAAGAAGACTCGTTCCGGCGGACTACTGGGGTTCAATTCATTCTCAGGCGAATTGTCGTAACGACACTCCACGTCGAGCTTCGTGCCGGCCGGAAGCTTCTTCGGTTCGTGATAAACGTAATTGTCCTGCCAGTAGAAGTTCCAATCCTTGATCCACATCAGGTGTTCCTGGTGGCCGTCCGGGAAGGTGGCCGTGATCTTCATTTCCTTGCCAATCAGGTGCATGTGCGGCAGGAGTGAAATCAAGGTGATGTCCGCCGGCAGCGTGATCGAGGAACGAATCATGTGGTCGGACTTGCCGGCCGGGATGTCGATCAAAATTGAACCGACTACAAACGGACTGCGCGACATTTTGCGCGCCACTGGTTTATCGGAAAAATAGAGCGCGACGCTCGAACGATCGATTTCCTGTTTGCCGCTAGGATGCAGATGCAACTGCAGCACGAGGTCGGTCCCCTTACGCACATCCATGCCGGCATTCTGCGGATAGAACCGCGGCGTCATGCCCGGCGTCCAGACGCCCACGATGCCTGCCGTCGGAATGCCGACCGAACCGAAGGTTACATACCCGGGCTCAGGAGTTTCAGCATCCTTCTCTCGGCCGCGACCCGAGTTATCAAGAAACAGAATCGCGTGATGCACGACCGCCGGATTCCCGGGGCGGAACTCGAACCCGACGATCGTCTTGTCCTCGGGGATATCAATGGGAATGATCCAGTGCTGGAAGATGTCCTCTCCGTCGGCTGGCACTGTGATCGAATCGGGGGCCACCAGTTCCAGGTCAGGCTTACCCAACCGCCAACCATCCGCGAACGTCGGCATTGGCGGGAGGTCGTCCGTACTGCCTTCCGGAGCGCCGGCTTTGGCCCAGCGATCGAAGAGTGCGATCTGGGCATCGGTCAATCGCCGCTCACCCAGAAATCGAGAGTGTCCGATCTCGGCCTGCCAGGGTGGCATTGATCGCCCGGCAGTGATCTCGGCCAGAAACTCGGCACGCTTCGCGGCATCCTCAAAGGTCAGCAACGAGAATGGCGCCACTTCGCCCGGCCGGTGGCACTCAACGCAGTTCGCGGCTAGCACCGGCGCGATGTCGCGCGTGTAGGTGACCCCGTGCTCGAGGTCCGCCGGGGGCTCTTCGAACGGACATCCGACCGGCGTCGTCTGGGCAACTTCAATCTTCTGATCCGCGGCCACGGCCTGGATCGCATCCGCCAGGTCGTGCGTCGTGGGCTGTGGACGCCGCTTGCCAACTTCGGGATATCGGTCGTCGATCCGTCCTCGATACCTCACTTGACTGTGGGTGTCGACCACAAATGCTTCCGGCACGTGCGTCGGCTTGAGCACCTCGGCGATCTCGCCCGAGGCGTCGAACAGGACCGGAAACTCAATCTCGAACTCTTGCTGAAACTTGATCGCCGCGGCGCGCGTCGTCGTGGGATCAGAGATGACGCCGAGCAACTTGACCGGCTGATCTGAGAGGCTCTTATGCAGGCGATTGAGCTCGGGAATGAAGCCGCGCGCAATCGGACACTCGGTCGAGATGAATACGAGTGCAACGCCTTTGAGCCCCTCTTCGCTGCCGATGCGATGCACCCGGCCTTCGAGATCGAGCGCGGTCAGGAAACGCACGGGCGGAATCTCAGTTTCATCGCTGCCCGCAGCCGGACATATCGCCAGAATGAGCAACAACGAAGTCACGGCCAGTCCTATGGCGCGAAACCACTCTCCGAACTTCTGCAAGCCATCCATGGGTAGCACCTTGATCATGTCCGGTCGCTCCGAGAAACTGGCAAGGGATAGCGGAAAGGTAGCGCATGGCGACACCATCGCTAAGGCGCAATGTACCCGTCGAGGCGGAAATCACCAAATCCGCCTGTTAAGAGTTGATGCAGGCGCAGACGCTCGCCAGCTAGAGTGTGGGCTTAAGGTTCAGCACTCGGACCAGAAATGCCCACTTATCGGCCGCTTCCTCGATGATCTTGGCCGTGGGCTTACCCGCCCCGTGGCCGGCGCGGGTTTCGATCCGAATCAAGACGGGATTATCGCAACCTTGCGCTTGCTGCAGCGCTGCGGCAAACTTAAAGCTATGCGCCGGCACCACGCGATCGTCATGATCGGCTGTCGTAATCATGGTCGGCGGATAGCACGCTCCCGATTTCACGTTGTGCAGCGGCGAGTACTTCAGCAGAGCCGGAAACTCCTCCGCGTTGTCGCTCGAGCCGTAATCGTCGACCCAGGCGTGGCCGATCGTGAACTTGTGAAACCTGAGCATGTCGAGCACGCCCACCGCCGGCAAAGCGGCACCGTACAGATCGGGCCGCTGGGTCAGGCAGGCCCCCACCAGCAGACCGCCATTCGATCCGCCGCCGATGGCCAGCTTCTTTGCCTGCGTGTAGTTGTTCTCGATCAGCCACTCGGCCGCGCCGATGAAGTCGTCAAAAACGTTCTGCTTCTGAGCCTTGGTGCCGGCCTTGTGCCACTCCTCGCCGTATTCGCCACCGCCGCGCAAATTCGGCACCGCGAACACACCACCCATTTCCATCCAGACGAGGTTCGAAACGCTGAACGCCGGCGTGAGCGAGATGTTGAACCCGCCATAGCCATACAGGAATGTGGGCGCGCTGCCGTCCTTCTTCAGTCCCTTCTTATAGCTGATGAACATCGGGACGCGCGTCCCGTCCTTGCTCTTATAAAACACCTGTTCGGTGGTGTAGTCGTCCGGATTGAAGTCGACTTCCGGCGCCTTGTAAACCGTGCTCTTGCCGCTGGCGATGTCGTAGCGGTAGATCGTCGTGGGCGTGGTGAACGAAGCGAAGCTATAGAAGGTCGCGGTGTCTTCGTTCTTGCCCGAAAAGCCGGTTGCGGTGCCCAGCCCGGGGAGTTTTACCTCGCTGAGCAGCTTGCCGGCCGTGTCGAACACCTTGACCTGCGATCGGGCGTCTTTGAGATAGTTAACGAGCAACTTGCCGCCCACCAGATCGCTCGTGAGCAAGACTTCTTCCGCTTCGGGAATGATCTCCTGCCAGTTCTTCTCCTCCGGCCTGGTAATGTCGATCGCAACGATCCGGCTGCGTGGCGCATTGCGATTCGTCTGGAAGAAGAACTTTGGTCCGTCATTGTCGATGAGCTGATATCCGGCGTCGAAGTTGTCGATCAATGCGACAATTTTCGCCTGCGGATCCTGCAGATCCTTGTAGAGCACCATGTTTACGTCATCGGTGCTCTTGGAAACGGAGATCACCAGGTACCGGCCATCGTCGGTGACCGCGCTGCTGAACATCCACTCCTTGTGCTCGGTCGACTCATAGATCAACTGATCTTCAGCCTGCGGCGTGCCCAACTTGTGGTAGTACAGCTTCTGAAAATAGTTCGTCGCTTGCAGATCCTCGCCTTCCTTCGGCTCGGGATATCGACCGTAGAAAAATCCGGAACCGTCTTTGGTCCAGGCAGCGCCCGAGAACTTGCTCCACTTGACCAGGTCGCTGGTGTCTTTGCCGGTGGCCACATCGCGAACGTGCCAGGTGATCCAGTCAGAACCTGCGTCGGCGAGCGAGTACGCCAATTTCGAACCATCGAAGCTCACCGATAAACCAGCAAGCGCCACCGTGCCGTCTTTGGATAACCCATTCGGATCCAACAGTTCGCGCGGCTTGCCGTCGAGCGAATCCGTCGTGTAGAGCACGCTTTGATTCTGCAGCCCACTATTTCGCAGATAGAAGTATCGCCCGCCGTCCTCGAACGGCACCGAGAACTTCTCGAAGTCCCACAGCTTGGTCAGTCGCTGTTTCAGCGGCTCACGCTGGGGAATCTCCTCCAGGAAGCCGAACGTGATCTTGTTTTCGGCCTCGATCCAGGCGCGGCTTTCCGGCGAATCAGGATCCTCCAGCGGCCGGAACGGATCGGGCACTTTCGTACCGTGATAGTCTTCGACAACGTCGCCGCTAGGAGCCGTCGGGTAAGTAAACGCTTTCGCCTTGGCTTCGGCCGCGCTGGCCCTGACTTCGTGCATGCTGATCACAATCGTGCAAAGGGTGAGGACCGCGTAGCGAAGGCTCATATCGATGTTGCTCCCGAATGTTCGAGGGGGCGAATGGCGGCTGTTACTTGTGCGACTGAAAATATAGCATTCAGAGCGGGGCGTAACAGGCAGTTCCTCCTGCTTGTCCGCCAGGAAGTGCTTGCATGAGGCGGCACGGTAGTGCATCCTGAAACCGCCAGAGCCCCCGACCAGCCGCTAGCAGGAGACATCCCCATGCCCCGTCCTATTAGCTACGTGATATGCCTGCTGCTGTTCACCGGGGCCGGTTTGGCTTGTGCCGCCGCCCCGGAAAAGCCGGCCGGCAAATACAACGTCCTGTTCCTGATCGCCGACGACCTGAACTGCGACCTGGCCTGTTACGGCCACCCCCTGGTCAAGTCGCCGAACATCGACCGGCTCGCTTCTCGTGGCATGCTCTTCGAGCGAACTTACTGCCAGTTCCCGCTCTGCGGACCAAGTCGGGCGTCGTTTCTGTGCGGCCTGTATCCCGATCAGACGCTCGTTCGACAAAACGCAGTCTTCGTTCGAGATCGAGTGCCGAACGTACTGACGATGCCGCAGCATTTCCGAAATCACGGCTACTCGCCGGTCCGCGTCGGCAAGCTGTACCACTACGGCGTGCCTGGCACGATTGGCACCGACGGTCACGACGACGCCCCCTCGTGGGATCGCGTGTTCAATCCCCGCGGGCGCGACAAAGACGACGAGTCCAAGGTCTTCACGCTCGTACCGGGGCAATACGGTGGCACGCTTAGCTGGTTAGCCGCCGATGGGACCGATGCCGAGCAGACCGATGGCATTGGCGCCGCCCACGCCGTGACGCTGCTCGAAGAGTTTGCCAACAGCGAAACGCCGTTCTTCCTGGCCGTGGGTTTCTATCGACCGCACACGCCATATGTCTCGCCAAAGAAGTACTTCGACCTGTATCCGCGCGACAAGATCGAGCCGCCAAGCGTTCCGGAAAATTACCTGAGCACTCTGCCTCAGCCATGCGTCGATGCGCTCGGAGCCAAGAAGGTCAACATCGACCTGCCCGACGAGACCAAACGCGAGGCGATGCAGGCCTACTACGCTTCGATCACATTCATGGATGCCCAGGTCGGCCACGTGCTCGAAGCACTTGAGCGGGTGGGACTGGCCGACAACACGATCGTGCTCATGACCAGCGACCACGGCTACCACATGGGCGAGCATGGACACTTCCAGAAGATGACGCTGTTTGAGAACGCCGCCCGCGTGCCGCTGATCATTTCGGTGCCCGGTATGAAGAACGCCGGCAGCCGTTCGAAGTCCATCGTCGAGATGGTGGATTACTTGCCGACGCTCGCCGAACTTTGCGGTCTCTCGGCTCCGCCGGCCAAGGCGGGCATCAGTCAGGCAGCGGTGATTGCGGATGCGGCCCAGGTCCCGCGCTCGGCCGCCCTGACGCAACATCGCGACGGTTACTCGCTCCGCACAGATCGTTATCGCTACACCGAGTGGGGACCTGAAGGCCGCGATGGCGCCGAACTCTACGACCACCAGACCGATCCCACCGAGATGAGCAATCTCGCCGGCCAAGCCGAACTCGCCGAGACAATCTCAGGTCTCAAGAAGCAGTTACACGAGCGAGTCGCCGCGGCGCGCGTCGTACCGGAGGGGCTGGAGCAGCTCGTCGTCGAGGAACCGCGCCGAGGCAAGCGCAAGGCGAAAGGCGGTTAGCAGCATGCTGCGTATTGTAGTCCAAACGTGCGTGACGGTTGCCATCATCTGCGTGACGCTGATCGCGCACGGCTCGGCCAGCGAACTCGCCGGTTCGCGACCGAACATCATCCTCGTGATGACCGACGATCAAGGTTATGGCGACCTGGCCTGCCACGGCAATCCGCTGATCAAGACGCCGCACCTCGACCGCCTGTATGCCGAGAGCTTGCGGTTTACCGATTTCCAGGTCAGCCCCACCTGCGCGCCGACTCGCTGTTCGCTGATGACCGGTCGGCACGAGTTCAAGTCGGGCGTTACACACACGATCCTCGAACGCGAACGCATGGGCCTCGCGGCGACAACATTGCCTCAGGTACTGAGGTCCGCCGGCTACCCGACGGGTATCTTCGGCAAGTGGCATCTGGGCGACGAGGACGCCTATCAGCCGGGCAAACGCGGCTTCGACGAAGTTTACATTCACGGCGCGGGCGGCATCGGGCAAACCTATCCCGGAAGTTGTGGCGATGCGCCGGGCAACGAGTACTTCAACCCAGCCATCCGTCACAACGGCACGTTCGTGAAGACCGAGGGTTATTGCACCGATCTGTTCTTCGGCCAGGCGTTACGCTGGATCGAATCACAGCATGCCGCGAAGCAGCCATTCTTCGCTTATATCACACCCAACGCTCCGCACAGCCCGCTAGTCAGCCCCGGCCCAAAGTACGACGCCTTGTACGCGGGCAAGTCCATTGGCGGCAAACCACTCGATGCCGGCTCCGTCGCCTACTACGCGATGATCTCGAACATCGACGACAATGTCGGCCTGCTGCTGGCAAAGCTCGATGAACTGCAGATTGCTGGCGACACGCTGGTGATCTTCCAATCCGACAATGGCGGAACGCACACGCAGCTCTTTAGCGCCGGGATGCGGGCCGGCAAGAATTCGCCGTACGAAGGCGGAACGCATGTGCCGTGTTTCTGGCGCTGGCCCGGTAAGCTAACGGCCGGAGTCGACGTCGATCGGCTGACGGCGCACATCGACTATTTGCCTACGCTTGCCGCTTTAACCGGCGCGGAGTTGCCGGCGGATGTGAAGGTCGACGGCCAGAGCCTGCTACCACTGCTCGCGAATCCCCAAGCCGATTGGCCCGATCGCTACCTCTTTATCCACCAGGGTCGCTGGCCGCGAGGTGAGGCCGATTCGGCCAGGTTCACAGGCTGTGCCGTGCGCAATGAGCGGTTCCGCTTCGTGAACAACTCGGAGCTGTACGACCTGGCCGTCGATCCGGGCGAAACGACCAACGTCATCGACCAGCACTCGGACGTGGTCGCCGCGATGCGCACGGCGTACGACGCCTGGTGGCAGGAAGCCCGGGCCGGCATGGTGAACGAAGATGCCGTGGGCCCGGACGTGAATCCATTCAAAGCGGCCTACTGGGCCCAGTTCGCGCTGACGCCCGACCCGAAGCTGCTGGAGCAGATGAAGTGGACCGGCGCGGCGAAGCTCAACGGCCGTCCGCCGCGCCGCAAGCAGCGGTGACCTGCCAGCGTGTGACGCTCATCTGTCAGGCCTACCGCGACATGTTCCGCGATGGCGACTGGGCGTAGCTGCCCGAGTAGTACAGGGCCGCGTCGTCGATGATCCACGGCGTCGACCAGTTACCGTTGTCGCCGCTGCACACGTTGAAGAAGAACGTGTCCAGATGTTCGGCACGGTAGCCGTACGGGAACTGCGACGTAATTCGATCGCTCGAGGTCAAATCTTCGACGCCTGGCCTGGCGAAATAATGCACCGACCCATCCGGCGTGAACGACATGCCCAAAGTCCACCAGCCGACTTCGTCGATCTTGGGGCCGATGAAGTCGTGGCCCATGCCGTTGCCGCGGACCACGATCGCCGCGCCGTCCGGCCGCTTGTCGCCATCGCCGGGATGGAACTGAATGAACATCCCAGGCCAATAGGTTTCCATTTTCATCGAGCTGCTGCTGCCGCCGAAGATGCCCTTCTTCTTCTCCGACTTGCGGATGTGGGTGGTGCAGGCCGCGCGGAACCCGAAGCTCGGGCCGCGGCGTTCTTCCCACTCTTCCCAAGGCGGCAAGTACACGCGGACCACGACGCTCGGCGAGCGTGATACCGGAATCATCCCGCGCAGCCGGCTGCTGGTATTCACGATGAAGTCGTCCTGCTCCATCTTGTAGCTGTAGCGGCCGGGAACGCCCGTCTGCCGCGAAACCATCAGCAGCGCGCCTTCGCTGCCTTCCAAACCACCTTCCGGCGTCGGCACGCGTTTCACCACGTCGGGATGCCCGCGCATGATCCCTTCGAACCAGCGGCCGTTCTTCGACTGTCCCGTGGGAAACCGCTTCTGCTTGTCGTTCTCGTCGCTGCTCTTGGGATTGTTGGGGATGTACGTCCACTCGGGATCTTCGAACGTATCGCCGACCTGGGTGATTCGCTGACCGGTCCCCGGCACGGGCACCTGGGCATAAGCCGCGCAAGGTGCAAGACACAGTCCTAGAACGAGGAGCTTCGAGCGCAGAGAATCCATTCTTGCGTCCTTCGCGTTATCGGAGCGCGCCTGAGGGTGCTTGCGGCGCGATGCTTGGCGGGGGTTGCGTTCGAATGGCCGAAAACGCCCTTCGAAGCGGTGCTTTCGTTTCTATCGGAAGCGGCTGGCGCGGCCATCCACTGTTTATCTGCCGAGAAACGCGAGAGAATCGCGACAGCAGCCCACCGCTAGCAGCAGCACGTAACCACCGTACGCCGTTAACCCTTTTCTTGCTGAGATTTCCGATCGGGTGCCACAGGTGGCCGTGAGCGCGGCTCACCTGTGCTCTGCTGGCAGTGGCAGCACGGGCTCTTCTAGGTCGTAACGCGCACAGGTGACTGCTGCGCAGCACCTGTGGCACCCAAGTCCGCCCAATGGTTAACGGCGTAGGGTGCCACCCGCGGCCTGCAGGTCGTGTTTCGCTAGGCGTGGCAACTCACCACCGCCGATAAGACTCTGTGGCACGTCCCGTTTTTTCTGACTGTTCTGCCTGCCTCGCGCCGTTTGCAGACCGGAGCCGCGCATGACCCCACCGCTCGCGACCATCGCCGTTGTTCCACGCGAACGATTCAGCATCGCGCCGCAATCGCTGCTCAGCATTCTCGACGCGAACGCGGACGCCGAACTCGTTTACGTCGACGCCGGCTCACCGCCGCTAGTGCGGCAGTTTCTCGAACAACGGGCAAGGCGGCACGATTTCCGACTGATCAGTACGGAGCGGTTCCTGAGTCCCAACGCCGCGCGCAACGTAGCGCTCAAGCAAGTCCGCACGAAGTACGTGGCCCTGGTCGACAACGACGTGCTCGTTTCGCCAGGATGGCTGGAGCGGCTTGTCGAGTGTGCCGAGTCAACCGGTGCCTGGGTGGTCGGCCCTATCGTCTGCTCCGGTCAATCGCCCAGCGAGCGGATCAAGACCGCCGGCGGAAGCGCTGAGATCGTCGTGGAGAGCGGACGCCGCCTGCTGAGGGCCCGCTGCCGGCACCACGGCAAGTTGATTGACGACGTTTCCTCGTCACTGCGCCGGGAGCCCGTCGGGCAGGTGCCGTTTCACGCGGTGATCATCCGCATGGAAGCGTTCGAGCGTGTTGGCGCGTTCGACGAACAATTGCTCAGCACGGCACAGCACACCGACTTCTGTCTGCGGGTCCAAGCCGAGGGCGGCACAGTTTATCTGGAGCCAACCAGCCACGTCACGCACGTGCCACCGCCGCCGTTCGAGGACGTGGATCTCGAGTACTTCCAGCTTCGCTGGAGCGATGCCTGGAATCGCAGCTCCATCGAGCACTTCCGTAGCAAGTGGAACCTGGCCGACGACGATCCAGCACTCGCGGCGATGGCCGAGCGGCTCGATGTTCACCGGCGATTAACGCTGGAGCCCTATCGCCGGATGCTGCGGCTGTTTGGCTCTGGCCCGGCACGGTGGGTCGAGAATCTGATCATCGCACCCTGGGAACAGGCGGCGAGCCGCCGGCGATATCCGCAGCGCAGCGCGCCCGATCGTCGGGCCGCCTAGACAGCCGCCTGGTTACTCGGTTAGCCGGCAATGAGCCGGTGCCGCTCTCGGCCGCTCGGCGCTAAATCCGCCCCCGCTCCGCAGCCGCGCAGTGAGAGAAAAATCGGTAATGGTTCAGTCTGAAATCTGATTCTTGGGAAGCGCAGCGCAGGCCGTGCAGAACAGAAGCCCTTCCCCATCCTCCATCCGAGCGACTTCAGGTGTTGAGCGGCGCGGATGGCAAACAGCCGGAATCCCGGTTCGCCTTTGGGTGTGTTCTCCCAGGCCCATTCAAGATCGGGCAGAATCTCACAATCACAGCATGCGGTTTCGCATGTCGTTGACCAGACGTAGAGGTGGGTGTGGAGTGGATCGTCCGACAACTGCTCGTCGTCGCTCATATGGTCAAGCTTTTCTGGACCACCGGTCGTGAGAGTCGCGGCTGGGTAGCGCGTGGTTGGACTTCTGCCTTCTATTCTTCTGTCCGGGTGTACTGCTGGCGCGCAGGCGCAGTCGAGGGAATAGAAGGGGACGGGACGGACGGGAGTGCTTAATTCTTCCTTGATTATATTTCCGCGAGTCGCGTGAAGAACAGAATGGTAGCCGAAGTGATTTGAACCATGTGTTCAAAGTGTTCCTTCGTTGCGGTAAATTCTGGCGTCGGTCCCTTGCCGTGAGCATCGCCTAGCTTGTTGCGAATCGTTCCAGCGTTCACGAAAAAAGGGGCGTAGAAGCCGGGGAACAATCCCTTGTCACGGCAAACGTCAACTAAATCCTTGCACGTTGCCTTGCCCTTGTCATATGGCCAGCCCTTAGACTCACAAATCGTCTTGATCACGGTTTCAAAGGCTGACCCGCAATCGGTAATCGCGTCGGCATAGTTGCCCTCACGATATTCCTTGTGTGCCTTCAGCATTTCTTCGTTGGCGGTCTTAAATTTGGGGTCATTCAGCAGATTTAGGCAGGGCTGAATGATTTCGGCATGGGTGTATTCGTCATCCTTTTGGATTATCTGCGGGAACTGGTGTTCGATCCGTTCGCCGTAACCTTTGGGCCAGCGATGTCGGGGAACGCCAGCCGGCCCGTCCGGGCCTTTGACAGTCGTTTGGGCGTAGCGTGTCAATTCATAGCCCATTGCCTCTTGCTGGAAAATCTCATTGACCGTTTGCCGCCAGCCGTCGCCAAGGTTGTAGTGGGAGCACTCAAAAACAAACTCGACCCATTCCAGCGCCTTACGATCATCGCAAAGCCCGAAATGGTTGATGACGGGATTGTCAGAGATTCGCGCAGCTTCGTAGCCGGAACTAAACAGCCAACCATGCGCTAAGGTGATCTTTTCGCCGAGTTCGGACAACAGGGTCTCAAGATCAAGCAAGTCAACACCCTGGCCGCTTCGCTGTCGAAGGCTTTCAAAGACTCGCTTCCGAGCGCGTTCGGGGAAGTCATAGCGGTATTGCGCGGGCTGCGGAGTGTTCCGCCTGGAGAAGGGCACTCGAACTGCCATGACACGCATCCTTTCGCGGGTTGAGGGAGGATGCATTTTACCGCCTTTGTGAACGTATGAACAGATACCCGAAGCCTCCTGCAGGTTCGCTGGTCCAGTCGAGTTGAATCGCTCGGATCAACTAAAAGGCAACGGGGATCTTTTTCAGTCGTCAGTGGCCCCTTGCTCCTGCGCCGCTAGTCGCGGGCGAGCCTCGCCTCCGCATCACCAGTCCACCACACGCCCCTCCCATCGCCATCACCACGGCCGCATTCGGCACCGGCACCGCCGCCAGCAGATACGCCCGACCGTGGCCGTCGAGCAACCCGTTGCCGACGATCAGTTCTTTGCCGACGATTCAGCCGGCGTCAGTAGGGAGTTCATTGCCCGAGTGCGGCAGCCCAGATCGACATTTCCCAAGAATTCGAGTTTTTTTGGTCCAGTCAGCGGTGGGAAGGTTTCATCAGTAGTAAGGAGCTATTCGCCCCCAATCCCGTGAGGAACCCTCGCCAATGCGAAATACCGGCCGATTCGCCCTGTTTGTCCTGCTAACTGCGGCCTGCTGCGTCCCTGCTCGGGCAGAGATTGTCTCCTACTCGCTGACGTTCTGCGAAAACCTTGACGTTCTTAAGGACCCGACGAACCAGACGCTGATGGAAAATGTGTCGAAGCAATCTCAGCACTCGCTGATGATGCAGCGGACGACGCCCTATTTCGAACTCCGCAATATTTCAGAATCAGCCCTACTGACGCAGTTCAGCATGACGATTGGCAAGACTGCCAAGAACTTCGATTGGACGCAGCTCATTGAAGCGTCGCCGGGCGTCTCTCACACCGTGGAAACGGTCGACGCGGTGATGGGGGGCATTAAGTCCGACGTCCTAACGATCAGTTTCACAAACTTCGCAGCAGGCGATTTCGTTCGCGTTCGCATGGGGCTGAGCGACGACGACCCGGGTGCTCCGTTTGTGCAGGATTACCGGGCGATCTTGTTCGACTTGTATGGCGTTGATGATGTCGATGGCGGTGACACGAGTAACAATGCGATAGTAACGGTTGGCTTTGCAAGCGGTGGCGTGCACGGCCAACTCGTCAGTCCGCTCCCAGATTTCAGCATGAATGGTCAGACGACCGCGACCAACATGTCCTTTCCGGGCGGCCCAGAGTTTGATCACGTCATCCCGTTCAACTTTGTGGATAGCGGCGACCTAGTTGAAATTCCCGAGCCTTCGACGGTCGCCCTGGCGATCTGTGGAACGGTCGGTCTGGCACTGTTCTGTCGACGACGCCAGGCGGCCGCGATCTGATGCTGGGGCTACTTCACGCGAGGCAGTCTGATGCTGCTGATATGGACAACAGCGAATCGATGGAACGCTCGGCGATCCGCTGTTTGATTTACCCAGGAAAGCGCAGCACTTGTGCGCGCGCGCTAAGGCTTGAGCCGTTCGGCACTCCAGTTACGGCATACGGCTTATGTCGACGCCTTTGCCGTTGGGTTAGCGTCGCAAACAGTCCGAGACGTTCCTGCTGACGACCGACGATCCGGCCTGCTATTTCTCCGCGGTCTTGCTTCGTGCCTCTATGCCTTCGTGCCGTTGTGGTGCCATTACTTACCGCCGCTCAACGAGAGCCGCCAGCAACCACAACGACATGACGACACCACGGATGCCCTTGGAATTCATCGTTCCCTGGCTTCCAACTCATCTGTGTTCATTCGTGTCCATCTGTGGTTCTGCCTTTGTCCTCCGCCTATTATCTTCCTCTGTGTTCTCTGTGCCCTCAGTGGTGAATCCTTCTTCGCCTTGAAACTCAACCAAGTGCGCACCGTCGGCGATGCCTCCGGGCTAAACGTTGATCCTCTGCTTCCAGCTGCTTTTCTCCTCTTGCCTCTGCGAACCCCTGCGTACTCTGCGGTGAATCTCTCCGCCTTCCTCGATTTCATCTTCATTCAGAAGACGGGGACAGTCCCATTTCTCTCCCAGGGCACCGAAAAATCGGGACAGTCCCCTGACTGCGGCATCTGAAAAATTCGCATTCCGAAATCCCCTTGCCCGCGCGTGTGGCTGGCTCGCTACGTAAGTCGTTGGCGCTCGCCGCGCTCGCGTGCGCACCGCGCACACCGCCCACGTGTCCACCACCTCTAGAAATGTGGCCAGGATTTCAGTTAGGGTAAGGTCACGACAACCGGTAGAGACCGCATCATGCTGACGACGAAGACTCGCACTGCTGAGAACTTGGAGAACCCGCGAAGCCTGGCTTGCCGCAATCAGGCTCGCGAAGGCCGCGATCGGCGGGTGTGTGTGCGCCCGAAACATCATTTGCGCGCGCCAGTAATTCCACACACCCCAAAAATGCGACGCGGAAAAACAGCCGGGCAAATCGTCCTCAATCGCGAGTCCCGAGACGCGAGCTTCATAATGACGACGGCAAACTGCAAATTGCTGCCCGAGACGAATTGCTGGCAGAAACCGGGCCAAGATCGGCCACGCGGTGGCGAATTCCCGTTAAACGCCCCGCGCCACTTTTGCGCCCTTTCCGCGGAGATCGGACGATGAACCGCTCGCTTTTCTGGCTCGCCATCCTGCTGCAGGCCACTTGTGCCCTCGCTCAGTCGCCCACGGCCAAGCCGATCGGCCCGGCCGATACTCCGGCTCTCGCCCAGAAGGCCGAGCGTTATTACCTGGCTCGCGACTGGGACGCCGCGATCAAGCAATATCGTCAACTTGTCGAACTCAATCCCACCAGCGGCATGTACCAGTATCGCCTGGGCGACTCGCTGCTGAATGCCAAACAGTACGAACAGGCCATTGAGCCACTTCGCCAGGCGATCGAGCTGGGCGCGTTTCAGCATGGCCCGGTGAAATGGGTGCACCGCGGAGAAGCGGCCTACCTCCTGGCGGCCGCTTATGCGGGGCGGGGAGACAAGGAGAAGGCCATCGATGCGGCACGTACGTCGCTCAAGCAAGGCCTGAGGAACATTCGCAAGTTCCGTGACTCGAAGTTTGAGTCGATTGCTGCTGATCCGGAGTTTCGCGAGCTTTCCTGGCTCGACATGGACGATGTCGCAGGGCTGTCACGCGACGATCGGTTTCGCCGCGACTTGAAGTTTGCCGTGCACGAACTCAAGCGACTGCACTATGCTCCGTTCCGCGCACATCCGGAGGCGGAGATCGATTCGCTCGTTGCGGCTCTGGTCGCGGAGATCCCCCAGCTCACGGACGATCAGATCTATGTCCGAATGCTTGCCATCATCAGCGCGTTTGGCGATGGTCACACGCGCTGGCTGCGCGAAACGCCACAGTTGCCGCTTGCGCTGTTCGTGTATCCCGAAGGGTTGCACGTGCTCGGCGCAAGCAGCCAGCATTCCGATCTGGTCGGAGCGAAGATTCTAGAGATCGGTGGGCGCCCAATCGAAGAAGTCCTGGCACAAGGAATTTCACTGGCACCTGTTGAGAACCGGATGACTGCCCGCTGGGAGGCCGCCGGCCTGCTGCGTTCGCTGACCGTCTTGCGAGGCTTGAGCCTGGCTCCGGCAGACGGCCCCGTGAAGCTCAAGATTGAGGATGCGAAGGGAAGCGTGCGTGAGGTTGAGCTCACGGCTCCCGAGAAGCGATTGAATCGTGAGGACTACGCGTTTTCGGTACCGGGGTGCACGACCGAATTGCCCCGCTGCATGCGCAACCGGCACGAAATCTTCTGGCACGAAATTCTGCCAGACGGCGAGACGATGTATTGCCAGCTCAACGGGATTGGCCACGGCAAGCAATTCTTCCACCGCTACTTCGAGAAGCTGTTTGCCGAAATCGAATCGGCCGGCGTCGAGCGACTGGTCCTCGACCTTCGCTGGAACGGCGGAGGCAATACGTTTCTCAATGCCCCGCTAATTGAGGGCATTCTGCGCAGCGAGAAGTTTCGCAAGCCCGGCAATCTGTTTGTGATCGTCAGCCGCAACACGTTCTCGGCCGCAATCAACACCACGGTGGATCTCGAACGGCGCACGACGGCGATCCTGGTCGGAGAACCGCCGTCGTCGCCGCCGAACTTTGTCGGCGAAAGCGTCGAGGTCGTCCTCCCGGCGAGCCGTTGGCCACTGAGCATCTCAGACCTGTGGTGGCAGACGTCCTACCCGATGGACTATCGCCAGATGATCTCGCCGCAGATCTACGCACCGCCCACGGCGGCGGCGCTCAGAGCTCATCGCGATCCTGCCATGGAAGCGATCGAGGCCTATATCGCCGCCAATCCAGCCAAATCTTAGTTCGCGGAGGTTGCCCGATCGATGATCGTACGAAACTGGACACTAGACGGCAGCGTGCCGAAAGCGCGACCCCAGTCTCCTTCCAGGCGAGTCGCGCAGAAAGCGTCGGCCACTTCCGCTGGCGAGTGTCGCACGAGCAGCGAACCCTGCAGCAGCAATGCCAGTTGCTCGACCAACCGTCGCGCCTGCGTCGGCTCGCCGGCCAGACGCGTCCAATTGTCGCGCAAATGGCTCGCGGCCTTATCGAGCCGGCGGTCGCCCGAGCGGCCGGCATCGATATCGGCCCACAGCGCCTCGAGCGACTGCGGTTCATTGGCAATGGCCCGCAACACGTCGAGACAGATGACGTTGCCGGAGCCTTCCCAAATCGAGTTGAGCGGCGATTCGCGAAACAGGCGCGGCATCATCGCGTCTTCGACGTACCCGTTTCCGCCCAGGCACTCGAGGGCTTCGGCGGCGTGTATCGGGCCGCGTTTGCAGAGCCAATACTTCCCCACGGCAGTCGCGATCCGGCGGAAGTGCTGTTCGCTCTCGGCGTTGCTGTCGTAAGCTCTCGCCACGCGTATGGCCAGGGTGGTGGCCGCCTCGGACTCCAGACATAGGTCCGCGAGAACGTTCTGCATCAACGGCTGATCGATCAGTAGTTTTCCAAAGGCGGAGCGATGACGGGTATGGTGGGCAGCCTGCATGACTGTTTGCCGCAACAGCGCTGCCGACCCGAGCATGCAATCGAGCCTCGTGTGGTTGACCATCTCGACGATCGTCCGCACACCACGTCCTTCTTCCCCTACCAGCCACGCCAAGGCGCCCGAAAACTCGATCTCGCTCGAAGCGTTCGAGCGATTTCCGAGCTTGTTTTTCAGCCGCTGAATATAGAACGCGTTTAATCGCTCTTCTGGCGTCCACCGCGGCATTAGAAAGCAGCTAAGTCCACGCGGCGCTTGCGCCAGCACCAGAAAGGCATCGCACATCGGTGCGGAACAGAACCATTTATGCCCGGTCAGTCGATAGGCCTCGCCCGGTCCGCCAGTTCCTTCCGGCACAGCCTGCGAGGTGTTTGCCCGCACATCGGAGCCACCTTGCTTCTCGGTCATGGCCATGCCGAGCAAGGCCCCTCGCTTCTGGTCAGCAGGAATGAAACGGGGGTCGTAAACCGTACTGGCGATACGTGGGATCCATGCGGCGGCAAGATTTGGCTGGCGGCTCAGGGTTGGCACCGCGGCATAAGTCATCGAGATCGGACAGCTATGCCCAGCTTCGTTCTGCCCGATCAGATACATCAGCGCCGCGCGGGCGACGTGAGCTCCCGGCTGGGGACTAGCCCAGGGGAGGTTATGCACGCCAAACTCAACCGACAGCCGCATCAGTTCATGCCAGGCCGGATGGAATCTGACCTCGTCAATGCGCTCGCCGCGTGTGTTGTGGGTATGGAGTACTGGTGGATAGTTGTTGGCATCGAAGCCCCAGCCAATGGCCTCCTCCGAACCGAGCCTGGCCCCGAGCCGATATCCGCTGTCTTCACTCCAGGGAGCCCCTTCGCGGCGGACCGCTTCCTGCAGAACCACATCGCCGGCATACAGGTTGTAGTTGACCAGTGCCGGAACCTGGTTGAACACTTCGTGCGTGGGCATCCGCAGAACCCTTGAATTCGATTCCAGCATATTGCGATGCGGATCCGAAGGCATCGCCAGAAAGGAATTCTATTCGGGCTTATGGACCTGAGCGACCAGGGCAGCGGGCGAGATTCCGGCAATCCAACAAAAATGCCTGTCCGCCCCGAAGGACGGACAGGCTGGGAGACGGGATAACCGCAGCACTCGGCAAATGGAGAGCGGGTGGCGCGCCCGAGCTCGAATGCCGGAGCACTACGAACACCCCTACCTGTAAGGCGAGAATCGAGTCAAAAGCGGACGACTCGATTCCTGCAATGCTGCTGGCAACTGCCTGCAATGCTGCTGGCAACTGCACAGAGAGCGTAGCCGCACGCATAGCGGCGTTCTGACCGACTGACCAGCCAAAACCGCGACTTTGTCAGACGAACCCCATTGACGCGAAGATGGCTGCCTAAATACAATTGGACTCACTATTGATATTGAGTCTCAATTACATATCCGAGCTGACTTCGATGACCCGCCACACTGATCCTCGAGAATTTCATTCGGCTCAATCCTGGATCCGCCGCCAAGAACCTCCGTTAGACGCCGCTGATCTCGACCAGGCGATTGCCGAACAGCGACTTGCCGTCCAGGCTCAGGGTACGGATTCTCCTGCCGCCGGAAAGGCGTGGGAGCAGTTGGGAATGCTGCTACTCCAGCGGAAGCATTTCGACGCAGCCCAGTGGTCGCTGGAGACGGCAAGCACATTGGTGCCACTGGCGCACGCTAGCCAGTTGGCACTAGCCGAGTGCTATACCGACTCGGGGTTTGTGGAGGCCGCACGCTCGATCTATCGCTACCTGGCGGCCGCAATCCGTATCGATAGCGAGCTTCTCGAAGCCTTGGCCAATGGTTTGGGACGCGTCGGCGAACGAGACCTGGCCCTGGACGTCTGCCGCGAAGCCGCGCAGCGATTGCCTCGATCCGCTGGACCTCTGCTTGGTATAGCCTACTACTTGCGTCGCCTTCGGCGGCCGGCCGCCACCGTCCTGCCATACCTTAAGCGAGCCTTTGATCTTGACCCTCGCAACTTGGAATGTCGCATCGGCCTGGCCTGGATGCTGCACGCCACCGGCCGCAGCGCCGACGGCGCCGAGCTGCTCGACGAACTGCAGGTTGCCCAGCTGGAATGCGTACGTTCGCTCACCATGATGCATCGCGTATTCGAGTCCGCCGCGGAATACAACTTCGCGTCGGCCTGTAAGTATCGGCTCGACTCGCTCGCCGCCCAGCGGCTGCGCGAGCGATCCTAGGCCAGCCGCCGGTTCTCCATCGCTCACCCGGCACAATCCATTGATCGCCTGTCTGGTTCCAGTTGAACTCAGCGAGCGATCGTCGATTGGCCCTACCTCCAATCAGGTTGCCGTTGCGCGCCCAATTTCCTTGAAAGGCACGACCCCACATGTCGCGATACACAGGCCCGAAAGCGCGGGTCAATCGTCGTCTCGGATTCACCGGTTTCGATACTAGTAGAGCACTGCGGCCCTCGGAACGCAGGCCCGAGCCGCCGGGTACGCATCCTTGGGCGAACTATGAGGCGTCGTACAGAGACGCGGCGCGGAGTTCATCGGCATCTGGCCGACAGAAGGCGACGTAGTTCAAAGAACTGCAGGGACTTTTCGACGAGATCCACTCTCTCGGCCTGGGTCTCGATGAGGAAAGCGAGCCGGAGTTGACCGAAGAATGAGTGCGAGCGTGGCTCCTCCAGGTCGTGACTGAGCTCGGCTTCGACGTTTCTGCCGCTTTGTAGGCAATACCACTTCCGGGCCAGGATTTGCACGCAGACAATCGGATAGGTCAAATGGCGGGTGGAAACCGCTGCCCGTCGCCCCGGCCCTGAGTTCCACTGCCATGCCACTCCGTACTCGCACCTTGATTCTGGCTACCTTGATCTTATCCATCGCCGATCAATTGGCGGCGGACGATCTCGTTCGCCCCGATCCAAGGCAACGACCTGAATCGCCGTTGATGTTGAATTTGGTCACGACCGGCACCGATCCCGGCCGCATCGACTATGCCACCTTGCCGCAGCTTGCTGGCCAGCACGGCGTCGTCAGTCTGGGCGATGCCGAGTGGCAGTTTCGGCTGCACAACTATCTCGCGCACTACGATGGCCGGTTTTGGTGCTTCTGGAGTCACGGGCCCGTGATCGAAGATCAGGCTCGACAGCACCTGCAATTCGCCACGAGCGATGACGGCATCGCTTGGAGCCCCCAGCAGGTGCTCGCGTCGCCGCCGCAAGAGGGCTACGGCTATATTGCCCGCGGGCTGTGGATTCGCAACGACGAACTGTTGGCGCTGGCAAGTCTTTACGAGGCGCCCGCATTCCACGACGGCGATCTAAAGCTGGTAGCTTTTCGCTGGAACCGGCAGCTGGGTGAATGGGAGTCCGCCGGACAGGTTTTCGACGACGCGCTGAACAACTTCGCGCCGAAGAAGCTGGGCAGTGGGGAATGGATGATGTCGCGAAGAGCCTCGGACCGTAGCGTGTCGATGCTGATCGGCGGTCTCAAGTCGATCGATGATTGGCAGGTGATTCCGTTCTCGAAATATCGCCTGCCCGACGGCGGCGCGCCGGAGGAGCCTTACTGGTGGACGTTGGCGGGAGGGGAAATCATCGGCATGTTTCGCGATAACAGCAAGTCGGGACGTCTGCTGCGAAGCTTCTCGATCGACAACGGGCGAACGTGGAGCCCACCGGTTCGCACCAACTTTCCTGACGCGACGAGCAAGTTTCACGGCCTGCGAACCAGCCATGGCTTTTGGGTCATGGCTTCTAACACGAATCCGAGACAACGAGATCCACTATGCCTCTCGATTTCCGCCGATGGGATGGTTTTCCGGCATATGTTTCGCTTGCCCATCCCTGCCCGACTTGAAGGCATCAATTGGGTCGACGGCTCGAAGCACGGCACGACGCGCTACGAGTCGGTGCAATACCCCCACGTCATCGAGCACGCTGGAGCGATTTACGTCGCATACTCTCGCAAGAAGCAGACGGTCGAAGTTGTCCGGGTTACGTTGGATGAAGTCGATGCGGGAATTTCCCGAGAGCTCGCCGCGACCCCGTCGAATTGAAGAGTAGTGCCAACAGCGCGCGGAGCGTGCTATAACCGGGGCACGCTGGACGACTTCATCCAACCCTGCAAGGTAACGCCATGCACGCCGAGCGCAAGCCGCGAGCCTTTGCCGTGGCCGCCCACCCCGATGACATCGAATTCGTGATGGCCGGCACGCTGATACTCTTAGGCCAGGCCGGCTACGAACTGCACTACATGAATATCGCCAACGGCTGCTGCGGCACTACCGAGTACTCGGCTGCCGAGGCTGCCGAGATCCGCGCTCGCGAAGGACAAGTCGCAGCGGAGTCGATCGGGGCGGTATTCCATCCGAGTCTCGTGAACGACCTGGAGATTTTCTATAACCACGAGTCGCTCACCCGGCTGGCCGCAGTGATGCGCGATGTGGCACCCGAGATTCTGCTGATACACTCGCCGCTCGACTACATGGAGGATCACATGAACGCCTGCCGGCTCGCGCTCACTGCGGCGTTCGCACGCGGGATGCCGAACTACCCAACCGCGCCGGCCCGAGCTCCGGTGGATCAGACGGTGACGGTGTATCACGCTCAGCCGCACGGCAATCGCGATCCGCTGGGTAACTTGGTCCGACCGAGTGTGTTTGTCGACATCAAGAGCGTGATCGAGCAGAAGACCGCAATGCTTGCCTGCCATGCCAGCCAGAAGCAATGGCTCGACACGAGCCAGGGATTCGACTCGTACCTCAAAACCATGCACGACTTGTCGCGTGAAGTGGGGAGCCTGTCAGGCACGTTCGAATATGCCGAGGGGTGGCGGCGGCACTACCCGATCGGGTACGGGGCCATCGACGGCGACCCGCTGGCCAAAGCACTTTCCTCCCACGTGTTGAAGGCTTGATTGCCGACTGGCCAGGTTGTGTCGTCCGGTACATTGATCGGCCAAACTGGCGACTTGCGCAGGTTATACTGAGACTGCGGGGCGATTTCGGCCGTAAGTCAAGGCGCAGCTAGGTGTTAGCTTGACAGTCGCCACTGGTCCAGTATCATACAACTTTTGCGGAACCAGTTGCCGCAATTACAATTAGGTCGACGCGACCACCGCAGACGCGGCGGTCAGGATACGCGTACCGAGAGCCTACAACTAACCAGCGAGGCAAGTCTTCGCCCGCTTACTGAACTGCGGCGTGCCTGCTAGCTGTGGCAAGAGGAGCCTGTTTGATGGCCGTTCATCGGCGGTTGCAATTAACGGAAGTCGGCGACGTGACCGTGGTCCGGTTCGTCGACCGTAAGATCCTTGACGAAGCCAACATCCAAGAGCTGGGACAAGAGTTGTTCCAACTCGTCGAGGAAGAGAATCGCAAGAGTCTGCTGTTGAACTTTTTGTCCGTCGAGTTTCTTTCCAGCGCCGCGCTTGGCAAGCTCATTACCCTCGATAAGAAAGTCAAAGCCCACGGCGGAAAGCTTAAGCTCAGCAACATTCGGCCCGAGATCTACGAAGTCTTCGCAATCACGAAGTTGAACAAGCTGTTCGACATCAAGGATGATGAGGCGGACGCCCTGGCCAGCTTCTGAGCGGAGTCCTTTCGGCGCTCGAATACTAGAGACCAATTGCGGGAAGGCGGAACCCAAAACTGGCAAGCTCGCGGTAGCCACATTTAGCTCGCCTTTGGAGCCGCAAGCCTTTCACGTTCGGCACGACAAGTGGTGTGAGATGGCAAACGAACCGACGACCTGGACATTCGAGCGCACAATATCGAGCGACCTGGCATCGGGGCATCAGGTGCTCGAGGATCTACTAGGCCGTCTGCAAGCCGAGGACTGGGATTCGCGGCAGATGTTCGGTATTCGTCTCGCGCTGGAAGAAGCCGTGGTCAATGCCATCAAGCATGGTAATTGCCTCGACTGCAACAAGCAGGTCCACGTCATCTGCCATTCGACCCCAGAGAAGATCTGGATCAAGATCAGCGATCAAGGTAAAGGCTTCAATCCCGAGCACGTTCCCGACTGCACCGACTCCGATCACATCGATTGCCCCAGCGGCCGCGGCATCATGTTAATGCGCAACTTCATGAACCGCGTCGAGTACAACCAGAAGGGCAACGTTGTGGAGCTCGAGAAACGCCGCGGGCAGGATACTCACTGCTGCAACGGCTGCGACTAAGGCCGCAGGGCTTGCTGGCATTGCCAGCTTGTCGATTCTCGAATTGCACCACCGCCGATTGCTCTTGAGCTTCCGCACGCATCCTGCTACAAGCCACGCCGCTTGTTTCTCGGATGATTGTCTGCATTCCCCTAGAGCTCGGACCGCCCACCGGTCGTCCGGGAACTGATGCATGTCGTGGCGAACTGCAATCCTGCTTCTGCTGGGAATTCTCACAGCAGGTACTGCGCGCGCCGCTGACTTCCCCTATATCGCTTATATCAACTCGGACGACGTGTACGTCCGCAGCGGGCCGGGACGTGACTATTACCCGACCACCAAACTCGCAAAGGGTAAGCCCGTCGAGGTATACCGCCACGATCCCGGTGGTTGGCTGGCGATTCGGCCGCCTACCGGCAGCTACTCATGGGTCTCCGCTCGGCATTTGGATCCTTCGGAAAGCGAGCTGGCGGTTGTCAATTCCGACCGAGTCGTGGCTCGCGTGGGCAGCGAGTTCAGTGATGTCCGGGACGTAATCCAGGTGCGACTGGAGCGGGACGAACAAGTCGTGCTGCTGGAACCGCCGACCCACGATTCGCCATGGTGCAAGGTCGAACCACCGGCAGGCGAATTTCGCTGGGTCTTTGCGCAGTACGTTGATCGCGAACCTCCCTCGCCCGAACGCAAGACAAGAGAAGAAGGTCTCGCCAACCGCGACGCCGCTGCCTTTGTTCCTGCCGATCAACAGCATTTCGCCCGAGACGTTCGCCTGACGGGGGCCGCGGACAACGGGCAGTCGGCCGCCGATCCGCAAGCCCATGCGGCCTTGCAGAATGAACTAGAGCGAGCCACCGCGCTCGAGCAAATCGACGTCGAGCTTTCGCAGATCGTCGCAGAAGACATCTCGCAGTGGTCGTTCACGTCGCTCGAACAGCGTGCCCAGCAGGCGCTGCAATCGGCCGACAGCGCTCTGGAGCGTGGACGGGCCCGCGTACTGTTGGACAAGCTGGCCCGATTCGACGAGATCAAGCAGCGCCACGACACACTGCGCGCGAGCGCAGCCGGAGCGACAGTCGCGTCGACGCCCCAGCCTGCTTCCGGACCGTCAAACGATGCACGGTTTGACGGTGTCGGACGGTTGGCTCCGGTGTTGGCGACGAAGCCGGGAGGCCCACAATACGCGCTGCTCGACGAGCGTGGTGGCGTGCGATCTTTCGTCACTCCGGCACCCGGGGTGAATCTTCGCCCATTCGTCGACAAGCAAGTCGGCGTAAGTGGTCAACGTGGCTACATCCCTGACTTGCAAAAGCAGCATGTCAGTGCTCAGCGGGTGACGCTGCTCGACGCTGTGCGGCGCTAGTGTGCAGGCTGAGCCGCACGCCGGCAGTATTTCCTTAGTCTGCGACACCTGCGATCGCGGTTGTCGCTTGACAGAATTCCGCAACCGCTAAGGCTTTGCCTATCGCTACGCCACGCTAGCACGCTGGTGTCGGCGGCCATGCGACGAAAAAATTCTCTCGCCTTGGCTCCTTCCCTGAGCCGAAAACCTTCTAACGTCGGCACAGCCGACCGCGCCTGCCACGCACCCGCACGCTAGCAAGGGTGGCAGTCACGATGGGGGGGATCATCTGGGATTGGGGGGAGCCATGCCAGTTGAACTTTGCGGGCGCCGCTGCGCGCTCGGAATGCAACTACGTGTTGTTGGAATCGCAATCGCTGCTTGCGCGGCTCTGTCCTTTTCGAGCGCGGCTCAGGCCGCCAGCCCGAATCAGGCCACGAGCAGTCGGGCGGCACGCGATGAGGCGATTCGCTTGCTGCCGTTCGACAAATTGCCTGAGGATGTGCGCACCAACGTGCAATCGACCATCGCGGCTACGACGCTGTATCGCCGGCTGCCGGTGCAGGTGACACCCTGCGACCCGGACATGTACCTGTTCCTGGTCCGGCATCCCGAGGTGGTTGTCAACATCTGGGAGATCATGCAGGTCAGCAATGTGGCCATTCGCCGGACCGGACCAGATACCTTCCGGGCCACGGATAACATGGGCACCGCGTGCGACGTGCGAATGTGCTACAGCGACCACGAAACCCAGGTCATCTATGCCGAGGGTGCCTACAGTGGCCCGATGTTCAAGCAACCAATTCGGGCCCGCTGCGTACTCTTGCTGAAGAGCGGGTATCTGCAGGAAACGGACGGCCGCTTCCACGTTACAAGTCGCATGGACACGTTCATTCAAATTGAACACGCGGGACTGGAAGTGCTGGCCAAGACTTTGCAGATGCTGATCCACCGCTCGGCCGACTACAACTTCGTCGAGACGGCGTCGTTCTTGAGTAACGTTTCGCAGACGGCGGAAGCCAACCCGGGCGGGATGCAGCGTCTTGCCGCCAAGCTGACGAACGTGCAGCCGGACGTCCGCGATCGGTTCGCCGAGATTTCCCTCGAAGTCGGCGAGAAAGCACGGCAGCGTGCATCGACTCAGGCTCGCGTGATTCCCGCCAGCACCGCGCCGACGGAGGCCGAAACGGCAATGCACTAGCGGCTGCGGCTAACCCTGAGCTGCGGTACCACCGAGCACGCGTTCTTCGACGAGATGCTTAAGCCCCTGCAAGTCGAGTTTGCCGGTGCCCAATAGTGGGATCTCGTCGACCTGGTAGAATGAGTCCTTGTCGGGCATCCACAGGTTGGGCAGCCGCGCGGCGGCGAGTTCTTCGAGAATCTGGTTCACCGACTTGTCGCAGGGCAGATGCAGCACAACAAGCCGCTCCCCCTTCTTCGGGTCGGGGGTTGATGTGACTGCGACGGCGAGCTTCTCTTCATCCTCGCTCATGATCTTCTGCAGCAACTCTTCCACCTGAATGTGTGGCACCATCTCGCCGCCGATCTTCGAAAAACGGCTCAATCGGCCGGTGATCGTGATGAAACCATCATCGTCCACACAGCCCATGTCACCGGTGACGTACCAGCCGTCGCGCACGACTTCGGCCGTCTGTTCGGGCATTTTGAAGTAGCCCTGCATGACGTTCGGTCCCTTGAAGCACAGGATGCCCGTCTCGCCGGGGGCAAGATCCACGCCTGTCTCGTGGTCGATCGTCTTAACCTGAACGCCCGGAATTGGCAGGCCGACGGTTCCCAAGCGATTGAGTGTCGTATCGCCGCCAATCGCGCGAATCGGCGGTACGTTCACCGATACGATCGGCGATAGCTCGGTCGTGCCGTAGCCTTCCATGGGACGGATTCCGAACCGCTCTTCGAATGCCGCGGTCAGCTCGCCAGGCAGTTTCTCGGCGCCGGTGACGACGAGTTCCATCGAGGCAAAGTCTTCGGGCGTGCAACGCCGCATATATGAGCGCAAGAACGTCGGCGTGGTGACCATAATCGTCACCTTCTCGTCTTTGCACATCTTGCCGATGATTTTCGCGTCGAGCGGGCTGAAGTGATAACAGCCGCGCGGTCCCAAGGCCAACACCGACCACAATCCGACCGTAAAACCGAACGAATGAAAGAAAGGCAGAATCCCCAGCACCATGTCGTGCTCATCGAGCTGTAGGATGTCGTCAATCGCCGCGCTGTTCGTGCCGACGTTCTTGTATGAGAGCATCACGCCCTTGGGCTTCCCGGTGGAGCCGGAGGTATAGATGATCGTGAACAGCTCGTCTTCCTGAATCGTGTTCAAGCCAAGCTGCCGTTCGAGTACAGCCGACGGGAGGACGTATGCGCCAATGGCGCCTGCCAACTTGTCGGTCGTGGTCACCTGCTCGCGCAGGTCTTCGAGGTAGATGAGCTTGGCGTCGAGCTTGAAATCAAATCGTTCCATGAATTTACGGCTGGTCACCACGTGCTTGATACCGCACTGCTTGATGCAGTAATTCAGCGTTTCGGAAGAAACGGTGTAATTCAGATTGACCGAAACACGGCGGCAAAGCGTCACCGCGGCATTCGCCAGCACTCCGCCGGCAGAAGGAGGCACCAACAGCCCAACAAACTTCTCATCGTTCCCCAATACGCGCAACAATAGCCGTCGAAAGATCAGCGTGCGCATGAGCAGGCTTCCGCCGTTCATTTCCACGCCGGTCGAGTCGACGATCTTCTTTTGAAACATCGACTTGCGGCAGCGGCGCACAAACGCCCTAGGCGCAATGATGGTGCGGGGTTGCAGGTTTCTCATCATCCTGGTTCGCTGGGTTAAAGCCGGCCCGCAATAAGTGCCTCGGCCGGCGGAGCTATTGGCTGGATGGCTGAAGGCGACCGAACGCATGCCCGCAGACCGGTCGTACCTACCTTAAACATACTGCCTGCCTAAGATACGGCAAAGACCAAGCCCCGATCCTCGTAGGCAAGTGCGATTCCTACAGCGGCTCGTCCTTCACCGGATTCGTCAGGGTGCCGATACGCTCGATCTCAATCGTTATCTCATCGCCGTCCTTCAGCAGGACCGGTGGATTGCGGGCCATGCCCACGCCGTGCGGCGTGCCCGTCAGAATCACGGTCCCCGGCAGCAATGTCGTACTGCCACTCAGGAACTCGATCAGCGTCGGCACGTCGAAGATCATGTCATTCGTGCTCCAATCCTGCATCACCTCGCCGTTCAGCACGGTTTTGATCTGCAACGCATTCGGATCGGGGATCTCATCCTTGGTCACAAGCGAGGGTCCCAGCGGACAGAACGTGTCGAACGTTTTGCCTCGACACCATTGGCTGCCGCCATACTGTTTTTGCCAATCGCGCGCGCTGACGTCATTGGCGCAGGTGTAACCCAGCACATATTCCAGCGCCTGCTCTCGCAACACATTCTTGCAACGCTTGCCTATCACCACGGCCAACTCGCACTCGTAGTCCACCTCGTCACTCTTGAGATGCCGGGGCAAGTAGATCGGGTCACCGGGATTCTGAATTGCCCCGGGAGATTTCATGAATAGAACCGGCCATTTTGGAATTGGCGCATTGCCCTCCGCGGCATGTCGGCGGTAGTTGAGTCCGATGCACATGATCGCGGTCGGAGTTAGCGGAGCCAGGCGTTTCCGCACATCCGCTTTCCGATCGGTCACAAAGTAAGCACCGAACAGGTCCCCTTCGATTTCGAGCGCCGAGCCGTCTGGGCGTTCCGCGGCTAGCTTTGATTGTCCGGCAACGTCTTCGTAGCGGATGATTCTCATGACACCATTCAGGAGGGAGTGTGCGAGGAGTTTTACGTAAAGACAGCGATTATCCTAGCTCGCCGCCTTGGCCGTCAATTGCCCCCGGGAGATGCACTAAAACACGCACAATCATCCCGTGCTGCAGGCCGCGGCAGGGACTCGTTGCTTCGCTAGTCACCGGAAGAAGGGAGACCTCGCGCAAATGCCAGTTGTTGACTTGCGATTCTTAGCTCAATTTCAGCTCAACATCGAGAAATTGAATCCACCAAGTTTCGACATTGCAGGGAGTATCATCTACTCGTAAAGTGCAAGTATGGAACCCCCCGATAGCGTTCGAGGCGTCACGGGGAAAACGCAACGGGGCAGATTACGAACGGACGACGGACGATGGCAGCGGCCCGGCGTACGAATTTGAGCGAACAGGTGGCCGGCTGGATCAAGCAGTTGATCCTCGACGAGGGGCTGAAGCCCGGCGATCGCCTGCCCACCGAGCAGGAGATGGCCGCGCGATTTGGCGTCAGCCGAGTCAGCATTCGGGAGGCCACCAAAGCTCTGAGCTTTCTGGGCATCATCCGTGCCGCACCCCGTCGCGGACTCAAAATCGGCGAAATCGACATGGCTCGGGTGACCGAGTACCTCGGCTTTCAATTCGCGCTGAGCGGTTACCCGCGACGACAATTGTTGCGCAGCCGGCTGGTGATCGAGGCGGGCGTCATTCCCTTCGTGGTGGAAGCGCTGACGGCGAGCCCCGAATTGGGCGAGCGACTCGCTGAACGGCTGGTCGAAGGGCGCGATGCCACCACGTACGAACAAAGGCTGGCCAACGACATCGCGTTTCACCGCACGATGCTGGAAACGAGCGGCATCGGTCCGCTGCTGGTGTTCGACGATCTGCTCCAGATTTTCTTCAGCCGCTTCGAAGCACATGTCAGCGAAGAGAATTGGCAGCTGACGATGAACCATCACGCCAGGCTCGTGCAATTGCTTCAGGACGGAGACGTCGCAGGCGCTCAAGGCCTCATCGCCCAGCATCTCCAGGGGTACGAGCCAAAGGCCGACGAATAGTGGCTGCCGCGAGCGCTTCGGCGGGGGTACAATGGCTGATTCCAGCCGCCCCCCTTCGCCAAGTTTTATTGCGTCGCGTGCCGCATGAATGTCGAAATCGACTCCATTGCGAGGCAGGTGCTTACGGCTTCGCGGTTTGTCGCCATGCCGCCGTACCGCGTGCGTGTGTTCCACACCTCGGGGCAAACCATCCGCTGGGAGGTTTTCCAGGGGCATTTGCTCGATCCGGCTGCTACACGCCGCACCGCAACGCTCGACTCCTGGCATGTGTTTCTCGACCGCGCAGAAACGCCGGCCGAGGCCCCGCTCATTACCGTGCATTGGAGTCGTCCGGCAGAATCCTTCTTCGTCACTCGACAGATTCTGACACATGCTTTCGAAGCGTACGAAGAATCGCCGGGCGTCATCGGCACGCGGCCGGCCGAGAAATGGATGCGCGAGCTGGTCGGCACGATTCCCACTCGCGAAACCGAGTCCGACACTCTCGGGGCGCAGCTTGCAAAGTTGATCTATCTGGCCGTCGTCGGGATCAGCCGATTGCCAATCACCTCGCTGGAGTCTCCACTTCCTTGCTTCTCGCTCGGTGAACTCAGTTATTTCGCCGTCGAGTCGCGGGCGCTTCCCGCTGACGGGTCGCCTGCCAATCGCCTGTGCGGCCTGCTGACACTGTCGGATACGAAGCTCGCCAGCCGTGCATTGGAGTTCGCACTTCGAGGGTTGCCGCCGCAGGATGACGACGCAATTGTTGCCGCTCTTGGCGAGCGCGGGCCAGAGCACGCGGATTCGCTTTTGCGGAAGGTCTTCAACCAGGCAGCGCTCGCACCTCACACCGGTTTTGCAGACCGACTGGTGGGGCTCGTCGGACGACTGGCGGATGAGCGCTGGTTTGGAGAGCAGCGAGCTCTTCGGCTTTTCTCGTACATGTTGCGGCAACTCTGCCGGCACCTCACGGCATTTGATCTCACGCTGTTTCACAACTTTGGCGCAAACTATCCCGATGCACTGCTGCTGGACGCATTGCTCAAAGCGACGCTACGAGTTGTCGAGCGGCAACCAGAACGGACACTGCATCCGGAGCAGCGCCTGCTCAGACGGGCCGTTCGATCCGGCGCGATCCTGCGTAAGCACTACGAAGGACTTCGAGTTCCGGATACCCCAACGTCGATGGGCGAAAATACCCGCGTACTTCCTCCGCCGTTTACTCGAGTGCCCGAGGAGCAAATCACCGAGCATGGCAAGCGACGGCGCGTGCTGTTTGCCGACGATCCAACCGACGGACTCTTCAACCAGCGAACCCAGGTCGTTCTCGAGCAGAGTCTTAACGAGCTCAACGACGAGCGTGAGCTCCAGGAACTTGGCACGGCGTTGTTCCTGGATCGTCCGCTGGGAGCCCTCAAGCTGCCCGGCGAGGTGGATCGCACGCCGCTCGTTTCGTATGTGGCGTTCAGCCGGTCGGTAGCCGGCCGTCGACTCGCTACGGCCACGAGTGCCGGCTGGTTCGATGACAATCGTCAGAGTGCGCTCCGTTCCCAACTTGCGACGCTCGCTCCCCCCGGTCTGCCTGCCGCGGAATTGCAGTGTGTCGAACGGCCGGGCGTCGTCTCGCTGGCAGACGCGAATAAAGCGGCCGCCGACTTCGTGATCTTGCGAAGCACGCGTGGCTCGCTCGCCGAGCTTCTAAACCTGTACAACTGGCAACCACTGGCCGCACGGTTTCCGGCAATCCACGCGTGGCTGCATGAATGTTCGGACGTGCTGTTCATCCAACAGCGCCATGCACAACTCGGCCACCCGCCCCGATTCGAGTTTTTTCGCGGTGCCGAACTGCAGTTTGTACTGAGCACTCGGTCATCGCCAAGTACAATGGGCGAGTATCGCGAGTTTGGCGGCATCGAGTTGCTCACGCCGCTTGTGTTGTGCCAGATTCGCGAGGAGACGGGGCGGCTAAACGAGCTTAGCGAGCCCGACATTCTGATCCTGGCTAGATAGTCGAGGTTGAACCGATGCATGCGTTCAAAGCCGCACTGTCGGCATGGTTGTTTCTGGCAAGCCTCGCGCTGGCGGCAGAGAAGAACGTTATCGTGGTGGTTGCCGACGATCTTGGCCTCGAAACCGAAGCGTATGGAAACTCTTGGCTCGAGATGCCGCACTTGAACGCCCTGGCCAAGGATGCCACCACAATGAAGCATGCCTTTTGCACCACCGCCAGTTGCAGTCCCAGCCGTTCGGTGCTGCTCAGCGGCATGCACAATCACGCGAACGGGATGTACGGCCTGGCGCATGGCGAGCATCACTTCAGCTCGTTCGACCGTCTGGATACGCTGCCAGCACGGCTGAAGAAGGCCGGCTATCGCACGGCCAGCGTGGGCAAGGTGCACGTGAACCCCGTGGCCGTTTACCCGTTCGATGAGACCATTCCAGGCAACTCGCGCAATGGCGTGCAGATGGCCAACAACTCGCGGAAGTTCATTGAGGCGAGCGGCGACAAGCCGTTCTTCCTGTGGTTCGGCGCGACCGATCCCCACCGCGGCCGCGGCGTGGGGCCAGAACCATTTAAGCCGAACCGATTTGGGAATGAGGATCAGCATCAGGGCGTGACCGAGCGTGTGTACAAGTCCGAAGAAGTTGTCGTTCCACCCTATCTGCCGGACACTCCGACCGTGCGAGCGGAACTGGCGGAGTACGCGCAGTCCTGCTCGCGATTCGACCAGGGTGTTGGGCGGCTGATCGAAGTCCTGAAAGAAACCGGCAACTGGGACAACACGCTGCTGATCGTGCTGAGCGATAATGGCCCCGCCTTCCACGGCGCAAAGACCACCCTCTACGAACCCGGCATGCGACTCCCCTGCATCGTGCGAAACCCGTATCAGCAATCGCGGCCCGCCAAGTGCGAAGCAATGATTTCCTGGGTCGATATCGCTCCGACGATCCTCGACTTTGCCGGCACGACCGACGGCCGACCCAAGATGCAAGGGCGCTCGTTTCTCAAGGCGATCGCCGCAGAAAAGCCATCTGGCTGGGATGAAGTTTTCGGTTCGCACACGTTTCACGAAGTGACCATGTATTACCCGATGCGGGTCGTGCGCGGACGGCGATACAAGCTGATCTGGAACGTGGCCCATGAGTTGACGTACTCCTCAGCGAGTGACCTTTATCAAGGCGCGACCTGGCAGGAAGCGATTGCCAAGGGTCCTGAATCGCAGTATGGGCAGCGAACGCTCGGCCAGTATCTGAACCGGCCAGAGTTCGAGCTCTATGATTTGGAAGGTGACCCGAACGAGACGCACAACCTGGCCGGCGAGAGCGAGCATGCCGCTCGCTTAGAAGAGCTGAAAGCCAAACTCAAGGCCTTCCAGCAGCGGACCGGCGATCCGTGGGTCCATAAGTGGCAGTATCAATAGTGGTAAGTGTCCTCCGTCAATAGTTCGCGCTAGCTGAAAAAGACTCGCTCGGCCGTCTTGCCGAGAATCCACGCCCGATCCGATTCGGAGAGGAACTCGAGCTTCGTGCGAATCAGCTCGATCGAGTCACTGTACTTGTGACCGTTCTGCACCTGGTAGGGGCAATCGCTGGCCCACATCAGCCGCTTGGGACCATAAGCATCCACTAGCCGCTTGATCATCGGTCCCAGGTCCGTGTACGGCGCGGTCTTCTTGCCGAGCGCGTAGTAAGCCGAGACCTTTACGTGCGCGTTCTTGTGCCTTGCAATCTTGCAGAGCGTGTCGAGATCGGCCTGGTTGATCTCGCCAGTCACGCCGATCCGGCCGAAGTGGTCGACCACGACCGGCGTGTCGGGATACTTTTCGCACATTGCGTCCAGCGGCGCCAGCGCCTCGGGATTCACCAGTCCGCACATCGCCATGCCCAGTTCCGCGCCGGCTTTCCACATCCGGGCCATGCCTTCGCTGGCGAGCCAGGTCTCGTACGGCGGTTTCCAGCCATAAAGTCGGAAGCCGCGCACGCCCTGCCCTTTCAGTTTACGCATCGTATCGACTACGTCCGGCGCATTCTCGTCGATGACGGCCACGCCGCGGAACACACCGGGATAGTCACGAATCGCTTCGAGCATGTAGCGGTTGTCGAAGCCGTAGAAGTTCATCTGGATCAGCACGACGCGGCCAACGCCGGCAGGCCGGGCGATTGCCAGTAGCTCGTCCGGCGTGAAGCTGGGGGGCTGCATGTCGGCGACCGAGAAGCCCTCGGCCAGCGGAAACCGCTTCACGTCTGGCGTCCAGACATGAACGTGGGCGTCGATCGCGGAATTCTTCTGCCCGTCGTCGCCACTAAGTTCACCCATGGTCATGGCCGCCGCTGCGAAGACACTAGTTTCCAGAAAACGTCGCCGATCGATTCTCATTGCATGTTCCAGCACGACAGGAAGAGTAAGCGGGGGTCACGACAGTTCGCACCATCGTAACCCCCTGGAATCGGCATTCCAACCGGTTGATGCAAGCCATCCTACAGCGTCAAGTTCGAAAGATACTGCCCGAGCTCGTCGCGGAGCTTGTTTTCCTCGGCCGTGAGCTTCTCGATTTCGCCGCGCATCTTCTCGATCGACGATTCCTGCTCGCCGAACTTCTGCACATAGCGGCGATAGAGCTCGGAGTTGCGATCGAGCTGGCCCATATTCTGGCGAATCCGCTGCTGCTCCTGATCGATCGCGGCGATCTTCTGGTTAAGCTGCTCACGATTGCGGACCACCTCGGCCAAGGCCTGCTTCCGCTTGACGACATCTTGCAGGGCCTTCTTGGCCTCTTCGCTCACTTGCTTCTGGCTGATGAAGTGGGCGATCACCGAGTCGTCGAGATCCGTAAGGGCCAAGTATTCCTGCGCCACGAGTTCTTCCGTCACATCGAGGGTTTCCGACTTTCCGGGCTCAACCTTGACCGCGAACCGATAGCGATCGCGAGTCTTTTCAGTCGGCTCCTTCGGCGTGACCAGCTTCCAGTCGCCGTTGAGCGGCTGCTCCACAAGCACGGTCTTCGCCTTGTCGTCCGAGTTCTTCACCGTGTACTTGTTCTCGCGAATGTACTTCCGCTGGACGTGCAGCGTGCCTTTGTTGATCTTCACGCTCACAAGCTGGTCGGGATGCGACTTCGGTTCCAACGCAACCTCGGTCGCCAGGTCCAGCGCATAGCTCACCAGCCGCTCGGCGCCCGGGGCGAGGTCCTCGATCTTGGCGTCGCCGGCGTAGGTACCGCCGTCGAACACGGTGATCGGACCCTGCATCAGGTGCAGCGGCGTCGAGTTCACCAGCCGCAGGCCGTTGAGCGGATGCTTGGCCTGGACGGCGGGATTGTAGATCGACACCTTCTCCCCCTCGACGCTCTCGTTAACGATCGGCAGCATCGCCGACGATTGCCGAGCCAGCGTGACGGGAGCATCGATTAGATACTGGAACAGCTCACCGACGTCGGCGCCTTGAGCTGCTGCTGAACTCTGAAGCAAAGACCCGCCAAATGCGGGAGACGATTCGTCCGCGGCAGCTTCCGCTGCGGGCGCCAGCGGCGCTGCCATCGGTGTTTCGACAGGAGCATTCTTCGCGAATCTTTGGACCCGCGATTCACGACCCATCATGCCGCCACCCATCGCTCCCTCGGCCACGCCATCCGCGTCCATATCCTGGTCATACGTCTGCGGTCGCAGCGAAGCGTATAACTCGAGCTGCTCGAGCGGGCGCTGAACGTACAGCGGTTCGTAGAGATCCATCCGATAGGAGATCGGCCGGCCGCTCACGAGCGTCAGTTTCACGTCTTTCCAATCCTCTTCGCTCGTGTTCTCGACGATTGCCCAGCCTTGCAGGAAGGGCTTCCCCTTTTCGTCAAGTACCAGCCGATAGCTCGTCTTCCAGACGGGCGTCTCCTGGATGTAGCCCACGCGCACGGGGCGTTTTCCGTTGCCGGTGAAGTCGAGTGTCACGGTCTTCTTGTCGTTGTTGTGTGCGCCGGCCAGGACGACGAGTGCCTGCTGAAACTCGTTGTTCAGCTTTTCGTCGAGCAGCTTGATCCGGCCGACCGATTCGAGCGGCAGGCTTTGCAGGCCTTCGGCCGTGAGTAGATTTACGAACTCCACGTCGACCGTGTCTTCCTTGACCTGCTTCTTGCGCTTCTCAATACCCAGCAGCGTGCCGGTGATGACGTCGGGCGCGGTGACTTCGACCTTCTGCCCGCGAGCCTGATTGAGGATGTCGCCCAGCGTGGGGTTATTGGTGAGATCGATGGGGAACGTGGCGAGCGTCTTGGTGATCGGATCGCGCGAGCCGTAGGTGACGGTCGAGATCTTGCCGCCGCCCAGGTCTTGCAGGACCATGCTCTTGAGCAAGTCGTTGATGTCGTCGGCGTTGAACTTCAATTCGACCTTGGCGTTCCCCTCGACATCTCCCTGATGCTCGAAGTAGCCGACGCCCGAGTTGAACATGATGACCGTCTTCAGCGGGACGCCGCCGGCGGCAACGTTCTCCGCAGGATCCTTCTCCTGAGCGGCCGCTTGCTGCGGGAAGAACATGGCGGGCGCGGCAGCGCCCAGCAAGCTGACGGCGACGAGGCCGGCGCCAAACGTGCGGCGCGTGGGAAATAGCGATGGGAAACGGACCATGGGGATGGCTCTCCAGTAAGTTGTTCCGGTGTGCCTGCTGCTGATTACCCGGGAAGCGAACAGCGGCCAGCAGGCAATTCTAGCTCTTTGACGCCCCCTGCCCCGCGGAAGTTCCCCGGGAAAGGGAGAATGGGGGCTACTATTTCCCCGGCTGTTTCTTGCGCGCGCGTTTTTCTCGAGTGTGGATTTAGAAACTCGTGAAAATGCAGTTTCGGGGCCACACACACGCCTCTGTGGCGGCTCTGCGGGCTTTGCATTTCCTCCAGTTTCACGGTGGCGATCGGCTGCGTCATGATCGTGCCTTGGTCTCTACCTAATGTCGTGACCTTACCCTAGCCGAAGTCCTGGCCAGATTTCTAGAGTCGGTGGACACGTGGGCGGTGTGCGCCGTGCGCACGCCAGCGCCGTGAGGGGAAACGAGTTGCGCGGGGTTAGCGCCACACACGCAGGCAAGAGCGCCGCGAGGGGCGATTTTTTCTGCCCGGCGAGACCAGTAAACGGAGGTCAATCGCGAGAGGATAGACTTACGAGCCGCAGTTAAGAACGAAGCCCACGGCCAGCGAGCACATCAAAACTCGGCGATGAGTTGACGTCCGGACCATGTGCGGCCCCGCGAAGAATCGGTCGGTGCGATCCATCCATTGTCGTCGAGAAGCGTCGCCTGCGGGGGCTATCGGCACGCTATCACTAGCGGGGGGGCGAATGTGTGACTCGTGTTCGGCCAGCTCCCTTGGCGGGATCAGAGCCCGGGAATTCCTCTGGGTCGATTACGGTGGCCCCGGTTAAAATATGCCCATGCAATGCAAGCAATGCCACACCGAGATCAGCATTGAAGTCGCGGGCGAAACGTCGCGCACCATCAAGCGCTACTGCGAGGTCGTGGGCATGACGCCCGAGGCGACCGCCAGCTTTGTCAGCCAGCGCGGTCCGCTATGCCGCGAGTGTATGCAGAGCTGGGATGCGCGGGAAAGCGACGTGACTTCCGTACCGCCAACGAACTCAGGGAAGCCCCGTTAGCGATTCGTTCCAGCGACTCTTGATGTCGTCGGATCGGCTAAATCATTCGCCTTCCGGCGAACGCAGGGGCATACCGCCATGCAACTCCGCTACGCCCTGTTTGAGTTCGTAGAGGTATCGCACTTCGCCGTCGGTCAGTGCGCGGTTGAAGACGGCCAGGTCGTCTAGATGGCCGACGTAGGCGGCGCCGAGGACGAGGCGCACCTGCTCGGGATCCCAGCCGAAGGTGAAGTCCCAGCCTTCAATCGCTCCCTGCGGTTTGCCGTTGAGAAACAGCCGGCCGCGTTGGCGATTCGGCTTGCTATGATCTGTCGGTGTACCGATCCCTGCCGACTTGTCGTTGACGTTCTCGACGGTGAAGACCGCGTGCGTCCACTGGTCGCGCGAGAACGGCGCTCGCTCGACTTGCACCATGGGACGCTTGTCAGCGGGAATTGCATCCCAGGCCAGGTTCATGGGGTTCCAGATCTCGAACAGCGGGCGAATCGCATAGCGGAAGTGCCGGGGGACGTCGTCTTTCGACCACTCCATGAAAATGAAGCCCCGCTTGGTGTCCTCGCCGATGATCTGTACCGGGTCGCAATAGCCTGGCTCAAGGTCTTCGTCCGGATTCAATCGCAGCCAGACCGAGACCGTCGCGCTCCAGTCCTGATCGTTGTAGCCGAGGTTGCCGCCGTCCTTGAACAGCGGCCACCCGTTCGCCTTGCGCGTGAAGTGGAGTGCGCCGCCGAAGCGGCCGGCGGATGGCTCCAGCTTGACGTTGTCGGTCGCCTCGGCCGGGACGAGTTGGCCGTCCTTGCTCACGTAGCAAGCTTTGTCACCCTTTGCGAACGCGGCGTTGAATGCCTCGTCGAAGGGTGCGTGCAAGGTGAGCGCCTCGGCGAGAGCCGTCTTCGTCGCGGCGTCGGCCTTGGCGAGCGAGTCTTTCGCTTCGTCCGGGCCGATCTCGCGGACGAAGATGTTCCGCCAGCGAATTTCGCCGCCGTGGGTCTGGAGCATGATCGGACCGCGCGCCGGAAGCGGCTGGCTGCGATCCCAGTAGTTTTCCATCACGGCGCCGTCGACCACGAGCTGGTCGTTGAGCCAGACCCACGTTCGATCGCCGATCTGGCGGATGCGAAATGCGTTCCACTCGCCCAGCGGGCGATCGGCGAGCGACAGCGGATCGCGGCCGGCGCTGTTCGGATCGTTGTTGAACAGTCCACCGGAGCCGAGCTGCGGCCGGCGGCTGGGATTCTTGGGATCGAACTTCTGGTGCCAATCCCAGATTTGCACCTGCGGCGTGCCGCGGAGGTAGATCCCACTGTCAGCGTCGGCGACGGTTTTGTACTCGAGCAAAAGTTCAATGTCGCCGAACTCCTTGTCGGTGGTCGCGTACGGACCGTGACCGTCGTTCACGAGCGCGCCGTCTTCAACGCGCCAGTGCTCGGCGAACTCCGCCCGCTGCTGGGCAAGATTCGCCGCGAGCTCGTCGCCCGTGAGCTTGGCGGACGCGTGCGGATTGAGGCCGTGCCAGCCGGCAAGGTCCTGGCCATTGAAGATCGCGCGGAAGCCCTCCGGAGGAGAGGGCTCGGCGGCCAGGCAGGCGACATCCAGAAGTATCGGGCACGAAATCACCGTGATCGCGGCCGCACGACAGATCGTCCACAATTGCATGCGAAACTCCAGGGAGAGGCGAGCGAGGATGATACGGTGGTAGGAGTCACCGCCCCAGGGTGGTTTAGTGATAACTCACGGCAGAGGCAGGAGCAACTGATCGGCGTCGCGTACACAGGTGAGCCGCGCTCACGGCCACCTGTGCCACCCCCGCTTGACTTCCAATGGTGTGCTAAAGAAGCTCGCGGAACTGCTCGATCAGCTTGGGGACCTGGTCGAAGGCGGTGATCGTGGCGAGGATCGTGAAAAACAGCCCGCCGATCACGAGGCCCGTGCAGGGGAACCAGCCGGGGCGGAGCGGCTTGGGGAGCAGCGTGAGGTTGATCCAAAGCGTGTGGAAGCTGCTGATGCCGAAGGCGTAGTTCATGATGACGCTGGCCGAGGTCAACAGCGCGAGCGGTTTGCCGATCGAGAGCAAGAACAGGCCCAAGAGCATGTAGCCCATCAGCACCCCAAAGTACACGTAGCGGATGTTCCTGGGATCCCACTTGCGCAAGTGGCGGCTGCTGGTCCAGATGACGTCGACCCAGCGGCGGATCGTGCCATCGGCGCTGGTGGCCATGGTGGGCGCAAGCACGAGGAAGCCGCAGAAGCGCGTGGCATACCAGAACCCACGGCCGATCGCGGGGCCCCAGGCATCGGCCACGGCGGTCTCGACGCCACCGGCCGTCATCGCCGCGGCGTACCAGTCGCTGGCCTGGGTGCCGCGCGGCAGGAACTGCACGCTGAGCATGCTGGGAAGCGCGATACCCAGAAAGCAGGCCGGCATCCAAACGGCGAGTTGATCGCGGCGGACGTGGTGCATCCAGCGCTTGAAGCGGGCGAGCGACTGCTGCGTGACTTCGAACACCATGCCGACGTGCGAGAGTTCGATATCGCGGCCGCCGATCATGCTAGGGATTGCGCCGACGTGGCGGCCCATGCCCCACCCCTGGTCGCGGGTGTAGTTGCTGATGGGCGTGTTCGAGAGACCACCGCTGCCGGCCACGGCCGCAAACGCGGAGAGGATGGCGATCATCTCGAGATTGAGCTCTGGAAAGCCTTCGCCGCGGAGCATGGAGAGGATGAAGTTGTCGGTTGCGCCAGGGCCTTCACCCACGACAGGCACGGTACCGAACTTGAAGAAGCCGGTCAGGATTTCGCGCCAGGTTTCGAAGTCCGAGAAGCACACGGCCAGGAAGAGCAAGAAGCCCAGCACCGTGACGATCTTGAACGTCATCACGAGCTTGAGCGTGTGATAAATGCGGCCGCCGAAGATCAAGGGGAGCATCGCGGCGAGAAAAATGCCGATACCGAGTCCGCGGACAAGCGACTCGTCGGCCACGCCCGCGGGAATACGGCCCAGGTAAATCGCGGCGAGCGGCGTGGCTGCGTTGGCCGCGAGGTAGGGAAACACCGCGCCGAAATCGAGGAACAAGTACATGCCGAGCCAGAATCGCGGCCCAGGAAGCGTGCGGAACTTGCCGGTGAAAATCGGCTCGCCGGTGTACAGCGTGTAGCGGCTGATCTCGATGTTGTAGATCACCTGGCCGAGGATGCTCATCGTAGCCAGCCACATCAAGGCGGCGCCGTAGCGAGCCGTCACCGCGGGGCCCATCAGCCACTCGCCGCCGCCGATGGCCGATCCGCCGACAATCAGGCCGGGGCCCAACAGGGCGAACCAGTTCTTCCACGTGAACGTGGGAGCATCGACCAGGTGGCCGACTTCCCAGCGGGGCATCTCGTGTGAACCGGGCCAGGGCGCGAGAGCTTCCTTCTCGTGCTCGACCGCCGTGACTGTCGCATCCGCCATGCTGCAAAACTTCCCGTGCCTGGGGTCGCGGGGGAGCCGGTGCGCTTGCCTGCAGCACCGGCAATTATCTTGGTCCTTGTATAACCCAGCGCGGGGCGGGAGTCCACAATTTTTGGAGGTGGGGTGGGCTGAATTCGAGCGTGCGATTGTGCCCTTGGCTGGCAGCGACAACTTGTTGTCGGTGTTGCTCGCAACAAGAGGGATCAGGACCACGTGTCCACACCGGAAAATCCAGCTTCAGGTGACGCGAGTACCGATCCCTCTCGAGCCGGAGGCTCCCTGACAACAAGTTGTCAGGGCCACCCAGTTGGCACGCACGAGTCATCTACCGATGCGAACGCTCCATGCCGAAGTTCAGCTTGAGCTGCGGGTCGCGTTCGCTTTCGGGGTTCAGCTCTTTGAAGAGTAAGCTGGGCTGGATGTCGCGGTTGTGCTGGTACTTGTCGCTGGTGTACTCGGTGTAGGAGCCAGTGATCTCGTGGTAGAAGATCTGGCAGATCGGCACGCCGGCATAAATGCGCACCGGCTGGACGGCGAACATCTCGAGCGTCCAGAAGCCGCAGAAGCCGACGTCGCCAAAGCCGGCCGTCACATGGACGAAGAGCCCCAGCCGGCCGACCGAGGAGCGGCCCTCGATCATCGGCACCAGGCCGTGCGTTTCGGTGCGCTCGGCGGTGCGCCCCAGGTAAAGCTGGTTGGGGCCAAGCACGAGCCCTTCGGGCGGAATGGTGATCCTGCGCACGCGGTTCGACTTGGCCATGTCGAGCACGACCTCTTCGTAGGTCATCAGCTCGTTATGCAACGTGAGGTTGTAACTGTTGGGATTCAGGTTCGCCTCGTTGTACGGATCGATACCAATGTCCGAACCGAGGCGACGGCGGATTTCGTGGCCCGATAGAATCATGATTTCACCGTCCTTGCGACACGCTTCTTCGGCTCGACACCAGGCTTTGCGGAACGCTTCTCCGCGACACCAATTTGCGGGCAAATCGTGAGCAGCGGGCACTCCTCGCACTTCGGCTTGCGGGCGATGCAGATCTTTCGCCCGTGGGCGATCATGCGGTGCGAGAAATCGACCCACTCTTTTTTGGGTAAGAGGGCCATCAGGTCGCGCTCGATCTTCACGGCGTCGGTATGCCGTGTGAGGCCGAGGCGTTTGCTAAGGCGGCCGACATGCGTATCGACGACCACTCCGCTGGGGATGCCAAACGCGGTGCCGAGGACGACGTTGGCGGTCTTGCGGCCGACGCCGGCCAGGCGGACCAGGGCGTCCAGTTCTTCGGGTACGCGACCGCCATGCTGCTCGACCAGGTCGGTGCAACAGGCCTTGATGTTTTTGGCCTTGTTGCGGAAGAACCCAGTGCTTTGGACGGCCCGCTCGAGGTCGGCCGGTTTGGCCGCGGCAAAGGCCGCCGCATCGGGGTACTTCTGGAACAGGTCCTTGCTGACGATGTTCACGCGGACGTCCGTACACTGGGCCGAGAGGATCGTGGCCACCAGAAGCTGGAGCGGCGTGTGAAAGTTGAGCGCGCAGTGGGCGTCAGGATAGGCAGCTTTCAGCCGCCGAACGACTTGGGCGGCATGCCGCTTGGCGTCGGGGAGCGCAACCATGCGGAGCCTGACGAATGGAGAAGCCTCTGCGGATGGGCAAGATTAGTCCATCCTTAAAACCGCATCCGACGAGTCCCTCCCGCGGACGCCGCCAATTGTCGCGCACGTGGCGTGGATGGTCAAGTACGGGGCGCGGCTCGGCCCGAACGCCTTAATATTCGTCCGAAAATCGGCGGAACAAAGCCCGGGCATTTTGGGTGGTTTGCTCGCAAAAGGCGGCGAAGTCCTGCTCGCGCGCTTCGGCCAGTCGGCGCGCGGTATGGATCACATTCGCCGGCTCGTTGCGCTTGCCACGCAAAGGCTCCGGCGAAAGGTAGGGACTGTCGGTCTCGACCAGAATGCGATCATCGGGCACAACCTTGGCCACGGCCCGCAGCTCATCGGACTTTTTATAGGTGACCATGCCGGCAAAGCTGATGTGCATGCCCATCGCGACGCACTCGGCGGCACCTTCGGCGCTGCCCGTGTAGGAATGCATCACCCCGCGCAAGGGGCCGCGGCGATGGGCCTCGCGGAGCATTTCGAGAATGTCGGCTTCGCAGTCGCGCATATGCACGATGAACGGTAGATCGCGCTCTTGCGAAAGCCGCAGGTGGCGGTCGAAGTAGTCGCGCTGGATCTCGATCGGGGCGTCTTTCCAGTAGCGATCGAGGCCCGTCTCGCCGATTGCCACGACGCGCGGGCGATTCACCAGCGCGACGATGCGGTTCCAATCGCCAAGCTGGGCCTCGGCCGTGTAGTTGGGCTGGATGCCCACCGCGGCGTAAACGCCCTTGTTGTGCTCGGCCAGGTCGCAGACGACTTCACTGGTCACCGCGTCGACGCCCACGGCGATCACGGCCTCGACGCCGGCCGCGTGCGCGCGGGCGATCACCTCAGCCCGGTCGTCGTTGAATTCTTTCTGGTTGATGTGCGAGTGCGTGTCGATGAGGCGCATGGAGGAAGTATACCGCAGGGGCGAAGAGGTTTCGCGGCGAACTCAGGAGAGAAGAGTTCCCAGGAAAAGCATTCCCTGGGCTTTAGAGGAGTGACACTCGCGCGCTACCGTTTGACCCAGGTGGCGCCGGCCTTGGTCACTTCGGCGGCCAGCTCTTCGAGCGACTCGAGATGGCCGCGGGCCGCTCCGAGTGCTTCCTCAGCCAGTGCGCGGGCTTCGAAATCTCCGCCGCCGATCTGTGAGACATAGCGTTCGATCGAAGCGACGTCCTGACGCTGGCAGGCGACCAGCTTGCCGAGCAGGTAGTCGAATGCCAAGTTGTTCGTATCCGGAAAGTCGAGCGGAAAGCTGCCGAGTTCGATCGGGCCGTAATGCTCGAGGATGTGCTGGCCGATCCGCGCGCCGAGTTGCTCCTGGTCTTCGACGATGCGCTGCATAACCCCGATCGCCCGCTCGTCTCCTTCGGTGCGCCAGGGTGCGGCGTCCTTCAGGTACACCGGCAGCGAACGGTGCAAGACCGTCAGCAATCGGTTTAACACCTCGTGATTGCCTGGCTGGGCCATACACGTTGTTCCGTTTGCGAGTGAAAGAGCGAAGACGAGAACTAGAACAACTGGCCAGTTGCGATGCGAGCCAGCGCGTTAAGACTGTCGGGCCAAACGCCGAGGATGACGATCGGGGCCGTGATCAGGACGATGAACGTGCCGGGGATGTATGACATGCTGGCCGGGCGGCGGGTGTCGGGCTCGGGATCGATCGTCATGATCTTCACGACCCGGAGGTAGTAGTACAGGCTGATGGCGGTGTTCAGGCCGGCGATGAACAGCACGAACCACAACTTCGCATCGACCAGCGAGGCGAAGATCTGATACTTGCCAAAGAACCCGGCCAGCGGCGGCAAGCCGATCAGACTGACCAGGACGATGCAGAAGCAGATCACGGTGACCGGAGCCCGGTGGAGCAAGCCTGCGTAATCGGCGATCTCTTCGGAGTGGAGCATGTTTCGCAGGAACGCCACGATGGCGAAGGCGCCCAGGTTCATGAACACGTAGGCTCCCGCATAAAACGCGACCGCGCTGATCGCATTGCGAGCGCCGTCGGTATTGTCACCGGCCAGGACCATCGCCGAAGCGACCGGCATCATCATGTAGCCGGCCTGCGCGATCGTGGAGTAAGCCAAGAGGCGTTTGATGTTCGTCTGACCGTAGGCGGCCAGGTTGCCGAACGTGCACGTAATGACCGCGATGAAGGCCACGAGCTTCCAGATGAATTCGCGGGCCGGAGCGAGCGCGGCGATCTGAGCTTCGCGGTTGGGAAGCGGAGCGAAGCCGACGGCGGCCTCGGCTTTGGCTTCGGTGTTTTCGGCAGCCGACTCGGCAGCAGGTGCTTCGGCGGGGGGATCGGCCACGTTGTACAGCGCAGCGGTTTCGACGCTGGCGGCGGGGGCCGTTTTGACCAGCACCGGCGCCGGAATGTATCCGAACCCGATCGCCACGCGAGCCAGCAGCGCGAGTGCCGCGGCCTTCGAAGCGACGGAGAGGAACGCGTTCACTTCGGCAGTAGCGCCTTCGAACACGTCGGGGCACCAGAAGTGGAATGGCACGGCAGAAAGCTTGAACGCCAGGCCGACCATGATCATCATCCCGCCCAGGGCGAGGACCGGATGCGTATCGAATCCGACGCCGCCCTCCAGGTTAGCCGGCTGCAAGAGTTCGGCCAGGCGGACGGCCATCGTCGGCAGGTGGACGGTACCCAGGATGCCGGAGATCAGGCTGATGCCATAGAGCATGATGCCGGCGGCGCCTGCGCCATAGACGGCGTACTTGAGCGCCGCTTCGCTGCTTTGCCGGCGGCCCTTGAGCAGGCCAGCCAGGGCGTAGCTGGGCACGCTCGCCATCTCGACGCCCAGGAAGATCATCAGCATGTTGTTGGCGGAGGCCATGACGCACATGCCCAGAGTGGCGCCAAGCACCAGGGCATAAATGTCCGGCGCGGCATCGCGGTCCGGAACACCGGAGATCTTGGTGAACACGGCAAACAGCACCGCGAACGCCATCAGCAGCGTGCGGAAGTAAACCGTGAAGTTGTCGTAAACCAACAGGCCCGTGAAGATCTCGGACGGCTGTTCGAGCGGGCGCCAGGGGCCGGCCAGGTACAGCGCGACCGACGAACCAATGAGCATCACGAAGAACGAATCGATCCGGCTGGTGAGCCGGGGGATTCGCAGGAACAGCAGCAGCACGATCGTCACACACAGCGCGAGCTCGCCTTGGAACCCGGCGACGCTGCGGGCGGAATCGGCTGCCAGTGAGTTAAACAGTTCGTACAGGTTCACGGTGATCGGTTACCGATGAAGGTTGGTAGCTTATTGGATCTCGGCTTGAACGAGCGCCGGGGCAACGGGGGCCGGAGCGGTCGGATCGAAAGCGGCCATTTGCGGCAGGTTGGCCGCGTTTCGCTGGGCCCAACCGGCCAGGTCGTCGACCGTCTGGTTGACGCTCGGGGTCATGTAGTGGAAGACCATCTGCGGATAGACGCCCATGGCGATGGCCAGCACGAACAGCGGCAAGGCGATGGCCAGCTCGCGCGTGGTCATCGGGTGCAAGTGATCGCCGTGCGGGCCCTTGTATTCGGGGCCCAGATACACCCGCTGCAGCGTCCACAGGATGTAGGCCGCGGTGAGCACGACGACCGAGGCGGTAACCACGGCCAGCGTGTGGTTGAACGACCAGACCGAAAGCGTGACGAACACTTCGCCGATGAAACCGCACAACCCCGGCAAACCAAGACCGGCGAAGAAGATGCCGATCGCGAGACCCGAGTAGAGCGGCATCTTGGCGAACAGGCCGCCGAACTGATCGAGGTTACGGTGATGGACTCGTTCGTAGATGACGCCGACCATAAAGAACATGCCAGGCGAGGCGATGCCGTGGGCGATCATCTGGAACATGGCGCCGTTCATGCCCATCTTCCAGGCGTCGGCATTGAACTCGTTGCCGGCGACCGCGGACCAGACGCCGATCCCCAGGACGACGTAGCCCATGTGGCTCACCGAACTGTAAGCGACGAGTCGCTTGAAGTCTTTCTGGGCAAGGGCCGCGAAGGCACCGTAAACCATGCTCACGACGCCCAGGGCACAGACGAAGTAAGCCAGTTCATAACCGGCCTGCGGGCAGATCGGATAGCAGATGCGGATGATGCCGTAGCCGCCAAGCTTGAGCAGAATGCCGGCCAGAATCATCGAGATTGGCGTGGGGGCTTCGACGTGTGCGTCGGGAAGCCACGTGTGCAGAGGAACTGACGGAACCTTGATCACGAAGCCAATCAGCAGCAACAGGAAGGCCCACCACTGAAGCGGCTTGCCGAGGACGTCGCCGTTGAAGGCGTCGGTGTGCTGGCCGAGCTGCTGCAGGGCCAGGATGTTGAACGTGCGGCGCGGGGTGGTGTGGGCCTGAATCTCGGCGAAGCGAGCGGCTTGCTCACCTTCGCTGAGTTCGGGGCTGATGACGTGAGCCGCGACGAGCTGATCCTTACTGAGCATCTTCAGGTCGCTCGAGAAGTACAGCATCAGGATCGCGATCAACATGAATACGCCGCCGAGCAGCGTGTACAAGAAAAACTTGATGGCGGCATACTCGCGGCGCGGGCCACCCCAGACGCCGATCAGGAAGTACATCGGCAGCAGCATCACTTCCCAGAACACGTAGAACAGGAAGAAGTCGAGGGCCAGGAACACGCCCAGGACGCCGGTCTCGAGAATCAGGAACAGGATGCAGTACGCTTTCACGTGCTTTTCGATCGGCCAACTGGCGGCCATCGAGAGCATCGTGACGAACGTGGTGAGCAGCACGAGCGGGAAGCTGATGCCGTCGAGGCCCATGAAGTAGTTGATGTTGAAGCTGGGAATCCAGCCGACGGAGAAGACCTTTTGCATGTCGGTCACGGCGGCGTCGAACTGCCAGTCGCCGGCGCTCGGCAAGGCCATGATCAACGTCAGCAGAAACACCAGCGCGGTCACGCCGAGGGCAAAGTACTTCATCGCCTCGGTCTTTTCGCGTGGGAAGAACGCCAAGACGAGTGCGCCCAGGGCCGGCAGAAAGACCACGGTGCTAAGCAGCGTGAGGTAAGTCGATTCCATGTTCAGCGGTTTCCCAGTCGTTTCGCGGCCGCGGCCACAGTCGAGCGTTGCGCTCGTTACTTGTCGTGTTAGTTAGGAGATATACAGCGAAATCAGCACGAACATCGCCACGGTTCCGACGACGATGAACATCACGTATTGGCGAATGCGGCCTGTCTCGGCCGAACGCAGCTTGCTGCCGGTGGCATAGGTCCAGGCGGCCAGGCCGTTCACAAAGCCGTCGACCAGGTAGCGATCCGATAGATCGTCCAGCCGGGCGACCATTCGGGTAAGCATCGCGAGGCTATCGATGATGCCGTCGATAACGACCTTGTCGAACTCGGCCACGCGGTTGGCGACGAACAATGTCGGCTTCACGAAAAGGTAGTCGTACAACTCGTCGAAGTACCACTTGTTCCACAGGAACGTGTAAACCGGCTTGAACTGGCGAGCCACTTCAGCCGGATTCAGCAGCGAGAGGCCATAGAACACGATCGCCAGACCCAGGCCCGAGAGGCCCACGAAGGTGGCGACCCAGGTGGCCTGATTGTGGAAATTTGGTTCATGCGAGATGTGCTCGGCGGGGTGCGTGAGGTTGGAAACCAGCACGCCATTGACCGTTTCGTGAAAACCTTCGGGCCGAGCTTGCTCAAGCAGTGCGACAATGCTCACTGGCCAGAACGGCCAGGCCACGACGACGGCCAAGACCGCCAGCACGATCAGCGGGTAGTACATGATCTTGGGCGATTCGTGGGCGTGATCGTAGGCGTGATGATCGCGCGGCTTGCCGGCGAACGTCATGAACCACAGCCGGAACATATAGAACGCGGTGATCGCGGCGCCTGCCGCCGCCACGTAGAACAGGAAGCCCCACTGCGGGTTCGACGCCTTGAAGGACAAGGCCTGGGCCAGGATGGCGTCCTTCGAGTAGTAACCGCTGAGGCCGATCATGAATGGAATGCCGGCGCCCATGATCGCCAAACACCCGGCGAGCATGGTGTAGGCGGTGAACGGCATCTTGTGCCGCAGGCCGCCCATCTTGGTCATGTCGTTGGTGTGCACGGCGTGAATCACCGAGCCCGAGCACATGAACAGCAGGCTCTTGAAGAACGCGTGCGTGATCAGGTGGAACATACCGGCGCTCCAGCCGCCGACGCCGAGAGCCAGCATCATGTAGCCGAGCTGGCTGACCGTCGAATAGGCCAGCACGCGTTTGATGTCGACCGCGACGATGGCGATCGTGGCCGCGATGAATAGCGTGATGCAGCCGATGATCGCGATGACCAGCAGCGTTTCGGGCGTGAACACCGGATAAAAACGACCGACCAAATACACGCCGGCGGCGACCATCGTGGCCGAGTGCACGAGCGCGCTGACGGGCGTGGGACCTTCCATCGCGTCTGGAAGCCAGACGTGCAGCGGGAACTGGGCGCTTTTGCCGACGCAGCCGCAGAAGATCCCCAGGCCCGCGACGATCAGCAGCCAATAGGCCGTGCGACCGATACCGCCGGGGCCGGTTTCGGCGCGCCACTTGGCGATCTGCTCGGCCGAGGGTTCGACGCCGGCGGCGATCTCGCTGGCAGCGGCCGCCCGGACCATGCCATCGGGGACGACCAGGGCGTGATTGTTCGCCTCGGTGCGCACCAGGCTGAAGATGCCGGGCTCGACCGTGCCGTCGCCATCGGTATCGATGTCGCCGAAGCTGAACGTGCCGAGCGTGGCGATCAGGATCATCAGGCCGATGATCATGCCGAAGTCGCCGACGCGATTGACGATGAAGGCCTTGTTCGCAGCGTTCGAGGCGCTCTTGCGCTCGATGTAGAAGCCGATCAGGAAGTAAGAGCAAATGCCCACCAGTTCCCAGAACACGAACACCATCGCGATGTTGCCCGCGATGACGATGCCGAGCATGCTGAAGCAGAACAGCGACAGGTACTGAAAGAAGCGGTGGAACCGACCAGGCCGATGCAGATGATGGCCGTTGGAAAGCGTCACTTCGTGGTCGGTGATCTCATGCAGCTCATCGTGCATGTAACCGTTGGCATAGAAGTGGATCATGGTGGCGATGAACGTGATCATCGCAAACATCGTCACCGTGAGTGAGTCGATGTAGTAGCTGATGCCGATCCGGAGCTTGCCGAACTGGCCGAGCGTGTACCATTCGCCGGCGACGTAGGGCTTCCGCCACTCGTGATGCTCGTCGGCGGTTTTGTGCTCTTCGGCTTTATGTTCGTCGGCGCCGTGAGCGTCCTTTTCGTGAGCGTCATCATGCCCCGCGTCGCCGTGACCCGTGTCATGATGGTCGGCGGCACCGTGCTCAGCATGAGCGGCGTGGTGCTCGGGGGCCCAATCGTAGGCGGGCACCCACACGAAGAAGAGCGCGATCAGCGAGAGGATGGCACTTGTGCCGATGGCGGCCGTGGCGAGCACGCCGGCACCTTGGCCGTGCTTGCCCATGCGGGGGCCGAACAGCAGGATCAGCGTGAAGGACGCCAGTGGCACCAGCCAGGCGATCCCCAACAGCACAGGTAGTGTCGTGACAGGATCCATCAGCCTTTAAGCTCGTCAGCCCGATCGACGTCGACCGTCGAATGGTTGTTGTAGAAGTTCAAAACGATGGCCAGGGCCACGGCGGCTTCGGCCGCGGCGAGGATGATCACGAACAGGGCGATAAGTTGCCCGTCCAGGCCGATGCCCAGTACGCCCGGTCGCAGGTACTCGCTGCCGAAGGCGACGAAGTTCACGTTCGCGCCGTTGAGCACCAGTTCGATACCCATCAGCACGCCCAGGGCATTGCGCTTGGTGGCCATGCAAACGGCGCCGGTCACGAACAGAATCGCCCCGACGATCAGGTAGTGCGTGATGCCCACGGGGTCGGTTAGCAGGTTCATTTCAGGCCCTCCCACGAGCTGTTCTGCACGCGCTTCTTCGGGCGGGCGAGATACGCCGAACCGACGAGGACGACCAGCAGATGCACCGAGACGATTTCAAACGGGAGCAGGTAGCCCGACATGCCGCCGCGCTGGGTGGGGTCGACCTCGTCGAGTTTGTCGACGCGAGCGCCAAGCAGGCCCATGCCGAGCCGGGTGGCGGTGGGTCGTGCGTCGCCTTCGATGACTGCCTGCGGCTGCCAGGCGTCGATGCTGGTGGCGGCTTGCAACAGGACCGCGAGCAGCAACCCGCCGACCATGATGCCAAGCGTCCATTCGCCGGCCGAGGTCTTCATCGAGATGAAGGGCCCCTGGGCCGTGAGCATGACGCCGAAGATCAACAGGACGAGCGTTCCGCCGACGTAGATCATGACCTGCATGGCGCCGACGAAGTCAGCCCCGGCCAGAAAGAACAGGCCGCTGGTGGCCGCGAGCGAGAGCACAAGATAGAAGGCCATCCGCACGATGTTGCTGGTGAGCAGCACGGCCACGGCAAAGCCGCACGCCAAGAGCGCGAACACCAGGAAGAAGACGGAATGCCAGTTAATGGGTTCCACGGCCCGCACCTACGAGTTCGTTCTGAGGAGTAACGTGAGCGACGCGGTCGCCGGCCGGTTCGGATGCATCAGCAGCCGCGGGGGCAGCGGGATCGGCCGGAGCCGCCGCCTGGATTTCGGTGTGGGCTTCGCGCACGAGGCCCTGATCGCTGGGCAGGATCAGGCCGCCGGGGAGCAGGAATCGCCAGATCACGGCGCCGGCAAACATGGCGGCGGCCAGCGGCGTGCAGTACTTGAGGCAGGTCGTCATCACCTGGTCGATCCGCAGGCGAGGCAACGTCCAGCGAACCCACATCATGAAGGTGACGCCGAACACGCACTTGCCGACAAAATTGAGCGCGCCCAGCAGATTGCCGGCGTAATGCAGCACGGGGTTCGACGCGTCGGCCAGGCCCAGCCAATGCGTGATCGGGAGCGGGCCGTTCCAGCCGCCAAAGAACAACAGCGCGGCGAGTCCGCTAACGGCGAACATCGAGCCGTACTCGGCCATGAAGAAGATGCTCCAGCGAAGACCGGAGTATTCCGTATGGAAACCGGCCACCAGTTCGCTTTCGGCCTCGGCCAGGTCGAACGGGGCGCGATTCACGCTCGCCGTGGCACAGGTGAAGTAGACCCAGAACGTGATGAACGTGAATGGGTCATTGAAGAAGTACCAGTGGGTGAACCAGCCCATCTGCGCGGCGCCCGCCGTCTGCATCTGGGCAATCGTGATCAGGTCCATCGAACCGGCCAGCAGCACTGGCACGACGACGCACATGCCGAGCGGGACTTCGTAACTCACGACCTGGGCGGCTTCACGCATGGCGCCGAAGAGCGACCACTTGGATGCTGAAGCGTAGCCGGCCAGGATTACACCGAAGACTTCCAGGCCGATCACCGCGATGATGAAGAACACCGCGACGTTCAGGCGGATGCCCACCCAACCATCGGCGAACGGCAACGCCATGTAGGCCGCGAACGAGGCGCAGAAGGACACGTAGGGCGCGGCCAAAAACAGGAGCTGGTCGGCGCCTTTGGGGCACAAATCTTCTTTGGTGACCAGCTTCAGGCCGTCGGCCAGCGTCTGCAGCCAGCCGAACTTGCCGCCGACGCGCGTCGGACCGAGGCGGTCTTGGATGCGTCCCGAGACCTTGCGTTCCAGCCAGATGAACACCAATGCCCCGACGGCAACGATGTTGATCAGGATGAACGCGTGGATGAACGCCACGATGGCGTAAGCCAACCACTCGGGTGACAAGTACTGTTTCAGGAATTCAGCCACGCTTGGTCCTGCTAGACGAGTGCCAGGCCGCGAGCCCAGTAAACCAACGAGCCCAGTAAACCAACGGTTTGTTTCTTTGCCGGCAGTCGGGCTGGGTGCCGCAACTGCCTGTTTCGACGCAGGTTTAAGATCGTGAAATATCGCACAAACTACCCTGCACCGACAAGCCCCTCGAACTTCAAGTTTTTCCTTCCGGCTCGCGAGTGCGGACGCTACAACCGGCCGTGCATACCGGTCACACAGACCATCGAATTCCCCCCCGGCAAATGCCGGAGGCTACCGGCCAGGCCGCTCCTCATTGGGAGAGCTTTACCGGTCGATTTCTCCCATCACGATGTCCAGCGAACCGACGATGGCCGGCACGTCGGCAATCAAACAGCCGCGGCACAGGTCGTGCGTGACCGAGAGATTGCAGAACGAACTGCTACGAGCCCGCACGCGCCAGGGAATCGCTCCACTGCCGGTGCTGACGACGTAGAAACCCATCTGACCGCGCGGAGCCTCGGTTTCCATGTAGGCTTCGCCCTTGGGCAGTTTTTCGGTGAGCTTCACCGGGACGCCCCAGGAACCGGTGGCCATGCTGTAGCGATCCATCGCCTGGCGGCAGAGGTCAATCGACTGCATCACCTCGAGCATCCGCACGTAGAACCGGTGCCAACAATCGCCGAGGACCGCGGAACTCGGCACGGCCGGATAGTCGTGATCCTTGGGATAGTGGCCGTCTTTCTCGACGATCACTTCGAACGCGTAGCCGTCGTACATCTCGGTGTAGCGAGATTCGCCGTCGCGACGCAGATCGTAGTCGATGCCCGAGCCGCGAAGGACCGGGCCGGAGCAGCCGTAGGAAATCGCCTTTTCGGGCGAAAGCAGGCCGATATTCGCCGTGCGGCGTACGAAGATCGCATTTGTGGTCAGCAGCGCGTGATACTCGGTGATCACTGGCAAGAGTTGGTCGAGGAAGGCTTCGAGCTTGTGCAGCCAGCCGGGCGGCAGATCGGCCGTGGCGCCGCCGACCGTGATGTAACTGTAGGTAAGCCGCGCGCCGCAGACTTCTTCGAACAGGTCGAGAATCTTTTCGCGCTCGCGGAAGGCATACAAGAACGGACTGAACGTACCGAGGTCGAGGCCGTACGCGCCCATGCCGACCAGGTGGCTGGCGATGCGGTTGAGCTCGGCGATGAGCACGCGCAGGTGGCGGGCCTTTTCGGGCAGTTCGAGGCCCATCAGCTTCTCGACGGTGAGCGCCCAGCCGAGATTCATGTTCATGCCGGCCAGGTAATCCATCCGGTCGGTGTAGGGAATCCACTGCCGCGGCGTGAGGTTCTCGCCGATCTTTTCCGCACAGCGATGCAGGTAGCCGATGTGGGGCGTGACTTCGGAGACGACTTCGCCATCGGTCCGCAGCACCAGGCGCAACACGCCGTGCGTGCTGGGATGCTGCGGTCCCATGTTCACCAACATTTCGTCGGTGCGAACGTCGAACTCGATAATCCGCGGGTCGTCCAGATGAGTGGCCATGGCGTCGAGGCTAGTGGTTAGTGATCGGTGACAAGAAGGAAGACAACAGCCCTACCGGCCGCGGATGCCGTGGTACTCGAGCGGGAACTCGTAATCCTTGCGGAGCGGATGGCCGACCCAGTCCTCGGGGCACAGGATCCGCCGCAGGTCAGGATGGTTTGTGAAGCGCACGCCAGTCAAGTCGAACACTTCGCGCTCGTGCCAGTCGGCCGTGCGCCAGACATTGGCCACCGAGGGGATTTCCGGAATGCTGCCGACCTCGTCGTTCTGCCAGCGGGGGACCATGACCTTCAGCACCAGCGAGGTTTTGTGCGTCAGGCTCGAGAGGTGATAGACGACCTCGATGTGCGGCTGCCAGTCGTTCTTGGCGGCCTTCTTGGGGTCGGTTTCCAACCAATCGACGCCCGTGATGCAGTTGCAGTAGTTGAAGGCGAGATCCGGCTCGTCGCGGAGATATTCGCACAGCGGGACGAGCCCGGCGGGCGCGACTTCAATCCAGGGGTCGATAGCCGTGAAGTTTGCCCCGACGATGCCGTCGCCAAACTTCTGCTTCAACCGGTCGACAAACGTTTGTCCGCTCATGGAGTATGCTTCAAAATCGAGAGGGGTATGAATCGTGACGCCGGGCTTACGCTCACTGCCGCAGATCAGGCCGAGACGACGGGCTGCTCTTCGCTGACCAGGGCCGGCCCGCGGGGGCGCGTATCCGCCGCGCGTTGTTTACTGAGTGCGCGCACCCAGTCGAGATCGCCGCGACGCCAGACGTAAGCAAAGCCGATCAGGAGCACGGCAAAAAACACGGCGATGTCGATGATTGAAAACAGGGCGATTCTCCGGGCGAGATCTTCGATCGCGAGCGCGCCCTGCTGCTGCACGTCGAGCCCGGCGGCCGAGGCGGCCAGCTCTTCACGCAGCGGCGGAACCGTCGGACTGGGAACGCCCAACTCGGTGAAGATCGCGCTGGCGCCGGGCGTGAGCTCGCCGGCGGCGGTGACCTTCTGGAACTCGGGATCCATCAGGTGCGTGGCTTTGCCGTAGACCGTGGCCCAGGGAAAGAACAGCGCGACTTCGACGTCGAAAATGATGAACAACAGTGCGACCACGTAGAACCGCAAGTCGAACTGCACGAAGCTGGAACCGATCGTGGGTTCGCCGCATTCGTAGACTTCGAGCTTTTCGAAGTTGGGATCCTTCGGACGCAGGAAGCGGCCGACGACCAAGGTGACAAACAGGAACAGAAAGCCCAACGTCGCAAACAGCGCGATGTACGCCGCGACGGTTGTCGGCGATGCCATGGTGCGTCTTTTCTCGATCTGTGCCGATCCGCGGCACGCTCGAACCTGTCGAACATGCAGAGGCCGGCGGCCTGTTTCGGCGCTCGCGCTCCTGGCGATCTCCGCTGGAGAAATCACCCTCGCAAACACGCCACACGTGGGAAACGCGGCGAGGAAAGGGGACCTGCGGAACTTTCAGCAAGCTCCGGCGGCGGCACCATTTCCGTCCCGCTAGAAAGGGCCATTCTAAAAGAGCAGAGGGCCCGCTGGCAAGCCGCGTCAGCGCTAAACAGCATGGAGATAATTAGAGCGATTCGTCGTGCGGCCCACTGCCGTTGTGAAGCTCGCCGCCGTCGTGACCATCGCTACCGTCGGCCAGGCTGCCCGCCACGAGCGACTGACGACCGGCAAAACCGGCGTTCAGCTCGTGCCAGTGGGTAACCTCGGTTTCGCCGAGTCTCCAGCAGAGCAGGACAATCCGACCGTCCATCAGGCTGGGGAAGTCGACGAGCCCTTCGGTGCCGCTCTTGGGCTCAACGCCCAGCTCGCGAAGTTCTTCGACATAGGCTTCGAGCTGTTCGCTGTCCTTGTCGAGCTCTTCTTCGATCTGGCGCAACTCTTCCGAATAAGGATCCTTAGCCGTCGATTTGCGTCCACCCGAAAGCAGGGCCAACCGCTCGCGACGCTCCATTACCTCGCGCGAGAGCTGGACCAGATCGTGCGTGATGGCGCGAACCAATGGCAACACGGCGTTTGCCTGTTCGACGGTGAACAACTTCGCGGGCTGGTACTCGTCGGCCATGGACATCACTCGCTTGTTCGGGGTCAGACGCTTTTGCCAGGAAGCTGAACGGTGCCGAAGCGGTTGGAGAGGGCTTCAGACGACTACTGGTTCGGTCCGCCATGAACGGGTTCAACAATCGTTTTCGACGCGGCCACCGCCGTGGGATTGAGCGTGGCCCGGCCCCAGGCCACATCCACCGGCAGGCGGGCAAAATCCACCAGACATCCGTCGCGGCTATAGCAGCTCAGGTCATGCGTCGCACCCATAAAGATGCAATCCACCGGGCAAGGTTCGACGCAGAGCGCACAAAACATGCACTTCGAGTAGTCGATCGTAAAGCCGGTGACTTTAAAGCCTTTGCCCGTGGTAACGCGTTCCTTGCCAATGTAAATGCAATCGACCGGGCAGGCCTTCGCACATTGGTCGCAAGCGATACAGGTTGTCAGATCGTAGCGATGGAAACCGCGATAGCGGGCCGACACCGGCACCGGCAATTCGGGATATTCGAAGTGCTCGGTGAAGGTTTTGCGGTCGCGTTTGTAGGTAATGAGCCAGTAACGCAGCGTAATCCACATGCCGTAGGCGACAGTGAACACGGCGTCCCAAATATCACGGAACCAGCGGCCCATCGAAGCTCCCACCGGAGGCTGAAACAAATTTGGTTCTGACGAGGCTTGCGGTGCCAGCCGATTCAAGTTCGGCACGTCCCCAGCGGCCGCACTCAACAAGCCTACATCTCGTTTATTATAGGCAGGGGCAGTTGACCCGCAAGCGCGGTTGAACGTGTGTCGCGCGACACGCGCAGTGTGTAGCGCGACCTAGGAGCTGCCGTTGGCGCTGTCGCTACCGAGTCGGATGGATGGTCGAATTCCTCGCAGATTATATTCGTCGCTTGCGATTGCGAGAGGTTTCCCTGGAGTAATCAGGCTGGCGGATTTGCCAACGCCGCTTCCGCTTGGTACTGCGGACACCTTTGAACGACGAGAATGAACCCGCGAGGCGTCACCGATGGAGATGTCGACGGGACGCTTGCGGCGGCAAGCCACTCCCTCCGCAGGGACAGATTCAGGGCTCGTAGGTTCTGGGCTCGCAGGGTCGCGGTAAATGTCCAGCATCGTAAGCGAGATTGAGCAGGAGGCGAGCCGCCAGCCGCCACGCAATGGCGAAATAGGCAATCTAGGTGACATACCTGCAGCCCCGGTCGGCGATCCCCGCAAAAGCGGGCCGTTTTGACACCACCCAAGCTTGACTCTGACCAGTGCCTACGTAGAGTGAATGTTAGTAAGAGCCTGTGCGCGCGTTTGCACCGTGAAGTCTCCCCCCAAGGCATGCGGTGAGCTACCGCCCGATGCACGGAGCGACTTCGAGGGGTGCAGACGAACAAGGAAGCCCCGCGACATCATCGAAGGAATGGCCCCATGTTAGTTCTATCTCGCAAGAAGAACGAGAGCATTGTCATTAACAATGACATCAAGATTGTCGTCGTGGAGATCCGCGGCGACAAAGTGCGCCTGGGCGTAGAAGCACCGAAAGAGGTGCCCGTCCACCGGCGCGAGGTGTTCGACGCGATTCATCGTGCGGAAATCGAGTTATCCGCCGATCAGCATGGCAGCGGCGAAGAGTCCGATGTCGAACGCGACGAGAAGGCCGGCAGCTAAGCACGCCGCCGCAGGGCAGCGCGTGCGCGAGGCTGCGCCGCGCTTTCACGACACGTCTTTCGCTGAAACTCACATCTCTTCTGCTCGTGCCGTTCGGCTCGCAAACGGCTGGCCAGACAGCACTTGACGTAGCGGCCTAAATGGCCATCATACACGGGATGCTCCGGCGGCCGAATCTGCCGAGCTGACTTGCGGCCCCGTCGTCTAGCCTGGTCTAGGACACCGGCCTTTCACGCCGATAACACGGGTTCAAATCCCGTCGGGGTCACTTTATCACTTCTTCAGCGGCCGGGATGAACTGCGACCGGCAGTGAACCAGCCGCCTGACTTCTCTGGCATCTGCTGGCCGAGGGCCGTCCGTTGAATCAGCCCAGTGACGTTCCCCCGGCTGACGACTCCCGCGAATCGTACGACGCGCTGCTGGTCGTGTCGTTCGGCGGTCCCGAGTCGCAGGACGATGTGATCCCGTTTCTCGAAAACGTGCTTCGCGGCAAGAACGTTCCGCGCGAGCGGATGCTCGAGGTGGCCGAACACTACCGGCACTTTGGCGGCAAGAGTCCGCTCAACGATCAGAATCGCGAACTGATTGCCGCGCTCGAAGCCGAGTTCAAGCAGCACGGCATCACGCTGCCGATTTACTTCGGTAACCGCAACTGGCATCCGCTGCTCGCCGACGCGCTGGAGCAGATGCAGCGCGACGGTGTGCGCCGCGCGCTGGCTTACTTCACCAGCGCGTACAGTTCTTACTCAGGCTGCCGGCAGTATCGCGAAAACATCGCGGCGGCCCAGGAACAGGTTGGCGCCAGCTCGCCGCGGGTCGAAAAGCTGCGGATGTTCTATAACCATCCGCTGTTTGTCGAAGCGCAGGCCGAGCGCGTGAGTGCGGCGATCTCGCAAATTCCGGTCGAAAGGCGTGGGGCTGTGCAGGTGATCTATACGGCGCACAGCATTCCCAACGCGATGGCCGACAATTGCAACTACGCCCAACAGGTAGCGGAGACGGCACGGCTGGTTTCAAATGCGCTATCCATTCGCAACTGGCGCGTCGCCTATCAGAGCCGCAGCGGGCCGCCGCAGCAACCGTGGCTGGAGCCAGACGTGCTCGACGTACTGCGCGAGCTAAAGGCGGCCGGCGATGTGCAGGATGTGGTGATCGTGCCGAGCGGATTCTTGAGTGATCACATGGAAGTGCTGTTCGACCTGGACACCGAGGCGAAGGATCTGGCCGCCGAGTTAGGCCTGAACGTGGTGCGGGCCGGCACGGTTGGTAGCCATCCGAAGTTTGTGACGATGATTCGCGAGCTGGTCAAAGAACGAATCGCGGGAACTCCGCGTCTGGCGATCGGCGAGTTTGGCCCGAGCCACGACGTGTGTCCGGTGGATTGCTGCTTGTACACCCCGGGAAGGCCGAAAAGTTGAACGTTTTGCTCCGGCGCTAGTACAATCGGGGGTAGGAGCCCTCTTATGAATGTTTTCATCTCACAGCAGAACCAAGATTTTCTCGAACAGGCGGTAGCTGCTGGGCTGTTTCCCGATCAATCCCGCGCACTGGACGAAGCAGTGAGCTTGTTACGTGAGCGCGAGTCGATTCGGCTCGCAGTTCAACAAGGCATCGATCAATTGGAACGCGGGGAATTTGTCGAGTATGGCGAGGACGAGGAGGAGAAGTTCGTGGCTGATATCGAAGCCCTGGCCCGCCAGTCGCCCAAAAACAACTAGCGACGCATGCGCCATTACCGGCTCACGCTACTTGCACGGCAAGATTTGACGGACATCTTCGCTTACATCGCCGCCGATAACATTGAAGCAGCCAGACGGCTGACTCGAGAGATTTACAAGGCGTTTCATTTGCTCGGCAAGTCGCCCGAACTCGGAACGCGACAGCCCGAGTTTCGGCTGGAAAACGTGCGAACTTTCTCGGTTCGCCGTTACGTGGTGTGTTATCGGTATCTGGGTGACGTCGTGGAAATTATGCGCGTGCTCCACGGCGCTCGAGACATCGATGGACTGATGAGAGCTAGGTCGGCTCACACCCGCTCGATGATCATCGCCACGGCATTGCCGCCGCCGAGGCACAGCGAAGCCAGCCCGCGTTTCAGGCCGCGTTCGGCCAGGGCATACATCAGTGTGACCAGCACCCGGGCTCCGCTCGCGCCGATCGGGTGCCCCAGGGCGATCGCCCCGCCATGAACGTTCGTCTTCGCGGGATCGGCATCCAAGGGTCGCATGCAGGCCAATGCCTGAGCGGCGAACGCCTCGTTGAGCTCGATCAGGTCGATGTCTTCCATCTTCAGTCGAGCCATAGCCAGCACCTTCTCAACGGCGGTTACCGGAGCGATGAAGATCTCCTTCGGCTCGACGCCGCTGACGGCCGTGGCCACGATCCGGGCCTTCAAGGGCGACAGACTCTCGCGGGCGATGTCTTCCGAGGCCACGACAAGCGCGGCGGCGCCGTCGCTGATTTGCGACGCGTTGCCGGCTGTGACGGTACCGGTCGGACCGAACGACGGGCGCAGCTTGGCCAGACCTTCAAGCGTCGTGTCGGGACGGGGGCCTTCGTCGACCGAGATGATCGTATCGCCTTTGCGACCCGGTACGCTGACCGGCACGATTTCGTCGAGGGCCCGCGCCGACTTCGTCGCAGCCCGGCGATGGCTCTCGACGGAGAAGGCGTCCTGATCGGCCCGGGACACTCCGCGCGATTCGGCGATGTAGTCGGCCTCGGCGCCCATGGCCACGTCCTCGAAAGCGCACCACAGTCCGTCGTACTGCATCGAGTCGCGAACCGTCTGATCGCCAAACTTCCAGCCGGCCCGCGCGCCTTGTAGCAGAAACGGAGCCTGGCTCATGCTTTCCATGCCGCCGGCGACAATAACCCGCGCGTCGCCGCAGCGAATCGCCTGATCGGCCAGCATCACGGCCTTGAGGCCGGAACCGCACATTTTATTAATCGTCAGAGCAGAGACGGTCGCCGGCAATCCGCCGCGCAGCGCGGCCTGGCGAGCCGGGGCCTGACCGAGCCCTGCCGAAAGGACGTTGCCCATGATCACCTCGTCAACCGCATCGACGGGCAGACCAGCCCGGCGGACCGCTTCGGCCACGGCCACAGCGCCCAGTTTTGTGGCGGGCACAGAGGAGAGCGAGCCCAAAAGTCTGCCAATGGGTGTCCGACAGCCGGCGAGAAGGTAAGCGGTGCTCATCTGAATGCTTCGCGAGAAGGTGGATGTGAGGTTGGCCAGAACTTTGTGCAGTTTAACGAGCGACCGCGAGTCTGGCCAATTGGGTGCCCGCCCAATCTTAACCCGACGCGTGAGCGAGGTGACTCTACCAAAAGAACCTCGCTCACGCGTCGGGTGAGGAAAACGCCGCGACTGCGACCGAGGGTGGGGCGGTAATCTTTGACGTTTGAGGGCATGCGCGGCAAATTACTGGTAGTCACCAGCCACTAGGGAGCTTCCGCCATGCGAATCGCACTCACCGGAGCGACGGGTTTTCTCGGCCGTTACCTGCTCGCCCAGTTCGCCGCCGAACAGCAAACGGTCCGGGCCTGGCGACGACCTGAGAGCAAACTGGGCGGACTCGAGCACGTGGAACGTCACATCGAGTGGGTCGACGGTGGCACGCTGGGCAATTTCGAGGCCTGTCGCGAGCTAGTGCGGGGCTGCGACGTGCTCGTTCACGCGGCGCTTGCGCGGATGGACTTCACGACGTTCAACTTCGGCGCGGCGATGGCCCTGCACAACTTTGCCGCGTCGATGCAACTGTTCGAAGCGGCCAAGGCGGCGGGCACCAAACGGATCGTGTTCATTTCGAGCTGCGCGGTCTACGGCAAGATCCTCACAGGGCGCCCACTGGACGAGACACATCCCCTTTGGCCGGATTCGCACTATGGGGCGCATAAGGCAGCGGTCGAAGCATTTGTGCACAGCTACGCCTTGCACGAAAAGTGCACGATCTGTGCGTTGCGCCCGACGTCGATCTATGGCCTGGCGTATCCAATCGAGCAGAGCAAATGGTACGACCTGGTGGCCGGCGTGGTGCGGAACGAGGTCGTCTCATGCACCAAGGGGAGCAAGCACGTGCACGCCGCAGATGTGGCTCGGGCGACGAGCCTTTTGATTCATGCCGACGTGGAACGGGTGGCCGGCGAAGCGTTCAATTGCGTGGATCAGTACATCTCTGAGTTCGACGTGACGAAGCGAGCCCACGCAATGACCGGCGGGCATGGCGAAATCATCGGTGAGCCGCTGCGGCCGAACAACCAGATCGAGACCGAGAAACTGCGGTCGCTGGGCTTCGAGTTTGGTGGTCAGGAGATGCTTGACAAGACGATTCGCGAGATGGTTGCGGTGGCGAAGCTGGCGGGCGGAGCGGTCGTTTAGCGCCGCAAGCGCAAAGCAGGCCTGCCCCCAGCTTCACGGCATTGCGAGAGGTGGTTTTCCTTTCGCGATGCGTCCAGTACGATAGTCGGCGTCGCACGGCGCGCCGCACTTACATGTTTTCAAGACTGGCAGGAAGCATCGACATGTCTCAGGAACAGCTCATGGACCCCCGGGAAGCCAAGAAAGCGATTCGCGAACAGGCCCACGCCAACCGCAAGGCTCAGGAAAACAAAGAGTCGCTCAGCGAGCGAATCTGCGAAACGTTTATCGCCCAGCCGGAGTTTGCGGCCGCTAAGACTGTGATGGTCTATATCGACGTTCGCACCGAGGTTAAGACCCGGCAGCATCTGCCGAAGCTGCTGGAAGGTGACAAGCGAATCGTGGTCCCCTACTGCGTCGACGGCGAGCTCGAACTGTTCCTGCTGGAGAGCATGGATGAGTTGGAAATTGGCATGTACAAAATTCTGGAGCCGAAAGTCGAGCTGCGCGAAGTGCCGGCCAAGAAGGTCGACGTCGAAGAGCTCGATCTTGTGATGGTCCCCGGCGTGGCGTTCGACGCCCGCGGAGCGCGGATGGGACACGGGATGGGCTACTACGACAAGCTGCTGGAGCATGCCCGACCGGACGCTCCTCTGATTGCGCTGGCATTTGAATGCCAGTTGTTCTCGGAGATTCCGACCGACGCGCACGACGTGTACATGGACAAGATCATCACCGAAGAGCGGGTCATTCCAGGGAAGGGTCGGTAAGTGGCCGAGAACAACCGCGCCGAGGTCGAGGATACTTACGCCGAGGCGTTTCGCAGCATCTATGCCGAAGTTCTGATCACGGCTCGCGATCGCACCTGGCTCGGCCATGCCGTGGCCGCGGCCACCGGCAACGCTTCGAGCACGATCATGTGCGATTGCGAGGCGGGGCTGGATCGCTACGTCGGTCCTGGTGGCGATGCCGATTTCGTCACGCCCGACGGTCGCCCCGGCGCGGTCGTGCAATTCCACGTTCCGCGGTTTCGCAAGGATCGGCGGGAAGCGCTCGAGAAGTCGCTGCTGGTGCGGATCAGCCAGAACGTGCTGACCTGCCCAACGGCTTCCGCGTTCAACTTGCTGGACACCGAGGACTACTTCAAGCTCGGTCGCAAGCTCGCGTTCTTTGGCGACGGCTATCAGTTTCGCGATACGCGCTACGGCCGGCCGGTGTGGGTCGTACCGATTCTGGGCGGCGAGTTCATCATCGACCGGCGGTTCGGATATCGCGACGGGCTGATGGGGGGCAACCTGTGGTTTCTGGGCGACTCGGTCGACTCGGCTCTGCTGGCGGCCGAGCGGGCGGCCGCGGCGGTGGCGGATACTCCTGGCGTGATCATGCCCTTCCCCGGCGGACTCGCGGGGAGCGGCTCGAAGGCCGGCAGTCGCTACAAGTTTTCGATCGCCAGCACCTACGCCGAGTTCTGCCCTACGTTGCGTGAAAAGCTCGGCGAAAAGAGCCGCGTGCCGGCTGGCGTGACCAGCGTCATGGAAGTGATTATCAACGGCCGCGACCTGGCGACGATCGCCACCGCCACGCACCGGGCGATTGAAGCGGCGGCACCCACGCCGGGGCTGGTGAAGATCTCGGCCGGAAACTACGGCGGAAGGCTGGGGAAGAGCTTCATCTACCTGCATCCCGAGAAGCAGCCAGCTTAATATCGGGCCGGATGCAGAGGCAGGCAAGTTCCCGGGGAGAGTATTCCCCCGGCTTTAGGGCGATGTTGCCGCGTGGTTGTCGGCGTGGGGTACAATTCCGTTAGCTCACGCCACCCTCACCGGAGACTCTCCGCTTTGATTCAGGTCGTCGACTACTACAAGATCTACCGCGACCTGGTTGCGGTTTCCGGCCTGAGCTTCGAAGTGAAGAGCGGCTCGATTCTGGGGCTCGTCGGTCCCAATGGCGCCGGCAAGACCACCACGCTCCGCGCCCTGGCCGGGATCATTCCGCCCTCGCGCGGACAGATTCTGATTGCGGGCCACAACATCGAAACCGACGCCGTCGCGGCCAAGCGGCAGCTGGCCTACATCCCTGACGATCCGAAGCTGTTCGAATCGCTCACCGTCTGGGAGCATCTGCGGTTCGTGGCCTCGGCCTATGGCGTCGAGAACTTTGAGCCCGCGGCCGAAGAATACCTGACGATGTTCGAGCTCGCGGAGAAGCGCGACACCGTGACGCAAGAGCTCTCCCGCGGGATGCGGCAGAAGGTGGCGATTGCGTGCGCGTATCTTCACAACCCACAGGCGATCCTGTTTGACGAACCGCTCACGGGTCTCGATCCGCATGGAATTCGCACGCTGAAGGCTTCGATCGTGGCGCGGGCCGCGGCCGGCGCCGCGGTGATCGTCAGCTCGCACCTGCTGGTGCTGGTCGAGAACCTGTGCACGGATCTGCTCATCTTGCGGCGCGGCCGGGCCCTGTTCTGCGGACCCGTGCAGGAAGCGCGCGAGCGGTTTGGATCGCTGGGCGCGGAGACGCTCGAGGACGTGTTCTTTCGCGCGATCGAGGGGCAGGAAGCCGTCTAAGAATACCGGGAGTACGCCGTCAGCATGGTTCGCTCGCTGCTACTGCTGTCGTGGCTTCGCGCGAAGGGGCAATTGCGCAAGCTGAGGCGCTCGGCCTCAACGCCGCGCGGGATTCTGATGGCGCTGCTCGGCGTCGCGTTTTTCAGCCTGATGTTTCTGCCGTACTTGATGACGCGCGGGCTGGATTCGCCGGTGCCGCGCGAACGGTTGTATCTGATGACCTGGTTTCTGCACCCGGCGGCGCTGCTGGTGCTGTGGGCATTCAGCATTCTGGGTGGGCACTTTCGCAGTCCGATCGCGTTCAGCCTGCCGGAGGTGGAGTTTCTGTTTCCGGGGCCGTTCAAGCGGCGGCAATTGCTGACGTACAAGCTGGCGGTGAGCACGTTCGGCACGCTGGGATTTGCGATCTTAATGCCGCTGGTGATGCCCATGATCTGGGGGCCGGCCGCGCTGATCGGGATTTGGCTGGCGCTGACGTTCATGCAGTGGTCGACGATCTTTCTGGCCGTCGCCGGCAGTTGGCTTGGTCGGCGGTATCGGCTGGTGCTGATTTCCATCGCCACGGCGCTGGTTGTTGTGGTCGCGCTGTCGGCGTATCGATCCGGTGTGTTCGATCCAGCCATCGATTGGCGCGATCGTGCCTTAGCACTCGAAGCGAGTGGCGCGGCGCGGACGCTGCTCGCTCCATTCGGCGTGTTCAGCCGAACGATCGGATCCAAGACGTATGCCGAACTGTTCACCTGGGGGCCATTGGGGGTTGCGCTGAACCTGATCGTGGCCGCGGGCGTGCTCGTGCTCGATCGGCACTTTCTGGAAGCGAGCCTCGACGCCAGCCGCCGCCGCGCCGACATGATCGACCAGCTCAAGCGCTCCGGCGGATTGCCCACGATCGGAGCGCGCAGCAAGCCGCGGCTGGGGCTCGTTAACTTTCCGCGCCTCGGCGGAGCCGGCCCGATCGCCTGGCGGCAGGCGCTCGACATGATTCGCGGTTCGAGTCGGATCGTGTTCGTGCTGCTCATCACTGCCGGGCCGATGTCGGGCATGTTGCTCGCTTCCACGCGTCGCCAGGGGACGCCTGGCGATGCGCTGGTCGTCACGGTGACGATGATCATCGGGCTCCTGGTCACGACGATCATGCCACTTGGGCTGAGGACGGACCTCGATCATATCGACGTGATCAAGACGCTGCCGATTCGGCCGCGGACAATCGTCTGGGGGTCGCTTGGCGGTTCGCTGTTGTACGTCCTGTTTCTGCAGTCGCTGGCCATCGCGGCAATGGCAGCCGTGCTCGGTAAGCTGACGCCAATAATGGGCGCCGCGCTCGCGCTGGCGGTGCCGATCAACCTGCTTACGATCGCCTGCGATAGTGCCCTGGTGCTCGTCTTCCCGGCGGTTCGCCGTTTCGCGCCGGGAGACCTGCTGGTGGGAGTGCGGGTAGCTCTCGTGAATTTCGCCAAGGTGATGCTGGCGATCCTTGCCGGAGCGATTGCCGGTGCGGTATTGGTGGGTGGTCGATTGCTGCTGCCCGACCTGCCGGCAGTCTACATCACGGCCGCCTGGCTAGTGCTGGTGCTGGAAGGCCTGATGACGCTGTGGATCGTCGTGCTGCTGTTCAAACACTACGATCCGAGCGAAAACATGGTCGACGGGGAGTGATGGATCCCTGCCCGAAGCGTTACTTCGGGCTCGCGTCGAGCACTGTGGCAAACGGCCCCATGCCGGGGTAGCATTGAAGGTGCTCATCTCCCTGTCGGAACCGGGTCACAGCACACTGTAGAGGCACGCCCACCATGGCGGAAGTCGCGACCACGGCCAAACGCATCATCGGCAACGTCGAGAACGTCATCGTCGGCAAGCGTTCGCAGATTGTTCTCTCGCTGGTCAGTTGGTTCTGCGAGGGGCATATCCTGCTGGAAGACGTGCCAGGCGTGGCTAAGACAATGCTCGCCCGGGCGCTCTCGGCCAGCGTCGGCTGCTCGTTCAAACGCATTCAGTGCACGCCGGATCTGCTGCCGACCGACGTGACCGGCGCGAGCGTGTTCAATCCCAAGACCACGGAGTTTGAGTTTCGCCCGGGGCCGATCTTCGCCCAGATCGTGCTGGCGGATGAAATCAACCGGGCCACGCCGCGCACGCAGTCGGCGCTACTGGAAGCGATGGCCGAGGGGCGTGTCTCGGTCGATGGGATTACCCATACGCTCGAAAAGCCGTTCCTGGTGATCGGCACGCAAAACCCGGTCGATCACGAAGGAACATTTCCGCTACCCGAGGCCCAGCTCGACCGGTTCCTGGTGCGGTTCAGCCTTGGTTATCCGAGCATGGATCAGGAACTGAAGATGCTCGACATGCTCGAGCGCGGGCATCCGCTCGACAAGCTGGGGCCCGTGGTCTCGGCCGCGGAACTGCTCGCGTGCCAACAAGCCGTGCGTGAAGTGCACGTCGATGAAAAGGTGCGCCGCTACCTGATGCAGATCGTGCATGAAACGCGCTCGCACGATGAGCTGAGCCTGGGCGGGAGTCCCCGGGCTTCGATCGCCCTGTTTCGCACTTCGCAGGCGATGGCCGCGATCCTGGGTCGTAATTTTGTGCTGCCTGACGACGTGAAGCGCGTCGCGCCGGCGGTGCTCACGCATCGGTTGATCGTAAGGCCGGAAAGCCGCCTGCGCAAAGTCACCAGCGCTTCGATCGTCGACGAGATTCTGGGCGAAGTTCCCGTTCCCACTCTGGCTGCCGAAGCCCGCGTGTCATGAAATGGTTTCTGGGCGCAAGCGTGCTGCTGGTGATCGCCCTGGTGTTCAACCTGGGGCTGCTGGCTTACGCCATGTACGCGCTGTTAGGCGTGATGCTGGTCAGCCGGTTCGTGGCCCGCACGTGGAGCGAGAACCTGCACGCGACGCGCGAATGCAACCGGCTCACCGCTTACATTGGCGAGAGCGTGGCGGTTGTGATTAAGCTCGAGAATCGGGGTGCGCTGCCGATTGCCTGGGTGCTGGCCGAAGACCTGCTGCCCAGGCACGCGCTGATTCACGATCCCCCAAGCCTGCGACCGGTGGGCAAGCGACTGCACCTGGCGATGCTTGGTCCACGGAGCCAGAAGACGGCTTACTATCAGCTCGAATGCAATCGCCGCGGGTACTACCAGATCGGGCCACTGGTGCTCGAAACGGGTGACGTATTCGGTCTGCACCGCCGTTATCGCGTGGCCACGGAGCCGCATTTTCTGCTCGTCTATCCGAAAGTGATTCCGCTGGACGGGTTCGACCTGGCTTCACGCCGTCCCGTGGGCGAGGTGAAGATGAGCTACCGGCTGTTCGAAGATCCGACGCGGATGGCCGGTGTGCGGCGTTACGAGCGAGGCGATCCCTTGAACCGGATTCACTGGCGAGCGACCGCCCGAACCGGCGAACTGCACAGCAAGATCTATGAGCCGACGACCGTGGCCGGGATCACGGTGCTGCTGGATTTTCATCAGGGTTCGTTCGCGGCCAAACACGAGCCGGTGCGTTCGGAACTGGCCATTACCGCGGCCGTCTCACTGGCGAGCGCCGTCTTTGAGATGGGACAGCAGGTGGGGCTGGTCACGAATGCGCGCGACGCCGCCGATCGAATTCGTCAAGAAGGCTGGGACTTCGACATTCGCACGCGCGACGCGGCCCTCAAGGCGGCGGCGATGACCGAAACCAGCACGCGTCTGCAGCCACTGGTGGTCGAGACGCGCCGGGGGCCGGAACAGTTCATGCGGATTCTGGAGACGCTGGCCCGAGCGGAACTCACCGATGGGCTCTCGATGGCGGGGCTGGTGTCGGAAACGGGAAGCCGGTTGCCGCGCGACGCGACAGTAGTGGCGATCGTGACCGCAGTGACCGAAGAGACGGCCGTGGCGCTAGGGAACCTGGTGCGGCGGGGGTATGCCGTGAGCGCGCTGGTGAACGTGTACGATGACCGCGAGTATTCCGAGGCGGCGGGAAAGCTGCTCGCGCAGCGGATCGATGCCCGACATCTGCGAGACGAGGCCGCGGTGAGCCACGTCTGCCAGGCGCATGTGCTGCAGAGTGCGCCGGATGCGCCGAGCAGCGTGTGGTGAACACATACGAGTTCCGGGAGAAGGTATTCCTCCGGCTTTGGGAGTCGCGAGTTCGACTTTGATTCATGGCAAAACGCTTACCACAAACGCTGGCCGATTACCTGGTGATCGCTATCAGCCCGGCACTGATCATGGCGCTGGTGGGGAGCTTGATGTTCTTTCTGCTGCGCGTGTTCTATCAGGGACAATACGGCGAACGACTGCACTGGGTGATGGCCTGCTTTGTGTTCGCGGCGGTGCTGATCGCTCGGATCTCGATCGAAGAGGGCTTCGAGCGGGCTGCCCCGTTCGGCGCGGCGCTAGCGATTCTGGTGGGCATCGCGGCCAATCGCTTCATGGAATACCGGGGTGATTGGGTCGACAACTTCGGCTGGGTCATCAACTTCGGAATCATCGGACTGGTGTGGTGGTGTATCCATCAACTCACCTGGGACTGCACGGTCATTGACGAGGATCAGGATGCCTCGGGCGAGGGCCTGATGCAGGTGGTCGGACTCGAACGAGCAGCCGATTCGAACGACGAAAGCAGCGCGAACCCGGCGACCGAGGCGATTGAAGGAACCACCAGCCGCGAAGTGCCGGCCAGCTTCTGGCAGCGTTATGCGAAGCAGGAACGGCGGCCACATACGCCGGGCGTGTGGGTGGTGTATTTTTCGCTCGCAGCGCTACCGATCTTTGGTATTGGTCAGTGGTTCATTCCGGTGAGCGACGTGGCCGGCCGGCGGCATGTCTTCTGGCTGCTGGGCGTGTACGTCGCCAGCGGGTTGGCGCTGCTGGTGACGACAAGCTTTCTGGGCCTCAGACGTTATCTGCGGCAGCGGCGGATCGAGATGCCCACCTCGATGGCCAACTTGTGGCTGGCCACTGGCGGCGCGATCATCGCCGTGCTGCTGGTCGCGGCGGCGCTCTTGCCGCGACCGAGCGCGGAGTACGCCATCTCGCAGTTACCATTCACCGTGGGTTCGCCGGAACAAGAAGCGTCCGATGCCGCACCCATCGAGCGCAACGGCACGAAGGACGACGATTCGCAAGCCACCGGCCAGGCGGATCCGAACGCGGATCCGAATCAAGAGCCAACGGCGAGTGGAAAAGGATCGAAGTCCGGCGGCGAGGGCTCGGGCGAGAAGTCGGGCGGCGAAGGAAAGAGTTCCGACTCCAAAGCGGGCGAGTCGCAAGACAAGTCCGGCAAGGCTTCGGCAAAAGGAAGCGAACAACAGGACGGCGGCGAATCGCAATCGAAGGGAGAAAACGCCGAACAGGCGGGCGACCAGTCGCAATCGCAACAAAACGACAAGCAGAAGTCGGGCGATGGCAAACAGCGCGAGACGAAATCGGGCAAGAATCCGCTCGAGAATATGAAGAAGTTTCGCGAGTTGGAGCGCGAACTGGCGGCGAAGTACGAAGACAAACCCCAGGACGAGAAGAGCAAGGACGAGCAGGAGCAGGCGAACGAGGCCGAAGCGAGCGAAGCCGATTCGCCAGAGATCCCGCCGATCGAGCCGCCATTGGGATGGCTGGCCACGATCCTGCAGTATGTATTCTATGGCGTCGTCATCCTGGGGACGATCTTCGCCGTGTGGTATTACCGGCGCGAAATCATCGCCGGGATTCGCAACTTCCTTAAAGAGCTGGCCGAGTGGTGGCGGTCGCTGTGGGGGGGCAAGCAGATTGCCGCTGTCGCCGCCGAGGGACCGCTCGAGATTCGCATTCCGCCGCCAGCATTCGCGACTTTCGCCGATCCGTTTGCCAGCGGAGCCGCGGGACGAATGTCGCCCGAGGAACTGGTGCGCTACAGCTTCAGCGCGTTCGAGGCCTGGTCCGGCGAGCACGGCTGTCCGCATGAACCGGACCAGACGCCGCACGAGTTGGTACGCGAGGTGGCCAGGCTGAATGCTCACATTGCTGCGGACGCCCGAAACCTGGCTGAGCTGTATGCCCGGGCCGCGTTCGCGCGCGGGCAATTGCCGGCTAACGCGCCCGCGCAGCTCGAATCTCTCTGGCGGCAGATGACGCGATCTTTGCGCGTCAGCGTCTAAAGCTGGCCGTCGTTCGGAGGCCATCTCCGGGCGATTTGTTGACAAGCGGATCATCCGCTCGCGAGAATGGAGCCTGTTCGCCGGAGGGGAGAGCATGCGCGGCCGCCAGCCCCAGAGAGCGGGTCGGATCGCGAGTTTGGTAGAGAGGCCTTTTCGATGCATCGTCGCCTGCCACCACTGCTGGCCACTGCGCTCACAATCGCGAGCGTGGTCTGCGGGGCGTGGGGCGCGCGTGCTCAGCACCTGCACGAGCGATTCGACGAGATGCGTCCCGCACTCGCGCGGCAATTGCGAAGTCAGCGGACCGATGAACGGTTGAGCGCGCTTAAGTCCCTGCAACACTTCCCCACGGCGGGGGCGGCCGCCCTGGTGCACGGCTGCTTCGACGATGAAAACGAAGCCGTTCGCCGCGCGGCCTTCGCGACGCTGCACGAGATGAACAATGTGCAGGAAGTGTGTGACGAATTGATCGCGCTAGCCGAAGCGAGCCTCAAGTCGCGCGAAGACGCGAACATGGCGCAGCCGGCCTTGGCCGCCCTGCTCTCTTCCGAGTTGCCACTGGCCCGCTGCCGGGCGCAAATGCTGCTCGATCGGAAAGTAGCCAGTCACCCGCGGGGAACGGAAATCGTGGTTGGCCTGGCCGACAACCTCGGCGCGCACGGCGAAGCGATCGACATCCTGCCACTGGCGCGATTGGCGAATAGCCGGCTGTTTGCCGAACAGTTTGGCGTCCGTCGCGCAGTTGCTCAGGCGCTTACGAAAACTCCACTCGCCGAATCGACGCCGGTCATCGTGGGGATGCTCGACAAACTGGGGGGCGAAGCCAAGGCCGACGCCGCTGCGTATCTCACGCGGATGACCGGTCAACGATTCGGAATGGACTCCGAGCGCTGGCAAGGCTGGCTGGCAGCGACCAGCGGCACGCCGCTGCCCAAAGGCGAAACGCCGGCCCGGCTAACCGCGACGGTGCAGCGTGCCGAGGAAGTCGCCAGCGAGGGCGGGCACTACTACGGCATGCCGATCTACGCCAACAAGCTGCTGTTCGTGCTCGACACTTCGGGGAGTATGCAGGGATCTCGTTTCACCGCTGCCAAGCGCGAACTCGTGCAGGCTATTGCCGGACTGCGGTCGGACGTGAAGTTCAACATTATCGCGTTCAACGCGAACGTGAGCCGTTGGCAGCGGCACCTGGTGAACGCGGATGTGACGCACAAAAAACTGGCCGAGGTATTTGTCGAGGGTTTGTATCCTCAGGCGAGCACTGCGACGTTTGACGCCCTGGCCGCGGCACTGGAGTACGATGTCGAGGCGATTTATTTCCTGACCGATGGCGCGCCCACCGGTGGACAGATTGTGGCCCCGCCGGCCATTGTGCAATCGGTTTCCGGCACGAATCGACTGCGGCGGATCAGTATCTATACGATCGGGCTGGCACCGGGAGAGCCGGGAAGTTTAACCGATTCATTCCTGCAGGCGCTCGCTGCTCAGAATCTCGGCACGTATCGCCGCGTCGATTGAGACAAGCCGGCGGCGGTTCGAAAACTCGAACCGCCTCACTCGCAAACGAATGAATTCGGTCACGAGCGAGGCGGCAAGTTCGAGCGCGCCGTTGTTTTTCACGCACGCATAAAGCGCGAGTGCGCTACACCATCTTGCGTGTTCCGATGATGGCCATGATCAGCAACACCACGAACACCACCAGGAAGATGCCGAATAGAATCTTGGCAATTGACGCGGCGCCGGCGGCGATCCCGCCAAAACCGAGTGCACCAGCCACGATCGCCACGACTAGGGCCACGAGAGCCCAATAGAGCAGGTTCATGATCAATCCCCTTATACGCAGTCGTTGGTGGGTCCATTCGCCGTACCACCCCTGACGCAACGACCGTGCCGAACTGTAAAATTGGCCGTTGCGACCGGCAAAACGTCCGTATCGTGCACCCTTTGGGCCGGGAACTGGCGCGCTGGACGCCAATCAGCCATCGCCCAGACGGGATGGCCCAGCCTACAATGCCCGGCTTGCATTGGTCGCAAGAGGAAGCTCGCCGGAGAAGTCGATTAAGAAATATGAAACCCGAAGATGGCTTAGCACTGATCCGCGAAACGATTGCCCCCGTGCGCACGGAGTTGCTTGAGCATCCCGTTTACCGGCAGATCACGAACCTGGACGCGCTGCGCGTGTTCATGCAGCACCACGTGTTCGCGGTCTGGGATTTCATGTCGCTGCTCAAATCGCTGCAGAAGTCACTGACAACGGTCCGCGTGCCGTGGTTGCCGCCGGCCGATCGGCTGGCCTGCCGGCTGGTGAACGAGATCGTTCTCGGCGAGGAATGCGACTCCGACGGTCGCGGCGGCTTTGCCAGCCATTTTGAGCTCTACCTGCGGGCGATGCGCGAGTGCGACGCGCCAACGGTCTGGATCGACGGCTTCGTCGATCGACTGGCCGGGGCCAGCGATGTCGACTCAGCCCTCATTGGCTGCGAAGCGCCGCCGACGGTCACCGCCTTTGTCAGGCACACGTTTGAGATCATCAACCGCGACAGTCTGCCGGTCCTGGCCGCCGTGTTCACGTTTGGGCGCGAGGACCTGCTGCCGGATGTGTTCGCCCGAATTGTGCACGAGCTGAACGAGATCTCCGGTGGCAATCTGGCGGAGTTTATCTACTACCTGGAGCGTCACATCGAACTCGATGGCGGCGAGCACGGCCCACTTGCGCACAAGCTGGTGGCCAATCTGTGCGGCGACGACGTCAAGAGTTGGCAGGCCGCAGCCGAAGCCGCGCGGGCGACGCTCATCGCTCGCAGAAATCTTTGGGACGGCATCAGCCGCGCGATCACGACGTGATCGTGTCGGTGGTGGCGCGAAGCGTCTCGGCGGAAGCGGGCTCGGCCGATTCCTTGCGGGCCACGATGGGCTCGGACTCGAGCCGCTCGATCCGCGCGGGTCGCAAGAGGAACGAGAGTCCGATCGCCACGAGACCGAACGACATGGCGACGTATCCCGCCACGTTGTAGTGCGTGAGCGGTCCGCCGCGGTAGGCTTCGCCCACGATCGCGCCGGAGATCAGCGGGCCGGTTCCGGTCGCCAGGTGCGAGACGGCCGTGGTCAGGTTTGTGAACGCACCGCGCAGCTCGGGATCGGCCGAGGCGAGCATCATGGCCTGTGCGGGCACAACCCGGCCGCTGGCCAGGACCATGAATCCTCCCATGGCGGCGGCCGCCCCCCACAGCCCGACGTCCGGCAGGTTGGTCAGCACATAGGTCATGACGACGGCCCCGCAGGCGGTGAACAAGAACACGGGGCGCGGCCCGAAGCGATCGGTCAACAGGCCGAATAGATTCATCGTGATCAGGGCGGCAAAGCCTGCGATGGCGTAAATGATGGGCAAGTCGCTCGCCGTGCGGCCGCAGTTCGACTGCAAGTAAGGCGCGATGTAAGGTGCGATGATGAACGTGCCCAGCACCATCGCGAGCATGAACGCGAACGAGATCAGGTGGTTTGGCTGGCGCACGACCGCGGCGAACTGCGCGATGGGATTGGCTCGCACGGCGGTGCGATGCCCCGTCAACGATGGCAATCGCCAGAGCGTAATCAACCAGACCGGTACTGCCAGCGCTGCGATCGCCAGAAAGGTCGCGGCGAAGTCGTCGAAGATGTCCGCGATCGTCAGCCCCGCTGGCAGACCGATCGTCGAAGCAAGTGCAAAGGTTGACGTGACCGCGCCAATCGCCTTGCCGCGTTGTTCGGGTCGGAACACGTCCGCGATGATTGCCATGATGCTGGCCGCGGTCACGCCGCCGAACAATCCGGCGAGCGCCCGGGCCACTACCAGGCTGAGATAGCTATTGGCCAGACCACAATAGAGCGTGGCAACGATGAAGCCGGCAAAGGCGATGAGCAACACGCGTTTGCGGTCGAAGCGGTCGACCACGGCCGAGGCGGCAATGCCGGCGAACATGGCGGCGATGCCATAGGCCGATACGACGAAGCCGAACTGCTGGGGATTGATCGCGAGCTGCCGGCGGAGCTGATCGCCCAGCGGCATGATGATCACGAAGTCGAGAATGTGCGTGAAGTTGATGGCCGCGAGGATTGCGACCAGAGACCACTCGGCCGCGCCGAAGCGGCGACTGGCGGACGGCCCAGGGGCGGGATCAGATTCAATCTCTGTAGGAGGCATCGTGCCCTTTACGTGGCGGAGTTCAGAACACCATCAACGCTGACAATCCACGTGGCGGTCAAGTTCGGTCGCCTTCCGCAGCGAAGAATAATACCGGTGCATTCTAGGCACCTCGCTCTCGACAGACAGGGCGCTTTGCACGAGCCAGCAAGCGGTTAACGAAATCGAAACAAGAACGGGACAAGAATAGCCTTGTCGGAGGCAAGCAGCGGTGGCGAATGACCGTTTGGGCACGCGATTGTAATCAAGTTTCCCAGACTTTAGACTAGACCGGGCCGCTTGCCCCCATCCGAAGAAAGAGAACCACTCCGTGAAGCTGGTGCTCGTCACGTTGCTGCTATTGCTCGTACCCGGGAAGACCTTCGCGGTCGGGCTGGTGGTCGTCTCCGAGTTCAGCACGCTCAAAATCTCGTTTCAAGAGTGGGGCGGCCCGGGCAGAACGGTCAGTTCCCCGCAATTTCTTGGGAGCGATACAACGCACCTTGGGGGGACGATCTTCGCGAACATCACGAGCGGCTCGCTCAACTCCATAGAGCTACTTCCCTCGACGCTCAGTATTCTGAACGAACTTGCACCAATGCAACCGCTGCCCGGCGGCGCGCCCGGGCAGGCGATAGCGCAATTTGGCTGGAACATCGATTACGGCGTGCCGTTCAACGGCGCTGTAGCGGCGCGCAATCTCGAACTGGGGATCTCTGGCGGTCCGCTGGTTAGCGCTACCAATTCATTCTCCACCAACTCGATTCAATTCGACCTGTTCGGCGGAGAGTTCGACTACGATCTGCTTAGCTACGGTTCGCCGCTCGTAGGCCAATTGCCCGTTCTCGAGACCGGTTTCAACAGCAGTGGTGATGCCACGCTGCAATCTTCCTTCGGCGGCTTCTACACACTCACGATTCCGATCAACTTCACGTTTCTAGTCGATGGTGTGCCGCTGATCGCCGTCGTTACCGGTGAAATCGTCGCAGCTGACATCCCCGAACCGAGTACCTGGGTGCTGGGGGCATTCGGTCTCTTAGCGCTGGTGGCAGGCGGCTATCGCGAAGTCGCCAGGCGCAGCACCGCGGGGTAACCCGTTTACAGCCACGGCCGAATCCACGACCAGATGCGGTTCTTGAGCTTCACAGCCGGCGGGTTCTCGAGCGGCACGGGCTCCTCGGCCACGTGCGCATTGTTGGCCGAGAGGACGCCGACGTCCACTTCGCCGTCGGTGTAGTACCGATCGCCGCCGCCGTTGCGGCCATAGAGCGTCGGCCCCACGCCCGTCACTTGCGAACGACTGGTGAGTTGTCCCGCGTCGGCGAGGTCGTTCATCATCCGGTCGCGCTCGGCGTCGACGTCGGGCGCGATGTGATGCGTGATCTGACCCGTGTAATGACTGAGACCCACGCTGTGATCGAACGTGGCAGCGCCCAGCCAGACCGGCCGGCCGTCTTCCTCGTGACCCTCCCAGAGCCAGAACCGCACGTGCTGCCGCTTCTTGGGACTATTGCCGTCGGGCTTCTCGAACGCCAGGTCCTGCTTGCGGCCGAACACGAACAGATTGCTGACCGGCGCGTGATCGTACTGTTTGCCGCGAAGCACGGTCTCGGCAATCTTGAGCGAGCTTGAGAGCGTGATCGGATCGGCCGGATACCAGCCCGCGGAGAGAAACGCGCGGATGACCTCTTCCTTGGATCCCACCAGCGTCACGTTCAGCGGATCGCCCGGTATGTGGTCGACGGTCTCGGTCGTGCGCGGCGCGACGGCCAACTCGGGATGGTGTTCGTAGTGCTTCCAAAGCGTGGGCAGCAGCAGGTAAGCGATGAACAGCCACAGCACGATTGACCAGATAATGAGGTGAATCATGCGGCGAAGCTTACCATATCGGCGAATCGACGGCGCGGGCGCAGAAGCCGGCGGCTGCGTGCCATCAGTGCTCTTCTCAGGCTTGGGGTCGGCGGGCATAGGCGTTTTTTACCAGGCGGTGAATGAAGCCATCATACTCGATTCCGCCAGCCTCGAGCGCCTTGGCAAAACCGGCCGTGGGGCTGATGTCGGGATTGCCGTTCACTTCGAGCACGAACACTCGGCCCTGAACGTCGACCCGCATGTCGACGCGGGCATAATCGCGGCAGCCCGTGGCATGAAATGCTGCCAGAGCCACGCGGCGTATCTCGGCTGCCAGGTCGGGCTCGACATCGGCCGGACAGCGCACTGCCGATTGGACGCACTCGTCGCTGTCGGCGGCCCACTTGGCATCATAGGTTACGATTCGCCGATCCGGCGGAAAGGCTTCACCGAACTCGATCTCGGCCAGCGGCAGCGTCTGGGCCTCGGGCAGCGCGAGCACGCTGACGTTGAACTCGCGGCCGGCGATGAAGCGTTCGACCAGCGCCGGACCGTAGCGCGTGTGTACCTGCTGTAGTTGTTCGTTGAGTCCCGTTTCGGTTGTCACAACGCTCGCCAGCGAGATGCCCAGGCTGGCGTCTTCGTGCGCTGGCTTGACGATCAGCGGTCCCTGTTCGAGCAGCACGGCGAACTGCGCGCGATCGATCTGGCAGTTCGGCGAAGTGAGTAAGAATTCGGGAGTCGGTATGTCCGCCCCGGTGAGCAGCCACTTGGTGCGCGGTTTATGACGCACGAGATCCAGGCATTCGGCCGGCGAACCGGTCATGGCCAGCCCGCGCAGCTCGACGAGCGCGGCGACTGCCGCTTCGCCGCGCCCGACGCCGCCAAAGCCTTCGAACAGGTTGACCACGACGTCGAACGGCTCGAGGTCGAGAATCGAGGCGATGGCTTCGTCCACGGTCGGTCCCAGGCCGAGTGCAAAGCAACGATGGATATGGGCGGCGAGCGATGTGTTAACCGCTTCAACGGATTCCAGCACGCCGGCTTCGGAGGCCGCGTCGGGATGATCGCGCGGCAGCGTCGGCTCGTTGTAGAGAATGAGGACCTTCACGGATGCCCTCATGCGGTTCGCGGGCACTTTCCAGGGGGAAGGTATTCCCCTGGCTTTACATGCATGTGATTTGCGCGGTCACGGCGGCGTCACTTGGCGAATATATGAGGCCGACGCGGTCGATTGCCGCCGCGAGGATGCGCGCGACCAGCTCGCGATGCTCGATGCCCAGCGATCGACTGAGCAGCACCAGATCACCAGACGTGGGCGACAACCCCGGCAGCGGGTTTGTTTCCAGGAAGTAAGGTACTCCATCGCGGAGGCGGAAATCAAATCTCGCGACGTCGCGGCATCCCAGGGCTCGCCAGGCGGTCAGCGTCGCGTCGAGCACGGCCTGGGAGTCGTGGGGTGTGAGCGCCGCAGGGCACTCGTAGCGCACCTGCCGCTGCCAATCGCGCTTCACTTCCAGGCTGTAGACGAACGGCTGCGTGCTCTGCTCTCGTGGCAATACGCGCATGATGCCCAGCACTTGTGGCGGATCATTGCCGACAACACCGACCGTCAGCTCGTCGCCGAGGATGAACTCTTCGACCAGGACCGGCTGCTGGTAGGCCTGGTGCAATTGCTGGAGGGCGGCACGAAGGGACTCGAGGTTATACAACACGCTGCTGTTGAGGATGCCTTTGCTGGAACCTTCGCAGGCCGGTTTGACAAAGACTGGAAAGCGTAGTGACACGGCCTCACGTTCGATGCTCGCCGGATCACCTTCGTAAACGAACCAGCGCGGCGTGGCAACGCCCACGGCGGCAACCAACTGCTTGGCAATCGGCTTGTCGAGCGTCACGGCCAGGGTGAGCGGGTCACTGCCCGTGTAGGGAATGTCCAGCATCTCGAGCACGGCTGGCACGCGGGCTTCGCGCGTTCGTCCGGCGCCGTGCCCCTCGGCAAAGTTCCACACGAGGTCGGGCCGCGGACCGGAAAGCAGCCGCTGGAGCAGCGGTTCGCCGTAACCCAGCAGTTCGACCTCGTGGCCGAGCGACTGGAGCGCGGCCGCGATGGCCGCGATCGTCTCGGGCGAATCGAACTCCTCGTCGAGATCGTCGCCCGGCAGCGGCAGGACTCCCGAAACACTTGAGCCCGCGGGGACGTCGGCACGGCGAACGTTGAAGGTCAAACCGATTCTCAAGCCGTGGCTCCTGAATACTGTTTTACCGCATTACTTCGCGCGTGAGCGCGACCAGCCGTCGTGTTCAGCGGAAGGCGTCTCTTCGGCCTGATAGCCGGAAAGCTGAATGACGTCGGGACCTGCTGCTTCGACCTGCTGAGCGTCGGCGTGCAGCGCTTCGGCATGATCGGCGCGCCGTTGGAAACGCGGCGTGCCTTCAGGCACCAGTGCGGTCCGCATGCCGCTGAGCAGCGAGCTGACACCCAGCGTTGGGTAACCGGCCGCCAGGCCATCAGGCTTGTCTTCCGGCGCATAGCGGAAGAGCATGCCTTCGTAGTTTCGCAGCACCACGGCGTTGTCCGAAGCTGAAACAAGATAGTTCGGCATCAGCGGAATCTTGCCGGCGCCGTGCATGCCATCGACGACATAGGTCGGCACAGCCAGCCCGGAGACGTGCCCGCGGAGACCTTCGATGATCTCGAGCCCCTTCCAAACCGAGGTGCGGAAGTGGCCGGCGCCGGTGACCGGGTCGCAGTGGAACAGGTAGTACGGCCGCACCTTGATCCGCAGCAGCCCGCGGACGAGCTGTCGCATCGTGGTGACCGAATCGTTCACGCCTTTGAGCAGCACGGCGTGATTGCTGACGGGCATGCCCGCATTCACCAGGTTGCGCACGGCCTGGGCCGTGGCGGGGGTGATCTCGCGAGGGTGATTGAAGTGCGTTTGGATCCAGATCTTGCCGGCGCTGTGCAACAGCGCCACGAGATCCAGGTCGAACAGCCGCTGCGGCAGCGTGACCGGCACGCGCGTGCCAATCCGGATGACGTCGACGTGGTCGATCGCGGCCAGGTTGGTGATGAACCACCGCAGCCGGTTGGGTGGCAGCGACAACGGATCGCCACCACTCATGACGACATCACGAATTTCGCGGTGCTCGCGGACATAGGCGATCATCCGCTCGTCGTTGTGGCTGGGGGCGTCCCAACCGTCGCGGTCCATCGTCACGCGCTTCCGCGTGCAAAACCGGCAGTACATCGAGCAGACGTGGGTCGTGACCATCAGCACGCGGTCGGGATAGCGATGCGTGAGGCCCGGCACAGGTGAGTCTTTGTCTTCTTCCAGAGGATCTTCGAGCTCAACGCCGGCCGTACTGCTGGTTTCGAGCAGCGAGGGGAGCGACTGGAGCGCGATCGGATCGGCCGGATCGAGCGTGTTGATCAGCGAGAAGTAGTACGGCGGAATCGCCAGCTTGTACTTCTGTTCGAGCTCTTCGAGGGCGGCATGCTCCTCGAGGCTGAACGCGTAGAACTCCGCGAGCTGCGAAGTCGTGCGGATGGCGTTTTGCATCTGCCATCGCCAGTCGTCCCATTTGTCGTCGGCAACGTCATTCCATTTGGGGTGCCGACGACTGGTACCTGGAGGCTCCTCAAAGTCGTCCTGCTGGACTCCATCCCGGGGGGCCGCCACCAGTGCGGCATCAGCGCGGTTCATCTGCGGTGAATCCCTCCACAAAGTAAGCCGTCCTACAGCTTTGGCGACTGCGGCAACACCCGCGGCTCGCAAGCAGATTCGCGTGCTTATACCAGTTGCCAGGCGGCCTCACAAGCGAAGCAACCCTTGAATATCAAAGGATTTAGTTCGCACGCAAAGTATCCGCGGGAGTGCCCCTTGGCAGGTCAATTCAATGCGCACCTTGCCAGCACTTCCGCGGGTCCACTATGATCGGCGGGAGTCCACGGCTGGCAGCGCGACAGGAAGTCGCCTCGCGACCAGGTTTCAGCCCTCCCTCCGGTGACTCTGAGCCGATCGATTGAGCGCATCGATCCGGCGCGGCTGTCTCTCCGTAATCCACGATCACGCCTCGCCCCGCATAAGGTTCCGCATGAACGCATCGGCCTCGCCCACTAGCCGGCTTACCGTTACTCAGTGGTTGATTGTCTCGCTGGCGGCGATCGGGTTTGCGTTCGATATCTACGAACTGCTGATGATGCAGTTCATCATCAAGGACCTGATCGTCGAGCTCACCGGCTATGCACCGGGAAGCGCCGGATTCAATAAGTGGGGCGCGGTCCTGTTTTACGTTCCGGCTTTGGCTGGCGGCGTGTTTGGGCTCTACGGCGGCTACCTGACGGACCGTCTTGGCCGGCGCCGCGTGCTCACCTGGAGCATCCTGATTTACGCGTTCAGCGCGTTCGCGGCGGGGTTCTCAACCTCGATCGAAATGCTCCTCGTGCTCCGCTGCTTGACGTTTGTCGGCGTGTGTGTTGAGTTCGTGGCTGCCGTGGCCTGGCTCGCAGAGTTGTTTCCCGATCCGCATCGCCGCGAGACCGTACTGGGCTATACCCAGGCGTTCAGCTCGCTCGGCGGTTTCATGGTCGCGGGCGCCTACTTCCTGGCGGCCCGCTATGCCGAGTCGCTACCCACAATTCAGCTCCCCGGCTTCCTCAGCTTCATGGGTGAGATCCAGAACGGCAATGCCGCCTGGCGATATACCTTGATGTCGGGGCTGATCCCGGCCCTGCCGCTATTGATCATTCGGCCGTTTCTCCCCGAGTCGCCAATCTGGGCTCGCAAGCACGCCGCGGGCGAGTTGCAACGGCCGAGCTTCCGCGAGCTATTCAGCCCGCAATTTCGGCGGACCACGATTGTGAGCACGATCGTGTTTGCGTGCGCCTATGGAGCGGCGTTTGGAGCGATCCAGCAAATTCGCCAGATCGTGCCGGGCGTACCGGACGTGAAGGCCGAGCTGGCAGAACTCCCAGTGCCCAAGCAAAAGCAGCATGAGGCTGAAACCGCTGCGTTCATTGGCGAGATCCAGGAGCTCGGCGGTCTTACGGGGCGCATCTTGCTCGCGATCCTGGCCGTGCGGATTGTCAGCCGTCGCTCACTGCTTAGAGTTTTCCAGGTACCAGGGCTGATCCTGGTGCCGCTGATCTTCGCGTTCGCGCCGAGCCAGGGGCTCAACGCCCTGACGATCGGTGCATTCGTCGCCGGACTGTTTACGGTCGGACAGTTCAGCTTCCTGGGGAACTATCTGCCGACGGTGTATCCGGTACACTTGCGCGGCACGGGCGAAGGCTTTGCCGCCAACATTGGTGGCCGCATGATCGGCACCTCATTCGCCGCGGTAACGCTGCTACTCAGTGGCATGATGCCGGGCGAATCCGCCCCGATGCAAGTTGCCAACGCAGCGGCCGTCGTCGCGCTGTTCGTATTCACGGTCGGCGTTATCGCGTCGTTCTTCCTGCCGGAGCCGCTACCGGAAGAAGTCGATTTCGGCGCTAATCGTTAGATTAACAGCCCTCGGGCATCAATCGGCAGTTCGACGAGCGTGCCATCCTCATCGCGCAGCCAGACCGCGGTTTGCAAGTTGATGCACGGGCACACGTGGTTCGGGATCACGGTCACCCGTTCGCCGAGCTTGGGCACGCGGCTGCACTTGCGGACGTCGACCTGGCCGTGCTCCTCGGTGAGTTTGTTAATCACCGCATCCGGATATTCGACGATGTAGCCGTGGCCGCTGTCGGGCGCAGGTCCGCAGCGATCGCTGGTGAACGTCTTGGTGCCGGCGTCGAGCACAACTTGCCCAGGCACAGCGGTGCTGACGACCGTGCAGATGATCGTCGCGGCGCAATCGTCCAGCGTACAGAATCCGCCGTGGACACCGTTCATGTCGTTATAGATGTACGTGCCAGGGCGAATCTCGGTGAGGTCGGCCACCAGGTGCGACTGAAACGCCGTCGGTGTTGAGCCGCCGGAGATTACGCGTGCCTCCAGCCCGTGCTCGGCCCACAGCTCGAGCGCATCGCCCAGCTTGCGTGAAACCTCGGCGAGGGCCGGCTCCTGCTCCGCCGGAGGACATTGGATGTGCCCCGGATAAAATAGCAGGCCATCGAGCCGCAGCCCCGGCGAGCGGTCGACCATGGCGGCGAGCTTCAGTGCCTCGCCCGGTGTTTGCAGGCCGGTGCGCCCCATGCCGACATCGAGATCGACCAGGATGCCGATCGTGGTCTTGGCCCGATTGGCCGCGGCGGCGATCTGCTTGGCGCCCTCAATCGAATCGACAGCCACGCGGAGCGTAATGTGCTTTGCCAGATGCGCCAACCGTGCAGTGCGGGCCGGATCGATTGCCGGATAGGCAACCAGCACATCCTGACAGACCTCGGACATCACCTCGGCTTCGCCCACCTTGGCCACGGTCAGGCCGACCGCTCCTGCGCCAAGCTGCAGATCGGCAAGCTGGAGCGATTTGTGGGTTTTGGTATGTGGCCGCAGGTCGAGGTCGTGGCTGTCGGCGTAGTCCGCCATCCGATTGAGATTCTGGACGACCGTCGTTCCGTCGATAACGAGTGCCGGCGTGGCGGGAGGATCCATGTTTGTTTCGGTCCGAATCGGTGCGCTTGTGCGGGGCTGCGTAAGGTGTAAACCGCATGGCGCGGTAATGCAACCGGGCGGCGGGCCGAGTTGGCGATCGAATCGTCACGGGCGATGATTTTTTCGCCACGCCGCGAATGCCAGCACCGGCGGCCAATTTCACTCTAGCAGTTGCACGCACCCGTAGGATAGTCTTGAAGAAAGAGGAGGCTTTCCTGATGAGTAAGCACGTCCGCGGAATTGCCCTTATTCTGACGCTGGCCCTGCTGGCGGCGCCGGCCGAATTCCGTCCGTCGCATTCGGTCGCCAAAGAGAACGACTCGTCCGCGCAAGCGCGAGTGGCAAGGGGGCGCATCACGCCCGCCACGAGGCGTTCGATCGACCGGGGCACCGAGTGGCTGATTAGCGCGATGCGGATTGACGGCTCACTGGGGACCGACCGTGGCCGTCCGCCCGACTTGAGCTGCACGGCGATCTTCGGCCTGGTGCTGCTCTCGCAAGGCAACACGCTGGTGGCCGGACCGAACCGCGAAGAGCTGCAGAAAGTGCTCGACGCAACGCTGGCAATGGTCGATCGCTTGCCGAACGGCCCCTCGCAAGCAAACACCGTGACGCTCGTGCAGCGCAAGATCGGCCGCAATGCGGACCTGTTTGTGGCGGCACTATTCTTGAGCCAGCTTCAGGGCGAGGCCGGCTATGCCGAGAAAGACGTCCGCCTGGCGCTTGAAAAGCTGACGGCGGGGATCTGCGCCGCGCAGCAGAAGGACGGCACCTGGGGCGAAGAGAGCTGGGCGCCTGTGCTCGGCACCGTGCTCGGCTGGGAGTGCCTGCGGGCGGCGAGCTCCAGCGGGCTGAAGGTGGATGCCTCGGCCACTGCCGCGGGGGATGCCCTGCTCAAGCAGCTCAAAGAGGCGCCCACGCACGGCGATAACTGGATGTTCGAGTTCTACAAGAACGCTTCGAGCATTCGCGTGCTGTACTCGATGAACTACCGACGGGATCCGATCTTCGAAACGAGCGTCGAGAAGATCATGAAGATCGCCCGGGAGGATGATCGGCCGTTCTTTCAGGCCGGCGGCGAAGAGTTCCTGGCGTTCTACCTGGTGACCGAGTGCCTGCTGCAAGAGCGTAACGAGCGGTGGCAGTCGTGGTATCCCACGGTGCGCGACAAGATCGTGCGCGTGCAGAACGCCGACGGCAGTTGGACGGGGCATCACTGCATCACGGCCCGAACGTTCTGCACGGCCGCGGCAATGCTGACGCTGCAAGCCGCGAATTTGTACATCCCGGCGTCGGATTTGTAAGGCCGTCGGCGGCTGTCCAGGGTGGCACGCCCCTGAGGAACGAAGGGCGTGAAGTGCGTTTGCACACGCCCATCGCTGTGGCTCTGAGCGTGCCACCCCACAAATCAACCACCAGCTACTTCCCGCGAACTTCGTCGTACTCCAGCAGCTGGAAGTCTTGCGCGCGCGGCTGGTCGTGTAACTGGTCCGTCATGCGGTAGAGTTCGACGAGGGCGGTGTTCGTCAATCGCTCGCCCGCGCCAACCTCGACGTAAGTGGCCGTCTTGCCGCCGTAGCCGCCGGCCGCCGCGTCGCGAATCGTGGGGAAGTAGGCGTGATAACCCTCGGTGTAGCCGACCAGCAGGGTGTTCGGCACGGGCGACCGCTCTTTGAGTTCCTGCTGGAACTGGACAAAGATCTCGCCCGGCATTCCGACCAGGGCGAAGGCGTCGCCGACCTTGAGCATTGTGAGCGTGCAGGGAATGATGTTGTTCTTAAAGGTCGCCAGCAGGTAGTTATCGAACCGCGGGCCGTAGGCTTTGCTCAAGACGGCGCGAACTTCCGGAGCGTCGATGTCCCAGCGGGTGCGGATCGGAATCACCTGAGCGTCGAACTGGATCGCCGCCTGATCGAGCGGTTTTGTCTCGATGGTCTTGGAAACGCTAAGCACCAGATCGCCCAGCGAGCGCCCCATCTGCTGCATCTCGCGGACGCCGCCGTCGGCCAGTGGTGTCTTGTCGACGTACGGGTTGATGTTGCCGCAGGCGCCTTGGAGGTACAGGCATGGAGCGCTGGTTGCTGCGCGCACACGCTCGCAGGCTGTTCCGACGAAATCGGCGCTGTACTGTAAATTGTCCGGCCCAAGCACGACTGGATGGCAAGCGTAGTGGACGAGTGTCGCGAGTGGTTTGCCGGCAGCGGAGCCTTCGGCACGGTCGAGACGAATCACGACGAACTGTTTGTCCACGGGTTCGGTTCGTTCGCGCTCGGCGTTGCGCCACTGCATCGCCACGCGGCCATCGGGCAGATACTTGCGGCGATTGTGAGCGAGGTCGGCTTCGCCGTGGCCGATGCCCAGCTTCGCGGGTACGAGTTTGCCGGCCGCTTCGACAACGAGGCGGACGATCGCGTCGCCGACCGCTTCGCTGAACTTGCGCAGGTCCTCGGATCCGCCCTCCAGGCTCGGGGCGGCATGTGTGTGGCTGGCCGTGATGAACAGGTTCGCCAGGCCGCACTGCTCGCGAACTTGCTGGCGGATGCGATCCAGCACATGCGGCTCGGGCACGCGGCCGAGATCGAGCGTGACGATGCCCATGGAGTTCTCACCAGCCTTGAGCACCACGGCCTTGGCCATCAGCGGATCGAGCTTGCCGGTGGCGCCCTCGGTGCGATTGCTGTAGCCCCACATCCGCAGGCCCGGGGCAGGGGTAATCTCGAGAGTCGCGGCGCCGGCAAGCAGTGGGTGCTCGGCGCCACAAACGTCTGTGTCCAGCAAAGCCAGGATGACAATCGCTGAGAGCCAAATCGCTTGCCGCATTGCACGTTCTCCAGGGAGAGGGGCCGAGAGCAATTAGTGTGAGCGGCTCACCGGTCGAATGCAATGCGCCAGCGCCAGCATTAGCGAGAACCCTCGCCCGGCGGAAGTGACGAATAGTACCGGGCGACGTCTTTGATCTGCACAGCCGTGAGCCGCGGAGCGACGTCCGACATCAGGTGCGCGGACTCTCCGCCACCGCGGACGCCGGACTTGAAGAGTTCAAGCTGCGTGATCAGGTAACTCATCGGCTGGCCGCCAAGGTGCGGATAGCCGGGATTCAGTTCGTAATCGGCCGGGCCGTGACACTCCACGCAGGCGGCGACGCGATCGGATGGAAGGCCTTCAGTGGCAATCTTTCGCCCACGCTCGATCTGAACATCACCGGGCATCGGCGGCGCCGTGGGACCGGGGGATTGCTCGGCATAATGCTGTGCAAGGAGTTTCAGGTCGCTCGCATCGAGGCCGGCGACGACGGGCCCCATCGTGCCGCTGGGGCGTGCGCCGCTGCGATACGCCTCGAGCGAAAGCGCAATGTACTCGGCCGATTGGCCGGCCACGACTGGGAACACGTCGTGACCACGGCCGAGACCGTCGCGCCCATGACAGCGAATGCAGGTGGCCAATACCGCGGCGTTCGTGCTCTCGGCGCTGGCACTCTGCTCGAGCACGCGCGGTTCGGCTTCGCTGGCGCTACGGCCAGGGAGCGCCGCCAAACGCCGGTATTCCGGCTCATCGAGTTCCGGGAAGTGCTGGAGGAACGCGACCATCGCCCAGACTTCGTCGTCGCGCAGTTGCGTCGGCCAGGCCGGCATGCCGGTGAACTTCACGCCGTGCTTGGTGATGTAGAACAGTTCGCGTGGCTCCCACTCGTGGATCACGCTGGGAAGATACGGCGGTCGCGGCATCAAGGCTTGCGCGATCCGCGGATGCTCGAGCCCGGGGCGTCCGTGGCAGGGAGCGCAGCCGATGTCGTAGCGCACGGCGCCATGAATCACGAGGCCGCGATCGTCGAGTGGCGGCGGTTCGATGCCGCGCGAGTGCGTGTCAACGGAACGGCTCATGGAGAATTCGAGGAGCCACGTGGTAATCGCCCAGTGCCCGCCGCTGGCGTTCACAGGCACGATGCCCGAGGCCGCGACGAGCAGGCCCAGGATCGGCAGCGCGATGGCAATCGCGATCAGCCACAGCAAGCAGCGTTTCATAGTGCACCTTCCTTAGCGGGCAGTCGATCGGCCGACTTTCTGCGGCGCAGGATGAGCGCGGTGAGCCAGAGCCCGCCGATCAGATACGACGTTCCGCCGACCAGGAGCATGATCGCCCCGCCGAGATGCAGATCGCTGAGCGGGTCGAGCCCGCCATGGGTGTGATGAAATAGGGGCCGCGGCGACATCGCCAGCAGCGCTCCGAGTAGCGTCATATGCATGGAAGTGAGCAATAGCGCAAAGACACCGGCCGCCGCGCGGTGCGAGCCCTGCAAGGCATCACCCCCGAAAGACGACAGCCAGACCCAGACGGCGACGGTCAGAAACATCGCCTGTTCGGCCGCCAGGCCCCACGCTCCGCCGCGGGCCGCATGATGCAAACTGGGCGCATGCCAGGCCCAGACGATGACCAGTTCCACAAGCGAAGCGGGGATCGGCGAGAAGAGCCACGGCAGCCGATCGACCGGATCGAAACGTCCGCCGGCGATCGCCAGGGCCAGGCACGGCGCAGCCGCCGCGACCACGGCGACATGCATCGTCATGTGGGCCCAGAAAGCTTCGCCCGCCAAACGCGGCAATGGACCAATCCACGCGGCTGCAAGGCAAACGACTCCCAGGATGAACAGCAGCCGGCGCATTAGGAGCAATCTCCGAGGAAGATAACGGTCATCGCGGTGTACAACGTCGCCACGGTGCTGAGCATAGAGAGCAGCAGCGTGGCGGTGCCCAGGAACCGATGCCGCACCAGCGGCGTGTCGATGTGCACGTCCTCGGGCGTGCCGTAGCGCTGCCGTCGCCAGCCGAACCAGGCTGTGACCGCGATGCCAATGAGTGCCGCGATGGTGTAGCCGGCGATGGCCCAGCGCACGGGGGCAAGCGAGCCATCGGCCGGAGCGAACTTGGCGCAATAGACCGCTGCGGTGATGTACGACGCCATAAAGTGCGCAGCCCAGATCGTGGGCGCGATCACCAGCAGCCACAGCGACTGGTTCGACTCGTGCGTGCGGTGCCCTGCGTGTTCGGCGTGTGGATCGAATGTGGCGTTCATCGCATGCCCCTTTCAAGCAACGAGCGGAAAGCCGGCGATCACGGCCACTGTGATCGCCGCGGTTAGCGCCAGGAAGTGCCAATACAACAGGACGTTCACGATGTCGGCGTCGTATTCGCTCGTGAGCTTGCCGGCGACACGGCGTGCGGCGCAGAACACGAGCATCAGCACGCCGAGCAACACATGCAGGATTGTCCAGCCGACGAGGACCCAAACCGTGGCGGGATAGACGTGTTCGGTAGGATTGAGCCCGGTCGTCCAGGGACCGGCGAACAGCGCCAGCGAACCGGCGAGCGCGAGGACGACGGCCACGAGCAGCGCCAAGTACATCCCCGCCGCGCGTTCGCGGCG
>JBGSKX010000249.1:0-14422 GCA_041741015.1 Pirellulales bacterium
GAGCTGCGCGGCCAGCTCCTCGAGCGGCTTAGGGGCGAGGCCGACGCTCTCGGGTGTGCGCGATTCCCAGTGCTCGCCGGGGAAGTAAGCAGAAGCACTCCCCTGCTCCGTCGCGACAGGTTTTCCGCCGATCCGTTTCACCAGGACGACCCAGTCTTGTTCGGCCTCGGCCGGGGCATCGCCGATCGGGACGAGAGCGCCGCCGACGACTTCGCGCGGCTCGCCGACGAACTCGCCTGTGCGCGGATTGAACCAGCGGAGCGTGGCACGGCCAGCGAGTGCGGTGAGGTCGAGCGAACTACTGGGCTTCGCGGTCGGCAGGTAGACCGCGTAAATCTCGCCCGGCTTGGTGAACACCTGCGGGCCAAGCGGTTGTGTCTTTCCCTTGCCGATGGGAAGTGGAATGGTGCCCGCGCCGGTCACCAGGTTATCCGAGGGTTGCATCTCCCAGAACGGCAGATGCTCCTCCATGAAGTGCCGGGCGATCGCCATGTAGCCCCACAGCTTTTCGCGCTCGGGGGTGCGGAAGGTGTCGACCTTGAGCAGGCCTTCGAGGATGAACTCGATCTGGCCGCCGGAGAAGTAGGTGGGCCAGAGCTTTTCGCGGCGATGCCCCTCGGCGTCGTCGACCGGGATGTGCGAAGCCCGCTGGCCGCGGTCGAGCGTGAACTCGTCGAGGCTGACCGGCAGTGGCCGGCCGGCCTTGGCGGTTTCGCGCCAGATCGCTTCGGTCACTTCGTGAATCGGCCGCTGATTGAGCTGCACGCTGACCATGTCGTAGCGCGGGTCGCCGTACATGAAGCGGAGCTCTTCGACGGGGTCGCCGGCCGTGTGGGCTGCAATCGGATGATCGTACGGATCGACAGCGCGAAGGTAGTTGGCAAACTCCCCCATCCGCTCGGGCCCAAAGTCGAGGTTCAGGTTGTACTCTTCGCACAGGTTCCATTCAACGGCCGGATGGTGGGCGAAGCGGGCGATCATCTCGCGGTAGTAGAGCTTGCGCTCGGGACCGAGCTCGCCATCGTCGAGCTCGCGTTTGTTCGCCTCCTCGGCTTCGTTGAAGACCATGTGCAGCATCACGCCCTTACGCTGGGCGTGTGTGAACACGGTGTTCCACTGGCGGAGCTTGAGCGTGTCGAAATGCAGGTTGTCGTTCTCGGGGCTTCCACGGCCGTCGATCTTGCCGGCCCAGGGCCAGACGTCCTTGCCGTCGCCGCCGACGTTCATCAGCAGGAAGTACATGCTGTTGACGTCCTGGCTGGCGAGGTAATTGACCATGCCGATGATCGCGCGGCCGCGCCCGCAGACGGCGGTGGCGTCGCCCCAATCGGGATCGCCGTCGCGCCAATCACTGTTGTGTTCTTCGTACTTGTGCTTGGGGGGCGTATTGGCGAAGCCCTCGTAGGCCAGCAGGTTCTCCGGTTCATCGGTGCCGCCGCGGAGCCAATAAGGTCCGTCGGCGAACTTCAGGTAGTGGCCGCCGGCGTAACCGAGGAAGCCGTACTTGAGATAACCGGGCGCGTCGGGATCGCGCGGCGTGACTTCGAACGTGCCCGTGAGATCGGCGCCGCTGAGGCCTTCGGGCGTGAAGGCTTCGCCGGCGTCGGGTTCGAGTGCGATGGCCACCTGCGGACCGCGGCGGAAGCGAGCCGTGTAACGCCACTTGCCGCCGGCATCGGGCGCGAAGCGGGCCCGCCAGACGTTTCCCGTGGGGGAGGATTCGCCGTCACCATCGAAGAATCCGGGAACGTCGTAGCGCTGATTCTGCGGCCCGACGAACTCGACCTGTAGGCGAATGTCGAGGAAGGGGTTCGGCGAGTTGTCGGTTTCGGTAGCGGTCGGTCCGGCGAAGGTGAGCGTGAGCGGATGCCACGCGGTACGCTGGCCATCGACGCTGGCGGGAGCGGAGAGTGCAAATGTGGCGAGTATCGCTGCGAGCACATTCATGCGGTGGATGCTCCGTGCTCGTTAATGACAAAATAAAGCCAGGGGAATACTTTCCCCTGGAAATATGCTCGCGCGTAACCGTGCTTTGATTCCAGGGGAAAGTATTCCCCTGGCTTTAGATTGAAATTCAAAGCGATCGCCAGTGCGCTTACTTCGCGGCCTTCGGGGCTTTGGCTTTCACTTCGGGGAACTTTTCGTCGAAGCGATTCATGATCTCTTTCCAGTTGGTGAACACGACTCCCTCGCGCTCGAGGAAGGCGATCACTTCCGGATCGTCGAACATCTGCGCTTCCCAGGCTCGCTGCTGCCAACTGCCGGTGATCTTCTTGAGCCCTTCGGTAAGCGTCGAGGGGTGGAAGATAATCTCGTTGAGTCCCGGATCGAGCGAGCGAATCTGCTCGTAGAACTTCTGCTTCTTTTCTTCGTACGTTTTGCCTTCCGGCACGGCATTGAAGTCGTCGAGCTTGGGGAGCTTGTAACCCGTCATCAGGTCGATCCCCTGCTTCGTGATCGGGTAGCCCTGCTTGCGGAATTTTTCGAGCACCTTGGGCGTGGGCTCGACGACCATCGCCGGCAGGTGATACTCCTCGGCAACACGCATGTAAGCGGCGGTGAATTCGGGCCGGGCATAGAGGCATCCCATGTGCGTGTCGATGTGGCCGGGACGAATGCCGCGCGAGAGAGCCCGCTCGACCTGAGCGCGGATTTCCTTTTCAATCTCCTCGGGCTTGGCCTTCATGGCCGTGGGGATCACGTCGCGGTGCAGATAGCCGTCCTCATCGCACATGCCCGGCACCGCGTCCTTGCCGGCCACGGGTCCCCAGCGATAGTTCTTCCACTCGCTGTTCATTGCCAGGTGAAGACCGAGATCGTACTGGGGATTCTCCTTGTACCAGGCGGCGATCTCGTTGAACCAAGGGCATGGCACCATCATCGCGGCCGACTGGATCCGCCCGCTGGGCAGATAGTTCTTGGCCGACTCGTTGGCCTCGTAGCACATGCCGATGTCGTCGGCGTGCAGCATCAGGATGATTTTGTCCGAGGGGTAACCGAGCTTTTCGGCCCAGGTTTCGGCGTGGGCCGCGGCGGCGCTGGCAGCGACGGTGATAAGGACGAGGAAACTGCGGAATAAGAGGTGGGTGCGAAGCATAGCGGGTGCGTCCGAGTTGAGCGTGGGTGGAGTGGAAGCTGCGGTCCAGGCCGTGAGGCGGAAGTCTCGATTGTCGGCACGGGGTAAGTGGGCGTCAAGCAAGGGGACTTTGGCGTGCGAGCCGGAGAATTCGCGTGAGTGGGAGAAAATCGAGTCGAAAATCGTCACTCGGCGGCGGCCCGCCTTTTGCGCGAGTCGGCTTTGCCTGTGTGACCTACGAGCTAGGGCTGTCGACGAATCGGACGTTTCGGCTGCGGAATCTGTCGCCCGAGCGGATGGCGCAGTCGACCGCCCAGAACCTCGACGACCTGGAGGCGATCCTCCAGTGGATGGAGCCGCGCGGCTTGCGGCTGTTTCGGATCGGTTCGTCGCTCGTACCGTTCGCCTCGCACGAGCAGGTCACCTGGGATTGGACGGAGTGCTGCCGCGAGCGATTGGCCATGATCGGGCGCAAGTATGCCCCGCTCGGGTTTCGCTTCTCGCTGCATCCGGGGCAGTACACGCTGCTCGGCAGCCCCGATGCGGGCGTGGCCGAGCGTTCGCTGGCGGAATTTCGGTATGCCTGCAAAGTGCTGGACCTGATGGGGCTCGACGCCGAGCACAAGGTCGTGCTGCATGCGGGGGGAGTGTATGGCGATCGCGCGGCGAGCGTGGCGCGGCTGTTGGCGGCGATCGAGAAGTTGCCTACTGAGCAGCGATCGCGACTCGTGCTTGAGAACGACGAGGGGCAGTATCACCTGGGCGACATCGTGGCGATCTGCGAGACGACGGGCGCTTCGGCCGTGTTTGATCTGCACCATCACCAGTTGCATCCTGTGGAGAAGCTTGAGCGGTGGCTGCCGCGCGCTGCCGCCACCTGGACGAGCCGGCCCAAGGTGCATCTCTCTTCGCAGATGCCGGGCACCCGGGCGGGAACGCACGATGTGTTCATCCGGCGCGAGGATTTTGACGCGCTGGCGGCACTGTTGCCGTTCGAGGCGGACCTGATGCTCGAGGCCAAGGGGAAGGAGCAGGCCGCGCTCGAAGTGCTCGCCTGGATGAACGAGACGGCTACTTCGCGCCGGTGATCGCCGATTCGTCGAACGTGGCGACGTTGATCTGGCTGCGAGCGTGCGAGGTGTAGATCAGGCGGATCTTGCCGTCGCGGCCTTGGATCGCATAGGGATAGGCGTAGTCGAAGTCGCCGGTGGCGATGTCGCGCGAATGCGGCCAGGTTTTTCCGCCATCGGTCGAGATGGCCACGGTCAGCGGCGTGCGATCGATGGGGCTGTTGTTGTAAACCAAGAGCAAATGGCCATTCTTGAGTTTCAGCAGGTCGATCGCGGCGTTGGCGTTCGGGAACTTCGTGTCGACGCCCTCACTCCAGGTTTGACCGCCGTCCTTGGAGGTGGCCATGACCATGAAGCCTTCGGTGCCGGGACCGTAGCCGCCACCGCGGCGGCAGAAGGCCAGCAGGTTGCCGGGCGAAAGCTCGACGACCGAGGGCTGGATGTTACCGCGCTTCGAGCGGATCGGACCGGACTTCGTCCACTGTTTGGTCTTGGGATCGAAGCGCAGGAACAGCGAGACGCTGTCCGCTCCAACCTGTTCGGTGTCGTGCCCCGTCTCGCGATAGACGGGGAGCAGATACTCGCCGCTGGAGAGCACCAGCGGCCGGCTGCGGACCATCATCCCTTCTTCGAGCGCGAGGAGGAACGAATCGCTCCAAGTTTTGCCGCGGTCTTCCGAAATCTTGGCCGCGATCCGCGACGTGCTCCAGGTGTCTCCGAAGCGAACGACGTAGAAAATCCACACCAGGCCGTCCGGTGCTTGCCAGACCACGACATTGCCATCCGAGTAGAACGGCGTGTTGGCGATTACCTCGGGCTCGGACCACTTGGTCTCGCCGGCTTTTTTGCGCATGCCATAGTCGGCTGTCTTTTCAGCGTATTCGCCGTCGCCGCCATAGTAGGCGATGTACAGGTCGCCGTTATCGAACTCCTCGATCGTGGCCGGATGCTTGTACTTGCCGGGATACTCGGGGCCGATGACGCGCTCGAACGTGATGTCGTCCGCGGCGGAAGTGAACGCGGCAGTCAGCAGCAGCATGGCGAAGGCGAGCAAGGCGGGGAGCTTCATGGTGAATCTCAGCATGGCATCGTCGAGGTGAGTTGATGGCGTCGTAGATCGCTCAAGGATAGCCTCGCGCGCGGCCGGTTGTCTAATCACTCTTCTGCTACAATCCCACCATGAGCCCGCTGATCAACTTCCACTCTGGAAAGCTCTTCGTAAACTGGGGGCCAGTGGCGCTAGAGTTTCATTGGCTGACACTGATTTTGGCTGTGGCAATTCCAGCGGCGGCGGCCGTTTTGATATTTCACTCGAGGCGTAGTCCGCGCCGCTAATAGCGGTTGGATTGGAGCTCACTACTCGCCCATCAATCGAAATGCCAACCAGTCGAAGGCCCGTTGGGTGAGCCAGCGCCGCAGCGGCACGACCATCGTCTGGCTGGGTTTGCCGATCGGGTAGCGGAGCTTCGGCTTGGGGTCGTTGAGAATCCGTTCGACCAGCCGGGCGATCGGCTCCGGCGTTGCGCCGTTCTGCTCTTCGTGCTCCTGTTTGCGGCTCATCTCGGCGAAGCGCTCGCGATAAGCGTCATTCGTGGTGGCCGCCGCGGCGACGCGCCGGGTGGAGGTGATCGCGGTTTGGTAGTCGCCCGGCTCGACCAGCGAGACGTGGATGCCGAAGCGGCGCGTTTCATAGCGGAGGGCTTCGCTCATCCCTTCCAGGGCGAACTTGCTGGCGCTGTAATGGCCACCGAAGGGGAGGCCGAACACGCCGGCCAGCGAACTGATGTTCACGATGTGACCGCGCTTTTGTTGGCGCATGATCGGCAGCACCGCGCGGCAGACCCTGAGCGCTCCGAAGAAGTTGGTTTCGAACTGGGCCTTGGCCTCTTCGATCGAGGTGTCTTCGATCGAGCCGGTGAGCGAATAGCCGGCGTTGTTGACAACGGCGTCGATCCGGCCGGCGCGCTCCAGGACGTTGGCCACGCACTGATCGACGGACGCTTCGTCGTCGACATCCATCCGGACCATCGTGACGCCGGACGCGTCGGGAGTTTGACTTCGCGACGTGCCGAAGACCCGCCAGCCGCGCGCGGCGAGATGACCTGCGCAGGCCTGGCCGATGCCAGAGGACGCTCCGGTGATGAGCACGACGCGCGGTGGGGCCATGAGGACATCCTTGCATGAGGGGCAATGGCAAAGAGGATACCGCAGGGGCTGCAAGCGCGCAAAGCCCCTGTGACTCTAGGATGGCACGCGACGCCGTCAGCGGGTTGATCGGTTCATTGGGTAGCAGCGACAACTTGTTGTCGGTGTGCGCAGCACCAGAGGGTTCAGAGGGAGCGTGTCAAAATGGGAACTCCATTTCGAGGAACGCATGGCCTGATCCCTCTTGGGCCGGGGCCCACTGACAAGCGAGTTGTCAGTGCCACCACCCCGCGACATCCGCGATCACTCGAATAGCCGGCCTTGATCGGCGTCGGGGGCCGGGTAGCTGACGGCGCCTGCGTCGATGACCGCGCCGGCCGTGAGCTTGTGCGGCTCGAGCTTGCCGCCCGGCATGATGTTCCAGACGGTGTGACCTTGGGCCAACAGGTAGTCGCTCACCAGCCGGCGATGGCAACGCCAGAAGAGTCCTTCGGAGCACATCGTGGCAGTGCGATTGTGCTCGGTGAGCGCGAGCAGTTCGGCGACGCCGGCGTGAAATTCGGGCGAATTCATGTAGTCGGCATAGTTGCGAAAGCTGTCGTTTCGCAGTCCGGCGTTTCGGTCAGAGGCACTGGCCACTTTGCCGCGCCGTCCGCCGAGCAGTTCGAGCCAATCGTACTCGACGCCCGCCGTGGCGAGCGCCGCCTTGAATTCTGCCTGGTTGAACTGGGGATGCTTGCGCGAGCCGGGAAAGCGGCGGACGTCGGCGATGGCCTCGATGCGATGCTGTTCGAGCAGCGCCAGGAACTCTTCGATCGGGTGCGTGGAGTGGCCGACGGTGTAGAGTTCCACGGGCATGGTCATCTCACGGACGCGTCGTCGGCCCCGCTACTTGTCGCTTGGGGGAATCGCATTGCGGATTTTCGTGTCGTCGCGCACGGCAAGAGCTTGCTTCTGGATCGATTCGGCATCCTGTCGCCGGTCGGTCGCCAGGGCGACTTCGATCAGCTGCAGCACCGAGTTGGTAAAGGTCCGCTCGGTATAGTTCTTGTGATCAGCGCCGAACTTCGGATCGTTGGAAAGCTTGAGGTTCAGGTCGTACATCTGTTTGACGCGACGATAATCGGCGTCGAGATCCTTCATGTACCGGCCGGCCAGATCATAGCGCTTGGCGGCGATGACATAGTCTTTGGCCACGATCCAGTACCTGGGGGCTTTCCGCGGATAGGATTTTTCCATCTGCTCGAACAAATGAACCGTGCCCGCATCGTCCTCAAGCGTGCGGTTTATCGCAGCGGCTTCTTGGAACAGTTGGAAGTTGCCGCCGTCTTCGAGCAGCCTCTTCGTGGTCCGATCGCGCACCTCAAGCAGCGCGATTCCCGCCGGCGGATAATCATCCGCGAGGCGGTTCCAATCGCTGAGCGCGAAGGAAAGCCGGACGCCACTCATGCCCGGATCGTGCTCAAGGGCGTTATCGTGGAACCACAGGATGCGTTCGAGCGCCTCGGCATGCTTACCCTCGCGAACGAGCTTTCTAGTCTGGTTTCGATAGGCCTGCATGTCCTCTGCGTGGGCCGCTGCCGGCAACAAGCACAGCAGCGCGGTCAAGGTCCAGAATTTCATCGTACGGACTCCACCAGAGTGACTTGTTCGAAACACGTGCCCATCCTCCGTGCGATTGTCCTGGATTCTGGTATGCTTGTCACGCACTATGTGCCGCTAACCGCTCATCGGTGGAATCTGGCCCGCGACGGCGTGCCGGGCGATCGCGAACTGGTGGGCCGCTTCGATCGGTCCAACTTACCAGAGCTGCGCAGTGCAATCCGCCGGCCATGACCTAGGCTTGGGGTATGCTCCCGCGCATTGCAACGATTGCCGTACTTCTGCTGGCGTGCTGCACCTGGCCTGCTGCTGCGCGCCCCGCGCTCACCGATCCGGCCGGCCGGAATGTGCGGCTCAGCGATTGGGGTGAAGACCGGCTGCTGGTCGTGGTGTTTTTGGGCGTCGATTGTCCGCTGGCGCGGCTTTATGCGCCGGAGCTGAATCGGCTGCGCGAGGAGTTCGCCGGCTGCGGCGTGGGGTTTCTGGCGGTGTTCTCGAATGCTCACGAGACGCGCGACAAAGTTGCCGAATTCGCCGGGGAGCTGCAGTTTCCGGCGGTCTGCGATCCAAGTCAACAACTTGCCGACGAACTGTCCGCGACACGAACGCCCGAGGTCGTGCTGCTCGATGCCCGGCGCGATGTGATCTATCGCGGGCGGATCGACGACCAGTACAGCGTCGGTGTGCACTTGCGCGATCGACCAACGCGACGCGACTTGCGCGCGGCGGTCTACGAAGCGCTCGCAGGGCTCCCAGTCAGCGTGCCGCGAACCGAGCTGGCGGGATGCGTGATCAGTCGGGCGAATACACCGCATTCCGATGCAGAGAGTGCGGTCACGTACTCCCAGCACATTGCGCCGATCTTCGACGCGCACTGTGTGAGTTGCCATCGCGAGGGAGAGGTCGGGCCGATGCCGCTCACCTCGTATGACGAGGCGTTCGCGTGGCGCGCAACAATTCGCGAAGTGCTCGAAAGCCGACGGATGCCCCCCTGGGGAGCTCGCGACGGGCACTTTGCCAACGATCCTTCGCTGAGCAAGGACGAACGGAAGCTCGTATTCGGTTGGCTCGATGGTGGTGCACCGGAAGGCGACCCAGCTGTGCGGCCGCCACTGCCCAGATTCGCCAGCGGCTGGTCGATCAACCCAACGGTGGAATTCATCGCACCACGGTTCGAGGTGCCGGCTGAAGGCGTGCTTGACTATCAGGAGTTCGTGATTGATCCGGGCTTCGCGGAAGACGCCTGGGTCCGCGCGATCGAGATTCGGCCCGGCAATCGCGCGGTCGTGCATCACGCGACGCTGCTGATGAAGCCAAAAGACTCCGTGCCGGGCATGTTCTACTACGACGAGATGTTCGATGCCTACTTGGCGCTGTATGTGCCGGGGAACACCAGCACGCGGTTGCCGCCGGGGACCGCCAAGCGGATTCCGGCCGGCTGGAACCTGGTACTCTCGGTACACTATGTGCCCAACGGCAGCCCGCAAACGGATCAATCGCGGATTGCGCTCGAGCTGTGCGAAGAGCCCAACGTGCAGATCGCGACGCGGATGGTCTCGCATCCCGTGGAGCTGGCGCCCGGCGAAGTGAAAACGGCGGTCGCCGAATCGATCTTGGATGCGGACTACTTGCTGATCGCGCTTTATCCGCATATGCACTTGCGCGGGCGCTCGATGCGTTTGGAGGCGATTGGGCTGAGCGGCGCGGCGGAGACGCTGCTCGACGTGCCGGACTACGACTTCGAGTGGCAGCACCGTTATGTGCTGGCGCAGCCACGCGTGCTCGCGGCCGGCACCTTGCTGCGATGCACGGCCATATATGACAATTCGGCGGCAAACCCGCGGAATCCTGACCCGAGCGCGCACGTGAAGTATGGTCCGGCGACAACGGACGAGATGTTCTTCGGGGCGTTCGAATTGGGGCGGCCGGTGACGCGCAAGACAGCGACCTGGCCGGCGCTGGCCGTGGTCGGCGTTGCTGGATTGTGGACGATTGGCCGGCGCGTGCGGCGGCGGTAAGTGGCGTCGCCGGTCCCCTGCCCTACCGGCCGGCGAGTCGCGGCGTCATACTGCAGAGGGTTCATATCGAATCGAAGAGTCTCCGGCGGTCCGGGACTCACGATGGCATTCCAGCGATCAGGCGGCGCAAGCGAATGAAATACTGGCTCGGCCGCTTCTACCTGTGGCTGATCGGGTGGGAGCTGCGCGGCGCGAAGCCGCCGATGGCGAAGTATCTGATCATCGCCGCGCCGCACACCAGCAATTGGGATGTGCCGGTGATGCTGGCCTTGGCCTGGGTCTACGGCATCCGCGTTTCGTGGATCGGCAAGCACACGCTGTTCAAGTGGCCGCTGGGGATTCTGATGCGTTTCCTGGGCGGAGTGCCGGTCGATCGCCGCGCGCGGCATAACGCCGTGGAGCAGATGGTTGATCAGTTCCGCGAGCGCGACGAACTGGCGCTGCTGATCACGCCCGAGGGGACCCGCGGCCGCAGCGAGTATTGGAAGAGCGGGTTCTATCACATCGCGCGCGAGGCGAACGTGCCGCTGGTGCTGGGACTGCTCGATTTCAAGCACAAGTACGGCGGCCTGTTCGAGATCCTGCAGCCCACGGGCGATATCACGGCCGACATGGATCGGATTCGAGCGTTCTATGCCAAACCGAACCCTAAGTATCCGGCCGACTTCGGCCCGGTGCGACTGCGTGAGGAAGCAGAAACCGCGACGCTCACGCCGAAGCAGGCGTGAGCATCGCGGTTTGAGAAGTTTCTGATTGTGTCAGCGATGGCCGACTGCCCGCGATCTCAAAGAATTCAGGCTGCCGTTTTGCGACGACGATACCAACTGGCGCCGGCGACCGAGAGGCCAAGCACCGACCAGACGATCAGGCTGCCAGGTTCAGGGATCTGGTTCGCCGAATAAGCGACGTTGTCAAACTCAAAGGCGTACTGCGAACTCGTGGCCACCACGCGATCAAAGGGAAGTGTCGAGTTGATGTTCACGTAGAAGGTGCCGTTGGCTCCCTGATCGCCATTGGCAAACGCCCATATATTCGTGCCAGTGATCTTTGCGTCTGAAAGGCCATTGCCGATAAGAACGTCGTCCTTGTAGAAACTCAGCGTGTTGTAGTTGTCAACGGATCCCCAAAGTAGGCCCAGATACTGTTGGTCGCCGGGGAAATCGAGCGTAACCTTTGCGGTGGAAATAACTTGGGTGCTCCCCGTTGTCAGATATTGGGTAAGGTCGGGGCCGCTAACTGTATTGTCTCCAAAAAGAAAACCGTTCGAGTTTGAGATAACAGGACGCGCATGCGTACTATTGGCACCCTGAACAACAGCAGCGTTCGAATCTAAGGTCACCGTGATTCCGCTGCTGATTCCGCCTCCGATTCCGAGCGGGAGCGAATCAAAACTCGCATAGGTGAGTCCGCTCGGTGGACTAGCACCCACGGCGGAAACAATCGAAAGCGCCGCGTGCGCCGCGGAACTGAAGCAGACCAGGCACATCAGGCAGATGATTGGCCCTAGAGTCTTCCGTTTCATAGTGAAACCCTTGTGGTAAGCGCCAAACACCGATCGATCGAAAAATCCCTCTCTGCAGCCTATATGTCGCCCAGGGGAGCAAACTGACAAACGATCGAGAAAAATGGGCAATCGGGCTCACATGTGGCGGATAGTGGCATTGCCCAGCGCGCTGTAAGCCATTGTCTTATGACAATATTTGTCAGATGACCGCTGTTGGCCACTACTGGGCAGGGCTACTACGCGGCCGAACTGCCTGCCGCGATCGCCCGGGCGATCGCTTCGCGAACACCGAGGGGGCGGATTGTAAAGTCCTGCGCGGCGCGGCGGTCGCGAACCAGCGTCGGGTTCTTGAGACCTTCAATCAGGTGCCGGCCGACTTCAAAGCTGGCCGGGGTCACAAGCGCGAGCCAGAGACTCGAAAGATACGGAGTGAGCACCGGTACCGAGATCAGCCACCGCCGCAAGCCGCGCTGCCGGGCATACTCCCGAATCAGGTCACCGTAGCTCATCACGTCGGGACCGCCGATCTCATAGATCCGGCTGTCTACGCAGGGCAGGTCCAACGCCGCCAGCAAGTAGCTCAGGACGTCGTCGATCGCGATCGGCTGCGTGGGCGTCGTGAGCCACTTGGGGCAGAGCATCACGGGGAGACGTTCGGTCAGCGACTGCATCAGGTCGTAGGACAGGCTGCCGGGGCCGATGACCATCGAGGCGCGGAACTCAATCACTGCGGCGCCGGAGTCGCGCAGTAGTTGGCCTACCTCGTGTCGGCTACGCAGGTGCGGCGAGAGCCGTGGATCGGTGTCGTCGCCCAGTCCGCCGAGATAGATGATCCGCCGCACGCCGACGGCGCGCGCCGCGCCCGCAAAATACTGGGCCGCCTCGCGGTCCTCACGTTCGAAGTCCTGGGAACCGGACATCAGGTGCACAAGGTAGTAAGCAGTGTGGATACCCCTTAGAGCACGTTCCAAGGAACTCGGATCGAGCACGTCGCCCGCCACGATCTCAGTCGACGGTGTGGCCAGCGATTCGAGCTTGCCGGGACTACGCGCGAGGCAGCGGACTTGAACCCCGCGAGCTTGCAAGAGCGGCAGTAAGCGGCCACCGACGTAGCCGGTCGCTCCGGTAAGCAGCACGCAATGGGCGCCCGGCGCGGTGTCCTGCGACATGGCATTGGCCTTCCTGCAAGAGAGACCGATGAAGTTGGTCGACTATCAAGTTGCCCGATTGGGCTCCTCGCGTCCAGATGTCAGCCGCCGAGATACGCCGCCTGGACGCGTGCGTCGGCGAGCAGATTGGCGGCGGGGCCATGCATTGTGATTTCGCCGGTTTCCATCACGTAGCCCCGATGGGCGAGCTTGAGGGCCATCCGCGCGGCTTGTTCCACCAGCAGTATCGAAATGCCCTCGTCATTGAGCTTTTTCACGACTTCGAAGATCTTCAGCACGATCAGCGGGGCAAGACCCAACGACGGTTCGTCGAGGAGCAGCAGCTTCGGCCGGCCCATCATCGCCCTTGCGACGGCCAGCATCTGCTGCTCACCGCCAGAGAGGGTGCCGCCGGCCTGCGCCGTGCGTTGCTTGAGGATCGGAAACATTTCAAACGCGTGGTCGAGGTCCTGCTGGATGCCGGCCTTGTCGCTGCGGGCAAAGGCGCCCATCTGCAGGTTTTCGAGCACGGTGAGCCGGGGAAAAATTTTGCGCCCTTCGGGCGAATGGCAGATGCCCAGGCGGACAATTTCGTGCGGCGCACGAGCATGAATTTCCTGGCCTGCGAGGCGGATGCTCCCGCTGCGCGGCCGCAGGCAACCAGAGATGCTCATCAGCGTTGAGGTCTTGCCCGCGCCGTTGGTACCGATCAGGGCCACGATTTCGCCGGGTTGAACTTCCAGCGAGATGCCTTTGAGCACTTCGATCTGACCGTAGCCGGCGCGTAGATCGCTGATTTCTAAGAGCGGAGGCATCAGGTCACCTCCTCGCTGCCCAGGTAGGCGGCGATCACCTTGGGATTGTTGCGGATGGCCTCGGGCGTCCCTTCGGCGATCTTGCGGCCGTACTCGAGCACGGCGATCCGGTCGGAGATGCCCATCACGACGCTCATGTGATGTTCGATGAGCATCACGGTGTGGCCGCGACCGCGGATTGCTTCGATGAGCGTGTTGAGTTCGAGTGACTCGGCGGGATTCATGCCGGCGGCCGGCTCGTCGAGCAGGACAAGTTGCGGCTGGGTGGCGAGCGCGCGGGCGATTTCGAGCCGGCGCTGGTCGCCATAAGGCAGGTTCTTGGCGAGCACGTGCCGGCGATCGGCGAGACCGACGAAGTCGAGCAGTTTGGTGGCGGAGGAGCAGGCGTCGCGCTCCTGGCGACGGATGCCCGGCGTTTGCAGGGCCATGCGAACGACGCCTCCCTTGAGCTGGCGATCCATGGCCACCAGCACGTTGTCGAGCACCGTCATGTTGCGAAACAGACGGATGTTCTGGAACGTGCGGGCGATGCCGGCGCGGGCGATCACTTCGGGTGTGCGGCGCGCACGGCTCCAGACGGTGAGCGTGCCGGCAGTGCCGGCGATGATACCCGCGATGAGCGCCAGCCAGGCATTGCGGCGGCGCGCGGCCGATTCGCGGTAGATGCCTTCATAGCGATCGAGGGCGAGTTGGAGGTCTTCTTCGGTGTCGAACCGGTCGAGCACCTTGCCGGCACGACTTTTCAGCACGAGGCCGTCAATATAGGTCGTCGAACGTAGATGATTGGGCTTTCGTTCATAGTGGGCGACAGCGATCAATTCTTGATAGCGCTCACGCAGTTTTTCGGCTTCTTCACGATTGGGCGCAAAGGCGAGCGTCCGCCGGGCGTCGGCGGTGCGAATGGCCCAGCGGCCACCGCGAATCGGTTCGAGGGCCAATTGCCCGCGCCAGTAGTTGCCGACGTCGGCCCAGGCAGCGCTCGGCGAGAACGTCGCGCAGGGTCCGGCGTAGTTACGACGGATCGTGGCCCGCCACAGGGCATCG
>JBGSKX010000250.1:0-1673 GCA_041741015.1 Pirellulales bacterium
CGTGGCCGCGAACACCAACTTGCCGGCCGAGTCGCCGACCACGCCGCAGCCGGCCCCACAACAGCAGGCTGCCCCGGTGCCGAATGAGCACCCGCTCGAACCGGCCCTGCGGATGGCCTACGGCGCCATCGAAAATATCAACACCAACATCAAAGATTACTCGGCGGTGATGGTCAAGCGTGAGCGAGTGAACGGAAGACTCAACGACCAAGAGTTCATGTTCATCAAAATTCGCCATCAGCCGTTCAGCGTCTATATGTACTTTCTCGGCCCTGAAAAGCTCAAGGGCCAGGAAGCCATCTACGTCGAGGGCCAGAACAATGGCAATCTGCTTGGCCACGGCGTGGGCATTAAAAAAATCGCCGGCACCGTGCCGCTGCAGCCGACAGGGGCTCTGGCCATGGCCGGACAGCGTTACCCGATCACCGAGATTGGTTTCTTGAACCTGACCAAACGCCTGATCGAAGTCGCCGAGGCGGACAAGCAGTACGGCGAATGCGACGTGAAGTTCTACAAGGGCGCGAAGATCAACGGCCGCTCGTCGACCTGCATCCAGGTCGAACATCCGATTCCGCGCAAGAACTTCCGCTTCAATAAGGCCCTCGTGTTCGTCGACGACGAGCTGAACATTCCGGTCCGTTATGAGGCCTACGAGTGGCCCGCCCAGCAAGGTGGCCAGCCGCAGCTCATCGAAGAATACACTTATACGGACATCAAGGTGAACAACGGCTTCACCGACGCCGACTTCAGCGAGCACAATCCAAACTACAACTTTCACTAAGTCAACTTCATAGCACTCGACATCGAGTCGAGTAACGTCCACAAACAGGGCCGCCGTCACACCCAAGTGACGGCGGCCCTTTTGTATTGCTCTCGCTCCGAGGACGGCAGCCGCATCCAAGTACCTACCCCGGGAAAGCCCAGGGGCTTCAGAGCACGGCTCGCGACTAATATCTCGACTCCGCCGGCTGGGCGGCAGCTTCCGCCCCGCGGGCCGGCATGACCAGTTCCATGCCAGGACGCAAGTGGTCGTAGTCCTCGCCCAACGCATCGCGATTCAGGTCGTAAATCTCGGCCCAGCGAGTCGCCTTGCCAAGTTCGTAGCGAGCAATGGTGAACAACGTGTCCCCTTGGTTCACAATGTATATGTCGCGGCCGCTGCGCGGCTGAACTGCACTGGCACGGGTCGCTCCGGCCTTCACTACCGCGCTCTTTCTAGGACGCGGGCAAAGGCTTGGATAGTCACGCTGCAAGTCTTCCAGCGGCGGCACGGAGACCTGACTGCCGACGGTCAGCTTGTCCGATTTCGGTAGCACGGCCCTGTTGTGCGCGGCCAGGGCTTTGAAGTAACCGCCCGTGCCGTACACCGCTTCTGAAACGGTCCACAGCGAGTCGCCCGGTTGCACGGTGTACATGCCATTCTCGATAGGCAAGGGTGCTGCTTCACTCGCATCGGCCGCGAGCGGCGCCGCAGCGGGGGCGCTCGTGCGCCAGTTGTCCGCTGCAGTCGGGTCTGGAACCGCATCGGGAATACTTGTCTCGGCTGCGGTGCTCTCAAACCGATCGAATTGGGCAGCAGGTTGTTGCGGCTCGTCCTCGTAGACCGGCGCCGTCGCCGGCTGCGGCGCAAACGCGTCTTGGGGGGGAGCGATTTGCGGCTCCGCCGTGGGCGT
>JBGSKX010000251.1:0-15093 GCA_041741015.1 Pirellulales bacterium
CCGGCGCCGCGGCCGTGTATTACCAGATGGCGGCTCGCCGCTCGGGCACGGCCGAACGTGCGGCGATCGCCGCCGAGGCAGCGCGCGACAATAAGTGACGACAACTCACTAGACGGGCGGGCGATCGGCAAAGTCGGTTGTGAACTCGCGAATCCGCCAGGGGTTCAGTTCGGCGTTCATCGGCTGGGCACGTCGCTCCAGCAGGATGCCCACCACGAGTGTCTTACGTTGACCGTCTTGATCGGTGAAGGTCACCGTGTAGTGTAGATCGGCCAGCGCAAGTTGATTCCCCGCAGCGATGCCGTTCACTTTGAAAAACTTGACCTCGGCATCCGGACCTAGCGCCAGGAGCATTCGCACGAACGGCTCCTTGACGAAGGCCTCGAGCTGCGTGCGAGCCTGCTCGTCATTGCGATAGTAGCTCCACAGGCCATCGTCAACCGGTGGCCGATAGTCCGGCGCCATCTGCAAGAGCAAAGCCTCTTCAGGACGTTGCTGCTGAAGTCGCTCGAGAAACTCGGTCGCCACGGGAATGGCCTGGCGACGAAGCATGAGCTGCGCCGAGGCATAGCGGGCCATCGGCACCGCGAGAAAAAATGTCGAGAGCACCACGCCGGCAATCGCCACGGCGCGGCCACCGCGAGCACGATCGCCGCCGATCTTCGCCAAAGCGACCACCGCGGTGAGCAGTCCCAGGATCGGCACGACGGCCAACAGCGGCTGAAAGATCGCCACCGGCGAGGCCAACCCCAACAGCACCGAGACGATGGCCAGCGGCTCAAGCGACTGGTACTCGTGCGCGTCGTCATCGTCAGCTTCGGAGGAATCGAGCGTGGGCGACGATTCGGACATCGGGCGGCCTGAGGGGTCAAAAGCTTGGAAACAATCGACACTTGCGATGCTACTCGGCGTTCGCGGAGGCGGCAAGGCGAGCCGTTCGGCCGGTAACTTCCGGAGCACGGACGGCTTCGTAATGTGATGCGAGTTAAGCTTCCATAAAAAAATCGGTGTTTTATTGCGAATGGGTCGCTACTTCAGTTACGATGGATCAATCCCCCCAAAGGAATAACCTGCCCCTCGCGGAACGAGAGAGCATTCGAATGTATTCGCCCTGGAATCAATCGCGTCGCGCGCGGAAGCGCCCTCAGCGTGCGGTTGTACCTCGGCTGGAAATCCTCGAAGAGCGCCGCCTGTTGAGCGCCACCCAGGACGATCCGATTGCCGAACCGCTGGCGCTCGCCGGCGGGGCCGAGTTTCAGGTGAATACGACCACGCTGAACAATCAGCGCTCGCCGGACATCACCCGCTTCGAAGACGGCAGCTTCGCCATCAAATGGCGGATGCAGAGCAACGACTTCGCCTTCCAACGCTATTCTCCCGCAGGATCGCCAATCGGTGGCGAAGTGACTGTCGACAATGGGGACCTCGATGATCTGGCCATAGCGTCGGATGGCACTTCGATCGGTGTGATCACGGCCAACTCTTGGGTCATCGGCTTTCGATTCGATGCCGCGGGAGATCAGATTGGCGACTACTTCTTCGTCAAGGAAGACCCCGGCATCCCTTCGGCACCTCGCGTTTTCACCGATGCTGCCGGAAACACGGCGTTCCTCTGGCGCGGTGGCGATGGCACCCCCTATCGGTTGTTCGTACGCTGGTACGACGCCGGTGGTACGCCGCTCGGCAATGCGTATGCCGTGGGTGAAGTCGACGACCTGAACAGCTACTACGACGCCGCGATGAACCCCGACGGCGAACTGGCGATCACGTACTCCGTCGACCAGTATTCCGTCAAAGGCAAGGCCCTCGTCATTCGCCCGAACGGCACGTCGGTCGGACCTGTCGCGGTTCCGGCGATCGACGAAGTGCAGTCGGTGGCAATCAGCCCCAGCGGTGAGTTCGCCGTGCGGTATGGGTTCGAAGGACAACTCGTGCAGCGCTACGATGCCACGGGACACCCGCTCGGGAATGTCATCAATACGGGACTGGCATACTCGCTGCTTGACATGTCGCTGGACTCCGGTGGCGACCTGATCGTCGTGGGGATGCAAACGGGGCAGAGCTTCGAGCCCGGCGGCTCGGGCTGGGGAGTGATTGCCCGCACGTACAATGCCGACGGCATGCTGGAGACTTCGCTCTTTCCGGTGAACACCACCTTGCCCGGCAATCAGCAGTTGCCGAGCGTCGTCTCGCTCAACGGGGCCGAGTTCGTCATATCCTGGCAGAGCCAGGGGCAGGATGGCAGTGGCGACGGCATTTTCGCTCGACGGTTCGTGCGCGACGACCTGGCGACTGTGGACTACACGGCGGCCGCCTGGGGAACTCCCATCACCGACGGCGAGACATCGTTCTCGGAACTGCCGGGGTTACGCGTCACGTTTTCGCGGCCGATGAATGAAGCTTCGATCGAGTCGCTGGCGAACTGGCAGCTGCTGGACGATGGCGTCGACATTTCGGGACTGATTGCAGGGGTCACGTACGAGGATGATGTTGCCTACGTCACATTCACCGAATCACTGCGCGGCACGGGATACGAGCTGATCGTGCACGACTCGATTCACGACACGCTGGGCCGGGCGTTCGACGGAGACGACAACGCTTCGGCCGGCGGCGCTTACTCGATCTCGTTCAGTGTGAAGCAGGGCATCGTCGGCATTGGACCGGAACGCATCATTCGTGGCGAAGTGAATCAGCCGAGCGGCTCGCCCGTGATCGCCATTCAGGAGGACGGGGGCTTCGCTGTAGGCTACAACACCGGCGGATGGATCCCTGATCCTGCAATGACCGAGGTGCGAGTGTTCGATTCCGAGGGACAGACCTCCAGCCCGATTGTCGGTTTCGAATCCTACTCCAGTGGCCTGATGGCGCTGGGTAACGGGCAGTATCTGGCACACATCAATGGTGGTGTGCGCCTTCTCGACGCCACTGGTGCGGGCCCCCAAACTGCATTTGTCGGTGGCGGATTTCACTCTGCGATGCCTCAAGTCGCGGCGCGTCAGAGCAATGGCGATTTCATCGTCGCGAAGACAGTCTCCGTCAGTGGCGATTTCGATGTCTATATCCAGCGCTTTGCAGCCGATGGCTCCTCGCTAGGCCCGGCGATTCCGCTCTCGCCGCCAGGGGACGGCAACAAGCAGTGGGGGCCGGCGATTTACGTCATGGAAAACGATGAATTCGTCGTTGCCTGGGGAAACTCGCCAATGAGCGGCCCAGGCTATGCCATTCAATTCCGCCGATATGCGACCGATGGCACGCCGAAAGGCGACTTGACCGAAGTTACATCAGGTTCGATCTACGGTGGGGCATTCGACATTGCCGGAGATGCGGCGGACAACTTCACGATCGTATGGGGCGACGGGCTTTTTGGACCCTCTGGGAATATCTACACCCGTCGGTACAACTCTGACGGTTTTCCACTGTCGGGAGCGATCCATCGGCGAAGCACTGCCGATGTAGAAACCCTCGCACCATCGATCGCGATGGATGACTCGGGCCGCTCGATGATATCTTGGAAAGAGGGCACAGACGTTTACGCGCAGGCATTCGATGCCCAGGGCAACTCCATCTTCGATCCGTTTGTCATCAATTCTCAGCCGGCCCCAACGAACTACGTTTTTGCACCTGTGGAAATGACTGGTGCTGGTGAAGCGGTCGTGGCGTGGGCGAGCGCTTCTAATGACATCCGTGCCCGGCGCCTCTCCCTCGGCGCTTTCCCGGTCCTTGATCTGAACGGCGCGGGCGACGGCATCGACTTCGCCGCGGACAAGGATCCCGGCGAACTGCTGCTGCCGATCGTGGATGCTGATGAGCTGACGATTACGACGTCCTCGCCCACGCTGGTCGGCGCAACCATCCAAATGGATCCCGCGCTCATGGGTGGCGAGCTCGGCATCGACACCATCGGCACCAACATCACGGCCACCTACACCGCCAGCGGCGTCACGCTCTCGGGCATCGACACCGTGGCCAACTACCAGCAAGTGCTCCGCACCGTCGTCTTCGCTCCGCCGTATTCGTTTGAAGGGGGCGAAATCACCGAAATCGAGTTCACGATCGACGACGGCTCGGCCACCAGCCCCATCGCCACGGCCCGCGTTCGCAACACGGCCCCGGCCGAAGTCCTGGGCCGACATTTGTACTATGCCGGCGCGAAGTACGACGATCCGCTCCCCGGCCCGCATTACAGCAACGCGGCGTACGATGTCTCGAAGGCGGCCTACCAGGCGGGCAGCGGCGCGTCCACGTTTGCCAACGTGAGCAGCTACACGCGCGGCATCAACGGCATCGTGCTCTTCACCAACGGCGACTACGGCGTGCCGTCCTTGAGTGACTTCACTTTCAAAATGGGTACGTCGACCGATCCGGGCACCTGGATCGATGCGCCTACTCCTTCGGCCATCACCTTCCGCGAGGGCGCCGGTACGGGCGGGACCGACATCCTCGAGCTCACCTGGCCGGAAGGCGCCATCAAGAACACCTGGCTCGAAGTCACGATGCTCGCCAACGAGAACACGGGCCTCGCCACAGACGACGTGTTCTATTTCGGCAGTCGCGTCGGCGACACGGGCCTCAGCAACAGCCCCAATGCGGCCATCACCAGCGCCGCCGATCAGCTTGCGGTTCGCGCTCATCCGTCAATCGGCGCGGGAATCGAGAATCCCTATGACTTCGATCGCAATGGCGTCGTCAGCGCGGGCGATGAACTCACCGCCCGCTTCAATCCCGGCATCCTGCTGATGCTGAACCTCCCGGCGCCGGCCGAGCCCAGCACGGCCGAGCCGCTGGCGTTTGCAGAGCCAAGTCCAGTGCCCTTTCAGCTTGCCGGCCATGCCGATCGCAACGCCCTTGCGTCGGACCTTCAGCCTACCGCCGTGGGTGAGATTCTGCAGCCGGTTTCCATGGCGTTCGAGCCAGCTGCCCCGAGTGTGCCCAGCCAGCGACTCGCTCCTGATGCGGTGGCCATTGTGCTGGCGAACGACGAAGACCTGACGCTCGAAACGGACGAACCCGCGGCGGAAGAAGCCACTCGCGAAGGCCTGCTGGAAATGCTCGATTCGCTGTAACCGGCAATCACCCACGCACCGGCTGGCATTTACGGAGGCTCAGTTCGGACTGGCCTGTTTTCGAACCTTTCTCTTTCCGGCCGCTTCAAGGATAATTGACCTTACGCATTGCCACCGGTGAGGCCCGGGGGCGACGCGGGTCGCAGGCACGCGGGGAAGAATCCGCTGGCGTGGCGGCGAATCAAGGAACATGGACCGAGGTCACTTCATGCGCTTCTGGCGTTCTCATCGCAATTCGACACACGCGCCACGCATCCATCGCGCGCTGCGGTTGGAAGATCTCGAAAGCCGGCAATTGCTGAGCGTCTCGCCGGTGGGAGGCGAGGTTTTTATCGGCGAATGGAACGACACGGGGACGCCGAATGGCGTCATGCCCAAGGATGTCGCCACGGACTCGGCCGGCAACTTCGTCGTCGTCTGGCAAGAGCGGATCGGATCAGACTACGACATCTTCGCCCGTCGTTTCGATGCCGCGGGCAACGCGCAAGGCAGCGAGTTCCTGGTCAACGGGGTGACTGCTGGAGATCAGGTCAAACCGGCAGCCGCATTGGGAGATGGCGGCGAACTGGTCATCACATGGCAAAGCTGGGTTGGCAGCGGCTGGACCGTCGTGGCCTCTTTTTACGATGCCGCCGGCAACCTGTTGAACGGCGATGTCTCAGTTACCCCTGGCGATGGTTTTTACGAACCAAACCCGGATGTCGCCATCAGTTCGGCCGGTCGGGTGCTGATCGTCGCGGGCATAAACATCGAGGTGAAGGCGTTCGACACCAGTGGCGTCTCTCAAGGAAGTCTGAACGGCGTACCATTCACCGCGTCCGTGCCGAAGGTTGGCTTTGCTGAAAATGGTGACTATGTCGTTGCGGGCTTCGAGGCCGACCAGGCCGTCTGGCAACGCTTCGACTCGTCGGATGAGCCAAAGTCGCTGCGCTACAACAGAACGATGTTGGCCTCAGGTGCATACTCTTACGAGTTTGCAATGAATCGACTGGGCGAGTTTGTTGTCGCCGCAATCGACGAGGAAGGCGTGCACGTTCAGCGTGTCGGGCTTAATGACACGGTACTTGGCATTCCGGTGAATGTTCCGGTCACGAGCAACATGAACTCGTTCGATCTGGCGATGGATGATGCGGGCAACATCGCCGTCGGCACAATCAACCTCAGTTTTAGCCCGCCGCAAACCTGGAACGCGGTGTATTTCTTCAACGCCGACAACACGCTCAACGACGTCCTGACCTTCGATGACGGAGGTCTGGTGCAGTTTCAACCGCCGGCTCTAGCCATGCATGGCACGGGCGAGGGCGTCGTCATTCTGAATCGTATCCAGAGCCAGGATGGGCCCCGTCTGGCAGATCTGACGGCTCAACGCTTCGCCACCAACAAGCTGTTCGTTTCGGGACTGCTGGTAGCCGATCTCGACATCATCGATCAGAACATGATCGTGCCGCTGGAAATACAACAGCTTGACGTGCGATTGTCGCGCGAAGCGAGCACTGCCGGGGGCAGCAGCGGGTTCCACAGCGTCCTTAATCCGGCAAATTGGCAGCTCTGGCGAGGGAACTCCAACGTCAGCCATCAGATTGACGGCATCACGTATGCCAATGGCAAGGTCACGATCACGCTGTCTGCGCCCTTGGGAACAGGCAATTACCGTCTGATCGCGAGCGATGCGATTCACGACACCAGTGGCAATCCTCTGGACGGCGATCAGAATGGCCTGCCGGGTGGAGCCGCGGAGCGACGGTTCATTGTCAGCGCCGTGCAGCCTGTCGGCCAACCGATTGCGACCGATGCGCGGAGCTCGATCGACGTCGCGGCCAATTCGCATGGAGAGTTTGCGACCGTATCTCTGCGCAGCACCCGGATCCGCGCTCAATTCTTCAGTCCTGACGGTGTGCCCACGAGCGGCGAACTCAACCTGGCGTCGATCGTTGGCAGCACTCCCCGCATGACCCCCAAAGCGTTCTTGGACGAGGCCGCCAACCTGCATGTGTTCTGGACAGAGGAAAGCGGCCTGAGCTACTGGGCCAGTTATAACTCCGCCGGCGTTTTGCAGCGCCCGATCGTATCGTTACCTAACAATGTCTTCGCAGTTGACATGGCCGGTGATGGTCGCGTCGCCATCCTGGCGAGCACCGGGATTCAGCTCTTCAACACCGACGGCACGGCGAGCGGCAGCCCTGTCCCTTACGGCATCGTGGGCACCGGTAGTTTGTCCGACATTGCGTTTCTCAGTGATGGTGACGTGATCGTTGCCGAGATTCGTTATACGTATCAGCAGGATAAACAACTGTTTGTGCATCGCTTGGATGCGGGCGGCCAAGTGATTGGCGCTCCGGTTTTTGTGGAGAGCTTCGCGGATATCAGCAAGGCCACGGTAGCCGCCAATCCCCAGGGTGGTTTCGCGGTCGGCTGGCAATCTTCAATTGTCGTACCGCCTGCGATTGATGAGTATCCGCCGATAACCAGGTACTGGCGGCAGGTCGGTTTGCGAACGTTCGACGCGGATGGCGCGCCACTGGGGGCCAAGTCGGTGGTGGCCAGCGAAATCACCGCCGCGACACCTGCTGAAAATCCGCTGTGGGCGCCGGCCATCGACTTTGATGGCGCCGGCCGGTTCGTAATCTCCTGGCAGGACATGAGTATCGACGGCGATCGGTTGGGCGTCGCCGCGCGCGGGTACTTTGCCGACGGAACTCCGCAGGGGCCGGCATTTCGTGTTAATTCGCCACGCGTAGGAAAACAGTCGTCCCCGGCTTTAGCTGCCAATGCGGTCGGCCAATTGGCGATCGGCTGGCTCCACGATGGAACGTCCCGTTTGCAATTCTTCGAGCTCTTCGACCTGCCCACAGTCGATCTCAACGGCGTGGCACCAGGCCTAAGCTTCACGGACGAGTTCACGACCGACCAGTTCTCGCAGCCGCTGGCCGGGAATCTTTCGATCCATGATGCTGGATTCTCGCCGCTCTACGGCGCCCGCGTTCAAATTCGCTCCGCCGTGCCTGGCGATCAGTTACTGATCGACACTTCCGGCACGTCGCTCAGCGCCGTGTTCGTAGGCGGCGTGCTCACCATCACTGGCGAGGCCGATCGCGCAACATATGAGCAAGTACTCCGCACGGTGACATTCCAGCCTGCCGTGTCTCGAATCACGGGCGAGCTGATTGAAGTCGATTTCAGCGTCGATATGGGCGTAGTCACAAGTGCGGTGTCCACCGCTGCGCTGTCGCTGTATCTGCCTGGTTCGGTTTCGATCGTGAATCGCTGGCTGTTCTATAACAACTCCGGGTTCGATAACTCACCGCAGATCAATCAATGGGATGAGTTGGCTCGCGCGACGGACAAAATCGCGTACCTGCCTGGTAGCGGCCCCGCGACGTTCGCCAACATCAGCAGCTACAACAAGGGCATCAACGGGCTGATGATCGACCTTTCGGCCGATCATGGCGAACTTTCGCTCGCTGACTTCACGTTTCGCGCTGGCAGAAACAATCAACCGGACACTTGGGAGACATTGCCTGTACCCAACGGTTTCGTGATCACCACCCTCGACGAAACCACCCATCGGATCACGTTCACCTGGCCCGACGGCTCGATCGGAAACGCCTGGCTGGAGGTGACCGTCAATGCCAATGCTCAGACGGGCCTGGCCGCGCCGGACGTGTTTTACTTTGGCAATCGCGTGGGGGATTCCGGCTTGGGGAACTCCGCTGCCGCAGCAATCACCAGCGCTGCCGATCAACTTGCAGCTCGGGCCAATGCTGCGGGCGGCGTAAGCGTCACCAACCCATTTGATTTCAATCGAAACAAGGTCGTGAGTGCCGGCGACGAACTCACCGCCCGCTTCAATCCGGGCATCCTGCTCATGCTGAACCTGCCGGCGCCGGCTGCGCCGAGTGTTGCCGCGCCGCTGGCGGATGCGGTCAACGATTTCGCGCCCGCCACGCTTTCGATCGAATCAGCGACGAGTTCGGCCATTGCTTCGGCGCTCGCCCAGCAAGATGCGCTCGAGGCCGACGCGATCGGCGTCGCGTCTACTGAACCTATCTTCGCGCCGGCAACATCGCTTCGCACTCTGAACGCGGTTGCGCTGGCAATCGTGCTCGATGACGAGCCAGAACCGCTGGCGATCGCCGGTGCCAACGCAAGTGACGAAGACGACTCGCTGCTCGAAGAACTGCTCCGGTCGTGATAGTCGCTACTCCGTGAGCGAGTGCGATTGTCACCGATTCCACCACGCTCGGCCCGGCGCGGTGTAGCTCAGTTTCACCGCCTCATGCTCATTGTTGAGCATCGCCCCGCGGCTCACGCCCGGCAAAAAGTCGACCTCGAAAATCTCGGTGCAACCGCTCGTAAAACGGAACATCGCCACGGGCTGCTTCGTGCGCAGGTCGATCACCGCCAGACCGCAGTACAGCTCGTCATACTTCTGGCTGATCGGCAGGCCGGCAAACGTGTGTGCCGAACGAATCTGGCACATGCCGACCACGGCATAATGCCCCAGGAAGCACAGCCCACGCAAGTAGCCGGGGAGCGTGCAGATCGTGGTCAAAGAGCCATCGGGCTCGACGAGCGCAAGCTCGCCGTGCCCCGAGTTGAGTACCCACAGCCGGCCTTCATGCCAGCGCGGCGAGTGCGGCATCGCGAGCGCCCGGGCGACGATCCGTCCATCTGGCACGCTGAGGATCACGCCGCCGGTCACGCGGTCGTTGCGCCACGCGCCGGGCTCATTGGTCGTGCCCAGGCAGGTGACGAAGCGAGGTTCGCCGTCGACCATTGCCATGCCGTTCAGGTGACAGCGATCTTCGGGCGCGAGGTCCGTGATGAACGGCGGCTGCCACTGCGGCACGAAGTGGTACTCGTCCGAGAGCGAGGCCAAGCAACTGAATCGGGTGTTCGCCACCCACAGGCCCGCTGTGCCGAAGGCGAGACCATGCACGGCGACTTCGCCGGTGCGGTAGCTGACGCGCGGCAGGTACAGGGCGTCGTATTGGGTGGGCTCGTTGGGAAAGGCATCGGCGGCGAGTTGCGGAGCATTCTGCAGCAGGACGACTTCTTCGAGCAGACCCACGGCGATCCGTCCGCCGCTGGCGGCCAAACCCATCGGGCGTGGAAACTCGCGCAGATGCACGGTCGTCTCGCGGCCATCACTCGAGCCCAACAGCGCGATCCTGTCCGCCTGATAACAGGTGACGACCAGCGATCCGCCCATGGCAGCAAGCCAGGGGGCGAAGGTGTCGGTGGCGGCGGAAGTGATGGGGGTCGTGGACACGGTATTCATTTTTTCAGAATCTGGCTACGTAACCGTAGGAATGGCTGCCAATATAAGAGACTACCTCCGTCAGCGTTCCACGGTAGTCCCACGACGGTAAATCGGTCGCCGAGGGTTACTGGCAACCCTGGTCTGCTGACCGCAGTCGCTGCGGGCAGAAACTCGTTGCCGGGCGGTTTTGGGGCTGTTTATAATGTCAGGGCCGGCGGCCGGAAGGCCGGCTCGCGATCTTTTCTCGAAGCCCACGCGCGGTTGACCCCCACGGCAGCGCGACGGGCGAGCGTTTTTTCTCGCGTTCAGCGACCGATTGCCGTATCTTCGAAAAGGCTTGAGACCTGAGGCGACAGGCTACAGGTCGGAAAAAGTCAGGGGTCTTCGGGTCATAAATCCATGTCGCGGTTGTGTCCAAATGTTTGGTGAGTGATCGCTCACTTGTTAGGCTATTGGGTCCTGCAACCAGAACGGTGTGACACGAAGACCAAAAACAAGCGGTAGTAATTCGGGGTAAGTAAATAAGAGAAGCAGCCAACCCTTGGGGCGGATGAACTTGAACGTCAAGTCGCCAGCCTCTCAACCAACATCTCCCGGCCAACGCAAGGGCGGCCATCATCATTTCGAGCGAGGAGTGAACCAGCTATGTGGATTCCCAAATGGGTGCGTGACAAGAAAAAGGGCGTCCTTTCGGCAGTGCCCACGCAGGTGGTCTCCAACGAGGAGTTCATCCCTCGCCCGCAAACCACCAAGCAACGCCAGATCGAAGACCTGATCACGCGGATGAGCGAAGAGAAGGCCAAGAAGCTGGGCATGGAACGCCGCGACTTCATGGCCACCTCGATGGGCATCGCCACCTGCTTCATGGCCAGCAACATGGTCTGGGGCAAGAAGGCCTGGGCCGTCGACGAAGACGACACCATGGAGCCGGGCGCCTATGAAGACAAGTACCCCAAGGGGAAGTTCTTCATCATGGACGTCCAGGCCCACTTCACCAACGGCGTGCCGATCGGATTCCGCAACATGGAATTCGTGAAGAACATGGGCTTCAAGCTCGACAACTCGCCCGCCTCGTACAGCTATCCGAACTTCGTCAAGGAAATGTTCTTTGACAGCGAAACCTCGATGCTCGTGATCTCGGGCGTGCCGGGCAAGGAAATGCAGTTCGACCGGATGGGCAATCCGCTGGAAGGCCCCAAACGCGGCGGCGGCGTGCTGCCGAGCTGGCTGATGAGCGCCCGGAAGAAAGACATCAACGAGATGGCCGGTAGCGTGCGCGCACTCGCACAAGGCAACTGTGCGCCGAACCACTACTGGGACATGAAGACGAACAGCCAGGACCAGAAGGCACTGTTCGACCAGATCGAGCGAGAAGTTGGGCAGTATGGCATCGACAGTTGGAAATGGTACTGCCACACCGATCCGGGTCGTAGCGGCAACGGCTTCCAGTTGGATGACGAGAAGCTGACGTATCCGTTCTATGAAAAGAGCAAGCAACTCGGCCTGAAGCGGTTCAGCGTGCACAAGGGTTTCTCGGCCCAGAGCCGCACGCTGGGGCATCTGGCCAACCCGAAGGACGTCGAAAAGGCTGCGCTCGATCATCCCGACCTGACGTTCGTGATCTATCACTCGGCCCTGCAGCACGCGCCGTTCGGCGAGCCGGAGTTCCAGGACTCCTACGATCCGGAGACGGGCGACTTCGCCTGGCACGACGTGCTGATGAAGATCAAGCAGCGCAATCCGCAGATCAACAACGTCTATCCGGAAATCGGTTCGAGCTTCGGCACGCTGGCGATCTATAACCCGGAGATGTGCCAGCACCTGATCGGCAAGAACATCAAGTACTATGGCGCCGATCACACGATCTGGGGGACGGACTGTTTGTGGTGGGGTTCGCCGCAGTGGGCGATCGACGCCTTCAAGCGGTTCCAGATCTCGGACGAGCTGTGCGAGAAGTTCGGGTACGCCAAGGTGACCGACGAGGACAAGGCGCAGATCTTCGGGCTGAACGCGGCCAAGCTGTATGAGATCGACCCGGCCGAAGTGCGCAAGACGATTCCGAAGGACAAGCTTTCGGCCCTGAAGACGGCCTACAACGAAATCGGGGCCTCGCGTCAGAACACGGCCTATGGCTGGGTTCGGGACGATACGGAGCAGAAAGCCTAGCGGGCCACTGGAGCTTGGTGAGCGGCCGGGCTCGCGCAAAAACGCGGCCAGGCGCTTGAGACCGCCCTCGGGAGTAACTAGGATTCGGGGGAGAAAATATCGTTGCCCGTCGCAGCGTCTGCGCGACTCGTCGCGTGGAGAGCAGTGTCTGTGCATGTCGCAGATACGAGTGCGGCACGAAGCCGGCCGGAAGGCCGGGGGCTGGGAGCCTGGTGGGTGCAAGGCTGAAGAGCTTCGCACCGGCCCGAAGTGCACGGCGGGCGCCATGACGGCGCGGGCCTGGCTTGTGACTCTTTCCAGAGAGCAAGCGGCAAGCGCAGGGAGTCATGAAAGTGGAGCGCGGCGCGGGGACCGACAACACGGTATCCTGCGCCGCGCTTTTGCTATTCTGTAGCCGGGGTCCGCGACCTTGGGCGAACCGAGAGCGGATACGATGGTGCGAATCCCAGGCCTATAATTCCATAGCCATGTGCTGGGCAGTTTGGCCAGGCTCACCGAGCCCGGCGGCAGACTAGGAGCGCGGTGATGAAACGCTGGCTGCGGGTGATTCTGGAAGTGCTGCCGAGCGTGCTGCTCGCGCTCGTGGCGTTCGTGCTGCTGCTGGCCGTGGTGGGCTACTTCAGCAGTAAGCGAAGTCAGGCCGCGGAAGATGCCGGGCGGAAGCAGCTCGATCCGGCGGCCTGGGGCGCGGATCACGTGGGGCAGCCCGTGCCGCTGTATACCGAGGGGGGTGAATGCCTGTTCTGCCATCGGCATCAGGTCGGCACCACCTGGGACACCAACAAGCACAACCGCACGATACGCGACGCCGAACCGAAGGAGCCCGCAATGGCGGCGCTCCTGGACGACGCCAAGACAAAAGAATTCGCCGCCGAAGTTCAGCTTTTGATGGGAGACACGCGGGCGCAGCGGTTTCTCAAGCGGGCCGAAGCCTACGGTCATGCTGACATCGCGAGCGTGAAGGCGGAGTTTGCACGCGGCACACGGGCGAAGCTTGTCGATGCGGAAGGCGCGAAGTGGGACAGCGAGAAGTTTGCCAAACAGTGCGCCGGCTGTCATACCACGGCAGTCGATCCCGAGACGCAGGCCTTCGCCACGGTCTCGCTCGATTGCTACGCCTGCCACGGCGATTCGCCCGTCGATCATGCGACCGATACCACGCTGATGCCGCTCGCGCGCGAGCGGAAAGATTCGCCGGCGGCGGTCAGCTCGATTTGCGGAAGCTGCCACATCCGCTTCGGCAAGTCAAAGTCAACGGGGCTGCCTTACCCGACAAACTTCGTGGCGGGCGATAACCTGTTCCGCGACTTCGATGTCGACTGGAGCGTGCTCGATGAAACCGACGCAGCGAAGCAGCTCAACCCGGCCGACGCCCACGTGATGGACAATCTGCGCGAAGTGGTGCTCTATGGCAACGAAGAGATGACGTGCCTCACGTGCCACGACGTCCACAAGAGCACGAGCGCGAAGCACCGTGAACTGCCGGTCACGAATTACTGCCAGCACTGCCACACGGCCAGCGACCCGATCAAAAGTCACAAGCGGTACACGGTGCACAGCGAGCGGTGCGAGTATTAGGGGGCAGGATCGCTGCTACGCCGCCAGCGCGCGGATCGCATGCGATGTGATCGCGTATCTATCGCTATTGCCGGTCCACCATTCTTGCCATTTCTGATAAGCGGCCTCGCGCTCGGCCGCGGAGTCGGCTTTCCAGGCGTCTGCGGTGAGGCCCTGGTCGCGGCCGGTCAGACGCTGCAATCCCCGAGCGGCGTGATAGCGCACTTCGGGGCTTTGGTCTTCGAGCAGCGCGATCAGGTCGCCGATGCGGCGCGGCTGGGCGACATCCGCCACGATCCGCGCGGCGACGATGCGTTTGGCTTCCTGCGGCGCGTCCTGTGTAGACTCGAGATACGCCACGAGCGGAGGCACGCACCCATCGCCCAAACGGCGCAGCTCATCTTCGTAAAGCAGCGAGAGCTTGGCGGTGCCGATCTGGGCGAGCAATCCTTGTACGCGTTGGCGGAACTCCTGCTGGCCTGCCGAGCGATTCGCAAGCATGCCGTTGATCCAGGACGTTTCCAGCAGCGGATCGTTCTCCGAGGATGACGCCACGACCTTGTCTTCGGCAACGTCCACCTGCTGGCCACCGGCGAGCTGCTTCGATTCTTTCCCGGTGGACAGATTCACAGCGCCGTCGACGACCACCAACCGCATCGATTTCGGTTGCCGCTCAACGGCCACCTCGGACGGCGAATCCGACTTGATGCTGCAGCCAAAGCTGACGATCTCGATGGGTGAGGCTGTTTTACTCGCAGCCCACAGCCGGCCGCTGTTCACCTCCACACGGTCGGGCTTGTGCAGCGTGATCTCGGTATTGCGATCGAGGCGGACCATGTTGCCGCCGGCCAGCGACAGTTCACAGCGGGCGTTGTCGCCGGTCCGCACAACCGAGGCCGGCTTAATGGCCGAACCGCTGGGACAATTGAATACCGGAATCTGATTCACAGCCCGCATCTGCACGGGCCCGGACGCGAGTACCATGCGCCCGGCCGGCTGTGCACTGGTGGCCGCGGTGAGCACGTGGCCGGGACTGGCGTGTGG
>JBGSKX010000252.1:0-2029 GCA_041741015.1 Pirellulales bacterium
CGGGAATCCCGCAAGGCCGTTTAGTGCTTGACGACCGCCTTGAACTCCTCGGGCTTGGCCCGATCCCGGCGCCGGGGTCCGCGGACCGCTGCAAACACACCCAGGCCGACGAGAAGCAGCAGAACAATGTAGGCAACGGCCCAGACCGGCCCCGGCCTGCCGGCCGCGGCGGCAAAGCAGAACTCGCCGGCGAATGATGCGCAGGCGCCCCGAGCTCAAAACGCGCCAGTTCAGAACTCACAGACCCGAACCCAGCCAATGCCAGTTGAGCGGACGCAGAACGCTCAGTGGCAGGACGGCAGCCAGCAGAACCAAGGCGCCAACGAAGAGCTGGTAAACTACTTGGCGGCCAAGCTGATGCTGGCCAACGAGTGCCAAGTGAAGATGGGCGAGATGGCCGCCAAGAAGGCCGAGACCCAAGAGGTGAAGGACCTCGCGGAAACGCTCAAGAAAGAGCACAAAGAGCTCAACAATCGGTTGAAGGAAGCGATGCCGCGGCTTGAGACCGTGGCCTCGCTGTCGAAGAGCGGCAGCAACCAGGAGCGTGGCCAAAAGGGCGCCTATCAAGCCCGTCGGCCGAATATTGACGAGCAGAACGCCGCTGGGCGCAGCAGCGACCAGTTCCTGAACGGCGCTGCCCAGCAACTGCTCGACATCACCCGCAATGCGGCGGAGGAGAACCATCGCGCGGTAACAGAGATGTTGGGCGAGAAGCAGGGCAAGGACTTCGACCGCTGCTTCCTGGCGACAGAAATCGGCGCCCACCAATGGATGCTCGCGGAGCTCAAGGCGATCCAAGGGATCGATCAGCAGCAGTTCACGAGCTTGGTGAAAGAGACCGAGCAGAAGGTGGAAGGCCACCTCAAGAAGGCGAAGGAACTTGCCAAGAAGATGGAAGAAGACCGCGGGTCGGACAATTCGTAAGTGAATTGGATCGTAGTTTCACCAGAATGTAGCTGTTAATGCCCGCACGCGAGAGATTCTCGCGTGCGGGCTTTTTCGTTCCTAAGCGACGCTGCGCGCCCAGATGGCGCCGCCACGCGTGGATGGTGGCTCCGAAGTTTCTCGCCGGTGACACTGGCTCAAGGTATGCAAGGCCGCAATTGCATCGAGTCGCCCCGCAAAACCTTCGCAACCGTCAAGCTCCCCCCAGCCGGCAGCCGATACCACCCGCGGGGGGCGCCGTGCGCCCGAAACGCGTTCGCCGCTACCAACGCTGGCGCCGGTTGATGATCCGTCTTGTCTTGCTACTGCTGTTGGTCGCGCTGGCGCCCTCGATGGGGTGTACGCGGGCGCATTACCGGCGGCAAGCAGACGACGCGGCGAGCCTGCTAATCGCCCAGAAGGCGGGGCCAGCGGGCGCCGACCCTCGCGACCTTTCGGCCGCTATCAACCCCGCGTCGCGGATGTACAACGTGTATGACCCCGACCGGCCGCCGATGCCGCCGGACGACCCGGAAAGCCACATGTACCTAGAGCGTGTCGACGGCAAGCGGGGCGCCCGGTCCAGCCGGCTGGCGCCGCGCACGCCGTTCGTGGAGAGCCCACAGTGGCGGGCGATGGTCCCCCTGGACGAAGACGGGGTGCTGGTGCTCGATTCCAGTCAAGCGGTGCGCGTGGCGCTGTTGCACTCGCCCGATTACCAGTCGAACCTGGAAGAACTGTACCTTTCGGCCCTCGACGTGTCGTTTGAGCGGTTCCGTTTCGACTGCCAGTTCTTCGGTGGGACCAGCACCTTCTACACCGCGGACGGACGGGTGCGGAGCGGCACAGGTGAATCGTCCAGCATCTTGAACGTCTCGCCGCTGCGGCCGGGCAATCGGCTACGGGCCGAGCGGCTCACCGCGACCGGCGGTCAGTTGGTGGTAGGGATGGCCAACTCGCTGGTCTGGCAGTTCGCCGGCCCGAATGACTACACCAGCACCACATTGCTCGACTTCTCGATTATCCAGCCGCTGTTGCGATTCGGTGGGCGGACACGCGTGCTCGAGCGGCTCACGATTAGCGAGCGGGCGCTGCTGGCCAACGT
>JBGSKX010000253.1:0-7892 GCA_041741015.1 Pirellulales bacterium
ATCGTGCCGGGATAGCCGGCGAGCAGCGCCACGTCGAGCGAGCCGATGTCGACGCCCAGCTCCAGCGCGTTGGTCGCCGCCACGCCGCGCAGGTTGCCATTGAACAGTTGCGATTCGATTTCGCGCCGCTCGATCGGCAGATACCCGCCGCGATAAGCGCGAATCTGGCCGGCGAGCTTCGAGTGGTTCGCCGCGAGCCGCTCCTGCACGTAGCGATGCACCAGCTCAGCGGCTTGCCGGGTGCGCGTGAACGTGAGCGCCTGCGCGCCCTCGAGCATCGCCTCGGTCATCAGCAGCACGGCATCGTCCGTGGCGCTGCGCCGCGCCAGCCGGTCTTCGCCCAGCGGGCTGGGGTTCCAAAGCACGAAATACTTGCGGCCGCGCGGGGCGCCGTCGCCATCGACGACGTCCATCTCGCGGTTGAGCAGCTTGCCGGCCAGCTCGCCGGGATTGGCAATCGTCGCGCTCGCCGCCAGAAACACGGGCCGCGAGCCATAGTGCTGGCACACGCGCTCCAGCCGCCGCAGCACGCCCGCCACGTTCGCGCCCAGGATGCCGCGATAGGTGTGCACCTCGTCGATCACCACGTAACGCAGGCTGGCGAAGAATCGGGCCCACTTCGGATGATACGGCAGGATCGAGGCGTGCAGCATGTCGGGATTCGAGAGGACGAGTTGCGACTCGGCCTGAATGCGTCTGCGCTGAGCGACGGGTGTATCGCCGTCGAACACGCCGGCCCGCACCCGATCGATTACCTCCGGACTGCCGGCGAAGAGTTCCAGCAGGCCCTTGTGCTGATCCTGGGCCAGGGCCTTGGTCGGAAACAGGTAGAGCGCCCGGGCGTCGGGCTCGGCGAGCACGGTTTCCAGAATCGGCAGGTTGTAGCAGAGCGTTTTGCCGCTGGCCGTGCCGGTCACCACCACCACGTCGCGCCCGGCGCGAGCCCGCTCGAGCACCTCGACCTGGTGGGCGTAAAGCTGATCGATGCCGCGGAAGGCCAGAAGGTCGGCGAGCGCCGGGGGCAGGGGACTGGCCGGCGTGGCGAACTTACCCGGCCGCTCGGGCAGGGCTTCGACGTGTTCGATTTGCCCCGCGTAGAAGTCCTGCGTGCGAATCCGATCCAAAAACCGCTCGACGTCCATGTTTGTGCCCTCCGCTGGCAATAGTACACATGCGTATACTATATCGGCGAGAGGGTGACAAAATAAATATCAATTCAGGGCCAGTCGAGCTTCAAGTCATATCGCGTTCAAGGCGACTGCGCGGGGACAGCGCGGATTCTGGCGTCAGCAAGCTCGCGGCGATAGATCGACTCAAACTTCGCGACGTATTGCGCGCCATGCGGACCAGTGGCAGCCAACCGACGCCAGATCCAACTGACCATCTCCAAGTCGACATTTCCCTGCAGCTTGGCGGCTAAGTCGTCGTTGAACCGCTTCAACTCCGATTTCTCCACGTGGTCGGGTGAAAAGCAGATATTCGCATATGCTATCCCCATCCAAAAGCTTGCCACTTCCCACTCGTCCGGAGAAGCTGAGGTCGGTCGCCGCGCCTCGAGCGAGGAAATCAGCTGCGAGCCCGCCCTCTGATGCCGGGCATAGTCCATGATGTTCGCCATTGGTAGCAGGACGACCAGAGCGCCTCCCACGCAGATCAACGCAACGAATAGGGTTCGCAGGCTGAACGCGAACCGGCGGCGTGTGGGAATCTGGTCACTCACCGAATGCCTTGCTTTACTTAAATGGAAACGCCAACGGGGCCAGCAGGATCGTGATGATGCCGATCAGGATGTCGAGCGGGACGCCGATCCGCAGGTAGTCACTGAACTTGTAGCCGCCGGGGCCATAGACCATCAGGTTCGTCTGGTAGCCGATCGGGGTGGCGAAGCCGGCGCTGGCGGCCATCATGATCGCGATCATGAACGGCATGTAGCTGACGCCGAGCTGGCCGGCCGTGGTCAGGGCGAACGGAAACATCAGCGCGGCTGCGGCGTTGTTTGTCACCAGTTCCGTCACGATCAGCGTCACGAAGTAAATGATCGCCAGCGTGACCCAGGGGTTGCCGTCCGCCAGGGCCACGGTTCGCTCGGCGATCTCCTTGGCTGCCTCGGTCGACTCGATGGCCAGCCCCAACGACAGCGAGGCCGCGATCGCCAGCAGCACTTCCCAATCGATGCTGCGCCGCGCGGTGTCGATGTTCACGCAGCGGGTCATCAGCAGCGCCGCCGCCGCCAGCAGTGCGGCTTGCAGCATCGGCAGCCATTCGAGCGTCACCAGCGTGACCATGCCGGCGAGAATCGCGATCGCGATCCAGGCCCGATCGTGACGCGGCGGATTGGTGCCTTCCAGCCGGCTGACCAGGAAGAAGTCGCGGCTGTTGCGCTGCTGATCGGCGAACGAAGGATGCGCCTCGACTAGCAGCGTATCGCCCGGACGCAGCACGATGTCGCCGATTTTCATGTGCAGCCGCTCGCCGTTGCGGGCCACGGCTACGACCACCGCGTTGTAGACGTTGCGAAACCGCCCGTCGCGGATGGTCTTACCGATCAGGGGGCAACTGTTCGAGACCACGGCTTCGATCAGGCACCGCTGCGGCCGCGGCGAGGAGAGCTTGGAGACCTGGTTGGCGGCTGGCAGCAGGCCCCGCATGCGCTGCAGGTCGACCACCGATTCGATGATGCCGACGAATAGCGAGCGGTCGCCGCCGCGCAGCACTTCCTGCGGCGACACGGCCGGAATGCTCATGCCGTCGCGATCGATCTCGGCCAGGTACACGCCGGGCAGATGCCGCAGTCCGGCCGCTTCGATCGTCTTACCGACCAGAGGGCTATCCTGCGGAACCTGCATCTCGACCGTGTATTCGCGGGCGTCGTCGGTCATGCTGATCGCCGCCCGGCGGTCGGGCAGCAGCCAGCGACTGGTGAGGATAATGAACAACCCGCCGATGAGCGCCGAGGGAACGCCGACCCAGGAAATGTCGAACATGCCGATGCCGGGGCCGTCCGGTTCAGCCTTGAGCAGCATGCCGCGCACGACGAGGTTCGTGCTCGTGCCGATCAGGGTGCAGGTGCCGCCGAGAATCGCGGCGTAGCTCAGCGGAATCATCAGTTTCGAAACCGAAATCCGCGCGGTGCGCGCCCAATCGTTGACCGCCGGAATCATCATCGCCACGAGCGGCGTGTTGTTCATCACGGCGCTGAGCACCATCGTGGGCAGCATCATCCGAGCGATCGCCCGTTCGGCCGTTTTCGGCCGGCCGAGCATGCGGCTGGCGATGAAATCGACCGCGCCCGTTTCGCGCACCGCCGCTCCCACCACGAACAGGACGGCGATCGTGACCATGCCTTCGTTCGAGAGGCCAGAGAGCGCCTGACTAGCGTCGATCACGCCGGTCAGCAGCAGGATTACGACCGCGCCGATCAGGATCACGTCCGGCGTCAGACTGCTGAAGATCAGCAGGACGAACACCAGCGCCACGACGGACAACGTGAAATTGGCCGGCGATACAGGGCTATTCGCCCAGGAGAGTTCAAACATGGAGCCAAACGGATGGTGGAAAACGTAGGGAATGGATGTCACAAGATTACCCGCCTTGTGAGCCGCGGCAAAGACCAGAGAGGCCAAGCCACCAGATTGCTTGGGACCGCTGCCTGCGGCCATTTTCAGCTGATACAATGTCCGCATGCTGAGGGAGACACCGCGATATCCCCGCCACCGCATCCCCAGCCAAGCTTTCTGAGTGGGAGAATAATTCGATGCTCGCGAATTGTCGTCTGGCAGCCGCAATCTTGCTCGCCCTCGTGACGTCCTCTCTCGCTCATGCTGAAAACTGGCCCGGCTGGCGCGGGCCGCGCGGAGACGGCACGAGTCAGGAGACCGGCATCGCGACGAAGTGGAGTCCGGACGAGAACATCGCCTGGAAAGTCGAAGTTCCCGGCAAAGGGCACGCTTCGCCGGTGGTGTGGGACGACCGGATCTTCATCGCCACTTGCGTGGAAGAAGCAAAGCAGCGAGTCCTGCTGTGCTATGACCGCGCGACCGGCAAAGAGCTCTGGCAGCGTGTCGTGCTCGAAGCTCCGCTCGAGGATAAGCATATTCTGAACAGCTTTGCCTCGAGCACGCCGGCCACGGACGGAAAGTTCGTGTACGTTACGTTTCTCGACCAGGCCGAAATGGTCGTCGCGGCGTACGACTACCGCGGCAAGCAGCAGTGGATGGTTCGGCCAGGAGGATTCTCCAGCAAACACGGCTATTGCAGTTGTCCCGTACTGTTCGAGGGCAGGGTGATCGTCAACGGCGATCACGACGGCGACGCCTACCTGGTGGCGCTCGACAAAGCGACCGGCCAGCAGCGCTGGAAAACCGAACGCGAGAACAAGACCCGCAGCTATGTGACGCCCATCATCCGGGAGATCGGCGGGCGCACGCAGCTCATCCTTTCGGGTTCAAAGTGCGTGGCCAGCTACGATCCGCGGAGCGGCCAAAGGTACTGGATCATCGACGGCCCGACCGACCAGTTCGTGGCCTCGATCGTCTACAACGAACAGTTGGACCTCTTGTTCCTGACGGCCGGCTTTCCGGAGCTGCACATGATGGCCGTACGCCCGGACGGCACGGGCAACGTGACCGACACGCACATTGCCTGGCGCACCAGGAAGGGAGCCAGTTATGTTCCGTCGCCCGCGGCGGTGGGCAATTACTTTCTCGTCGTCAGCGATGGCGGTGTGGCAAGTTGCTTCGACGCGAAAAGCGGGGATCGGCTGTGGATGGAGCGGATCGGCACGCACTACTCGAGTTCGCCGGTGGTCGTCGAAGGGCTCGTGTACTTCACGTCCGACGAAGGAAACACGACCGTGATCCGACCCGGCGAGAAGCTGGACATTGTGGCAGAGAACAAGCTGGGCGAGTACAGCTACGCCTCGCCCGCAGTGAGCCACGGCCGGCTGATCTTCCGCGGCGAGAAGCATCTGATCGCGATCGGCAAGCCGAGCGAATGAGAAAACTATAGATGAACCGCAGAGGACGCGGAGGAAAAGGCAGAGAAACGAAAAACAGAACCACAGATTAACTCAGATAAACACAATTGGGCAAGGAAAGGATCAATGCGAGGATATTTGGCAACTACCAACTACTGCCTTTCGCTTCATCTGTGTTCATTTGTGTCCATCTGTGGTTCATTCCTCTCATCCCCCTCTATCTTTTCCTCCGCGTCCTCTGCGGTAAATCTTCCTTGTTCAGCGGCAAATCACCCCGCCTGGCCATCTCAATTGAGGGCCTGCGCATCGCGCGGCTGGACGCAATAGTCGAGAATCGTCAGCGGATCGGATCCGACCGGTACGCCGTCGAGCGTGCGGGCAGTCTTGATCATGTGGTCCGCCAGCAGCCGCAGCATTGTGGCCACTCGCTCGGCGTTGGCCGGATCGGCCGCTACGTTGTGCATCTCGGCTGGGTCGCTGTGCAGATCGAACAGCCGCACCAGGTTCGGCGTGATCGGCCGCTCGGTGTCGTGGCCGTCCGTACGCCGCCGCGCGTTGCGCTCATAGACAAGCTTCCAATGCCGATCGCGAATCATCACCTCGTCGTTCTGGGCGTACTCGACGATCACATGCTCGCGATGCTGGGTGGTCTTGCCATCCAACAGCTCGATCATGCTCTTTCCTTGCAGCGGCGCGGTCGAGTTGTACTCGCAAAGGTTATAGATCGTGGGCACCAGGTCCACCAGCTCCACAAAGGCGTGCGTCATTCGGCCCGCGCCGATGCGGCTGGGATAGCGAATCACCAGCGGCACGCGCACGGCCTCCTCGTAGCTGCAATGCTTTTCGAACCGACCGTGCTGGCCGAGCATGTAGCCGTGATCGCCCAGGTAAACCACAATTGTGTTGTCGGCCTGGCCCGAGCGATCGAGCGCGTCGAGCACGCGGCCCACGCACGAGTCCATGTATTCGGTAGCCGTGTGGTAGGCGGCGTTGATGCCTTGCTTCTCGCTGTCCGTGAGATCGCGAAACTGCGCGGGAATCTGGTTCTCGTCCTCCGGCCCCACAGACGGAACGTCAAACGACGCCGGATCGTACTTGCCCCGATACTCCAGCGGAAACTGGAACGGCGAATGCGGCTGATAAAAGCTGACCATCAGGAAGTACGGCTTCGCCCGTTCCTTCTGGATGTAGTCAGCCGCCTGCTCCGCGTACCAGGTGGCATCCATCTGCGCCTCGGGCACGTCGATCGGCCGGGCCTCGGCGTTCAGCCAGATCCGCGCGGGATCCTTGAACGGTCGCCATGGAGGCTGCACCAGCATTCCCTCGGGCGTCGGCAGCTTTGGCTGTTTGCGCTGCCACTGGCGATACTCGGGCGCATCCAGCCGCAGGTCGAAGCCATGCTTCAGATCGCTGTTGAAGTGCATCTTGCCGATCGACGCCGTGTCGAAGCCCGCCAGCTTGAGCGTCTCGGCCATCGTGACTTCGCTCTCGGGCAGCGGCGTCTTGAGTTCCGTTACCCCGATCGAGCGCGGATAGCGTCCGCACAGAAACGACTGCCGCGAGGCAGTGCAGACCGGCGAATTGCAGTAGGCGTGTTCGAAGCGGATGCCTCCGGTGGCCAAGCGATCGATGTTCGGCGTGCGCACCTGGCCGTTGCCATAACAGCCGGTGACGTACGCGGCATGGTCGTCGGCGCAGATGACGAGGACGTTTGGCGGGCGTTTGTCGCGCGCGGCACATTCGCGGCTGGCGACCACGACCAGCAGCAGGAAGACTGAGCTCATGATACCGCGGCTGTAATCCTTCATTTGGCATTCCTGATCGCAAGTTGGTCGATGAAATCCTCCGGTGCGCGAAATCCGGCCAGGGCGAGCGCGGCGAGGTATTCCTCGGGATGATTGAGATTCTTGAGTGAGTCGAGCTGCGGATCGACGTCGACCAGTTCCACGGGTTCAACACGTCGCGATGAGACGCAATCGACGAGCAGCGAGGGCCGAGCCCGTGGGCGCGGCAGAAGCTCTTCCACGAGATCGCGGATACTGGTGCGGTAGACGGCCGAGAGTGGATGGACGAAGCCCTCGGTGACGGGGACGGCCGCCGAGCAGTCGCCCAGCAGTTCGAAGAGTCGTTCGATAAATGCGGGCTTGATCAGCGGCGCGTCGCAAGTGGTGACGAATGCGGCTTCCACGTCAGCTGGCAGGGCGGCCAATCCCGCCGCCAGACCTTCTAGCGGACCACGATTCGGCTGACGATCCTCGGTGAAGATCACGCCAGAGCGCAGGGCAGGGAGCGCCTGCTCGGCATTCGAGCGTACGACCACGATCGGCGCACACACTTCACCCACCAGCCGCACCACGCGCGCGAGCATCGTCTCTTCGCCAAACGGCAGCCTCGCCTTGGGCGCGCCCATTCGGGTGCTGTTGCCGCCGCAGAGGATGATGGCGCCGCGTGAATTCATGGCACGTGCGGTGAGTGGCTTACTTTTTAAGTGGGGCTAGAGGCGAGCCCAGATTATAATCGACTGCCGGTCCATACTCGAACGCTCGTCAATTGCCGCATCCCATGCCGCTTCGACTAACCTACCTGCAAACGCACGCCGTGCCCGTGGAGCTGAAAGGCTTCGCGCCCGACGCGCTGCGCGAGTTGAAGCTGGCCGAGATCGAGCGGCTCGCGGCGTTTGTGGGCAACCAGCAAGTGCCACTCGCCGAGCTGTTTCGCATCGAGGGAGACGCGGCGGACATGCAGGTCGAGCTCACGGGCGATCTGGCAGGTGTGCACTGGATCGGCGCCAAGATGACCGCGGGCACGATTCGCATCGAAGGCCCTGCCGGCCGCCATTTGGGCAGCGAAATGCAAGGCGGCGCGATCCACGCCAGTGGCGATGCCGGCGACTGGGCCGGCGGTGAGATGCGCGGCG
>JBGSKX010000254.1:0-3947 GCA_041741015.1 Pirellulales bacterium
CGCGCCAGCACGCGGAGGTTTCCCCGGTCCTCGGTGGAACAGATGAGAAAGAAGACGTCGGTCATCGGCACCCCGGCGGCGAACGGGATCGGCGTCGAGGTGACTCCCATGGCAAGCAGCGTCTGAGAGAGAATCGCGCCCATGGGCCGGCGCGGGTGCAGCAGGGCCACGCCGTTTTCCAGCGCGGTGGGGTGCATTTCCTCACGCGATCGCACCGCCTCGACCATCGCCTCCGGGTCCCAGAGCATCCCGGTCTGCGCGGCCAGCTCGACCATGGAGGTGATCACCGAAAGCCGCGTCCGCGCGGGAAGCGGGACCGCGATCACCTCCCGCGGCAGCAACTCGGCGATAGAGACTTCTTCGCGATCAGCCTCGGGCGCGGCGTGCTGGAGCACGTTCTCCATCTGGAGCAGCTCCTCTTCGTCCGAGAGGCCGATCCGCTGCTCGAGCCAGTGATGGATCTCCGCCTTGGGGAACTTCCACTGCCCGCCCACCTTGCGGCCGGGGAGCTTGCCGCGTTCGAGGAGACGCTGGACCTGCGCGGGATCGACGTGCAGGTAGGCGGCGAGGCTGTCGAGATTGAAGTCGTCGTCGGGCATGGCTGGTCGCTCGGGCTGGTGTTGACGCGTATTGTAGCGGCGCGCGGGGTCGGGAAGGGAAGAAGATTTAGCCACCGAGTTCACGGAGGACACCGAGGGTGAGGCACGAAGAGAACCACAGATGAACACAGATCAACACAGATGAGGAAGTGAGGGGGCAGATCCACAGATTGCACCGTTTGGAAGAATGGGACTTTTGTCTGGCGTGGTGTCGTCGTGGTTAGTTTGCTTTTGAATGATCGAAGAAGCGTGGAGGCAACCAAAAAGACACGACGGCACGACGGGGAGCAGAGATTGGAAGCAGGTTCATCTGTGGTTCTCTCCTATCTTCGCTGCTCGTCCTCTGTGTACCTTTGGTGACCTCTGTGGTGAATCTGGTTTTTCGGTCGGCGCGCGGAAGGAGGCAGAACTCTCACGCTGGAGGGTTTTGGTGCCGCAGCCTTCGGTCGAGCCGGGAGTTTGGTTTTAAAGTGGGTTAGGAATGGTTGACAGTTCCACGGTCATTCGACCGAAGGCTGCTAACACGCGGGGCGCTGCCGTCTGCAATGGGCGTTTAGCCTAGACCGGGCTGTGGTCGTGCTGTGACGGCAGCCTCAGTCGGGCGAGGCTGGCCGCGTCGCATCGCTTTTGTCCTGGGCTTCACGCTCTCCATTGCTGTTCGAGTCTGCAGATGCCGACCACGCGCGCCCGCCACATGTTCTATGCGTCAACAGAGCGGTTGGCGTTTTTCCGCGTGCCGGGTCACAGGGGCTGACTCGGCCGCTTCACACAATCGGGCAGTCCATCGAACGATCGGCGTTAAGCTACCGCCGGCAAACTCCCCTTTCACCCCGAACTGCGCATGGTCCGTGGTGCTCTCGGAGCGACTCCGCACTCTCGACACAAGTTTTGCGAGTGGTGTCAGGCGACACGTCACATTCCTTTCTCCGCCGCGTTGAGTCGGCCAAACCAAAACAGCCGACACGTGGGTGGCATTCACATCGAGAGGCCTTGTCAGGCCGTCGTACTGAAATCGAGTCTGCCAGAAAGCCTGGCCATATTTCAAGCGCGCAAACAGGCCAGTGGAAAAAATGATGCACCGCAGAGGGCGCGGAGGTGCGCCGAGGGAAGACAAAGGATCCACACAGAGAAGAACTAAAAGTGAAAGATTCTGCGAGGAAGACGCCGGTTGCGGGTGGGAGAAGTGTGGATTGCTTGTGCGCGCGGATCGTGCGCGAGGAAGCTCAAAAAATTTTTTGGAGCAAAGGCAGCGCTGACGTGAATTTGAAAGCCGTGAATCCGTCTTTCTGAATTCGCGTGGCGGCGTGCTAGCTGGCAGGGAGAAACCCGGCTTGACTCGATCCTGGAAATCGCCACAATCCCGCCACGCTAATCTCGGTGGAGCATGCCGCGCGGGCCGCAGTTTGCGGGCACGCTGGGCGTGCTGTCAGTGGAAGCGAAGGCCTTGTGAGCACCAAGGGGACAGTCCCATTTTGCTCCCAGGGCAGCCGCAAAATCGGGACAGTCCCCGGACGTCGACCGAGAAACAAAGCGCGTGACCGCCCCGCCAGGATGGCAACAGGGGCGAACGGACCATTCAAGGGCAGTGTTGTCACAGGCAGGGAGGCCTGGCACGTCATGTCGCGTCTAACCTCGTCCGCTGAACCCGTTTGTCTGCGCGATGCGTTACCAGGCGCGATCGTGCGCGGCGCGGTCGATGTGCGGGCGAGCGCCGTGTCGAGCGATTCACGCACTTGCCGGCCGGGCGACGTGTTCGTCGCGGTGCGCGGCGAGCAGGCAGACGGCCACAACCATATTCATGATGCGATCTCGCGCGGCGCGTGCTGCGTGGTCGTGGAGAAAGCGGTCGACTCCAGCGTGCCGGTGTGCGTTGTGCCCGACACGCACGAAGCGCTCGGTCAGCTTTGCCAGGCCCTGGCCGGATATCCCAGTCGGAAGCTACGGGTGATTGGGGTGACGGGGACCAACGGCAAGACGACGACGACCCACCTGATTGCCAGCATCCTGGAGGCGGCCGGCTATCGGGCGGGCATGCTGGGAACGCTGGGGTATAGCGACGGGTTCGAACTCTCGCCCGCGGAACTGACGACGCCCAGCGCGCCAGTGATTGCCGACTGGATGCGTCGGATGGTCGAGAGCGGCTGCACGCACTGCGTGATGGAGGTTTCGAGCCATGCGATCGCCCAGCGGCGGATCGCCGGCATCGAGCTGGCCGCGGCCTGCTTGACCAATTTGCAGCGCGACCACCTGGACTATCATCCGACGCTCAAGCACTATCACCAGACCAAGAGCCGGATCTTCGAATTGCTGTCGCCCTCGGGCCTGGCGGTGATCAACGCTGACGATGCGGCCAGCCGCGAGTACATGCCGCTGGTGCCGCATGGCGTGCTGACCGTGGGGATGCATGCGGCGGCGAATGTCACGGCACAGCTTCTGGAGCGCGAGAAGAGCGAGCAGACATTCCTGATAACGGCCGGAGAAATGACGGCCGTGGCGCGGACCGCGATGATCGGCGACCACCATATTCAAAACGTGCTGGTGGCCGCGGCGGTCGGGCTGGCCGAAGAGATTGACCTGGCCACGATCGTGCGGGGCGTGGAAGAAGTGCGGCGCGTGAGTGGCCGACTGGAACGAATCGAATGCGGGCAATCGTTTGGCGTGTACGTGGACTATGCCCATACGCCGGATGCCCTGGCCCGATCGCTCGATACGCTTAGCGAAGTCACGGCGGGCCGGTTGATCTGCGTGTTTGGCGCGGGTGGCAATCGCGATGAAGCCAAGCGGCCGCTGATGGGTCGCGCCGTGGCCGAGCGGGCGCAGGTGGCGATCGTCACCACGGACAATCCCCGGCACGAAGATCCGCGGCAGATTGCGGCAGGCGTCATGGCCGGGTTCGAGATGCCGGGCGCGGCGCGGTATGTGCCCGATCGGGCCGAAGCGATTCAATATGCCCTGAGTATTGCGGGGCCGGACGATTGTGTGCTGATCGCAGGACGCGGTCACGAAGCGATTCAAAAGGTGGCGGACGAGCAGATTTCGCTCGACGACCGGGAAGTGGCGCGGCGGTGGCTCTACAACCTCCAACCGGTGAGCACCTATGGTCAGTTGGCCGGAGTCGCCAACTCTTAAGCGAACAGAGACATGGAAGTCACACTTAGACAATTGCATGAAATCGTGGGCGGCCGGCTGCGGCTGGCAACGCTCGCGCCGCGGCACGGCGAGAACGGCCGAATTGGTCGAGTCGTCGTCGACAGCCGACAAGTTCAAGCTGGCGATGTGTTCTGGGGATTGCCGGGCAGCACGTTCAACGGCGGCGAGTTTGCCGGCGAGGCACTGGCTCGCGGCGCG
>JBGSKX010000255.1:0-7920 GCA_041741015.1 Pirellulales bacterium
AGCTTCGCCCGCCTGATCCGCGGGTGAGGCGAAAGTCCCTTTACCTCCACTGTGTTTTTCAAACTCACTCAACCTTGTTCCTTCAATTCGGAGACAGACTGATGGCCAATACCATGCGTTGGCGATACGGCGAGACCAATCCGGTCGTTCTGCCGGTCGCGTCGGAAACGGTGATCGAAATCGGCGACATCGTGTACATGGACGGCACGGTGAAGCCGGCCGGCGGCGGTACCTATGGCGCGAGCCTGGCCGCCGCTCAAGAGTGGCTGCACGACCGCTTTGCCGGCGTTGCCATGCAACAGTCCCGCGCCGGCGACACGACCGAGATCCGCGTTGCCACCACCGGCGTGTTCGAGTTCCCGTGTGCTTCGGCCACGTTCGACGTCGGTGCCCGGCTTGGCGTCGACGACAACGTGGGCGGTACGGCACTGCTCGATCAGCAAGTGATCGCCGTCGCAACCGGTAGCCCGCAACTTTCAATCGGCTACTGTGCGAAGCGTGTGAATCCGGCCGCCACCAGCGTGCTGGTCGACATCATCGGCACGCTCACGCACGCCGGCCCGCAAGCGCCGCTGTAGTGTCCTTGCCTGCCAGCGAACGCCTGGCGGATCAGAAATCTCACCCACGAACAACTTCTCGATCGGAGACAACTCACGTGATCAATATTCGCGAACTCAAACGACAATATGAACTCGAAGGTCCCCGCGCCACGGTGGCGCAATTGACCGAATCGCTCCGGATCGGCGAGCTGCGTCCGGAGGACTTCAGCCTCCGCGACCTGGCCGAAGGCCTGGTGCCCGACGGCCACGAGTGGGTCCGACTGATGGATCCGCGCAGTGGCGGCAGAGTGCGGCTGCTCGAAGCCGGCGAAGGCGTCGACGCCACGGCGTTCCTCAACGTCGCCAGCCAGGTGATCTACTCCAAGATTATGGAGGCCTACACCCAGGAAGCCTTCACGATTTCAAAACTCGTCGAGACGATTCCCACCCGGCTCGACGGCGAGAAGATTCCCGGCATCGGCGGTCTGGCCGCGGGCGACCATGTCGTGCATCCCGGCATGCCGTATCCCAGCGTCGGCTTTGGCGAAGACTACATTGAAACGCCGAGCACCACGAAGCGCGGGTACATTGTGCCCGTGACCAAGGAGGCAATCTTCTTCGACCGCACGCACCTGGTGCTCAGCCGCGCGGCCGAAGTCGGCGAACTGCTGGGTCTCAACAAGGAGAAGCGGCTGATCGACCTCGTGATCGGAGCCACGAACAACTACAAGTGGCAAGGCACTAGCTACAACACCTACCAGGCGGCCACGCCCTGGATCAACGTCAAGACGAACAACGAGCTCGTCGACTGGACGGACGTGGACGCCGCCGAGCAGCTCTTCGCCGACATGCTCGACCCCAACACGGGCGAACCGGTGCTGCTGGCCGCGAACACCGTGCTGGTGATGCCGGCCTACAAGCACGCCGCGCATCGCGTGTTCCATGCTTTGGAAGTTCGCTTCACCGGCGCAAGCGCCGCCACGACCACGCTTGCGGCCAATCCGCTTTCGAACTACCAGGTTCTCGACAGTCGACTGGCGTATCGGCGCGTGATCGCCGCCGGCACCGCGGCCGACGACGCCAAGAAGTGGTGGTTCCTGGGCGACTTCAAGAAGGCCTTCGCCTACATGGAGAACTGGCCGATCACGGTCACCCAGAGTGCGGCCGGCAGCGAAGCCGACTTCAACCAGGACATCGTCGTGCGGTTCAAAGCGAGCGAACGCGGCGCGGCCGCGGTGCTCAACCCGCGCTTCGTTGTGAAGTGCACCGGATGATGCCCCGCAGGGGACTGTCCCCCTAATCCAGCTGATACCACGCCCCGAGGAGCGGACCGGTCTCGCTCCTCGGTCAAGCCGGGGTGCCGCGGGTGCGTTACCACCTTGCGGAGCATCTCGACGCTGCCTGCGCTGCCCGCAAGCCGCTACGCGCACTCGCGCCCCCGGCTTCTTTCACTCACCTCCTCACGAGCCCCAAACCCATGACTAGCACCGCCCAACTCGAAACCATCAAGGCCAACACCTTGGCCCAGATGGCCGTCGTCTCGGCCGAACGCAAGCCGAGCTACTCCGAAAACGGCCAGTCGTTCGCCTGGACCGAGTATCTCGAACACCTGCAGCGGCGCGTCGACTGGTGCAACCAGCAACTCGCCGCCGAGGAGCCCATCGAAATCACGACGCAAGGATACACGCCATGAACTTCGCTCCCGACATCACCGCCGACGCGCTGCTCGTCGACGGCACCGAAACCGTCACGCTGCACGGCGCCATTAGCATCACCGTGGCCGGCGCCAAACGCGGCTCGCTCACGCTCGCCGAAACCGAGTTTCGCCAGGTCGGCATCGAATCGACCGATCTGGCCTGGAGCCTGCCGGGCACGAGCCTGGCCGGCAACATGCCGCGCCGCGGCGATTCAATCGAAGACATCAGCGGCGCGCAGTGGACGATCCTGAGCGCCGTGCAATCGCCACTCACCGATGTCTGGCGCGTCGTCACCCGTCGTCACGTCTAAACCCCATTCACCTAACGAGCTGGTACAAGTCATGCTCACGATCACTGCATGTGAACCCACAGACTGCCCGATCGTCGCCTCGATCTGGAACGCGCGCCGGCTCGACAGTTCGTCCTGCTGGAGCACGGCGGACGAGGTCGACGAAAACTACATCGCTCAACTGCTGACATCTGGACTTTCAATCTACATCGCGCGAGAGGATTCGACGGCTGTCGGCTTCGGCCTCTGGTGCTCCGCCGGCGGCGAGGCCTGGCTGGTGGCACTCGCCGCCCAGGATGAACTCGTCTACTTCCGCCTGATGGCCTTCTATTGCACCTGGGCGGTCGGCCAGTCGCTCGTGAAGGGCTTTGCGGAACTCGGTGTCACGGCGACCACCGAGCGCATGCGGATGGACGCGCTGGGAGTCATTGCCTACGAGCCGATCGGCTTCGACCCGGTTCCCGCGGGCGAAAGCGGCGCCGAGCGAGTGCCACGTGTGCTCCGGGCAAGCTGCGAGATCCATGTCCTCTTGGCCGCTCTCACGGTGCAGTTAGGAGGTGCGGCATGACCGTGCAACTCAGTCTGTGGCCTGGCGGTGCGGGCGGCGGTGATACCTCGCTCTATAGCGCCGGTTACGCCACGGTGAACCTCGGCAGTCAGTCGGCCGGCATCGTCGGCGCAACCACGATCTTCAAAGGCACGACTTACTGCCGCTTCGTGCTGCGCTTCGATCTGGGCACCATTTCCCCGAGAAGCGTCATCCTCTTCGCTCGACTGGTGCTGACCAGAGGTTCGGGCACTTACCCGGCGGGCGCGGTGTTTCGCGCTCGGCGGGTGACACGCTCCGGGTGGACCGAGCTCGGCGCGACGTGGAACCTCTATGATGGAACGAACCCCTGGACCACTCCCGGCGGCGATTTCGATCCGGCAGGCAGCGTCGAAATCACCCTCCAACCAAGTGATACCATTCTCGAATTTCCTGACGTCACGGCATTCGTGATCGATGCGCTCGCCTTCCGTTCCGGATCACTCGAACTGCTGGTCTCGGGCAACGAGTCTGTCGCATCCGAGTTCGTCAACATCCACACGTCGAATGATCCGCTGCCGGCCAAGCGACCATTACTGGAAATTGAGTACGTCGCTCCGCCGGAGCTGTCAATGGTCGATCACGCCGATGGCAGCGGTGCGACGGCCACGATCACCAGCGTTGAGCCGCTTGCGAACACACTTCTGTACCTGCGCGCCTTCAGCGGCGAACTCGGCACAGGTGACTGGACGGCCGCGGGCTCGTTCGACCCCACCGGCGAACTTTCGCTCGTGCTCGTACCCGGGCACTACCTGGCTTATGCAGTTTCCAGCGCCAGCGGCGTGCAAACAGTTTCCGACGTCGTGTATTTCACTGTGACGGATGGTCTCGAGTCGATTCACAGCCGCTGTCTGGCCGCCGTGCAGGCGCGCATTCGGCTGCTCGCGCTCGAGGGCGTAGCGCCCCAGCGCGTGATCATCGAGAAAGTGCCCGTTGCCCGCAATCTCGCTCCCGAAAATTTGCCGACGATCATCGTCGCTCCAAAACGCGCGGCGATGCCCGCGGAGGCCGGCACCAACGGACTGGACGACGTGCACTACGACGTCCTGGTCGCCCTGGTCGATCGCGACAACCAGCAGCCCACCGATGTCGCACAGCTCGATCGACAACTGCTCTGGCGGCAGCAGATCGCCCGGGCATTTCGCAATCAGCGGCTGCCAGGCGTGCCCGAGGTGATCAACTCCGCGGTCGAGCCCGACGACGGACCGCATGAGCACGGCTGGAAACACGAACTGTTTAACACCGCCATCCGGCTGCGTTTCACCAGCCGCGAACCGCGCGGATTCTAACCTTCCCACTTTCAACAAACGAGGGTCAACATGGCACCGACCACCGCCTCGATGGGGCATCAATCGCGTTTGGGTACGAAGAACGAATCCGTCTACGGCACAGCCGTCACCGTCGATGAAGCCTTCGTGTTCGTCAGCGAGAGCATCGTCAAACGCGGCATGATCGTCGAACGCACGGGCCTCCGCGGCACGCGCAGCCACCAGGCCAATGACGCCCGGCAGGGTCCATACACCGTCAGCGGTCAGCTCGTGCTCGAGCCCACGCCGCAGGACCTGGCGATCTGGCTACCACGCATCCTGGGCGCCGCGGCCGATGGCAATACTTATAACCTGGCCGAGACGCTCCCCAGCTTCACCCTCGTCGTCGATCGCGTGGCCAAGGTCTTCACCTATGCCGGCTGCAAGGTGAACCGCGCCACGCTCTCGGGCACGCAAGGCGGACTGTTGCGTCTCGCGCTCGATCTGGTCGCGCAAAGTGAAACGGTCGGCGCGGCGGGCACGTTCCCCACGCTCGCGCCCAGTCTTGCGCCGCCGTACATCTTCTCCGACCTGGAGCTGACGCTGGCCTCGGCGGTGCGCGAAGTCCGCGAGTTCGAGCTGGCGATCGACAACAGCCTGGTGACCGACCGCTTCATGAACTCGCTCACAATTGTGAACGCTCCGGAGGGGGATCGCGCGATCACGCTTCGCACGGTGCATGCCTGGGCGGCCGAGACCACGGCGCTTTACGCCCAGGCTCTGGCTGGTGCAGCGGGCGTCCTCAAGCTCACCAACGCGCTCGGCGGCACGCCGCCGACCGGTTACCAGACCACGTTCAACTTCGCCACGCTGCAAGTTCCTGACCGCAGTCCGAATGTCCCCGGCCGCAGCGAGCTGCTCTTGAACCTCGAGATGATCGCCCGCCGAGTGGGCACGACGCCGGAGCTCTCGGTCACGCACGACGCGACGCCGTGATCCCTCTTACTTCCCAAATCCATTCGGAGCAGCCATGTACCTCAAATACGGCGATTACCAGCACGCTTCGGGCGAAGTCTCGGTTGTGATCAACAAGCAGGGCATTTTTGCAGACGCGGCCATTCTGCGTGGCGTGCGTGAGCGGTGGGATCTCCAGGGCCGCCTGCAGGCCGAAAGCCCCGCCGCGCTCACCACCGCGCTCGAAGAACTGGCGGCGGCCTACTCGATTCAAGGGCAGGACGTCGGCTTCTATTTCGACGACGGCACGCCTTCGACGCATCAGATTACCAGCGCCGCCACGAACGGCGGCGTCCGCGTGGTCGTGCCACCGAGCTTTCCGCAAGGGAAGGGGGCCGAGTATTCCACGTTCCGCACCTATTCGATCGCTCTCGAAGCCGAAGTGCTCGACGACGACGCCTCGCTCATCGCCTGGCACGAGCGGTTGAACTTCTCCGGTGGCGGACCTCAGTTTGCCTACCTTCAGCCAATCAATGGCCTGCCCATCAAGCAGCTTCTCAGACAGTACACGCCCTACCGGGCCACACAGTCGGGAGAAGCCGTCGGCATGCACGCTTATCCCGTGCCTGCGCCGCCGCTCTGGCCCGCCTCCGAGCATGTGAACCTGCGCGAACTGCACTATGAGCTTCCCAAGCGCATGGGCGAGGGTGACAGCACCACGTTCACCGAGTTCCGCGTCACCTGGTCCTATCAGTTCGAGTCGGCCACGCCGCTCGTGGGTTTGCCCACCAGTTGGCCCGAGTAACGTCGTTTCCGCTTCCGCTTCACTCCATTCGACCATGAGCCAGCATGAGCACTCCGCAAGGCTTAGCTTCCTATCCCGGGATCGAACAGATCATCTCGGCCTCGATCACGCTCGGTCACGGCATTTCTCCGAGCAGCGCCCGGATCACGATGGCCCCGCAACTGTTTACCATTCCCGAGTCGGGGACGCTTTCGTTCACGATCGGTACGACCACGATCAACTTTCCCGATTGCAAGGCCGACCAGGGCTCGTACGAGCGCAGCGATAGCGGCGAGTTCTGGCACATCACGCTGCTGGATCGCCGCTGGAAGTGGCGCTTCGGGCAGATCTCGGGGCGCTATAACGTCTGGCGCGAGAACGCCACGCTGCAAAACGGCGATCCGCCCGGCTCGTCCGGCTCGGGCCTGGTGGCCGACACTGAGCGTACGCCCCAGCAACTCGCCGAGCTCTATCTCGATGCGATGGGCGAGTCGGGCTACGACGTTTCGGCGCTGCCGAACGACACGCGTCCGCCGGTGGAGCACGATTACGACAACCCGGCCGAAGCGCTCGCCGAGCTTTGCGAGAACCTTGGCTGCCGCATCGTGCTCGCGCTCAATAACACGGTAAAGATCGTGCGCGTTGGCACCGGCGAATTGCTGCCGTCCGAGTCATTGCTCGAAGACAGCCTGACGATCGATCCGCCAGAAAAGCCCGATTCGATTGCCGTGGTTTGCGGACCGAGTTTCTTTCAGGTCGACTTTCCGCTGGAAGCGGTTGGCATCGATCGCGATCAGACCGCCGGCGGCGACCCGACCGATACGCTCAAGCCGATCGACGAGCTGAGCTACAAGCCGGCCGGCGGGTGGAGCTCGGTCGACTTGCCGCTTTTCTCGGACCTCTCGACGAACGAGGCCGAAGACGACGTCACGGGCCTGCGCTCGCTCGCCACGAAAAGCGTGTTCCGCTACTACCGCATCAAGGTGCCGGTGAGAGTTCCCGGTTACGATGGCCCCAGCGGCGGTCTGGTCACGCGACTGGAACAGGTTCTGCCGCTGTTCGAAGAGCAGGTCGTCACCGCGGTTGAGAATCACGACGCTGTGCCGCTGCCTGCCGCGGTGTTTGGCGTCTGGTATCCCGGCCTCGACGATCAGGCGAACACGCTTCCCACGCTCGCGGTTCAAGGCAACTCGCCGCCAGCCTCAGGCACCGAGGGGACGTACAAATCGGCGTTCTACAATCGCGGGTTCACGCTCGACACGGCCCGCGGCCTCGTGATCTTCAGCGAGCCGGTCTACCAGAACAGCACGCCGACCGAGGCAAAAATCACGCCCGCACCGGCGCAGCTCGTGCTTCGCGCCAAGTGCCAGGTGCGCGACGCCGAGACGCTGGCGCTCGCCCGGCACATTCACCAGCGTTCCACCGGTGGCTTGCTCGGCACCAGTCCGCAGTACATTCGCCGCGATGAGCTCGTGGTCACGCACGTGCCGACTTACGACCCAGCTACGTACGCCTCGCCCCTTACCAGCAGCACCGACCCGCGACTGGTGGACAGCGTTACCAGCACGGCCGACGACGCCAACGCCGCGGCCGATCACTACATCGACGCCGCACTCGAGGAGTACACGCAGCCCGAGCCGCGGCAGGTGCAGGTTGCCGGCCTGCATCCGCAAGATCTCGACGGAGTGATCCAGCAGATCACTTATTCGGTCGGCGGAGCAGGGGCCACGACCACGATCGCCCGCGGCAGCGAACCTTCGCACATTGCCACCAGTCACGGCGAGCGCCGGCATTCGGAAGCCGCCCGCCAGGCAGTTGCCCAAG
>JBGSKX010000256.1:0-2290 GCA_041741015.1 Pirellulales bacterium
AAGCCGGCCCAGGCGATCAATCTGCAGCTTTCGGCAGGCGCCGATCCCGAGGCCGCCTGGGCGAAGTACCTGGCCGCCAACCCCGAGGTCCGCGACGCCGATGTCCGCGAGACCGTGCGGCAACTCATGCGAGCCAAGAAATACAACGAGACGTTGGGCCTGATTCAAGCCGCGCTGCGAACGGGCAATCCTCAGCCCTGGATGTACGAAGCCGTGGCGCTGGCGATGCAAGCCGCCGGTCGCCCCGCGGCCGACGTCGAACGAGCCTTGATGTCGGGCATCGACTTCAGCCAGTCGACGGACGAACTGATGTACGTCGCGCAGTACCTGGCTCGCACGGGCTTTGAGAGCCGGGCTTTGCAGATCTTCGAGCAAGTCTCGATTGCCGAGCCGTTGCGGCCGGAACCCTATCTATATGGATTGCAACTGGCGCAGCGACTGAACGACGCCGAGGGGATTCGCTGGTCGAGTCTCGGCATCCTGAAGCAGGCCTGGCCGCAGAGCAAGGCGGGAGTCGTCGAGCAAGCCAAGCGAGCGGCCGCGGGCGCTATCGCGGAGCTGAAGCGCAAGAATGAAACGAAAGCCGCCGAGGTCTTTCAAGCGGCGCTCGATAAGGCTTCGGTCCGCGATTGCATCGTCAAGGTTACCTGGACGGGCGACGCTGACGTCGACGTGATGGTCGAAGGACCGTCCGGCGAGGTGTGCACGTTCCGTAATCCGCGCACGGCCGATGGCGGCGTGCTGCTGGGCGAAGCGACCGGAGACGGCAAACTGGGGGCCGAGTCGGTTCACACCGAGACCTACGAGTGCCCCGAAGCTTTCGCCGGAACCTATCGCGCGACGATTCGCCGCGTGTGGGGCAAGGTGACCGCCGGCAAAGTGACGGTTGACCTGTACGCGCACTATGGCACGCCCCAGGAGAAGCACATGCACGAGCAGATCGTCGTGGGCGACCAGGACGCGATGATCGTGTTTGATCTGCCCGAAGGACGCCGCAAGGAGGCGCTGGCCGAGCATCAATTGGCCAATGCCGCCCAGTCGCAGTTGGCCGTGAACCATGCGATTCTGGCTCAACAGATCAACGAGACGGCGAACTCCTCGCAGGGCGCCAACGCCAGCCTGGCGGCGGCGCGCCGCGATATGTTCGGATGGCCCGCCTTCAATCAGGCCGTGGGTTATCAACCGGTGATCACCGTGCTCCCCTCGGGTACGCAGATGAGAGTCTCGGGCGTGGTTTCGGCCGATCGCCGGTACGTTCGCATCACGCCGATTCCGACGTTCAGCGGCGTGAGCAGCGTAACCACGTTCAACCTGGTGCAAGGCACCACGGGCACCTCGACGCCGCCGCAAGGTGGCACGGCACCGGGCGCCGTACCGCCGGGCGGTGGTCCAACGCCGAACGTGAACTAGGCGACCTCGAATCGCAGCGACAACAGCGTGAGCTTAGCGATCCCGCGGGTCGCTAAGCTCATTGCATTTGCGGCAGGCGTCTACTTCTGGCTCGCCGGACGCAACAGGCCCGGAAAGGCGTCCAGGTCGAGCGATTCGAACAGCCCGGCCTTGAGACGCTCGACGGCGATGGCGCCCATCACCGCGTTGTCCGTGCAGAGCCGCATCGGCGGGATGAACAGTTCGATGCCGGCCCTTTCGCATTCCACTTGCAGACGGGCGCGCAGTGCACTGTTGGCCGCGACTCCGCCGCCAACGCAGAGCGTTTTGAGACCGGTCTTGCGGAGGGCGAGCGCGGTCTTGCCCCACAGGCAATCGACCACGGCGGCGGTGAAGCTGGCTGCCAGGTCGCTCACCAGTTCAGGGGCGAGCGGCTGGGCGGGCATGTTCTCGCCAGGCTTGCAGAGCCGATAGCGGAGTGCTGTCTTCAGACCGCTGAAGCTGAAGTCGAGCCGGTTGGGATCATCCAGCAGCGGGCGCGGCAGATCGAACGCTTTGGGGTTACCCTGCTGCGCGGCGCGGTCCATGGCTGGTCCGCCTGGGAAGGGGAGGCCCATGAGGCTGGCCACCTTGTCAAAGGCCTCGCCTGCGGCGTCGTCGATGGTTCCGCCGAGGAGGTCGAATTCGAGCGGCGTGCGGCAATGATAAAGGCTCGAGTGCCCGCCGCTGACGATCAGCCCCAGGCAGGGAAAGACGTCGCGCCCCGCGGCCAGGCGGCAGGCATAGATGTGGGCCTGCAGGTGATTGACGGCGATCAAGGGGATGTCGAGCGCCAGGCAGAGCGCCTTGGCGGCGGCCACGCCCACGACCAGCGAGCCGGCCAGCCCCGGCGTGTTGGCCA
>JBGSKX010000257.1:0-9011 GCA_041741015.1 Pirellulales bacterium
CGCGGAACGACCATCATCAGCGGCGCCGCCACCGAGCCCGAGATCGTCGACCTCGGACGGTTCCTGGTCACCGCCGGTGCAAGCATTCAGGGGCTCGGCACCGACACGCTCGAAATCAGTGGCGTCGAGCGGCTATGCGGCGCCCATCACGAGGTCATTCCTGACCGAATCGAAGCGGCCACGCTGCTCCTAGCCGCGGCCATCACGCGTGGCACGGTTTCGGTCACGCACGTCCGGCCAGCGCACCTTTCTGCCGTGCTGGAAGCGCTCTCCGCGGCCGGCGCTCTCGTTGCCGTCGGCAACCATAAGATCACCCTTCACGCCGAAAATCGCCCGCTGCCGGTCGACTTAATTGCTCGGCCCTATCCCGGTATTCCCACCGACGCGCAGGCCCAGTTCATGGCGCTGCTCGCTCTGGCCGACGGCGCGAGTGTGATTGCCGACGACGTGTTCCCAGAACGCACGCTGCATCTGGCCGAACTCGCGCGGCTCGGGGCGCGCATCGAGCGCCGCGATCGCTTAGCCCTGGTCGAAGGCGTTCACCGCCTTGCGGGCGCCGAAGTCACCGCCACCGATCTGCGCGCGACGGCCGCTTTGGTTCTCGCCGGATTGGCGGCCCGAGGCGACACTGTCATCCACGACGCCGGGCATCTCGAGCGAGGTTATGACGACTTGCCGCTCAAACTCAACCAGCTCGGCGCCAAGATCAGCCGGATCTCGACAAAACAGCCGGCGGCAATGGCGGCGATGCCTCGGCCGTCACGAAAGTCTCGCGAGCCGGCCAAGCACGTCACACTCTAGCTTCGGCAGACTGATGTTTCGCAGGATCGCCTACCACCGCTGCTGCATGTGTTCGGCGAAGCCCAGCAGATCCTTGACTTCCAGCCTGGTCCCGTCGTCGAGCACCAACGTGCCTGTGTAGCGTCCGTGAATCTTGTGCAGCTCGGCCTTCGCAAAGCCGACGTCCTGTTTGCTGTGCTGGTTGTAGATCGGCGTAAAGTCCAGTGCAAGACGCTCATCCATGCTCGTGAACTGCCAAGGCTGCATCCGGTCGTTCTCATCGAACCTCGCGTCGACAATGTCGAGCTTGTGCAGCTTGCCGTCAACCAGAATTGCATTGCACGTCCCGCGCGAATCGTCCCCATATCCCCAGCCAAGGTTCAGCGCCACCTGCCGCTCGCCCACCTTGCCGGCGGCCTGCCCCCAGAACCACTTCGACTCGGCAGGCCAGTTGCCGCGTCCCCAATCAAAGATCGCCCATGCAGCGCCGGCCGGCAGCGTGTAGCTCTGGCCGTTTACTTTGGCCGATCCCGTGGCCGGCATACCGAAGATTTTGTTTTCGTAAAAGAACTGTCCTTCGCCTTCAAATGGTCGCGTGATGGCCACGCTGTCGCCGCTTGGACTATCCGCCAGCGTCAGCTCCGCCTCGAACGGCACGCTGAGGGGGCCCTTGCTGAACCGGCACTTAATTCGCCGCTTATCGCCCGAAAACTCCATTGAGACGAAGTCCGTCCCGCGCTCGATACGCGTGTTGCCGTAGGGATCGACTGGAAAAATCGACTTGTCCTTCCGGCCGGCGCTCATGAACGTGGCCGCAGCGATCGACTGATCGCGATAATCAATCAGCTCGGCGCTCGCGAGCACGAGCGGACCTAGCTGGGCTAGCGTCACGCCCAGAGTAAACTCAGGCGACATCACGGTGTAATGCTCCCACTCCTTCACGCGGGCTTGCCGTGCCGCGGGGATCAGCGACCGGTCGTACTGCATGTTCGCCCGGCGGGCCCAGCCCCAGGCCGAAAGGTTCCCCTCGGCGTCAAAAAGCGGAGCCTTCTCAGTGAACTCGACCTGCTCGGTGCGAGACCGAGGTTCCGCTGCAAACAGACCGGTGGACAGTGTCAGCCCGAAGCCGATGAGAAGCCAAGCCGCCGCGCGCCGCATGTTGAAGTCTCCGCCAATGCCTGGGGCACCGTTTTCGACACGTTTTCCAGCGGCGAACCCCACTCCAGCCTAACGGGCGAAAATCCGCATGCAAGCACCCGCCGCTGCCGCCCGAAGCGTGCATCGCGCTGGATCGCTCTTGACGGGTCCGCTTCGTTCCGGGATAGTCCGCGGCCCTCCTGTTGATTCTGCTAGCAGCATTCCCGTCGGGCGGCACGCGGAAATGATGGAACGTACAACCCACTATCCAGCGCATCTTGCGAAACTCGTGGCCACCCGGCTGCGCAGTCAGCATGGTGGCGCTCCGCCCGAGGCAGTGCTCACCCGTCTGCTGGAAACGCTTTACTTTGCCAGCTTGAAAACAGATGAAGGCCGCCCGATTCTCTGCACGGTCAATTACGTCGATCCCGATGAACGCAACGTCGGCGGAGTCCGCAGGCCGGCCGATTGCTGGAGCCATGTCCCATTTGAGCGGCCGCTGCCGTTCGACGTTCGCACGCTGGCCAAGCTGGCCCGCGCGGCCGATCCGGCGGTCTCGTCGCTGGCCGTCTATCGCGACAAGAAAAACAAACTCTACATCTGGGGTATGGTCGATCAGGAGCCGCGCCACAGCGAGTTCATCACGCTCTCCGCCGCCTCGACGCCGGCCAGGCCGGGACTGTTTCAAGCCACCATCACCGGTGTCGGAAACATCTCGGTCTATCAGAACGACACGCTGATCGGCAGCCTCGAGCAAAACACGCTCGTCGAAGAGTACCACGACGTGCTCTGGGCCGGTCCGGTTCACGATCTACTCGTCAGCTATCTGCGTAACTATCTCGAAGACACCGCCGGTCGCCGCCCCGAGCACATCGCCCCTGAAGTGCTCGAAGCGGAACTGCTGATGCGCTGGATCAACGCGATCTGCCGCACGCTCATGAACATCCAGCGTTACCGGCACGGCGGCGGCCTGCTGATCACCCCACAGCAGAACCTCGACGGGCTGAACGTCAAATACAAGATTCGATACGACCGGCTACTCAAATCGCTGCGCGGAATGGTCGAAAGTCAACTGCTCGGCCAGCTTGCCGCGCCCGGTCAGTCGAAGCACGATGAAACCACCGAAGCGATCCTGCCCTACGCGATCGAAGGCGAGAATGTCTACGACCGCGAGCTGGTCGCGCGGATGAAGGAAGTGCTCGGCGCGGTGCGGTTCATCGCCTCACTTTCCTGCGTCGACGGCTTTGTACTCCTCGATCGGCGGATGGTGGTGCACGGCTTCGGCGTCGAGGTGCGTACCGACAATCACCTTTCCGATATTTCGATTGCCCGCGACTCGCACGCCAATCCCAAGATGATGCGCCCCGGTGAGCTGACGCAGTTCGGCACGCGCCACCGGGCCATGATGCGCTATTGTTTCGACAAGCCCGGCTCGCTGGGTTTCGTTGTCTCGCAAGATGGCGACATTCGCGCCATGACGCGTATTGCCGATCAGCTCGTGTTGTGGGAGAACATTGACGTGCAACTGGCCTATCGCCCAGCGAGCGGGTTCGCGCCGGGGCAGCAGCTCAGTCCGATGCTGCGGCGGGTCAACGCACGTGTAGCATAAACTCCAACCCACTGAATGAAAGTGGCGCGATGAAAAAGGAAGAGATCCTCTCCAAACTGGCGGCTGGCGAACTGGCAGTCGACGAAGCTTCGAAGCTTTTGGCCGAAATCGAGACACCCAAACGCGGGCAGCTCTACTGCAAGGTCAGCGAAAAAGGCGCCGTCAGCGTCTATGGCCTGCAGCGGATGCCCGTCACCCTTTATCTTGAGCAATGGGATCGGCTGCTGAACTTTGCCGATGATCTGCGTTCGTTCATCAAGGACAACGAAAGCAAGCTCAAGCGAAAAGACGGGTAAGCGCCGGCGGAATCAGGTTTGCGCAAATGGCGACCAGCCCAGCGCAAATGCGGCCCGCAGCACCAGCCAGATCACCACGCAGCAGGCCAAGTCGAAGCCCACGCCCGCAGCGATCATCCGCCGCGAAGGGATTAGTCCGGAACCATAAACGATTGCATTTGGCGGCGTCGAAACCGGTAGCGCCGAGCCGAAGCTCGCGGCGAACGTCACGCCCATCAGCGGCGGAATCGGATCGACGCCCGCCTGGCGTGAGACGGCCATCACAACCGGGATCAACGCCGTCGCTGCGGCCGCGTTACTGGTGAATTCACTCAGCACGATTCCGCCCACGATCGCCGCGGCCGTGATCGACCACACTTCGACGCTTCCCAACTGGGCCAGCACGCCGTCGGCAAAGTGATTCACGAGGCCGCTCCGGACCATTAGGTCGCCGAGTGCCAGCCCCGAGCCGAACAACATCAATGTGCCCCAGTCGATCTGGCTGAAGTCTTCCGGCACGAGTGTGAACTCGCGCCGCCGCCAATCGACCGGCAGCAAGTACAGAATTACTGGCGCCATGAGCGCCACGATCTCCTCAGGCAAATGCCGGTGCAGCCATTCCGACGCGCCGTGCGCTCCCACGAGAGAGAGCGCGCTTGGTGCCACCCACAACGTGACCACGATTAGAAACACAACCAGCGTATTCAATTCGCCTGCCGACCAGCGACCGAGTTGAGCCCGCTCGCGGGCCAGATACTTCCGCACCGCGGCCAAGTCGAGCCGTTCGACCGGCGCGATCATGCGCATCCAGATGAGCAGCGCACAGCCGAGCGCCGCGGCCATCGGCAGTCCGACGAGGGTCCAACGACCAAAATCGACCGCGCGGCCGAAGAACTCTTCCTGGCGGAAGTATCCCATCGCCACGACGTTCGTCGTCGTGCCGATCGGCGTGGCGATGCCGCCCACGCTCGAAGCATAGGCCGTCATCAAGAGCAGCGCGGTGGCGTACCCACTTATTGAAAAGCCTTCACCGGCCGGTCCCTGGCTGGTGGCCAACACCGAGATGATCCCCAGCGTCACCGGATAGATCATCGCCGTGGCGGCAGTGTTCGAGATCCACATCGATAGCAGCCCCACCGCCAGCCCTACCGCGCCCAATAGCGCCAGTGGTGAATGGACCGCGCCGCGCGCGCCCAGCAGGTTGAGCGCGATCCGCCGATCGAGCCCGTGCCGGCTCATCGCTCGGCCGATGAACATGCCTCCCAGCAGAAAGAACAGCGTGGGATTGCCAAACGGCGCGAGCACCAGTCGAACCGGCTCCATCGCGGGCGAGGTTTCCGAGCGCGGCACCGCGCCCACCACGACGGCCAGCGCCACCCCCAGCAGCCCCGTCACCGGAATCGGCACGGGCTCGGTAAGCCACCAGATGATCACCAGCAGTAGTACGCCGCACAGGCGATGTGCTTCTGCCGACAACCCCGGCGAATTGCCCAGCGCCAGCCACGCGACCATCGCCAGCGGACCGGCAATGAGTCCGATGCGATCCCACGGAAAGCGCGGACCGATCTCGGGTCGTTCAGACGAGATGGCAGGCACGGCAGGCAAGCTTGGGTTGGAGGCTCGAACCGGTCGGTCGTGGAAGATCGTGTGATGATAAACCACGCCGGCAGCGTGCGACACCTCTAACCCCTAATCCCTAACGCATCATTTCACCAGCTTCGCGTCCAGCGTGATCTCGGCTGCAGCGAGCAGCTTCGAGACCGGGCAGTTCTTCTTCGCCGTTTGCGCCAGTTCTTGAAACTTAGCCTCATCCAGGCCCGGCACGACCGCCTCGGTCACCAAGTCGATTCGCGGAATGCCAATGCCCGCCTCGGTCTTATCCAGATGCACTTTGGCCGTGGTTTCCACTTTGGTTGGCACGTGACCGGCCTGCGACAGTCCATTACTGAACGCCATCGTGAAGCATCCCGCGTGGGCCGCCGCGATCAACTCCTCGGGATTCGTGCCGGTTCCGTTTTCGAATCGCGAGGCGAACGAGTACTGCCCTTCATAGGCGCCGCTGCCGAGTTTCATGGTTCCCTTACCGCTCTTCAAATCGCCTTCCCACTTTGCGCTGGCGTTTCGTGTCGGCATCTTCGTACTCCCTATGCTTATCAAGAAATGGTTGAGAGTTCTGGCTTCCGAGCTGCATTATAGACTTGCCGGAAAGCGGGGCCACGAAAGGGCGGCAATTCGTCTCCGCCCGCGCGGCGGTCCCTGTTAAGATGCCCACCTATGAGTGAACCGCAACCACACGGTCCCTGGACGATTCTCTCCCGGCGCGAAGTCTATCGCGACCCCTGGATCGAGGTCACTCGCGACGAGGTGATCCGCCCCGACGGCGATCCCGGATCACACTGCATCGTCCGGCTGAAGGCCGGAGTCTCGGTGCTCGCGCTCGACGATGAAGGTTTTGTATACCTCACCGAGGAGTTTCACTATGCCGTCGGCCGCATGACGCTCGAGGTCGTCAGCGGCGGGATCGACGCAGACGAATCGGCCGAAGCCGCCGCACGCCGCGAACTACGCGAAGAGCTCGGCATCACGGCCAACGAACTCGTGGATCTGGGCGTGTGCGACCCGTTCACGTCGGTTGTCGTTTCACCGAAACGGCTGTACCTCGCCCGCGGACTGACCTTTGGCGAGACCGAGCGTGAAGGCACCGAGCAGATTCAATGCCGCCACGTACCATTTTTCGAAGCACTGCAAATGGTCAATGAGGGCCGCATCACTCATGCTCCCAGTTGTCTGGCCATCCTGAAAACGCATTTGCTCACACGTTAGCACGTCAACCCCCGGCTTCGCCGGTGGGGTTGGATGCCACAGGTGGCCGTGAGCGCGGCGCACTATCGTCGTTGTGTCTCCACACGGTTCGGAATCATCTCGCCCGTGGCACCTACAACTATCAAATCGATTCTAGACGATTCTGAGAGGCGCTCACGTCACCCTTCCCACCGCGCCACCTGTCCGCTCCGCAGCGCCGCGTTCGCCAGGTGGGCCGCCGACGCCGCGCTCACACCCACTTCCGCCGGACAGTTCGGTTTCGCGCGACTGCGGACGCACTCCAGCCAATTCGCCAGGTGCAGTACTTCCCCCTTCGGAAGGTCGTAGAAATCCGCCCCGCGCGGACCGCTTCCCAGAATCTTCTCGCTCGCCGCGATCTTCTTGTTCCGCTCGGGATGGATCTCGTACCGCCCCCGATCAAGATACAACGTCGCCTCGCTCCCCATGAACTCCAGCATCGCCGCGTTGCGGGCATTCACAAACGTCCCTTCGAAATAAACTTGTGTGCCTTTCTCTGGATAATGCAGTAACGTCTGCACCGTGTCCGGAGTTTCCCACAAATCCTTCGCCTTGAAGTGATCGCCAATCGAGGCGGCGGTCTGAGGATGATCGAGTCCCAGCAGCCAGTGTGCGATGTCGATCTGGTGCACCATCAGGTCGGTGAAGATCCCGCCGCCAAAATCCCAGAACCATCGCCACTGTCGAAAGCGATACTCGTCGAACGGCTGCTCGGGCGCACCGCCCAGGAACCGTTTCCAATCCACCGACGACGGCGAGATGTCATATTTGTCCTTTGCCCACCGCGGCTGATTCCGATTCCAGGTGAGATGCACTTTGTGAATCTCGCCGAGCTGACCGGACTTCACGATCTCGGCAGCCTTCTGAAACTGCGGCATGCTCCGCTGCTGAGTCCCCACCTGCACGATCCGCCGATGCTTGTTTTGCGCTTCGATCACCGCCGCGCCTTCCGACAGTTCGTGCGTCAGCGGCTTTTCGCAGTACACGTCCTTGCCGGCCGCACAGGCGTCAATCGTCAGCGGCACGTGCAGATGATCGGGTGACGCGATGATCACCGCGTCCACGTCCGCCCGGGCGAGCAGGGCGTGATGATCCTTCGTGGCGAAGGCGCCGGGCTCGGCCAGCGTGCGAGCCGTTTCCAGGTTCTGATCCCAGATGTCGCACACCGCGACGATCTTCGCCCCCGGCACTTCCTTGAGCGCTTGCATCAAGTGCCGACAGCGTCCGCCCGTGCCGATGCAGCCGACGTTGATGGTTTCGTGCGCGGCAAAGCCTTTCGCAGTGGCCGAGTAGCCGGCGAGCAACGTCGTGCCCAATCCTAGGCTTTCCAGAAACTCGCGGCGGCTATGGCGTGGCATGGCAGAATTCTCCTCGCAGGGTGATGTTCTGTACGCGAGCTCGATCAATAAGCCCCATTCAACAGCTCGATTATCTCCGGCACGGTCGGCACGCGAGGATTCACACGCACAATTCGGGCGATGCCGAGCGCCTTCTCGGCAAACTCCGGAAGCTGTTCGCGTTTGGCTCCCAGCTCGCTCAAACGCGAGCGAACACCAATCGCGCGGTTCAGTTCTTCGACCGCCCCGATCGCGCACTCCGCCGCGTGCTGCTCGCTGAGCCCGTCGGTATCGGCCCCCAGCAAGTCCGCGATCTGGGCAAACTCCTTCAGGCGAGATGCGAGGTTGTAGCGCATCACGTACGGCAGCAGTAGGCCGTTTCCTTCGCCATGCGAGCAGTGTGTCACCGCGCCAATCGGATATTCGAGCGCATGCACGAGCGCCACACCCACGTTCGAAAAAGCCAGCCCCGCGAGCATCGCGGCCAGCGACATCGCCTCACGCGCGGCCAGATTCTGCGGTTCTTTGACCGCCGTCTTCAGGTTTGCGCCGATCAGCTTGATGGCGGTCTCGGCCAGACAGTCTCCCAACGGATGGCGGCCCTGATAGACCGATGTCTGACCCGGAGGCAACGGAAATGCCTGGAAATCCACGGCCGTGTAGGCTTCGATCGCATGCGTAAGCGCGTCGATGCCGCTGTCGGCCGTCACTTTTCGCGGGCAGCTTAGCGTCAGCCGCGGATCGACCAGGGCCACGGCCGGCCGCAGATGGTTGCTCATCGCGCCGGCCTTGATGTGGTTCTCTTCGTCGGTGAACACTCCCGCAGCCGAAACTTCGCTTCCCGTTCCGGCCGTCGTCGGAATCGCGATGTGCGGCAGAACTGGCCCCGGCACCTTGTCTTCACCCAGGTAGTCGCGCGGCGAGCCGCCATGCGCAAGCGCCGCCGCCGCGATCTTCGCCAGGTCCATGTTGCTGCCGCCGCCCAGGCCGATCAGCCCGTCCGGCTTGAACGCTCGCGCCGCGGCCACGCAC
>JBGSKX010000258.1:0-6643 GCA_041741015.1 Pirellulales bacterium
GGCCCGCAACAATCGGGCCCTCACGCTCGCCAGCTATGCGGCCCTGCCGGCCGAGGTTGCCTGGCGGGTGAGCGGCGAGGAGCTTGGCGCCGAGTTCCTGGACGCGGGCGTGGGGCTGTTGGCAATCGACGATGCCGGCGGGGTGGAAGTCGTCACGCTGCACCGGCCGCATTCGACCAGCCAGCGCGAGCACCGGCTGTGGTCTGGCGCCCACCGGCTACGTGTCCGCCTGGCGCGGGAGGCTTAAAAGCGCCGTTGGCGCAGCCCCTACTCGTCGCCGTCGTCCTCGTCTTCGAGGCTGGTCCAGACACTCGTCGACTCGTCCGGATCGTCGGGGATCCAGATGGCCAGACGCTGGGCGGGCGGCTCGAGTGCGGGTAAACCAGTGGCCGCGAAAAACGTCGAAAATTGAACGCTGGCCTGGGGCCCGTAGAGAGCTGCGGCGACGATCGCCACGTTACCGGCAAAGGAAGGCGAGCGCCACGCATCAGCCATCGCTGCGAAGCTCCGTGTGTGGCGGTGGACCCGGGCAGGTGGTCTGCAAGATGTGGGCCGGTAGGCCGAGGTTGGCGACGACGACCTGCGCCAGCAGCCACTGGCAGTGGGCGACGTAACCGGCGGGGTCGGTGGCGGAGATCGGCTCGATAATGATGATCTGTACGGGCTCCGGCCAGTTGGCTGGCCGCCGCAGCTCGTGATCACCATCGCACGCGAGACGGATCATCACAACCTCAAGTAAATGGTCGGCCCTGGGTAAATCGTGCCGACACGATGCACGATGTTGGTCACGGTGAACAGCCGATGCGGCCTAGCGGAAGGTTCCGCGGCATGCAGCGTTTCGAGGAGCTCACCGCCTAGCTCGATCGATTCGCCAACCCGCGGCAAGGTCTCCAGGCGTATCTCGACGCCGTCCGCAAGTTTGATTTCGGCGACTAGCAATCCGTTCTCGTCCAGCCGGTGATAGACAAGCCTGGCTAACATGAAATCCAACTCGGGTCTGTGGCCGGTAGCCTGTCGCCTGTTGAAAATAATGCCGCCAGGATCCAGCTTGGGGCTGGCAAATCCGGAGATTGCCGGCCGCGATGACGAGTCGCACCGGACCCTGGCGGTGGAAGTGATTCCCCGCGGCCGCGAAGGCCGCAGGCAAACACAGTACGCAAGTATAACACAGGCCCGAGGCGACAAGCCACGGGCCAGAGGTCAAACGCTGGCGGCCCCAAGCTTCGAGGCGACGTGCGCTGTGTCACAGGCCGCTTGCCGGGGCAGGCCCGCCGCCTCGCGATAATCCTCGCACTGAACGCAGCTGCACAGCGACAACTCGTGCCCGCCTGGGCACGTGAGGCCGTGTTGCAGGGCCGCCCGCTGTCGCTCGTTCTCGGCCTGCAAGATCGCGATCTCTTGGCGGAAGTCCGAGAGGAATCGATCATCGAGACTCCACGACTTTTGCATGGCGCGGAGCACAAGCACGATTTCGGCGGGACGGAAATACTCCTTCAATCCCTTCACGAACGCGATCGCCCGCTTGCTCGTCGCGAGCTTGGCAATCTCGTCGATCGCCTCCTGGTCGTTCACGCTGTTGGTGGGTGTCGTGCGGCGGCTCGGCATTGGTTTTCCTTTCGTAAAAAATTGAACGCGGGTTTGGGGCCCGTAGAGGGGCCCGAAAAAAACAACACGCCGCCCGTGTCTATCCGGGCCAGTCGCGATAGTTCCAACAATAGCCGCTGCTGGCGTCCAGCGCTGGAAACTGCCGCTCCTGCTGGCAGGCACAGTCGCTGGTCGAATGCCAGGCTTCACCACATTCAGAGCACTCAAAATCGCACGTCCCAAATTGCTCCTCGATGAGGTCGATGAGGTCGTCCAGCCCCTCGTCGATGAAAGCGTCCGAATCGTAGTTACTGGAGCTCCAGCGATCGTCGACACGAGCCACGTAGAAGTTCGGGCGCGTGTTGAGTGGCACCAGCGTCATCAACTGCCGTCCGTTGCCGAGCGGCCGAGTGACCAGCCGCGGCGTGATCGTATACTCGGCTCCCCAAAATCGCACCTGCCGGGTGACTTCAATCACGCGCCGCAAGTCTTGAACGTTCTCGGCGTAGTGGTGGGCCAATCGACGCTGTGACGCGAGCCACTTGTCTTTGGATTCAACCTGGTAGGAGCCGCGTCTGGCGAGTCGCCTGGCTTCGATCGTCTTCATGTGATTCACCGTTTCGTGAAAAATTGAACGCTGGTTGTACGCCCGTAGAGGCGAGCTTGCGAGCCGCCTTGGGTGTCGCGGCCCGCGACCGCTCGCCGCGCAGGCGGTAGTTATTCGCCAGTGGCTTTCAAGATGGCTTCCCGGGCGGCGTCGAAGCGGGCCATCGTGTTGATCCCGCGCGATCCTCCATCGTCGTCATACCAATCAACCAGCCCGCGCAAAGCTGCAAGCAGCGCCGGTGCAGCGCCAATCAGGCATTCGTTACCGCCAGTGCAGCCAAGCTCGTCTTGGGTCGACATTGGTAGCCCAGTTCGCACGATCGCAATCAGAAGCGGATCGAGCGGATCGGCTGGATCGCTCGCCTCGGCGCTCACGATGCGTCCTGCGGTCTGGCGAATCCAAGGCCCGGGGCTGTGTTTTAGATAGGGCATGAGGAGAATTCCTTTCGTTGAAAATTGAACGCTGGAAACACGCCCGTAGAGGCGACTAGCTGGCGTGGGAGAGGAACGCGGCCTTGTCGCTCCAGAACTCGATCTGGCGGGCCGCCTCGCGCTTCTTCGCGTTGAACACCGCCTGGCTCTGGTAGGCTTCGCGCCAGCGGGCCAGCTCCTGTTGGGCCTTGTGCAGCTCGGTTTTGCGATACGTGTCGTCCATCGTCAGATTCTCCGTGAGTAGTAGGGGCGAATCGAAGCAGGCCAGCAGCCGCCAGCGCTCTGCCCTGATTGGAAGGACTGAAAGCACTGGCGGTTCGCAGGGGCGCTGCGATCAGGCGTACCAACTGCGATAGTGTTTCTCCCAGGGATCGACGACGCTGGCCGTGCCGTGCTTCATGCTCAGGCCGTAGGCCGTGATGCGCTTGGTGAACGGTTCGCCGGTGAAGTGTCCGGGGACCGGGCAGACCATGTCGGCCATGCCGTGGCTGGATTCGCTGCCGGGCACGCTGCTCTGTGAGATGGGACGCACGGTGACCATGCTGCCGCGGCGGGCGACGACTTCGTAAAAGTCGATGTTCGTCTGCTCGTAGCCCCACGAATCGCAGAGGAGCGTGCCGACCTGGATCAATCGGAGCTGCTCGGCCAGTCGCTCGGCAATCTCTGCCTGGCGCTTGGCCTGCTGACGTTCGCGTGCGTCCTCGGTCTCATGCTGTTCGCGCAGGTATTTGTCGGCCGCGGCCTGATCGTTGAACCAGTAATGGGCGAAAGGCTTCTTCGCTCGGCCCCGCCAGGCTTTGAGGATCAAGCGCGTGGAGGTGGTGGGCTCGATGGTCCAGGCAAGTGACTTGTAGCGCTGGGCGTCGGCCGGCGGGCCGGCATGAATCGAAAAACGTGGCATGGTGTGTGTCTCACTTTCCGCGGCGCGGCCGGTCAAAGCAGCGCCGCAACAAACAAGGTTACAAAGGGTCGAAAATTGAACGCTGGGAGTACGCCCGTAGAGGGCTATTTCCCGCTGCGGAGTAGCTGACTGACGCGCTGGGAGTCGCCGGCCTTAATGGCCTGCTTGATCGCGTCGGCCCCTTCGCGCGTCTGGCAAAAGATACGCACGCCACGCCCCTGGGGGTCAACACCTGCGAGCGAAAATCCCTCGCGCCCACGATAGGTCAGCGGGCGAATGCTGATGCGTCCGCTCATGATGCTTGCGCCTCCTCCGGCACGAAATCGGCCCGCCAGTCGTGCCCGTTCGAGCACAGCAGAAGCACGCGGCCGTTTCCGTCGACGTCGGTTTCTGCACCGTCCCAGAATAGGTCGGTGCCGGTGTCGTCATACTCGGCGTTACCCTCGGCGTCGAATGCCAGATTACAACGCCCGGGGACGTTCTCGGCCGTACCTTTGGCAATGTTGCCGCACTCGGGGCAGTGGTGGGGATGGAATCGCATCGGTTTCCTTTCGCTAAAAATTGAACGCTGGTTTCTCGGCCGTATCGCCGGGCCGACCGCCTGCTGTCTCCCGTCGTGGACGTGGCCGCTATGGGCTTCGTCCGTCGTGGGCCAGGCCAGGCGATCGGCCGGGCGGGCCCGCTCTCTGCGCTCAACTACGAACGCGCAGGGCGGGCCGCCGCGGGCCAATCGCGCTTTAAGCGCTCATGGCAATAGCCAATTCAAACGCGCGGGTTTTAAACTCCGCGCCCTCGCCCGTCGTGGTGGCCACGAAGCGATTCTCTAGCCGCTCGGTTACGTTCCGCGATTGACGGGCCGGACGGGCGTGGTCGATCGCTTCTGTGACCGCGTTATAAAGACCCCACCACGTGCCGCGCACGCCATCGGCCCGCTGGGCGGGACTCAGCCAGGCTTCGCGGACCTGGGCAATCCGGCGCTCCGTGGCGCGTCGTACGCGCTCCGTTGCATTGTCGGCTACCGGATACAGCTCGCGGATATAGTCGGCCGCCTGCTCGCGCGTGTGACCGACCACCAGCCGGCGGGCGTCGTCCGTGTACTGCGTGAACGCTCGATCGATGCGAGCCAGGGCGCGGCGGGCCATCGTCAATTTTGCGTCCAGATCGCCGCAATGTTTTAGTTTGCAGCTCGCGCGGCGGCCGGCTTCCATCACCAGCGTGGTTTGATTCGCGCACCACACGCGAAAGCTAATTGGCGTGATGCCGATCGATCCGCCCCCATGCCAGTTGGTGAGCAGCAAATAGCGCTGTTGCATGTCGCCCGGGGCAATCTCGTCGACGCTCGGCAGGCGGGCAATTAGCGCCAGACACTGGCCGCCTTTGATCGTCAGCGCGGCTTCGTACTTCATAATCCCGTCCATCAAGAGCGAATCGAGAAAGCTGAACGCCTTGGAATTCTGGAGCGGCTGATAGTCGCTGCCGACCACCGATAGGACGTTGCCGGTATCTTGCCGGACCAGGCCGAACGCGCCGCGCACTTCGCGGCCGTTGCTGGCCAATTGCAGCTTTTCTTTGCTGACTTGCCAATTCAGGCCGGCGGCTTCGATCAATTCGCCGCTGGTCATGGGGCGGCCGTCTTCGTTGCGCACCAGTCGGCCGGATAGCTGTTGCCAGGCCGTGCGGCGATTCGTGAGCGTTCCGCCCGTCGATTGGGTGAGCGTTGCAATCATGGTTGAATCACTTTCCGCCCGCGCCGCTGGTCAAGGCGGCGCGGGTCACTCGAATAAGCGCCAGCGGGGCGAAGTGCGTCCGCTCGAAAACGCCGGGCCGATCGTCTGACATGCTGCCAGGCGAGCGGCCGGGCGGGCGCAGTCCGTTAACTGCGCCAGCGCGGGCGAACGATCATTCGAGCATTTCACCGGCCTCGATGGCCGCCAGCGCCGCCCGCAAATTGTTGCGATGCGCTTGCAGCAGCTTGACGTAGCGCTCCACCGGCTGGCCGTCCAGCCCTTCCGCCTGGGCAATGGCGCGGGCCCGTTCGGCAAACGGCTTGGCTAGATCACGACGTGATAAGGCGAGCGCGACACAACGCGACAACAGCGGGCCGCTATCTTCGCAGCCCTCAAACAACGATTCTTGGCCGTCCGTGGTAGTGGTGAAAATCCAGACGACGTGGGCCGGCACGCGGTCCCCTTCCAGGGTTACGAGCAACTGGCGAACGGTTGCTTTCTTGAGTCCGTGCGCTTCGTTCACGATGAACGCACGGCCGCCTTTGCCCAGTGCGCGGCTATTGCTCTGGCGCTCCAGCTCTTGCACGCGGCCGGGGGTGAGACTTTCGGCGTCAACCTCTTCAATGCACCAATCATCGGCCACCTCGGCGGCCAGCAGGCGGGCAATCGTCGTTTTGCCCGTGCCGCTCTGGCCGCTGATCCAGTAGGCCCGGCCTGCCAGGCCGCGGCGGCGAATGGTGGCAATCTTGGCCAGCGCCTTCTCTTGGCCGACAACGTCCGACCAATCGCGCGGGCGGTATTGTTCGTGGAGAGCGCCGCGGGTGATCGCAGGGGCGTCGAATAGCGTTTGCATGGTGGATTCACTTTCCGCCGCGCGGGCGAGTCAGGCGCGCGCGGCAAACAAGGATGAAAGAGGGGCGGAACGGGGCGCGAACTAGATCAATTCGCCGGTGACCGTGTAAAAGCGGCGGGCGGAATTCAGCTCGCGGGATTCCATTACCTGGCGCGTCGGCAGGCCGTGCCGCTTGGCCAGCGCCAAGATGATGCGAGCGGCGCGACGTTCGTTGTGCGTCTCACTGCTGGCCAGCGTGTTCACGCGGCTTTGGGCGATGACGTGCAAGCGGCGGTTTTCGCGGTCTAGATTGCGGCTGGCGGCTTGGAGGGCGGCGTGCAGCATGGTGATTGCCTTTCAGATTGTGGGGTTCACTTCCATAGCGGCTGGCTGGTCAAGGCTGGCCGCTCAACTCACGGTATCTTAATCGGTCGCTGGTAAGCACGCAAGCATAAAAATCAAGCGCGGCGGAAAGAATTTTTCGGGCGTGGCCCCGCGCGCGTTACCTCTTGGCGGCGGCCTGCTGGGCGCGATACTTGGCCCACCTGGCAGCGGCGGCCT
>JBGSKX010000259.1:0-6001 GCA_041741015.1 Pirellulales bacterium
GGGCATCGGCGGCTTCACGCTGCTGCGCGACAGCGACCCGGCGGCAGGTTCTGCCTCAATCCCCGGTGCGCTTCCGCTCGCCCCGACCGGTTCGCCGATTCTGGTTGGCATTCTGCATTCGCTCACGGGCAGCATGGAAGAGAGCGAATCGCCGGTGGTCGATGCCACACTGCTTTCAATCGAGGAGCTCAATCGCTCCGGCGGTGTACTGGGACGACCCGTCAAGGCGATCGTGCGCGACGGCCGCTCCGAGCCGGCAGTCTTTGCCGAGCAGGCTAAGAAGCTACTCGCCGAAGACAAAGTTTGCACGATCTTTGGCTGCTGGACATCGGCCGCGCGGAAGACAATCGTGCCGATTGTCGAACAGCACGACAACCTGCTCGTATACCCTGTGCAGTACGAGGGGCTGGAGGAATCGCCTAACGTGGTGTATCTCGGCGCGGTGCCGAATCAGCAGATCACACCAGCGCTCGCCTGGCTGTTCGCCTTCAAGCAGAAGCGGAAGTTCTTTCTGGTCGGATCGGACTACGTGTTCCCGCGGGCCGCCAACGCGATCATTCGCGATGAGCTTCAGAAGCTGGGTGGGGAGATCGTCGGCGAAGAGTACCTGCCGCTGAGTAGCTTCGATGTGCAGCCGATCGTGGACAAGATTGCGCTCGCGAAACCGGACGCGATTCTCAACACGATCAACGGCGATACGAACGTACCGTTCTTCGCGCGACTGCGTGCAGCAAAGCTGACGCCAGACGTGGTGAGCACGATTTCCTTCTCGGTTGGCGAGCAGGAGCTGCGCAGGCTTGATCCGACCACCATGGCCGGCGACTACGCCGCGTGGAACTACTTCCAAGCGCTGGGCGGCGCGGCGAATCAGCAGTTTGTCACCGCCTTCCACGATAAGTATGGTCCCCAACGCTCGCTGACCGACCCGATGGAAGCCGCCTACGTGGGCGTGAAGCTGTGGGCGGCGGCGGTTGAGAAAGCCGGCAGTTGCGAGGCCGAGAAAATTCGCACAGCCTTCCGCGGTCAGAAGTATGCCGCGCCCGAGGGTGAGATTACGATCTGTCCCGAGACGCTGCATGCCTTCAAGACGCCGCGGATCGGTCAGATCACGGCCGACGGGCAGTTCGAAGTCGCCTGGTCGGATGTGAAGCCCGTGCGGCCGCAACCGTTTCCCACGTCGCGCACCCGCGAGGAGTGGGAAACGTTTCTGAGCGAGCTGTATCGCGGCTGGGGCGATCAGTGGGCCGCGCCGGCGAATTGACGCATGGGCAGCTACGCGACGCCGAGAATTTCGACGACATCCCCTTCGCGAATCACGACGGGGCGACTGGCGGCCGGTTTCGTGTTCACGGCCAGGCGATAGAAGTGGTCGAACCGCTCGGCAGGCGCCCCAGCGGGCAGGTTCTCTTTGCGCAGCCGGGCGAACTCTTTGGCGAAGCCGTGAATGGGCGTGCCGGTTGCAGCGTCGCGAGTCGGCACGATGCAACGGGCGCAGGGGTTCATGCCCAGCAGTTCGGCTTCGCCAATGCGAAACCGAACGGCGCCCATGCCCGGCGCGAGCAGGCGATCTTCCCAGAACGGTTCGCCGGCGGCGATCTCCAGGTTCGCTCGAAAGCGGTCGCGTGCGCCATCAACCGTGACGCCTGCAAACCAGCTCGCGACGGTCGAGAGCGTGCCCGTGGAGATCACCGTCGGGCCGGGCAGCTCCAAGTCGTCGGGAAAGCCGCCGTCGGTGTTCTCCAGAATCGTAACCGGCATTTCGAAGTACTGGCTGAACCAGGTGGCTAGCTCCTCGCGCTGCGAGTCCACGTGAAAACAATGCTCGTCGTCAGAGCCCGCGACGCGCACGCGGAACTCACCGCTTGTCGGGTTGAAGTGCGTACGCAGGGCGTGCACCAGGCTCGTTCGCTTGCCGTTGATGTAAGCGCCGCGTTCATCAACCAGGGCGAAACGGCGGTCGTGCTCGAGCGCACCGGTGGGCAGCAGCCGCGCCTCGCTGACTCGCACAGGTTCAAGCGATTTGAAGGGATAGAGGTGAATTCGGGCCAGCGTCGGCATCGTCGATCTCCGGAGTCCTTGCAGAACGAGCGATTCTATCCGCGCGAGCAAGACCCGACTACAATTCTCGGCAGCGGCATCGCCTGGCCAGGAGGGGTTGGAATATGTGCGGACGCTTTACCCTGCGAACTCCACTGCGGCAAGTAGCCGACGCATTCGATCTCGCGCCGACGGCACTCGTGGGGGACGAGTGGCGGGCGCGGTACAACATCGCCCCCACGCAGCAGGTGTTTGTCGTGCGCGAGTCGTCATCGCAGGGCCAGCGGGAGTTGGTTCCGCTGCACTGGGGGCTGATCCCACGGTGGGCGGACGATCCTGCGATCGGCGGGCGAATGATCAACGCCCGGAGCGAGACGCTGGCCGAGAAGCCGGCGTTCCGCGAGGCGTTTCGCAAGCGCCGCTGCCTGATCGTGGCCGATGGGTTTTATGAGTGGCGGCAGGGCGCGAAGCCTAAGCAGCCGTTTTACATTCATCTGAAGCAGGATGGGCCGTTTGCGTTCGCCGGCCTGTGGGAGCATTGGACGCACGGCGAACTGGCGATTGATTCCTGTACGATCGTGACGACCGAAGCCAACGAGCTGCTGCGACCGCTGCACGAACGGATGCCGGTGATTCTCGCACCAGGGGACTACGCCCGTTGGCTGGATGAGGATCAGCAGGACCCTGACAAGCTGACGCCACTGCTGAAGCCGTTTCCGGCCGAAGCGATGGCAATGCATCCGGTTAGCACGGCGGTGAACAGTGCGCGGCGCGAGGGTCCGGAGTTAATCGCGACCAGTGAACCGATGAAGACGCAGGGGACGTTGTTCGATTCGTGACGTTTGCTAAGCGGCTTCTCGGCTCTGTTCGTCGTGCACTCCTTCGAGAAGTGCCAGGAAGTCGAGCGCCCGGCGGGCATTCTCGATTCCGCCGACCTGTGCGACGAAACGCCGCAGGATGCGTTTGGGGTCATCGGCCGCCGCGGGCTGCGGCAACTTGTGCACGACGAAGCGAGGCGTGGGTCCGCTCTGCATGATGGATTCCCTCCCTGCGCCGGGGATTGGGCGTTTCGCGGCATCCTGCCGTGGGCCCTGCGCATGATTAGCTATCGGACTCCTCTGGCGGCAAACCGCTGTCAAAGGTTGCCGCCGCTGACGTGCTAGCAGCGCCAGCATGCCGCTGTAAGCGTTCGAGCCGGCAGAGTTCGCCTTTCACCGCCGGGCCGCTCGCGATATTCTCCGCCGCCCGCTGTCATTCTTGTAGCGATCTGAATACCGCTCCCCGTCCCAGCCCACACCGCCTCCATGCTTCCCGAATCCACCACCGGCCGCCGATGGTTCGAGATCAGCGGGCAATTGCTCGTGATTTACAGCGTGGTCGTGTTTTATCTGGAGGCGGAACTTGTCTCGCGCGGGGCGGCGCCGGCCGCGAGCAGCTTTTGGATCTGGAACGAGCGCCTGCTGCTCACTCTTTTCTGCGGCGAATATGTATTTCGCTGGAAGCACGCGCGGAATCGCTTGCGCTACCCTTTCACGCTACTGGCGTTCATCGACCTGGTCGCGATCGTCCCTTCGCTGGTTGGCTTGACGGTGGGCCTGCGGTCGCTGAAGTTCGTGCGACTGCTGCCGCTGCTGTGGATGATGAAGCTTTATCGCTACGACGACGCGCTGCAGCGCGTGATGCACGGGTTTCGCCGCGTCCGCCGCGAGTTGGGCGTGGTCGGGTTCGTGGCCGGCATCGTGGTAATAGCGAGTTCGACGGCGATGTACGAACTGGAGCGCGAAGCTCAGCCCGAGAAGTTCGGCCATTTGAGCGACGCCCTGTGGTGGTCATTCGTGACGCTCACCACCGTGGGTTACGGCGACATCTATCCGATCACGGCGCCCGGCCGGCTCGTGGCCGTCGGCACGATGCTGGTGGGGATCGGCGTGCTGGGCACGTTCATCAGCCTGGTGGGGAGTTCGTTTCTAACCAGCATGCGCGACGGCGACATCCGGGACGTTGCCGACTCGACGCCGCTGCCGATGCCCCAGCCGCTGCCCGCTCCACAATATCGCAGGGCCGGTTAGGCCGATTATGCAGGCCGGCCACGGAAGCTACTGTTGCCTATCCGCCTATGAACTCCCGCCACTGGCCACCGGCCTGAACCAAAGCATCGCCAGCGATGACCTCTAAGCAACGAGCGACCGTCCGACGCTGGTTCGAATACATCGCCCAGGCGATGGTGTTCTTCAGCATCGTCGTGCTGTTCATGGAAGCCGAGGAGCGGCGGGGCGATGCCGGCGCCACGTTCTGGCAGTGGAACGAGCGGATCCTGCTCACCTGGTTCCTGTTCGAATACATCGTCCGCTGGGCCACCGCCGCCAATCGCTGGCGCTATCCGGTCACCGTGCTGGGGATCATCGATCTGCTGGCCATCCTGCCCGTGCTGGTTGGGCTCGGAACCGGCTTTCGTTCGCTGAAGATGATCCGGGCGTTTCTGATGCTACGGCTGCTCAAGCTGTACCGCTACAACCGGGCGCTGCAGAACGTGATGCACGGATTCCGGCGTGTGGCTCCGGAGCTGGCGGTCGTCGGCTTTGTGGCGGTCATCGTGCTGCTCGCCAGTTCGCTGGCGATGTTCGAGTTCGAACACGACGCGCAGCCGCAGGTTTTCAAGCACATGTGGGACGCACTGTGGTGGTCGTTCGCCACGCTGACGACAGTCGGCTATGGCGACGTCGTACCGATTACCGTCGGCGGGCGGCTGGTGGCAATCGTCACGATGGTTATTGGCATTGGGATCTTCGGCACGTTCATCAGCCTGGTCGGTAGTTCGTTCCTCACAACGATGCGCGAGGAAGAAAAAGCCGCCGAGGAAGGCCGCGTGCACGGCGAACCGACTGAAGAATCTGACCGAGTCTTGCCTGCGAGCCTTGAGGCCGATCCGACGATCGGCGACATGCCGGGCTAAGGCGCTTCTGGCGCGGGTTCTGTTTCCGCCGCTGGCAAAGTCTCGGCGACGAGTCGCTCGGGCGGTGGGATCTTGCCGTCGAGCAGGCAGCTCACGTTCAGGTCGCCCATCACGTTGATCGCCGTGCGCGAGCGGTCGAGGAACCAATCGACGGTGAGCAGGATGGCGATGTATTCGACCGGCAAACCCACCGCATTGAAGACGAGCGTCATGGTGACGAGGCCTGCCTCGGGAATGCCGGCCGCGCCGACCGACGCCACGACCGAGGTCAACACGACCATGAACTGCTGGCCGATGGACAGCTCCATACCCAGCAGTTGGGCGACGAACAGGGCCGACATGGCCTCGTAGAGCGCGGTGCCGTCGTTATTGAAGTTCGCGCCGACGAGCGCGCCCATCGTGGCCGATTCCTCGCGAATGCCCACGTTCTCGCGCAGGCAGGCATACGTGACCGGCATCGTCGCCGTCGAGCTGCTGGTCGAGAAGGCCATCACCAGCGCGTCTCGCGTGCCGCGCAACAGGTCCCACGGCCGAACCCAGCTTCCGAAGTACACCCGAACCAGGTAGTACGTCGCCTGCAGCGCGAGCGCGATCAGCACTGCGATCACGAAACCGCCGAGGGCCACGAAGTCGCCGAAGCCGCTCACGCCGATGATGCTGGCCACGATGCCCAGCACCGCCAGCGGGATGACGTCGATGATCCAGTGCAGGATGATCACCAGGCTCTGGAGCGCAACGGCAACCAGGTCGTCGACCGTGTTGAGCTGATGATGCCGCAACCGGCGGAGCGCAATGCCGAAGCTGACGGCCAGGAAGATTACCGAAAGCACGCTGCCGCCATCACTCAGCGGGCCGAGGATGCTCTTGGGCACGTTGTCGAGGAACATGCTGAGCGGGTCCTTCGCCTGCTCAGCCTTCTCGCCGGCCGGCGGCGGCTGCGCGTCGACCCAGCGGCCCGGCTGAATGACATTCGCCACCAGCAGGCCGATGCTGATCGCGACCAGCGTGTTG
>JBGSKX010000260.1:0-85726 GCA_041741015.1 Pirellulales bacterium
GGGCTGATCGTGCCGACCGCGAGCGCCGCCGAAGCGGCCGTCGTGGAAGGCGTCGAGGTGATCGCCGTCAGCAGCCTGGCCCAGGCCGTGGCCTTCGTCACCGGAGCAATCGACATCGATCCCACGCCCCCGCGGCTCAACCAATGGTTCGAGGAGTACGCCCGATACGACATCGACTTCGCCGACGTACGCGGCCAGGAGATGGCCAAGCGAGCGATGACGATTGCCGCGGCCGGTTCGCATAATCTCCTGATGCTCGGTCCACCTGGCTCCGGCAAGACGATGCTTGCCAAACGCGTGCCGACAATTCTGCCGGAGCTCTGTGCCGGCGAATCATTGGAGACGACGCGCATTTATAGCGCGATGGGTCTGCTCAAGCCGGGGCAGCCGCTGCTGGCCACGCGTCCGTACCGCGCGCCCCACCACACCATAAGCGAAGCCGGCCTGGTCGGCGGCGGCTCGACGCCCACGCCCGGCGAGATTTCGCTCTCGCACAACGGCGTTTTATTTCTCGACGAACTTCCCGAGTTCAATCGCCGCACGCTGGAAGTGCTCCGGCAACCGCTCGAAGACGGCAACGTGACGATCTCTCGCGCACTCTCCAGCACGACGTTCCCGTGCGACTTCATGCTGCTCGTGGCATTGAATCCCTGCCCTTGCGGCTATCGCAACGATCCGCGCCGCGATTGCCACTGCACGCTCCCTCAAATCGAGCGCTACATGGCCAAGATTTCCGGCCCCTTGATGGACAGGATCGACATTCAGATCGAAGTCCCGGCCGTGCCGTTTCGCGAGCTCTCGGCCAAGACGCCGGGCACCTCCAGCGCGCAAATGCGCGAGCAGGTGGTCCACGCGCGCCGCATACAAAACAAGCGCTTTGCCGGCACCGCCACCCGGCACAACGGCCGGATGACGCATCGTCAGATCCGCTCGTTCTGTCCGCTCGACGATGCGTGCATGAACCTCTTGCGCGCGACCATGACCGAGCTCGGCCTGTCAGCTCGCGCGCACGATAAGATCCTGCGCCTGGCGCGAACGATCGCGGATCTCGACAGCGCGGAATCCATTTCGCCCGCGCACATCAGCGAAGCGATCAACTACCGCACGCTGGATCGCAGTCTGTGGTCGTAGTGCGTGCCGATCAGGTCCATCTTCTCGGTGATCTGCCACGATTTCCGTTGACCTCCCCGAGTGGGGGCGTTAGGCTATCCGGTGCGGGCTCGTACTGGAACTACGATCGCGCTTGGGGCAAAAGGTTTTCGCGGGACGGAACATCCCGCGGCAGCCAAAAAAAGGAGAAGAGGCATGCGCAATTATCTCGCCGCCCGATCGGCGGCCCGGGGGAAATCCATCTTTACTTCCCCGAAGCGTTATCGCTCATTCATCGAGCCGCTCGAGTCGCGTCACCTGCTTGCGGCCACGGTGATCGAGGTCAACACGACGGCAGACATCGTCGACCCGAACGACGCGTTCACGTCGCTCCGCGAAGCGATCCTCGCAGCGAATGCGTCGCCCGAGGACAACGAGATTGTTCTGGCCGCGGGCACATATACACTCACTCGGCAAGGAGCCAATGAAGAAGCCGGCCTGAGCGGCGACCTCGACATCACGGACAACGGCAGCTTGAAGATCGTCGGCGCCGGACGTGACGATACGACGATCGACGCCGCGGGGTTGTACAACGCCGAGCTCGGCTATGGCGATCGTATCTTCGATGTGCTCGCTGGGGCAGATGTCGATATCGAGGCCCTCACGCTGACGGGCGGCAACCTTGAAACCGACACGCTCTTGTTCCCTGCCGACGGCGGCGCGATTCGCAATGCCGGGAACCTATCGCTCTCGAATGCGGCGGCAACGCAGAATACCGCTCTCATTGGCGGCGCGATCTCCAATGCGGCCAACGCACAACTGGTGGTTTCCGGCTCGACCCTGTCCCACAATGCGGCGCTCGAAAATGGCGGCGCGATCAGTAATCCGGCCTTTGGCCTCATCACCATCAGCGATAGCGAATTGGTGTCGAACCACGCCGGCAGTCGAGGCGGGGCGATCTATAGCTTCGGCGACGGCACGATCAGCGATTCCACGATCAGCGAGAACACCGCGGTAAACGAAGGTGGCGGGCTGACGGTCCGAGGAGAGTTCGAACTCGTCGATACAAACGTCACAGGTAACGATGGCGGGTTGTATGGTGGTGGAATCTTTGCTTCCTCGTATGCTGGACTCACCATCACCGGAGGCAACATCTCTGGGAATACCGCCCAATTCGGTGGGGGTATCTACAAACAGGTCGGCGGACTCAGCGTCGATTCCACACAGCTCAGCGAAAATAGCGCAACCGAAGCCGGCGGAGCAGTCTACTCGGGTGGGACAATTACTCCCGGTTACGTCCACCGAACCACGATCTCAAATACGACGCTGCTCAAGAACTCGGCGAACGCCGGCGGGGCAATCTATAACTCCGACAGCCAGTTGACAGTCCTCGCCAGCACGTTTCTCGAGAACGAAGCGGCCGGTTCCGGCGGTGCTCTCTATCACGGTCTTTCCCAGTTTCTGGATGCGCAGGCCGGCCGCCTATGGATCTCCAACAGCCAGTTCGACCAGAATCAGGCTCGCACGGGTGGAGCCGTATATAACCAAGGCTGGGCGACAATTGCCGGCAGCTCGTTCACGAACAATGTCGCGACGCGTGATGGCGGTGCTATCTTTCTGACCAACTATCCGGCGACGGTCTCCGATTGCGTTGTCACTGACAACATCGCCCAGTGGGCTGCTGGCGGGATCAGCGCTGGCAGCCTTAGCGAGGGAGGCCCCGAACTTGATCCAGAGTACAGGTTCCGGATCCTGCGATCTAATATCAGTAGGAATTCGGCTAACGGAACGGTGTTTGGGGATGGTGGCGGAGGCATCCGCGTTTCTGGCAAGTCACTTGTTGAGGACTGTGTGCTTTCCCAGAACAAATCTACCAGAGATGGCGGCGGGGTTCACCTCCTCGATGCGTACGCAATCGCCCCGTCAACGTTTCGCGACTGCACGCTTACAGGCAACTCTTCGAACGAAGATGGCGGCGCGTTTCGCGCAATAATTGGCGAGTTCGAGATCATCGACACCATTTTCGACTCGAACTCTGCGAGAAATGGTGGGGGCCTGCATACCAATGCTTCAGTCTATGCGGAGGTTGTTGGTTCCACGTTCACCAATAATGTGGCAGTGCAGCGCGGCGGCGCGATCGCCACCGCAGCGGAAATGCTGATCAACGATTGTGACCTGGGGAACAACTCTGCTGCCGATGGCGGTGCGATCGCTGGCGGCGACAGACTGGAGATCACCGCGTCGCGAGTCTTCAATAATGTCGCGAGCCAATCGGGAGGTGGCATCTACGCAAATGCCGCCGTTATCCGGGGAAGCAGCGTTATTGGCAACTCGGCAATTCGTGGCGGAGGCGTGTTTGTAATCGGCTACGAGTTCCGGAGCCTGATCATCGAACGAAGCACTCTTGCGGACAACTCGAGCACCGATGGGGGCGCTGTCTTCAGCGATACTCCGGCGGTCCACATCAAGAGCAGCACGCTCAGCGGCAACGCCGCCACCAACAACGGTGGCGCGCTGCATATCGGCGGAAGTCTGACGGTCCACAATAGCACCGTGACACTCAATCGATCCGATGCTGATGGAGACGGCAGCGGCCTAGGTGGCGGAATCCTGCTAGACAGTTCTTCCGGCGCTGTCCTCGAGAACTCCATCGTCGCCGGCAACCTGAATGGACTTCCGGGTGTCGATACGGCAGATGAGTTGGGATCATTCGCTGGCTCGTTTGCCCCCGCGAGCAGCTACAACCTCATCGGCGATCCGGGCTCCGCCGGCGGCCTGACCGATGGCGTGAACGGCAACATCGTGGGCGACGGTTCGGGCGGCGTGCTCGACATCAACACGGTGCTCGATACCATGCTGGCCGATAACGGCGGACCGACGCTTACCCATTCACTGCCGGACGATAGCCCGGCTGTGAATGCCGGCGATCCGAATTTCGATTCGGGTGCAGTGCCGTTCGACCAGCGTGCGGCAGGCTTCGCTCGCGTCACTGGCGGCCAGGTAGATATTGGCGCGTTTGAGTTCGGCAGCGAATTTGAAAACATCGTGGCCGGCCGGCACATCTTCTACAACAATTCGTGGTACGACTGGAACGATACCAACGGAAACCTCCACGACAACGATGCCATCGACCCCAGCAAACACGCCCTGCTCCCCGACGGCACGCTGGCCGATGCGTCCAACGTGACCAGCTACTCGCGCGGCATCAACGGCATCATGGTCGACCTGGCCGGATCGCATCCGAACATCACGGCGGATGATTTCATCTTCCGCATCGGGGCGAACAATGATCCGGCGAGCTGGGCTGCAGCGCCCGAACCGTCGGCCATCCAGGTCTATGCTGGCCAAGGCGTCGGCGGGGCCGATCGCATCGTCATTACCTGGCCGGACGGCGCGATTCTGAACACTTACCTGCAGGTGATCGCCGCAGCGAATGAAGACACTGGCCTCGCCGAGCCAGACGTGTTCTTCTTCGGCAACCTTGTCGGCGAAAGCTTCAGCACGCAGCCGCCGGCCGCCTTCGTCACTAGCGCTGCGGATGAACTGGCTGCCCGCAATGCGACGCCGAAGATCGGTCTAAATGTCGCGAATGTCTTCGACTTCAACAAGGACGGCAAGATCAGTTCGGCCGACATGCTGATCGCCCGCAACAATCCCGGCCTGCTGCCGCGGATCCAGATCGCCCTGCCGGCCGAGGCAAGTCCGCTGGCAGCTGCGGCAATACCAACCGGTTTCATCGCAATTGATTCGGACTTTTCCAAGGCCGAAGCGGATGCCAACGCCGTGGCGAGTGCCAGAGCTCGCGTCGCGGCAATTCCAGAAGTCGCCTCGACGGAGAACCAACGCCTGACCGTTCCGAGCGAGAGATTGCTCCAAGAGCGCCTGGTCGATCGGGCCGTATCGATGCTTTGGGACGAGCAGAGCGAATCGGCCGCGAGTCTTACTGGCGACGACCCTCTGAGCGATAGGCCATCACTGCTGAACGACGTCATCCCGGAACTGGCCTTCCTGAGCTAGACCGTGTTGCCCGGCGGCGGGTAGCCAAAAAACGCGGAAGACGAATTGTCAGTAAACGAACAGAGCCCCGGGCGAAACCCTTCGCCCGAGGCTCTGTGTTTTTCGTTAAGGCAACTATGACAAGGGTCTACCGCTTGCGGCGATGCCGCCAGCCGAGGAGCGTCGCACCGAGAAAGCCGATGGCCAGCAATGCCATGCTGCCTGGCTCCGGAACGAGCACTCCGGCCACGTTGCCGGTGCCGGCCGCGTTCATCGCGGTGACGAATCCGCCCGAGGTGGTGACACCGCTCAGGTTGGCACTGCTCATCACGATGGTGAGTGGTTCGTTCGGATCGAACTCCAGCCCTGGAGGCAGAAGCTGCACGGGAATGCTAGTGGCCAAACCCGATACCGAAATGGCGATCTGCGAACCAGTGTAGAACATCTGCATGGTGTCGATGTTCAGCGCCAGGCCCCAGCCCGGATTGTTGTCGCTGGTGAGCAGGTCGATGCCGAAGGTATTGCCGTTTCCGCTCGAGGTGATCACGCCACCTGCCGCGGGCATGGCACCCAGGTTCGAGATGTACAGGTCGGCAAAGACGTCCGAGCTGATCGTGTGGACCAGCGAGTTGTCCAGGAAGAATTGAATGGAAGTCAGAGCGTCTGCCTCGGCAGGATTACCGCTCCGGACAGTGTTTTGCACACCGCCGTCGAAAATGTTGTTGCCGTCGTAGTAGAGGTCGAGACCCGTGAACTGGATCTCAAGCGTCGCGGCCCTTGCGACTGGTGAAACGGCACCAATAAGAAGTGCGAATATGGCTACTGAAAATAAAGCGCTCCCCTTCGCAAGGAGCGAGTCGGAGATTTTTGTCCGGGTCATGAGCGGCGCCTTTAAAATCTGGGGGAACAAAATGCCCTAACGATATGACCGTGAGCATATACACGTTTTGGAAATCTCCAAGCGAAAAATCTCGCCCAAAGCGAAAAATCTGACCGCACAAGGTTGGAAGCCGATCCGTGCACATACACAAATTATTGCAGTCAATAGGTTTGCGCGTATTAGCAGCGCCGGAGCTAACCAGAAAAAAAGATATGACAAATGTTGTCCCATCTGCAATTCCCGGGCGGAATTAAACGGCCAATCCAGGCCTTCCCATTGCGAACCCGGTATAGCTGTCGCTCGAATCCCACGCCGTTTGCCGGATGCTGCCGAGGAGAGACATGATGGTCCGAGTGCTCCAATACCTGCTTTTCACTGGCAGCCTGATGGTTCCATTGCAGGTCCAGGCCCAATCCGCCGCTGAATGGCCGCACTACGCTCGAGACGCCGGCGGCACGCGTTACGCGCCGCTCTCACAGATCCATCGCAAAAACGTCGCGCAGCTCAGGCCCGCCTGGACCTTTCGCACCGGCGAGCTCGAACACGTCCGGCCTGGCAGTTCTTTGGCGGGCAAGATGGCCTTCGAAGCCACGCCGCTCGTAGTTGATGGCGTCATGTACTTCAGCACGGCCTCGGCCCGGGTCTTCGCCCTCGAAGCTGCCACTGGCAGGGAACTGTGGCGCTACGATTCTCAACTCGATCAGCGCCTGGCTTATGCCGAGGGCGCGTCGCGCGGGGTTTCCTGTTGGCGATCATCCGGCAGTCCAAGGGAGGCTCGCATCATCTTCGGCACTCTCGACGCACGGTTGATCGCGCTCGATGCGGCAACCGGCAAGCCCTGCACGGACTTTGGCGAGGCCGGCGTAATCCGACTTGCGGCGGGCGTTGCCCGCGCCTTTCCCGGTCGCTACACGGTCACATCGCCGCCGGCAATCGTTGGCGACGTGGTCGTCGTTGGCAGCGCAATTGGCGACAACGGCCGCTTCGACCTCAGCTCCGGCGTGGTTCGCGGGTACGATGTCCGCACTGGCAAGCTGCTCTGGCAGTGGGATCCGATTCCGCGCGCAGCGGGCAGTCCCGGTTATGATTCGTGGCAAGGCACCCATGCGCACAAAACCGGCGCGGCGAACGTCTGGAGCGTGATCTCGGCCGACACCGAACGAGGCTGGGTCTACTTGCCCACGAGTTGCCCCAGCCCCGACTTTTATGGCGGCCTGCGGCTGGGAGACAATCGCTTCGCCAACAGCGTCGTGGCGCTCGACGCCAAGTCCGGCAAGGTCCAGTGGCACTTTCAGGTCGTGCACCACGACATCTGGGATTACGACATCGCGGCTCAGCCAGTGTTATTTTCCTTACGGCGAGAGGGCCAGAGCGTTGACGCCGTCGCAGTCGGCACCAAGACCGGCCAGGTGTTCATCCTGAATCGCGAGACGGGCGATCCGCTGTTTCCTGTCGAGGAGCGGCCGGTTCCCGCCTCGGACGTCGATGGCGAAGTTGCCGCACCGACGCAGCCCTTCTCGTCGCTCCCTCAACTTGGACTGCAGAAGGCGGAGCCCTGGGGGCCGACCCCTGAAATCCAGGCCCAGGCCAAGCGTGAGTTTGAGAAACTCCGTTACGAGGGCATCTTCACGCCCGCGAGCGTCCGCGGCACGGTGGTGGCGCCGGCCAACGTGGGCGGAATCAACTGGAGCGGGATGAGCATCGACGTCGATCGCCAACTCCTGGTGACGAACGTCAATCGAGTGGCCAGCATCGTGCGGCTGATTCCGCGGAAGGAGTATGTGCCCGGCGGCGATAATCGCTTGGGCGAAGAGTTCGCCTCGCAAGCGGGTACGCCGTACGGCATGGCTCGTCGCGTGTTCCATCACAGCGAGTCACGACTACCAGCCACCGCTCCGCCCTGGGGAACGCTGGCAGCGATCGATCTGACCACGGGCCAGCTCAAATGGGAAGTTCCGCTGGGCACGATGGCCGATCCGGCGGTCGAGCCGCGAGCCGCCGCGTGGGGCTCGCCAAATCTGGGTGGTGCCATCACGACCGCCGGAGGGCTGACCTTCGTGGCGGCCTCGCTCGATGGGCACTTGCGAGCCTTCGACACGGAGACCGGCCAGGAACTGTGGCGCGGCAAGCTGCCGGCCGGCGGCCAGGCAACGCCGATGACTTTCGCCGACTCGGACGGCAAACAGTTCGTCGTGATTGCCGCCGGCGGACACGCCCGGATGGGGACCGTGCTGGGCGACTACGTCGTGGCGTACGCGCTCCCCTGAACGCGCGTGCCTCTGGCCAAGGGAAGTTGCCAGATTTTACGCAGTTTTTCGTCCCGGCCATCTCGTCTGTGCTTATACTGACCGGCGAGCCGAACGCGCCGTTGGCAGGACGTCACTCCCCGGTCATTCGTGCTCCTGCCATGCCCGCCCCGGAGCCGCGCCGCCCATGCAACGCCGAACGACCCGTCGTACGCAATCAGCCCGCATCTCTTCAAAGTCGCGCGAGAGCCGCTTGCGGCTGGAAGAACTTGAGTCGCGGCGATTGCTGTCCGCCTCGCAGGTTGTGGGGCGCTATCTGTTTTACGATCAGTCCAAGTTCGACGGACAGGTCGCCGGCCCGAATGCCGGGGATGACGCCGCGATCTCCGACAAAGTAGCGTACCTGCCCGGTGCCGGCGTGGCGGGCGCTGAGCACGTTTCGAATTACTCGCGCGGCATTAACGGCGTGATGATCGACATCACCGGCTCGCACCCGAATCTCACGGCCGATGATTTCGTGTTCCGTTGGGGGGCGTCGGACGAGACCTACGCTAGCTGGCCGCTGGCGGCCTCCCCCAGCCAGATCACCGTCCGCGGCGGTGCCGGCGTCGCCGGTTCCGATCGCGTCGTCATCACCTGGCCGTCCGACACGCTGCGCGGCCAGTGGCTGGAGGTGATCGTGCGGGGGGGCGAAGACTCTGGTCTCGAGCAGGCCGACGTTTTCCTGTTTGGCAGCCGTCCGGGCGACGCCTTTGTCAACCCGCCGGCGACGGTCTTCTCCACGACCGCGGCCGATGAGCTGGCCGCGCGTTTCAATTCCGCGATCGGCGTGGGCGTCAACCATGTGCTCGACTACGACAAGAGCGGTGTGGTGTCGGCCGCCGACCAGCTTGCCGCACGATTCAACGCCGGCATTACCCAGCGCGTCAACATTCCGGCGATTAACCTGGATCTCACGGCCGAGCTCGCCAACGACACCGCACCGGGCGGAACTCAGAACAACGATGGAATTACCAGCGATCCGACGGTCGTGGCCGACATCACCGCGACCGGTAGTCATCAGATCTTCGCATCGCTCGACGGTGGCGCGGCCGTGGACGTGACGGCCCTGATCGTCGCGGGACAGCTGACCGTGGATGCCTCGGTTTATGCCACCCTGGGCGGCGGGCCACTGGCCGACGGCGCTCACGAGCTGCGGCTCGAACTGGTGAATGCCCAGGGTCGCAACATTGTTCGTAAAGTCGCTTTCACACTGCTTTCGGGCGACGCCAACCTGGCGCTCGCGCTATCCAGCGCCGTGACGTTCACCAACGATCGCACGCCGCACCTGACGGTCGAGGGTTCCGGCTCCACGACCTGGCCAATCGTCAAGGTGGACGTCGATCTGAACTACGACGGCGACTTTGACGACCTCGGGGAGCGCGATTACGGCACGACCGACCTTTACGAGGGGCGCAGCTACTTTCAGCTCGACCCTGCCCTGCCCGCCACCAACGAACTGGGCGAAGCCTACTACATACAAGTCCGCACGCGCGTCGAAGACGTCGCCGGCAACGCCACGCTCAGCAATCCCGTCTCGCTGCATGTCGATACGCTCGGCAGCACCGCGCTCGAAGACTACGTCAACACGCCCGACCCAAGTTACGGCTACACCCTCTCGCGAACGGTCGCCGGTTCAGGCTACACGCTGTACGTGCTCGATATGAAGAGCCAGACCTGGCGCAGCGCTGCGGATGTCAACAAGACGGTCTGGCAGCACTGGGTCCAGCTCATCGTGCCCAATGGCGCGCTCAAGGAAACGGCCGTGCTGCTCATCGATGGTGGTTCGACGCGGGCGAATCCGCCGACCTCGGTCGACGCGCTGCTGGCCCAGTTGGCGATAATGATGCAGAGCGTGTTTGTCATCCTGCCGACCGTGCCGAATCAGCCGCTCACGTTCACCGGCGACCCCGGCAATCCGCGGACAGAAGACGAGATCATCTCCTATACCTTCCGCCAGTTCATGGATAACCTTGGAGCGCCGGGCAACGAAACCTGGCCGGCGCTGCTGCCGATGGTCAAAAGCGCCGTGGCCGCGATGGATGCCACCCAGTCGTTCATTCCCAGCGTGCGGCCGACCGAAAGCATCGACGACTTCCTGGTTACCGGCTTTTCGAAGCGCGGCTGGACCACCTGGCTGACCGCAGCCGTCGACGATCGGGTCCGGGCCATCGTCCCCGGCGTGATCGACGTGCTGAATCTCGACGAGCAGATGAAGCACCATTATGAATTCTACGGCAGCTTCTCCTCGGCAATTCACGACTATGTCGACCAGAATGTCGTTCAGGAAATCTTCACGCCCGAGAGCGTGGAACTCGGGCGAATAGTCGATCCCTACAGCTATTTCGCTGGTGGCCGCTTCGACGACATGCCCAAGCTGCTGCTGAACTCCTCGGGCGACGAGTTCTTTGTGCCCGACTCGGCCCAGTTTTATTTCGACGACATTCCCGGCACAGAGAACTACCTGCGCTATATGCCGAACACCGGCCACGGTCTGGACGACGTGCAAGCCGGCATGAGCATTGTCAGCTTTTACGACGCCGTGGTGAACAATCACGCCCTGCCGCAGTTCTCCTGGAGCACACGCTGGGACGGCCAGATCACGGCGGAGACCGTCACGGCGCCGACGGGCGTAAAGGTCTGGCGCGCGACGAACCCGACCGCGCGCGATTTCCGCGATGCGTTCACCACCCTAACCTGGACCAGCAGTAATCTGGCTCCTTCGCCCGACGGCAAATACCGCGCGGAAGCAATCCTGCCGCCTGGCGGCGGAGCGCACGCGTTCTTTATCGAGTTCACGTACCCCTCGCTAAGCGGCTTCGACTTCGTCTTCACGACGCAGATCAGCGTGGTAGATACGTTCGCCCGGGCGAGCTGGCCGTACTTCATGCCGGTGAATCCCCCGCCAGGCGCGCCGCTGGCGGCGTCGCTGGTTGCCGAGGACGCCAATGCCGTGGCCGTGGCGCTGAGTCTCGATTCGGGCGAAGCCACGTTCGAGGCGCAGGCCTTCGAGATCCTGCCGGCTGTTATCACGGTGATCGCCGCGCCGACCGCGAGCACTGCCGCGGTCCTCTACGAGCTCGACGTGCTGGACAGCTTGCTCAGCGACACCGAAGATTCGGCCGAAGAGGACGAAGGTGCCGACGACTGGTTCGCAGCGCTGAGCTGATTTTCAATGTGCGCCTGGCGGCCGTTAGCTTGTTCGCCCTTCTGAGGGCAAGTATACTGCCGCGCGTGGCTCCGCAAGGCACTGGTCTTCTTACCAAATCGGGGATCGCTCATGTTCCAAACATTGATTCGTGCGCAGTCCATTTGTGCGGCATGTCTGCCGATGCTGGTCCTAGCGCTTGCTCTGCTGCTAATCGCGACCGACGACACCCACGCCGGCACTGTCGACTTTACCGGCATCAACCTTCCGCAAGTCTCCTCCGCCGGCGGTCAGAACTTTGCTTACGTCGAGGGAGTCTCCGGCCCTGTGGGCACACTCAACGTCAAGCTTGTCAGCGGCGTCATTGACACCATGACGATCGGAAGTTCGCCTGATGCGACGGGTCTCTATGCCCTGCAAGGAACGCCGCAGACAATCGGCATCCCGTTTCTCTTCAGCTTTACATTCAGCTCGCCGGTCAGCTTTACGATCTCCGAGAATGAGACTCTGACGTCCTACGAGGAGAACACGCTCTCGGTCCCGGCATCCGGTACGCTGACACTATTAACTTCAGCCGACGCCGTGGTGACTCCCGCCTTGAATCAAATCACTTTTCAAGGCGCGACTCCGCTGGGCCAGGGGCCGTTCGGCACCTATGTGGTGCTGGGCACCGGTAGCTCGTTTGACCTCTTCGTCCGCAACCAGCCCGGGGCATTTACACTCTATGGTTCCTCGATCACGATTGACGTCGTGCCCGAGCCGTCGAGTTTGCTGCTGGCCGGGGTGGGCACCGTGACGCTCTTGGCCGTGGCTCACAAGCGAAGGCGTCGCAAGCGTCGCGGTACACCCGCCTGAGTGCGGGAAACTACCAGCGTAAGCAAAGAAGCGAAAGTCAAACGCTGCCACGCTGTAGCGTTCGTTACGCAAACAGCTCCGGCACGACTTTCGCGCCCGTGACTTCCGCGTCGGTGAGGCTCGTCGGCCGGCCGTCGTGTGGATAGGTCAGTTGATGGTGATCGAGCCCCAGTGCGGCCAGCAGCGTGGCGTGCAGATCGTGTACGGTGACGACTTTCTCCACGGCCTCGTAGCCGAAGTCATCCGTCGCGCCGTGCACGTAGCCGCGCTTGAATCCGCCGCCGGCCAGCCACGTGGAAAAGCCCCGGCGGTTATGGTCGCGCCCGTCGGAACCTTGCGAAATCGGCAGCCGGCCGAACTCGCCCGTCCACATCACAATCGTGTCGTCCAAGAGTCCGCGGCGCTTCAGGTCTTCGACGAGCGCGGCGCTTGGTCGGTCGGTCTTCGCACACAACCCTTTAAGGCTTTCAGCGTTCTTGCTGTGCGTATCCCACGGTTGCGAACTCAGGAACAACTGCACGAATCGCACGCCGCGCTCGATCAATCGCCGGGCGATCAGGCACCGCGTGCCATACTCGCGTGTTGCGTCTTCGTTCAGTCCGTACAGCTCCTTGGTCTCGGCCGACTCACCGGAAATGTCCAGCACCTCGGGCACGGACGTTTGCATCCGCGCGGCCGTTTCGAAATTCGCCAGCCGGGCTGCCAGCTCGCTGTTGCCGGGGTGTCGACTCAAATGCTCGCGATTGAGCTGTTCGAGAAACGCCAGTTGGTTGCGCCGCGCCGCGGGCGTCGATCCTTCCGGCGGCTGGAGATTCACCACCGGCGACTTTCCGGAACCAAACGGCGTCCCCTGAAAGATCGCGGGGAGCCAGCCGGCCGACCAGTTCTTGGTGCCGTCGATCGGCAGTCCGCCGGGATCACCCAGCACGACGTAAGCCGGCAGATTCTGATTCTCTGAGCCGAGCGCGTAGGTGACCCACGATCCCCAGGTCGGCAGCCCGGCGAAGATCTTGCCCGAATGAATCAGCCGCAGGGCCGCTTCATGGTCGACGCTTTCGGTATTCATCGAACGAATGAGTGTGATGTCGTCCGCGATTCGGGCCGCGTGCGGCAGAACTTCGCTAAGCTGCATGCCGCACTGCCCTGCCGGCACGAACTTGAACGGTGAGCCGAGGACGTTGCCGGCCTGGTTCGTGAAGTGGATCTCGAGTTCGCCGGACGGGTATGGCTGGCCGTGAAACTTTTCCAGCATCGGCTTCGGATCGAACAGATCCATCTGGCTCGGCCCGCCGTGCTGGAACAGGCAGATCACGTTCTTGGCTTTCGGCGTGAAGTGCGTCGCGCTTTGCGCTAAATCCGCCTGCGCAGCGTGGGCCGATTGCTGACTTGCCAGCAAATGCGCCAGCGCCAGCCCGCCCAGGCTGCCGGCATAGCGGCCCAGAAAGCTGCGCCGACTGAGCTCGGTGGTGATTTCGCGAATGGAATCTGTTTGCATCGCGCCCTATCACTCCACGTAAAGGAAACCGCTGCTGGCGAGCAGCATCTGGCAGTAGTCGGTCCAGGCGAGTTCGTCTCGCTTCACGTCCTGGCCGTAGGTCTGGCGTTGCTCGTCAATAAACTCGCCAGCCGCCTCGCGCTCCGCGTCCGTGGGCGTTCGGCCATAAGCCAGCAAGAAGCTGCGATCGATCCGCTCGCAGGTCTCATCGCCGACTTCGCCCTCAAGGCGTGCGGAAAAGTGCTCGGCCTGCTCACGCAAAAACGGCGAGTTCAACAGGCTCAGCGATTGCAGCGGGATCGTCGAGACCGGCCGCTGCACGCAGTTCACCACCAGCGACGGCGAGTCGAACACGCCCAACAGGCTCAGCGTCTGGCTGCGTCGCTGCTGCAAGTACATGGAGCGCCGATTCGCGCCGGCAGCGCCAGCGTTCACCACGACTTCGCCCAATCCATCGCGACTGGTTGGCACATAGGGGCCGCCCATCGATTCATCAAGCTGCCCGGCCGTGGCCAGAATGGCATCCCGAACCGCCTCGGCATCCAGCCGGCGGACCGTCCACCGCCAAAGCAATCGATTGTCGGGATCGATCTCGTTCGCACCTTCGTCGTATGTGCTCGCCTGTCGACAGGCTGCCGAGCCAAGAATCACGCGGTGTATGTGCTTGATGCTCCAGCCGCTACGGACGAACTCCGCCGCCAGGTACTCAAGCAATTCCGGGTGCGAGGGGGCCGCGCCGCTCACACCCAGGTTCTCGCACGTTGCTACGATGCCCGCGCCAAAGTGTTGCTGCCAGATGCGATTCATCTGCACGCGCGCCAGCAGTGCGCCTGGCCGCGCATCCGCATCGGTGACCCACTGGGCCCAAGCCAGGCGCCGGCCGGTCGTCTCCGCCCCGGACTCGGGCTTCGCGATTTGCCATTCGGCGTTCGGATCGCTTAGGGCCGCCAACGGCGCAGGCTCCACCGCCTCGCCCGGCGAACTGTGGCTGCCACGCTCGAGCAGATGAACTTCCGGTGCTATGGCCGTGCGATCCGTCATCCAGGCGATGCGGCCCGGCTCAGGTTTTCGCTCACCATCAAGTTGCTTGATCGAGGCCTCGAGCTTCTCTCGCCGCTTGCTTGTTTCGGCTTGTAGTTGAGCATCGGCCGCCAGATCGCCCGTCTGACTCTCACGGATCACGACGTTATCGACGATGAACGACCGCCCGCAACAGAGCCCGAAGCCGAACCCGCCGCTGCCGAGCGCCGCCTGATCGAGCACGGCCGACTTCCCGTCCGGCACGCCATCGTAAAGATGATCGAGCCGGCACTTGCCGTCGGCGACGCGCGTGATGCGGACGCCGTAACTGTGACCGCCCCGGTAGACGGCCTCGCCCAGCGTGCCATCGTCTTTGTGATCGTTGCCGGGATAGTCCAGGTACAGTCCGACGCCGCCACCCTCGGGTTTGCCTTCAAGCAGGACGTTGCCGGTTTCGCCTTCGCGCGTGTCGTTGTAATCTCGGACGGCCAGATAGTAGGCGATCCGCTCGCTGACCTTGCCGTCGCCGACTTTGACGTCCACCAAATCGAACGTGACCTGAATCCAGGCGCCTTCCGCTTGTGGCGTCCAGTTGAATGTTTGCCTGGTAGACATCACGCGGTCGCCGGCATCACCACTTTCCAGCACGAACAGACTACCGTCGCGCGCGATCGTTGCCGGTCGGGTTTCCGAATCGAGATTAATGGCCGGCTGGCCCGCAGGCTGTTCGTCACCTGGTGCGGTGTTGCTCCAGGCATCTGCCAGCAACGGCCCACCCGCGGCAAACTCGTCGCGGAACAGTTCCGCTCCCCGCGGCTGGTTCTCTTTCGCCCAAGTGGCAAACTCGTCGCGCAATTTTGCGGCCCGCTGGTCGATCTCTGCCTCGTGGGCTTTCCAGGTTTCGAGCTCGCCGGGGAGCGTGGCCTGCACGACGCGTTCGTTCGGCTTCTTCCAATCCTTGACGTTGAAGGCTGGATAGAACACCGACTGCCATTGATAGTAGTCACGTTGCGAGAGGGGTTCGAACTTGTGGTCGTGGCACTTCGCGCACTGGACGGTCAGCCCCAGCAGCGAAGACGACACGATCTGCAGGCACGAGTCGAGCGCCGAGTAGCGATCGATCGTCTGTTCATTGTCGTTTCCGTCGCTTTCGCCGGTGCCGTCCTGGCCGTTGCGCAGGAAGTGCGTCGCCTCCAGCAGCGAGATCACCTCGCTGGTGGTCGCTTCGCCCGGCTTGAAACCGGCCAACTCATCGCCGGCAAGCTGCTCAATGACAAACCTGTCGAACGGCTTGTCTGCGTTGAATGCCCGCACGACGTAATCGCGATAGCGGTACGCCAACGGCCGATCGCTGTCGGCATTAAAGTAGCCGTTGCTGTCTGCATAGCCCGCGGCATCGAGCCAGTACTTGCCCCAGCGCTCGCCGTAACGCGGCGAAGCCAGGTAGCGATCGACCATCCGCTCATAGGCGTCAGCCGCGTTGTCGTTTTGATACGCCGCGATCTCTTCGGGCGTCGGCGGCAGACCCGTCAGGTTGAATGCCACGCGGCGAATCAGCGTCGCGCGATCGGCCTCGGCGCGGTATGTAAGGCCATTGCGCTCGAGCTCAGCCAGCACAAAGCGGTCGACGTCGTTCCGCACCCGATTGGCTGCTTGCACCTGCGGGGCCTGCGGAGCCTTGAGCGGCACGAAAGCCCAGTGATCGCCCGAGGGGTGCGTGCTGCCTTCAGCCGGCAGGCCCGGGGCGCCAGCCTTGATCCAGGTGGCGAGCAGTTCGCGCTCCTCGGCCTTCAGCGGATCATCGGGCGGCATCTCGTCCGCGGCGACCCGCTGCCAGAGCAGGCTTTCATCCGGTTTGCCTCCCCGTACCGCTGCGCCGCTGTCACCTCCTTTGGACAGCCAGGCAGGCGTGCTCAGGTTCAATCCCCCCTCGCTCTTGCCGGGACCGTGACACTTCACGCACTTCAGCCTGACCAGCGGTAGCACGTCGTGCACCAGGTCGGGCGTTTCGGCGCTTACCAGCGTGGGCAGGACGATCACGTGCATTGCTAACAGCAGCAGCCGGATCAGATTCGGCGGCGATCTACGCACGTGAAAACCTCTCGGGGCGAGAGCGTGGCGGGCTTTTCGGGCGGGATGCCATCAGTATATCCACGCGGTGGGCATGCGTCAGCCAAAAACGTCCTGGGGACTGTCCCGATTTTTGCTCACGTCGAGGTTTGCGGCCCATCCAATCATGCGAGCAAAGTGGGACTGCCCCCTTCGCGGTGCCCCGCGGGGTTGAGCGCCCCGCCTCGTAAGGTAAGTTAGGGATGTGCCAGTTGGGAAAACCGTGGCGGAACCACGTTGCGAAGCAATTCCCCAAACGGTCGACGTCCGGTGTGCACGAATCACCTTTTCTCGCGCGGAACCTCATCATGAACACGATGCTGCGAATCCTGGCCGGTGGACTTGTCTTGGGCGTCGTCAGTCACTCGGCAAGCACGCTGTACGCTGCCGCGCCGCAAGCCGCCGACAAGCAGGCACAAGCCTTCATCGCTCGCTATCTCGAAGAGATCCGCCCGCTGGAAATCGCGCTCAACCTCACCTGGTGGAAGGCCAACACCAGCGGCAAGGACGAAGACTTCGCCGCCAAGGTCGAGGCACAAAATAAATACGACGCGGCCTTGGCCAACAGCGAACGCTTCGCTGAGCTCAAGAAACTCAAGGAAGCCCGGCTCAGCGATCCGCTCGTCGCGCGACAGATCGACGTCCTGTACCGGATCTATCTCGAGAAGCAGGTTCCGCCCGAACTGCTCAACCGCATCACGGCCAAGGCCAACGAAATAGAACAGGCGTTCAACGTCTATCGCGCCAGCCTGAACGGTAAGGAGATTCCCGACAGCGAAGTTCGCAAGATCCTCAAAGAGTCGAAAGACTCGGCCGAGCGGCAGCAGGTTTGGGAATCGAGCAAGGGGGTCGGCGCCAAGGTCGAAGCCGATCTCCGCCAGCTCGTTGAGTATCGTAACGAAGCCGCCAAAAAACTTGGCTTCAAAGACTTCCACGCCATGCGGCTATTCCTTAGCGAACAGGATCAGGCCCAGGTCCTCGCCCTGTTCGATCAGCTCGACGAGCTCACCCGCGAGCCGTTCCGCCAGGCCAAGGCCGACATCGACGCCAAGCTCTCGAAGTATCTGGGCGTGCCGATCGACGAACTCTATCCCTGGCACTACCAGGATCCGTTTTTCCAGGAAGCGCCAGCCGTTTCGGACGTGAGCCTCGACAAGGCCTTCGCCAACGCCGACATTCTGGCCATCTGCCGCAAGTTCTATTCCGGCATCGGCCTGCCGATCGAGGACGTCATTAAGCGGAGCGATCTCTACGAGCGACCGGGCAAGAGCCCGCATGCTTTCTGCACGGACATCGACCGCGAAGGGGACGTGCGCGTGCTGGCGAACATCGTGCCGAACGAATACTGGATGGGCACGATGCTCCATGAACTCGGCCACTCGGTCTACAGCAGCAAGAACATCCCACATTCGGTTCCGTACGTGGTCCGCACCGACGCCCACATCCTCTGCACCGAGGGCGTGGCCATGATGTTCGAGCGGTTCAGCAAGAGCGGCGAATGGCTCACCGAGATGGGCGTTGCCGTGGAAGATCCCAAGGCCTACAGCGAAGCCGGCGCGATCATGCGCCGCAATCAGCTCCTGATCTTCTCTCGCTGGTGCCAGGTGATGCTCCGCTTCGAACAGCAGATGTATGCCGACCCGAGCCAGAACCTGAACGAGCTGTGGTGGAATCTCGTCGAGAAATACCAGATGGTGAAGCGGCCCAAGGGGCGCGACCTGCCGGACTACGCCGCCAAGATTCACGTCGTCTCGGCCCCGGCCTACTACCACAACTACATGATGGGGCAGCTCTTTGCCTGCCAGGTCCACGAGACGATCGCCAAGAACATCCTCAAGTCGAAAGACGTGCCCAACGCGTTCTATACCGACAACAAGGACGTCGGCCGCTACATGATCGAGAAGGTCTTCACCCCCGGTGCGACGCTGAGCTGGAACGAGCTCACCAGGCACGCGACGGGTGCGGATCTGAATGCCAAGGCCTTCGCCGCGGAGTTCGGAGCGAACTAGGTATCCCATCAGGAGGATGGAAGGTGCCACAAGTGGCCGCGTCGCGGCTCAGCGGTGCTCAACCTGAACGCGCGCCCCGCCGGTCACCTCACGTTGGTCGTGCAGTGCAAGCGGGTAGCACCGACAACTGTCGGTGTTGCGTAGCAACAAGAGGGTTCAGGCAAACCGCCCTCGAATCGCGGGGAACTATCTCAAGTCACGCGTCGCACGATCCCTCTTGTGCCGGAGGCACCCTGACATTTGTCAGGGCCACCCAATTGATTCTAGTTGTCTAGCGCGGTTCGGCGGGACACAATTGGTGGTAACTGCCCAATACCCACCTTCCTGCACGCGTCGACATGCGACTTCTCTGCCTGCTAGCTCTCGTTCTCCTGACTGCGCCGGCAGCTCGCAGTGAGGAACCTGCGTCACAACCGCCGAAGTCGCGCGTTCCCTGGACGACTTCGCGCCTCGTCGGTTCCCCCGAGCCTCCGCTTCCCTACACCGCCCTAAAGCAGTTCCCGAAGCTCGAACTCGTCTCGCCGATGTATGTGATGCCCGAGCCGGGCAGCAACCACCTGCTCGTCATTACGCAGGGCACCGGCGACAGACCGGCACGCATCGTGCGGTTTGACAACTCGGCCGCCGTCGCGACCAGCGAGGTCTACTTTGAAGTGGCGAACCGGCTCGTTTATTCCATCCTCTTCGATCCCGACTTCGCCACCAACCGCCAGGTTTACCTCTTCAGTAACGGCCCGACCAGCGAACCCGAACGTAAGGACCGCATTGCCCGGTTCAAAGTCACCGAGACCGATCCGCCGAAGATTGATCCCGCCAGCGAAGAACTCATCCTCGAGTGGCGCTCGATGGGGCACGACGGCGGAGACATGGCGTTCGGCCTCGATGGGATGCTTTACCTCACCACGGGCGACGGCACCAGCGACAGCGATGGCTGGAACAGCGGGCAGACGCTAAACGATTTGCTCGGCTCCGTGCTCCGAATCGACGTTCACAAGCCCGACGGCGACAAGCCTTACTCGATTCCGCCGGACAATCCGTTCCTAGAGACGAAGGGTGCGCTCCCCGAGATCTGGGCCTACGGCCTCCGCAATCCCTGGCGGATGAGCATCGACCCCAAGCAAGGCCACGTCTGGGTCGGCAACAACGGCCAGGACCTGTGGGAGACCGCGCACCTCGTGAAGCGTGGCGACAATCTCGGCTGGAGCGTCTACGAGGGAAGCCATCCGTTCTATCCCGAGCGGCAGCGCGGCCCGACGCCGATCGTCCCGCCGACGATCGAACATTCGCATGCCGAGTTCCGCTCGCTCACGGGCGGCGTGGTGTACTACGGCGAAAAGCTGCCCGATCTGAACGGCGCGTACATCTACGGCGATTACTCCAGCGGCCGGATCTGGGGCATGCAGCACGACGGCACGCGGCCGATCTGGCATCGCGAACTGGCCGACACCAGCCTGATGATCGCCGGGTTCGCGGTCGACCAGCACGGCGCGCTGCTCGTCGTCGATCACGGCAGCGGAATCTATCGCCTCGCGCCGGCGAAGATCGAGACAAACCAGCCGCCATTCCCCACGCGTCTCAGCGAAACCGGCCTGTTCACCGAAACCGCCAAGCACGAAGTCGCGCCCGGCGTGATCCCCTACTCCGTCAACGTTCCCGGCTGGCACGACGGCGCCAGCTCCGAACGGTTCATGGCGATTCCCGGCGAGGCGAAAGCCACCTACCACGCGAATCGCAGTTGGGAGTTCCCCGACGGCACGGCACTGGTGCAAACGCTCACACTCAACTGTGCGTTTGGAGACTTCGCCGCGCCACGGCGGATCGAAACTCGAGTCCTGCTGCGGCAGCAAGGCGAATGGGCAGGCTACACGTATCGTTGGCATGATGACCAGCAAGATGCCGAATTGGTAAGCCGCGATGGTGCCGAAACCACCTTCAACGTCCCCGGCGAGTCCGACATCCCGCACGAGCAGCTTTGGAAGTTTCCCAGCCGCACCGAATGCCTCACGTGTCACAGCCGCGCGGCAAACTTCGTGCTTGGCGTCTCGGGCATGCAACTGAATCGCCCACTCGCTGATGGAGTTAGTCAGTTAACCTCGCTCGCCGCGCTCGGCCTGTTCACGGCCGAGCTACCCGCCGAAGAGCCACCCAAGCTCGTCGATCCGCACGACGCCTCGGCCGATCTCGAAGCCCGATCGCGGAGCTACCTGCACGTAAACTGTTCGACCTGCCACATCGCGGCCGGCGGCGGGAACTCGCGTATGGAACTCGGCATCGCGACGCCGCGCGAAAAGATGGAGCTGGTCGAAGCCAGGCCTCAGCACCAGACGTTCGGCATCGCCAACGCGATGCTGGTGGCCCCCGGCGAACCGGACCGTTCGGTGCTTGTCCAGCGGCTGTCGCGGCGCGGACATGGCCAGATGCCGCCGCTGGTGCTGCACCAGGCCGACAAGCAAGCCGTTGCCTTAATGCGCGAGTGGATCGCCGGCCTCAAGCCTTCGCGGCCGTTCGTGCGTGAATGGCGGATGAACGACCTCACAGAATCCCTCGCCACGATCGACGCCGGCCGCTCTCTCGACTACGGCGAGAAGACCTTCCGCGCGATCGGCTGCGCCCAGTGCCATAAAGTCGGCGCCGGCGACGAAGGTGGCAGCGTGGGCCCGAACCTTTCGGACGTTGGCAAACGTCTCAAGCCGCAGGAACTCTTGGAATCGATCGTCGATCCGTCGGCCCAGGTTCCCGACGCTTACGCAACCTGGCTGATCCAAACCGCCGATGGCAACGTTCATCAGGGGCAGATCGAACACGAGAACGCCAAGACACTCACTTTGCGGGCCGCCTCGGCCGTCGATCCGCCCACGGTCCTCCGCATTGCCGACATCGAAGCCCGCCGCAAGTCACCCACCTCAAACATGCCGGCCGGCACGATCAACGTGCTCGAGCGCGTCGAGATCCTCGACCTTCTGGCGTACCTGCTCCAGCAGCGCGGAAATTGATTGAAAGTCAAAGAGATCGGGTGGCACTGACAACTCGCTTGTCAGTGCGCCTGGTGGCACAAGAGGGCTCAAGACACGCGTTACCTGAAACTACGTGCTTACACTTCGCAGCGCCCGGCCTGAACCCTCCTGTGCTGCGCACACCGACAACACGTTGTCGCTGCCACCCCGCCCTACCACTTTCCCCACACGATTGACCCGCTCGCTCCGCCAGCCGATAATCGCGCGAATCAGCTTCTCGTTGCCTTCTCACTTCCTTGGCGGAGGAATCCCGCAATGGCCATCGCTCACTTGCGAGTCACGAGCTTCGTCGCCTTGACCGTTCTGTCACTCCTCTGCTCGGCAGCGGCGCTCGCTTCCCACCAGGAAGTGATGATCCCCATGCGCGACGGCGTGAAACTGGCCACGAACATCTTCCTGCCCGAGGGAGAAGGCCCCTTCCACGTGGTCCTCTCGCGCACGCCATACAACAAAGGCCCCGCCGAGAAGCGTGAGAAAGCGGAGAAACAGTACACAGATCGCGGCTATGCCCGAGTGGTGCAGGATTGCCGCGGCCGCTTCGCCAGCGAGGGTGAGTACCGCGCGTTCATCGACGACATGCACGACGGCTACGACACGCTCGAGTGGATCTCGAAACAACCTTGGTGCACCGGCAAGATCGGCATGGTCGGCGGCTCGGCCCTGGGCATCACGGCTAATCACGCCGCCATGAGCGGCCATCCGGCCCTCAAGTGCAATGTCGTGATCGTGGGCCACGGCAGTTCCTACCACAACTCGGGCTATCCTGGCGGCGTGTTCCTGCTGAACCTGAACGAAGAGTGGCTCCGCAAGCAGGGCGTGCCGCCTGCCGACGTCCCGCGCCCCATCCACCGCGTCTATGACGATTCGTTCCGCAAACTCGACATCGCCCACTACTACGACAAGATCACGGTGCCCACGATCAACATCGGCGGCTGGTACGACATCTTCAGCCAAGGGAACATCGACTGCTTCGAGGGGCTCGAGTATCGCGGCGCCGAAGGCGCCCGCGGCAACCAGATGCTCGTCATGGGCGCCTTCGGCCATGGACTGCTGCGAGGCGACTTGAAGTATCCGAAAGACTCAGGCCCGGGCAACCTCGACGTCCAGTTTCGCTGGTTCGATCGCTGGCTGAAGGGGGATGCGAACGGTGTCGAAACCGAGCCGGCAGTCCGCTACTACCTGATGGGCGATACGTTCGATGAGCAGGCCCCCGGCAACGAATGGCGCACGGCCGAAGCCTGGCCGCCCAAGAGTGAGCTGACTTCTTACTACCTGCACTCTGGCCGAAAGCTCTCGACCGACAAGCCCGCCGAGAATGCCAGCGCCGCCGAGGCGTCGGACACTTACACCTACGATCCGAAGAATCCCGTGCCCACCATCGGCGGCAACAACCTGATGCTGCCGCTCGGCCCGATGGATCAGCGTGAAGTGAGCAGCCGGCCCGACGTGCTCAAATACGAAACGGCCCCGCTCGAGCATCCGGTCGAAGTCGTCGGCCGGATCGCGACCGAGTTGTTCGTCAGCACTGACGCCGAAGACACCGACTTCGTCGTCAAGCTGATCGACATCTATCCCAACGGCTACGAAGCTCTCGTGCTCGATCAACCCATGCGACTCCGCTTCCGCGACGGCTTCAACCGGATGGTGAAAGCCAAGCCGGGCGAAGTCTATCCGATCAAGGTCGATCTCTGGTCCACAGCACTCGTGTTCAACAAAGGACACAAGATCGCGATTCACGTCAGCAGCAGCAACGCACCTCGCTTCGAACCGCACTCGAACACCTGGGAGCCGGTGAAGAGCATCGATCAGGCCGTCTCCGCGCAAAATACGGTGCACCACACTGCGGCCCAACCGTCGAGATTGGTGCTCCCCGTGACGAAAGTCTACTCGGGCGAACAGGCGGCCGCGTCGAACTGATGTGTACGCTTACGATCATCTCGACCGGCGAAGCCGATTCGCGCGGCGTGCGCATCGAGTGCAACCGCGATGAGTCGCGGCTGCGTCCTGCCGCGCGGCCACCTGAAGACCGCGCCTGCGAAGTGCGCCGCGTACTGATGCCAGTCGATCCGCTTTCCGAGGGCACCTGGATCGGCGTCAGTGATGCGGGCGTGGCCGCCGTGCTGATGAACGTCTACATCGCACAGACCGAAAAAGAGATCGAGATCCTCCCGAGAACTCGGCCGCTCATCAGCCGGGGCACGATCATTCCGCACGTCCTGGCCGCCAGCGACCTGGCCGATGCGATCGATCGATTCAAAACCCTCAACCCGCGCGACTTCGAGCCCTTCCGCCTGATCCTGGTCGATCGCACACACTGGCTGGAGATCGTCTGGGCGGCCGAGCAGCTTTCGATCGATCCCGTCAAACCGCTCGAGCAGCCACTGTTCTTCACTTCCTCAGGCCTGGGCGATGACATCGTTGCCACGCCGCGGCGGCAGCTTTTCGACGAGATGCTTTACTCCAGTTTCGAACTTCCCGCCAACGAGCTTGCCGCCGCGCAGGATGCGTTCCACCGGCACGTCTGGCCCGGTCGCGAGTTTGCCAGTGTGTGGATGACCCGCCCCGAAGCTCGCACGCAAAGCATCACCTGGTGCGAGCTGACAGCGAGCGAAGTGACCATGCGGTACGCCGCCCGCGATTGGGGCGATCGACTGGAGGTGGGCGAGCCACTCAGACTTCCGATTCAAACCGGCTGATCCGTTAACTTTCTATTGTCAGGCTGATGGGTGGGCACAGGTGATGGGTTGCACAGGTGGCCGCGTTGCGGCTCACCTGTGCAACGGTTGATGGTGAACTCAATTGCAGAAGGATGCCGTCGGCCCTCCTCTGTTTCGGCCAATAGGTAGTGTGGGCTCAGCACTGTGAGCAACCTAGCCGAGCACAGGTGAGCCGCGACGCGGCCACGTGTGGCACACAGTAAAGTCGTCGCTGCCAACTCATTGAATGCACCGTTTTCCGCCTCCTCCCCTTGCATGCTTCTTAGCCGCGGGCGATAAGTATCCAGCATGTCGCACACCACGGATTACGTCATTGCCATCGACCTCGGGAGCAGCGGGCCCAAGGTCTCGCTCGTCAGCGATCAGGGGCAGCCTGTCGCCAGCACGAGTCGCCGGATTGCCACCATCAACACGCCCGACGGCGGTGGCGAGCAGGATCCCGAAGATTGGTGGCGCTCGGTGCGCGATTGCGTCCGAGAGCTCGTCGCCAGCGCCGGCATTCCACGCGAGCGGATCGTGGCGATTAGCTGCGCCACACAGTGGTCCGTCACCGTGCCGGTCGATCGTGATGGCCGACACCTGATGAACGCCATCCACTGGAGCGATTCGCGCGGCGGACCTTACTCGCGGGCCATCACCGATGGCTGGATCAAAGTCGCCGGCTATGGTCTCACTCGTATGCTCCGCTGGGTGAAGATCACTGGCGGCGTGCCGGCCCACTCCGGCGCTGACGCCCTCTCGCACATGCTCTACATCAAGCATGCCCGGCCCGATGTCTACCGCGAGACGGCCGCGCTGCTCGAGCCAATGGACTACATCAACCTCCGGCTCACCGGGCGCACCGCGGCCACCTATGCCACGGTCTTTCCCTACCTGCTCAGCGACAATCGCGACAGCTCGCGCATCTTCTACGACGAAGGTCTGATCCGCTGGGCGGGCCTCGATCGCGCGAAGCTGCCCAATCTTGTTCCGCAAGGCACCGTGCTGGGCACGATCCTCCCCGCGATGGCTGCCGAGTGGGACCTTTCGCCTTCAACCCAGGTCATCGCCGGCACGCCCGACAGCCAGGCCGCGGCGCTCGGCTCCGGCGCGGTGCGCGACTATGAAGGGCACATCTGCCTTGGCACCACGGCCTGGCTGAGCTGTCACGTGCCGTTCAAGCGCACGAACATCTTAAACTACCTGGCCACGATGCCTTCGGCGCTGCTGGGACGCAACATGGTGATGGCCGAACAGGGCGCTGCCGGCAAATGCTTGCAGACGTTCGTCGAACGCTGGCTGTGCGCGCAAGATGAACTAAGTGACGTTGGTACCCCAGAGAAAGTCTACGACCGCATTGAAAAGCTCGTCTCGCGCGTCCCCGCCGGCAGCGGCGGGCTGCTGTTTCTCCCCTGGCTCAACGGCGCCGGTCCGCCGAGCGGCGAAAGCGAAATCCGCGGCGGCTTCCTCAATCAATCCCTCAGTACCGGCCGGGCCGAGGCCGCGCGGGCGGTCATGGAAGGCGTGGCCATGAACCTCGCCTGGCTCCGCGGCGCGGTCGAGCGGTTTATTCGGCGGCCGTTTGACGGTTTGAACTTTATTGGCGGTGGTGCGCGCAGTGACACCTGGTCGCAGATCATGGCGGATGTCGTGAATTGCCCGATTCGCCGGATGGCCGAGCCCGAGATGGCGATTTCGCGCGGCGCTGCGATGGTGGCCTGGCGTGCGCTGGGGCGCACGAGCGGCGACGACCTGGGCCAGCTTGCGCGCGTGGAGCGAGTTTTTCACCCCGATCCGGCGAACCGCCAGGTGTATCAAGCTCTGTTCGCCGAGTGGCTCAGTAGTTATAAAGCCAACAGAGGCATGTTCCGCCGGCTCAACCGCCGCCAGACCGCCAGCTCTTCTCAATAGCTCTTCATTCCGGGAGACTTCCTGTGTCCGCTGATTCTGAGATGGACGTCCTGGGTTCGCTCGACGCGATGATGCATCCCTATCGCGAGAAGTATCAAACCTTCTCCGAGATTCCGCAGCAGGGAGTACCCCGCGACCAGGTCCTCAAGCAGATGGAAGAACTGCAGCAAACCGAACGCGACCGCTGGAAGGAAGGCTTCGCTTCGGGCTCGGTCTACAACGGCGACGACGAGCACATCGCGTTCGTCAACAAGGTCTACAACCTGCAGTCGCAGGTCAATCAACTGCACACCGATCTCTGGCCCAGCGCTGCGAAGTTCGAAGCCGAGATCGTGGCCATGACCGCCAACATGCTCGGCGCGGAAAAGGCCGGCGCGCCGGTCGGCACGGAGAACGGCATCTGCGGCTCGGTCACCAGCGGCGGCTCGGAAAGCATCCTGCTGGCGATGAAGACGCATCGCGACTACTTCCGCGAGAAGCGCGGCATCACCGCGCCCGAGATGGTCGCGCCGATCTCCGCCCACGCCGCGTTCCACAAAGCGGCCCAGTATTTCAACATCAAGATCAACGTCACGCCGCTCGATGAGAACTTCCGCGCTGATGTAGCCGCGATTCGGGCAGCGATCACGCCGAACACGATCGCCCTGGTCGCTTCGGCCGTGAACTTCCCCTATGGTACGATCGACCCGATCGACCAGATCGGCGCCCTGGCCGAAGAGCACAAGATCAACCTGCACGTCGACGGCTGCCTCGGTGGCTACTTGCTCCCCTGGGCCGAAAAGCTTGGCGCTCCCGTCCCCGCGTTCGACTTCCGCGTACCGGGCGTCAGCTCAATGTCGTGCGACACGCACAAGTACGGATACGCCCCCAAGGGGACCTCGGTCGTGCTCTATCGCGGCCAGGAGCTGCGCCAGCATCAGTACTTCACGCTCGCCGATTGGCCGGGCGGGTTGTACTACTCGCCGACGTTCTCCGGCAGCCGCCCCGGCGGACTCAGCGCCGCATGCTGGGCCTCGCTCGTCTCAGTCGGCGAAGCCGGCTACCTGAAAGCGACGGGTTCGATCCTCGACGCCGTGAAGAAGATGCACGAAGGGCTCCTCACGATCCCGGGCCTCAAGATTCTCGGCCAGCCGATCGGTCCGTTCGCCTTCGGCTCCGATGACGTCAACATCTATCAGGTGATGGATCAACTCTCAGCCCGCGGTTGGGCGCTGACTGGGCTGCTCAACCCGGCGGCGATTCACGTCAGCCCGACGCTACGTTGGGCGCAGCCGGGCGTCGCCGAACGCTTCGTCGAGCACGTTCGCGAGAGCGAGCAATACGTGCGCGACAATCCGGACCTCGAAGGCGGCATGGCCCCGATCTACGGCATGGCCGCCGCGATCCCCGACCGCAGCTTCGTCCACGAGATGCTGCGCCAGGTGATGGACGTGTACTACCGGCTGTAGAATCGAAAATCGCGTCGTAAGCTGCCGCCGCCGGTCAGCCGGGGGGTCGCGCAGTGCAAGTGAGATCGCAACATCGAGCGGTGTGCGAAGAACCCCACCGGCAAAGCCAGGGGCTGCCCGAGCGAATGAATGATCGCGCGGACCTACACCAACTCCGCCACCGGTCCGTGCTCCACAAGATACTGCGGGCGGCCGGTCGCGTCTTGAATCGTGGTCGATGACGTGTCGATGCCCAGGTTGTGGTAGAGCGTCGCCACGACTTCCTGCACGTGCACGGGGCGGCTGTTGGCATAAGCACCTAGCCGATCCGTCGTGCCGATGGCCTGGCCGGTCTTCATGCCACCGCCGGCAAGAATCGCGCAGCTCACTTGCGGCCAGTGGTCGCGGCCCGCTTCCTTGTTGATCCGCGGCGTGCGGCCGAACTCGCCCCAGGCGATCACTGTCACGTCGTCCAGCATTCCCCGCGCTTCCAGGTCTTCCACCAAAGCGCTGAAGCCCTGATCGAGCTTGCCGCCGTGATCGCGCACCAGGTCGAAGTTCGCCCCGTGGCTGTCCCAACGGCCATACGTCGTCGTCACGCAGCGAACCCCGGCCTCGACCAGCCGCCGCGCCATCAGCAGGTGTTCGTTGTCGGTGTTCGCGCCGTCGTATGTATAGTTGAACGGCTTGCCTGTGCCGTACCGCTCGCGAATCTTGGGGTCTTCCTTGCTCAGGTCGAGTGCTTCGAGCAGCTTGCTCGAAGTCAGTACGTCGAACGCCCGATCCGTGAACGAATCGAACGCATCCGTCCGTCCCTTCTCATCGACGATTCGTCGGAAACTGTCGAAGCTGGCCCGTAGCGCCTTGCGATCATCCAGCCGCTCGACTGTTATATCGTTCAGCCGCATGTTCGCCATGCCGGGCCCATCGGGCAGGAACGGCACATACGAAGGACCGAGGTAACCGGGCGTGCCGGGATCTTTCCAAACACCCAGGTTTGCCAGGCCCACGAACGGCGGCACCGAGCGATCGACCGGGCCACGCAGTTTCGAAATCGCCGAACCCAGGCACGGACGTCCGCCCAGCGTTTGCAGGCTTTCGCGCGTCCAGCCGGTGTTGCACTGGTACGGTTCGTGGCGATCGACCGCGCCGACCACCGAACGGATCACGGCGCAGCGGTCCATGATGCTGGCGATTCGCGGGAAACACTCGCCAATCTGAATGCCGGCGACATTGGTCGGAATCGGCTTGAACTCACCCCGGATTTCCGAGGGTGCCTCGGTCTTGATCTCCCACATGTCCTGATGCGGAGGTCCGCCGCCCAGGAAGATATGAATCACGGCCTTATGGCTGCTGCTGCCGCTGTTGGCTTCTGCCCGCAGGATGTCGGCCAGATTGAGCGACGCGGCCCCAAGTCCGAGGGCGCCGATCTTCAAGAATCCGCGCCGCGAGAGGCGATCGCAGAACCCATTTTGCTTGCGGCCAAGTAACGTCAGCATTCCATATCCCCCTGGGACTCGTAGGAACATCGCATCAATGCTCCTTGATGTTAACCCTTAGGCTCGCCGTTCGTCAATCAGCCGAGCCCGACCAGCGAACAGTTTTTGCACCGACCACTTCGTGCGTAACGCGAATGCTGAAAACCATTTGCACTTCTCCACCGGCAGCTTTCACGCAGCCCTTTCTTGCGCTACAATGCACGCCACCGTCTCGGAAACGGTTCCTGGAACCGTTTTCGAGACCGACTCTTTGTTCAGCGTGGAGGACGGACCACGTGCTGCCGATCTACGAGCGACAGTATCAGGATGGTCGCATCTTGCGCCGGACGTTATTGCAGGCTGGCGGCCTCGCCCTCGGCGGACTCACGCTCGCGGACCTGCTGCGCGAGCGCTCGCACGCTGCCCAGACGTCTCAACCCAAGCGCGATCCAGCGCAGCGCGAAACTGCCGTCATCCAAGTCTTCATGGGGGGCGGTCCCAGCCACATCGATCTGTACGACCTGAAACCGAACTCCCCGGCCGAGATCCGCGGAGAGTTCCGCCCCATCAGCACCCGGCTGCCGGGCGTGCAGCTCGGCGAACTCATGCCGCAGCTCGCCGGCGTGATGGATCGCGTCGCGCTCGTCAGGTCCGTCGCCCATGGCAACGCCAGCCACCTGCCCGCCTCGCACTGGATGATGACGGGCTACGAACCGCCTCCGGCCACAATTGGCAACATCAACCCCGCCTGTGGCGCGAACGTCGCCCGAGCGCGCGGCCCGAATGCCCCCGGCATGCCGGCCTATGTGAGCATCCCGCGCCGGCAGCTCCTGGGCGGACCGGCTTACCACGGCGTCGCCTACAACCCGTTCACCACCGACAGCGATCCGGTCGACAAGAATTTCGCCGTTCGCAACCTGCAATTGCCCGCCGGCCTCGATGGCAGCCGACTACACGATCGCCAGACGCTGCTGGCTTCGTTCGATCGGATGCGGGCCGATCTCGACAATCGCGGCGACCTGGCCGGCACCGACCGCTTTGCCCGGCAGGCGATGGAGATCATCACCAGCCCCAAGGCGCAAGCCGCCTTCGACATCGCGCGCGAGGACGACGCCACACGCGACCTTTACGGCCGCACCTCGGCGGGGCAGCGCTGCCTGCTCGCGCGCCGCCTGGTCGAAGCCGGCGTCACCTTCGTCACCGTGCTCTCGGGCGGCGAGTGGGATACACACGCGAACAACTTCGAGATCCTCCGGCGCGATGTCCCGCCGATCGATCGGGCGATTTCCGGCCTCGTCACTGATCTGTACCAGCGCGGTCTCGACCGGCAAGTTCTCGTGCTCGTCTACGGCGAGTTCGGCCGCACGCCGAAGATCAACCCGCAAGCCGGCCGCGACCACTGGCCCGGCGCGTTCTCGGTTCTCTTCTCCGGCGGCGGCATGCGCGTGGGTCAGGTGATCGGCGCGACGGACTCACACGCGGCCTTCCCTACCAGCGATCCGTTCACGCCCGGCGATGCGCTCGCGACGATGTACAACTTCCTCGGCATCGACACCGCGCGCGAGTTCCACGACCGCGCCGGCCGCCCGCTGCGCATCCTGCCAGAGGGCAAGCCGATCGCAGCTCTGGCATAGCGTCCCGAGGGTGGGTCTGCTATCGTTCCCGCCGCTGTCGCTGGCCCGTGCTAGCATTCACTGCCGCCAGAATCGTTAAAGGCCACCTTGCGGCAGTGCTGATTATTGAAGGGAAACACAATTCTCATCGTCGTTCGACGTTCGATTTCCGAAGCCGACCGCCCGACTGACTCAGCTACGCGGAACGCCCACGTCTGGATCACTACCCACGAACCTAGAACCTGACTCCGATGCGCCTAGCTCCCTATGCTGAATCAGCGACGATTCAGTTGCGCCGTCATTGGAAGCGCCACGCCGTGTTCGCGGACTGGCTGCGGGATGACCTGGCCGAAGCGCTCTGGCATGAGCCCGAGCGGCTCTTTGCCGGGGCCACGGTGCTCCAACATCGCGGCGTGCGACGCACCGTGCGGATTAGCTGGGCAGGAAGCCAGTTTGTGCTCAAGCACTTCATCGAACCAACCTGGCGGCACGGACTGAAGCAACTCGTGATGCGCTCGCGGGCCCGCAGGACCTGGAACATCATGCACCTGCTGGCCGATTCGGGCGTGCTGACTCCGCGGCCCGTCGCCTGTGTCGAGAACACCTGCGGGCCGTTTCAGCTCGATTCGTATCTGCTCTATCCATACGTTCCGGGCGAAACCGTCCGGCAGCACCTCTCGGCGCAACCAGACCCGCTGTTGACGGCGACCGCGCTCCAGCGGCAGTTGGCCGCCTTGTGGGATCGCCTGAAAGCGCTGCAAGTGAGCCTGGCCGATGCCAATCCCGGCAACTTCATCGTGAGCAGTGATCATCAACTGTGGGTGATCGATCTGGACAAGGCGCGAAAGCATCGCAGCGCACTTTGGGGCGAGAAGCGCAGGCGAAGCACGTGGCAGCGGCTCACGACCAAGCTGGCTCAGGCGGCGCAGACTGGCGTTACGCTGCCCAGTCATACTCGGCTTCGGCACGCGGCTTAGCCGCCCGTTCGAGTGACGTCGCAACATCAACGAAGTCGCTCGCACCCCGCGGCACACAGCGATCGAACTGGCGAACGTTGCCGCCTCTGCCGTCTGCCGATTAGAATCCGGCCATGCCCGAACCTGCGAAACGGCTGTATTTCCGCCTCAGCTCGCTGCTTGTGGTGGTGGCGATCCTGGCCGCCATTTTTGGCGCCGCTCGGTTTGGCTACGACCAGGGCTATGCCGCTGGACAGGCGGAGCGCGAGCGAGCCGTCATAATCACCCGGCTGTATGACGTCGACGACCTGGTCAATGACCTGACCTTCGGTCCGAGCTCCCGCGACGCGCTCGTCGATTTTCTCGGACACAGCGTCGAGCCGACCTCGTGGTCGAATTCCGGTGGCCCCGGCACGTTCAGTTGGCTCGAAGGGCCGCCCCGGCAACTCGTCATCAGTCACAACGATGACGCGCACCGGCAAGTCAGCGCGATGCTCGAGCGGCTCCGGCAGAACAAAGCCCGCGGCAGGTAACAAGCGACAAAATGGGCAAAGACTTCCCGCCGGCCGCTCCGTGACCGCGTGCATGCTTGCATCGCAGGTGGCAATCGCGTATTTAACTAGGCTTTCGCAGCCGCTTGTCCAACCGGACCTGGAGCCCCCGCCGTTCACATGGTCCACCACGTCGAGGACGCACCTCCTGCCGCCACGCGGGCCAACTTCGTGCATCGCGGCGCGGCCCACATGATCAGCACCTGGCGCGACGCCCGGCTGAATCGCAACGAGATCGCCGGCTCGCTGGGCGACCTCGGCACGTTTCTGCCTCTGCTCGTTGGCATGGCCGCGCAGAACGGGCTCAACTTCGCCTCGGCACTTTTCTTCGCCGGCCTGTTCAACATCATTACCGGCTTGACGTTCTCCATTCCCATGGCCGTTCAGCCGATGAAGGCCATCGCCGCAGTCGCCCTCACCGAAGGCTTGACCACGCCCCAGATCCTGGCCGCCGGCGCCACCGTCAGCGCCGTGATCCTCGCGCTCGGCCTCACCGGACTGATCGAATGGCTCAACCGGGTCATTCCCCGCAGCGTTGTCCGCGGCCTTCAGTTAGCGCTCGGATTGTCGCTGCTCATGAAAGGCATGCAAATGGTCGCGGGCACTGGCCAGTGGTTCGCGCCCGATGGCTACCTGACCGGAATTGTCGCGGCCGTACTGGTCCTGATGCTGTTCTTTTCCACGCGCGTTCCGGCGGCCCTGGTCCTGTTCGGCCTGGGAATCGCTATTGCTTGCTGGACTCAGCCGGAGGTCGCCTCGCGGTTGGGAATCGGCTTTACGCTACCCGGCTGGACGCCGCCGGCCTGGGCCGATTTCGTCAGCTCGTTCAGCCGCGCGGCGCTACCGCAAATTCCACTCACCACGCTCAACTCCGTGATCGCGGTCTGCGCGCTCTCGGTCGATTTGTTTCCCCGCCGCCCGGCCACTCCCACCAAGGTGGCCGTCTCCGTAGGACTGATGAATCTCGTGGGCTGCTGGTTTGGCGCAATGCCCATGTGCCACGGCGCCGGCGGCCTGGCCGGGCAATATCGTTTCGGCGCGCGCACCAACGGCTCGATCTTGTTTCTGGGAGGCGTGAAGTTGCTGCTGGCCGTGCTGCTCGGCGCCTCGCTGATGGCCCTCTGCCAGGCCTTTCCGGCCAGCGTGCTGGGCGTCATGCTGGCCTTTGCCGGCATGGAACTGGCACTCGTGTTTCGCGATCAGACGTCGCGGACCGACGCCTTCGCCATGCTCTTGACCACGGCCGCCTGCATGGCCCTCGAAAACATCGCCCTGGGCTTTCTGCTCGGGCTGGCCATGGCCTGGTGCCTACGCCTGGGTTGGTTCCGCGTCGAGGAGTCCGAACCGCGCCCGTGAGTGAGCGCAAAGCGATTCGTTGGCAGGCAGTAACCGATTGCAATCAACTCGCCTCGGCGCTGATACGCCAGTACAGCGAAGAGAAGCCGCAGCACATTGGCCGAATCCCTGCGGACTCTGACTAACCCACAGCCCGGCACTGGCCTTTCGCGACAATCAAAGGTAGTTGAACGTGACCCGGCCCACAGCATTGATGGTCCGGACTCTAAACGACAACGAACTTCAGCGCCGCTGAGCCGTTCGAAAACCGCTTTACGCTGAACCCCCGCTTGCCCCCCCGTAGGGCTAATGGGTAAATAAGTTGACACCCCCGCGACTGGCTGTTTACAATTTGCACCGCGTACCAATGTTCGCTGAATCGAGTTCCGTTGCATCTCATCTCGCTGGAGGTCTGACTAGTGAGTCCTCGCAAAGTTTTCCTGCCGCTGTTCGTCTGCCTGGTGGGCGTCGCGTACTCAGCTCCGAGTTCGGCCGATGTCATCTACAATAACGGCTCTCCGCTGCTCGCTCCGGCGATAGCTCAGGGCGCCATGTTCGCCGACCCGGGAAATCCTGGCTTCAGTGAAGCCGCCGATGACTTCGCGCTGCCTGTCGGCATGAACGTGATTCGGGACATTCACTGGTGGGGCACCTACGGCGCCACACCTAGCGATGACTTCACCATCAACATCTACGACAACAACGCCGGCACGGTGGGCACGCTCAACACGGCGGTCAATATCGTTTCGCTGAATCGCACCAATACCGGCCTCACGATCAACGGCCGCGCCATGTACCTCTACGATGCCGTTGTGTCGGACATCGCGCTCACCCCCTCGACCACCTACTGGCTCGGCATCTCCAACGACACCGGCGCCTCGGGAAGTTCAGGCTGGGCCTGGGTCATCGCCGCCAACTCGGGCAATTCGCGGCAGTATTCCACCACCAACGCCGCCTGGGGCAATTCGAACAACAAGACCCTGGCCTTCAACCTCACCAACACGATTCCCGAGCCGTCGACGTATGTGCTCGCAGGTGTCGGACTCGCCGCGTTGGCAATCGTCCGCAGGCGAGTTCGCAGCAAGTAGACTCCCGGCCGATAGCCCGGCCGGAAGCCGCCCGACCAGAGCGTTGGCATTCGCGCGCCCGGCGGGCGACATCTGCCGCGGGCTGAATAACCCGCAGCATTGTGCGGCGTCGCTCGACGGTGGCCTGCGCGCGGGTGGACTTGAGTGCCACCGGTGCAGCGCAGCAGACACCGGTGCACTTCGCGACCTATCAGAGCCTGCTTGGCCAACTGTGCTGACATTCTCAGAGTTGCACAGGTGAGGCGCCACGCGGCCATGTGTGGCACACCGACCGTATCACATGCCGAAATCTCAGCACGGAACGGCTTAACGGCGTAGGGTGCCCCTGCTGGCCCAGCCCAGCAGTGTCTACTCCCAGATGCCCGCTTGCACGTTCAGAATCGAACAAAGCCTCGTACCGTTTCAGCTTTGAGCTCTCATTCTCTCGGCAGGACACAGTGCAAGGTGAAATCGTGACGGAGCACTGCTGGGCCAGCCAGCAGTGGCATCCGGCGATCGGCCTCGCGGCACGGCCCTGGCCATGCGACTGGCGAAAGTAAGACGTTGACCAAGGATAGACCCGGTACTCGAGCATCTCCGATCTCATCTCCGGCTGACGATGTCCCGCTTGCGCCGGCGCCATGCTGATAACGGCAGAGCGATGCATCCGACGACCGCCAGAACAAACGTCGCAGGTTCGGGGACCGGGGTTGCGATCGCAATGCCGTACACGCCGTTCGCCAGGGTGTACGTGAAAGCAAGTTGCCCGACATCGTTGATGCCACCTCGGACGAGACTTAAGCCTGAAACGGTGGTCAAAGTCGTGACGGTTGAATCGAACAATGGATCACCGCTTTGGATCACCTTGTCCGCGATTGGATCTGGTCCCACGAAAATTCCGACGCCACCAACGTCAAGGACCGTTCGAAACGCAACTTGGTCGAAATCATTGATGGCAGGCACGCTGAAAGAATGAAACGGTCCGGTATCGTCCGCGAAAACGCTCCACGAAGCTCCATCACCAATGAAGACGCCGTCCGTGCCGTCATCGAGTCGGCCGGCGAAAACAACTTTCCCACTGTCACTGATGTCAGCGCCTGACGCGAACACTGAAAAGCCATTGTTCGTGTCGGCGATCGTCGTCGGAGACGCACCGCTGGAAGCGCGAATGATTGCGGAACCTGGTCCATCCAAGCTGGCATACGTAGCGATCTGATTACTGTTGTTGAGCCCCACGAAGTCCGAAAAAATGCTGTAGGGCGGACCAAGGTTGGTCGCAGCAGGCGAAACGGTCACTCCGTCGCCGACGAATATTCCCTCTTCCGTGGACGAGTCTCGCTTTGCCCAAAACCCTACGGCGCCCGCATCGTTGATCCCGGGCCCAAGAACGAACTGTCCATCGAATCGTTCGAGTGGACCTGAAGCAACCGCGATTGGCACGGTCGTGAAACCATCGCTTCTATGGATGCCGAATCCGTGCGCTACCGAAGCGCCTACGAACGCAACCTGATTTTGATTGTTGATGGATGGCGTATCCAAGGGTATGGAAGTAAACAGCCCGGACGTTGACGCAATCGTCGATAACGGCCCACCGGACCCAGCATAGATGCCCATCGCGCCGTCCGTACGCATGGCAGCAAATGCTACGACTCCCGAATCGTTGATCGTGACGAAGGAGCTTAAGTTGCTAAATCCGTTCGAAGTGTCTGCGACCTTGGTAAAAGTATAGGGCCGGCCAATTGCGATACAGGATTGTAGTGCCAATACTGCGGCCAGCGGGATGCCTCGCCACATGATTCACTCCTCATGTTATGTAACCATGCCAAGCAGTGTGGGCTTGTAGTACGGGGCCGGTCGATCGTACGCCTGGCCGGCAGGCTGCATCATACTATCAATCAACCAGCCGGCGGTGGAACCTCCATCTCTAATATGTTTGGAGAGGCTCCTCACTGCTCGCAAAGTGCGCCGCTTGTGCCCGAAGTGCTTGCCGACAAAGGCGCTCTGCGTTTCGCAATGTACACGGCCGGAAACCTAACTTGAAATGTTGCCAGGCATTCCACTAGGCTGTGAGTGGGTGGCCGCAGTCGCGAGCGCACGGAGCCGCGCTGCAGATTCGTCTGGGGTCTACACGCCGAAGGCGTGCAACATGTCAGCAGCGCCCTGGGGAGAATGGTCCTCTCTGAACCAACAATTGCCCTGGAGGGGCCGAACCTCACCAGGCGTCCTCACAACCTCACAGGCCAAGAGGCGCACGTCGGCCGCCACTTATTCTGGGCGATGCCAAGGGCGGCAGATGTCAGACCTACGGCCCGAACGAAACTAACTACGCAATGGTTCTGAATGCGAACGACTCGAATCATTACCGATGGCCACCGAAAAACAGCCATGCGAAAAAATCACGCCCTAAAACGCTACTTGACCGCGCGTGTGGCGCGCTGTCGTTGCAACTCGTTACGAATCACTGCGATCGAAGACGCACCAGCCACACCGCCCAACTGTCTACCAATCCTTGAAATGTGGCCAGCATTTCCAATAAGGTACGCTGAGACCGAAATGTTTTCGCACTCAGGCAGAATCGCAGCCCACTGGCGATTGCTGACAAACTGGAGAAACCGCGCAGCCTGATCGCCACCCGATTAGGCCAACATCGACGACGTCGACCATGAAGTGTGGCATCGAAACATCATTTTCACGAGTTTCTAAATCCACACACCCAGAAAATGCGATCGCAGAAAACAGCCGGAAAAGTTTTCAGTGCTCAGCACACAGGAAGTAAGAGCATTCATCGCTGAAAACTGAACACCGAGAACTTCACGCTCACCCACGCTCTTTGACAATTCGAACCCGCCTTAGCGGCCCGACGCTTCGTCACCGCACCGAGCGCAGCAGCCGGCCGAACTTCTGCTGGCCGAACTCGGGCACGAACTGGGCGTTCTCCATCGCCAAGCGTCCGCCGACGAACACGTTTCGCACGACGCCATCGGAACGCTTGACCATCCGCATCGCGCCGTGCAGCCGCTCATCGTAATGCTCGATCGGCTCGCTCAGTCCGTTTTTGAGTTTCACGGGGTCGACGACGATCAGGTCGGCGATCTTCCCTTCGCGGATGGTGCCGGTGTCGAGGCCCAGCCATTCGGCCGACATCCCGGTCAGCTTGTGGATCGCCTTTTCGAGCGGCATGATGCCCGGGTTCAGCAGCACCTGCTGCAGCATCTGGAGGCCGCCGTCCTGGAACGCCATGTTGCGGTTATGGGCGCCCGAGTCGTTGAAGCCCGGCAGCGATGAGTCGTGAGCGAAGATGAACTGCCGCTCGGCCGCGCGGTCGTTGGTGACGACCGTCTTCCAGCGGATGGCCGAATCGTGCTGGGCGATCAGGTCCATGAAGTAGTCGAGCGGCTCGGCGCCGGCGGCCTTGGCCAGTTCGGCGAACGACTTGCCCTGCTGCCCCGGGATTGGCGAGCTGACGATCCACATGTCATCGAGGTTTCGATGGAAGACGCGCGTCGCGGTCGATTCCCACTGCTTGCGGAAGTCGCGGCGGAAGGCCGGATCGGCAAACATCGCCTTCCGCTCGTCGCTCGTGGCGCTGATCGCGTTGACGCCTGTCGAGAATTCCTCGAACAGCGGCGTGTGCACGCCGTCGCAGTAGTTCAGGAACGGTTCGGCCAGTGCCTGCCAGCGGATGTTCGCGTTGCAGAACTTGTTCAGCACGCGGCCCAGCGTGGTGGCGATCTTGTAGATCTTGCGGTCGGTCTTGACGTCCATCGCGGCCACGATCGTCGTCCGCAGCGGCTTGCGACCGACGCCCGTGCTCATCATGCCCAGGATCGCGACGGTGCTCTTGGTGAGCGCGTTCGGCGTGGCTTGCAGCACGCGATCGGCCGCCCGTACGACGCTGGCCAACTTGCGGTACTCGCTCGGCGCGGCATGTTGCGAAGGGACCGAGATGCCGCGGAACGGTTCGCCGTCGAGCCTGTGCCAGGGAAGCATGTCGATCGACAGGCCCGTGTAACCTTCGTCGAGCGCCTCGTCGACGATCTTCTGCATCTGGCGGATTTCCTCGGGTTCGGCCTTGCTCTTGGTGAGCGAGCGTTCCATGCCCATCACGTGGGCGCGGATGTTCGAATGCCCGATGAGCGTGGCGACGTTGGGTCCCATCGGCCGCGTTTCGAGATGCTGGTAGTACTCGCGGACGTTGCTCCAGGGGAGCGTATCACCCTCACCGAACCAACGGGCCAGCACGTCGCGCGGGAGGCTTTCGACGCGGCAGAACAGATCGAGCAGGTCTTTCTTGGTGCCCAAGGCGGCGGAGAGCGAGCAGTTGCCCATCACGCACGTGGTCACGCCGTGGCGGACCGACTCTTCGAGCCCGGGCATGGCCTCGATCTCGGCGTCGTAGTGGGTGTGGATGTCGAGCATGCCGGGCATCACCCAGCAGCCCTGGGCATCGACTTCGCGAATGCCCTTCTGCGGTAGCTTGGGACCGATGGCCTGGACGCGGCCGGCCTGGATGGCGACGTCGGCCGATTTGGCCGGCGAACCGAGACCATCGAATACCTGGCCGTTACGAATGACGACGTCGACGTGCTGAGTTTGTGCGTCAGCTTGCCCTGGTGCGGACATCGCTTGGAACCCCTCGTGGAAACGCGTGAATTGGAGCAGAACCGCCGAGCAGCCCTGGGGGGAGTTGATGGCCGCCGTGAACCTTTGTTTTACACTGCCGGACGGGAAAACCCAACCGGGGGCGGCGGCAGTGTGCTTGGTAATGGTCGGGTGAAAGCCTGCGAGATATGATACTTTTGTCGAGGGTTGTGACCCACCGGCACAGCGAAAGTGCGAGCCATTCGGAGCTTTCAGCCATGAGCGAAAAACGGATCGAAACCTGGGGCGAGTTCTGGCCGTTCTACGTCCGCGAACATTCGTCGCCGGCCTGCCGGGCGCTGCATTTCATCGGGAGTTCGCTGTCGCTGATCATGCTGGCCACCGGAATCTTTTACAGCCCGTGGCTGATCCTGGCCGCGCCGATCGTGGGTTATGGCTTTGCCTGGATCGGGCACTTCTTTATCGAGAAGAACAAGCCGGCGAGCTTCAAGTATCCGCTGTGGTCATTCCTGGCCGATTGGAAGATGTGGGCGATGATGCTCACCGGGCGGATGGGCGGCGAAGTGCGTAAGGCGCAGAGTGCGGCATAAAAAAAAGCTCCATCACGCGAGAACTTCTCACCGCGTGGAAATCAGGGCGTTCTTTTGGTAGCGATCCGGTGAGCTAGACTTTCGGCGTCCCCTCGAACGTCTGAAACCACCTTCCAAACCGGATACCATCATGTTTCCCAAAGCATTTGCGATCGCACTGGTGGCGATGTGCCTTGCCGTTGCTGCTATGCCTGTCGAAGCTTGCTCGCGCGCCGTCTACCTGGGCCCAGACAACACCATCATCACGGTGCGCAGCATGGATTGGAATTCTCCTATGGGCTCGAACCTGTGGGTCTGGCCGCGTGGTCTTGAGCGCGACGGCGCATGTGGTCCGAAGTCGCTCACTTGGAAGTCCAAATATGGCAGCCTGATTACTACTGCCTTCGACGCGGCCACTGCCGACGGCATGAACGAGAAAGGCCTCGTTACCAGTTTGCTGTACCTTGCCGAGTCGCAGTATCCCAAGCCGACCGACAACGAGCAGCGCAAGCCAGTCTCTGTCTCGGTTTGGGCCCAGTACGTGCTCGACAACTTCGCCACGGTTTCCGAAGCGGTCGACGCGCTCTGCCGGGAAACGTTTTACGTCGTTCCGGTGATGACCCCCGACGGCCAGCCGGGTACGGTGCACCTGGCGATCTCGGATCCGAGCGGCGACTCGGCGATTTTCGAGTACATCGATGGCAAGCTTACAGTCCATCACGGTCGCCAATACCAGGTCATGACCAATTCGCCGGTCTACGATCAGCAGCTTGCACTGGACGCCTACTGGAAGCAAATTGGCGGAACCACCATGCTGCCGGGAACCAGCCGCGCGGCCGATCGCTTCGTGCGGGCCTCGTTTTACATTAACGTGGTTCCGCAGACCGCGGACATCCACGAGGCGATCGCTAGTTGCTTTGGCGTCATTCGCAATGTGTCGGTTCCCCTTGGCATTTCCACGCCGGGCGAGCCGAATATCGCGTCCACCCTGTGGCGCACCGTCGCAGATCACAAACACATGCGCTACTACTTTGAATCCACGCGCAGCCCGAGCGTCTTTTGGGTGGAGCTGGCCGATTTGGATTTCACCGCGGGCCAACCGGTGCGAAAGCTAACCGTCAGCGACGGCGCGGTATTTTCCGGTAACACGGCCGAAGCTTTCAAAGTGTCCGAACCGTTTCACTTCTTGCAATCGAAGGTGCAGTGAACATTGACGACGCATGGGATCACTCGTCGGCCCACCAGGGCCTTACGTGTAGAGTGGATCAAGCTTCTCCTGGATGTACTTCATCGAGATGCCCCAGCTCTCATCGATTGAGACCCGAATCGTGTCCAGATCGTGATTAATCCAGCCGCGATAGTTGGCGTCCTTAAGCAGCTTCATCAGGGGAACAAAATCGATCTGACCGCGGCCGAGTTCGAGCATCGCGTTGTAGAACTTGCCTGTGTGCGAATCGCCGGCGTAGTGGGTACCGTTCGGCGCGAGGTAATCGGCGGCCGAGGGCGCGAGTGTGGCGTCCTTGAAATCGGTGTACACCAGCCGGTCGATGGACTTTTGGTACGTGGTCGGCACATCGCACCCGCCCACCAGCAAGTGAGCCGAGTCCCAGGCGCAGAACACGTAGCGCGGATCGGTTGACTCGAGAAACCGGTTAACCTGCTGCTGGTTCTCCACCAGCGTGTCGGTGTGGTTGTGAAGACCCATCCGGACGCCGTACTCCTCCACGGCCATCTTCCCCAGGTCACGAAGGTAGGCGGCCATTTTGCGAAATGCCTCGAGTTCGTCGTGCTTGGGCACGGGCGACGGCGGAAAGAAGACCATTGCCGTGGCGCCGAAGCGCTGATGAGCGGCTAATGCTTCGCGGGCTTTGGCGGTGATGTCGGCGTGCTGAGTTGCATCGTAGTACTGCCCGCCGAAAGAGACTGTCGAGAACTGAAGACCCCGGCTGGCAAGTTCATCGCCATACTGCTCAAGGGTCAGGTTGTTGCTTGCCAGGATTGCCGGAAACCCAGTCAGTCTCACGCCATTGAATCCTGCGGCGGCAGTTTCGTCGAGGATCTTAAGCAGCGGCAGCGGCTGGCCTGGTGGCGTAACTGGCCCCCAGCTGCCGGTCGACACGGCGTACAGGATGTTGGGCCGCTGGAGAGGTTTCGTGGCCGCGGCGTAAGCGCTCACACTGTGGGCCATCAGCGGCGAGGCAGCAGTTGCGGCGAGAAACTGACGGCGGGTCGGAAGGAACATCGAGAAGTCCTCCGCAAAGGGAACGGTGTCAGTCGTGCATCAGGCAGGCACATCGAACGGCCACAGCTTGAGCGCCGTCTGGCCGAGAATCCAGCGGCGGTCATCATGATTGAGGAACTTGATCTCGTCGCGATAGAGAGCGAGGGCCCGGCCATAGCCGCAGTAGTCCTCGACCGCCGGCCAATCGCTGCCCCACATCAGCCGCTCGGGCCCGAACGCGTCATACAGCTTGCGCACCTGGTCGTGCGTGTCGCGGTAGGGATACGTCTGCTTTGAGAGCAGCCATAGATGGCTCAACTTCACGTACACACGCGAGTAGCGCGACAACGTGAGCACCTTCTTGAGTTCGTCCGGCTGGTCGATCGGGCAGTCGGCCATGTGATCGATGCACACGTCAAGCTTGCCGTCGTGCCGGGCGATGATCTGTTCCACATCGGGTATCCGCGTGATGGGGCAGAGAATACACATCGGCACCTTCAATTCGGCCGCGCGGCTCCAAATGGCATCCATCCGCGGGACGTCGTTAATCCAATCGCCACTCGGGCCAACCGCGGGGCTAAGCCGCACGCCGCGCAAGCCGGCCGAGACCCACTGGTCCAGCTCGCTGGTGGCCTCAGGACTTTCGGGATTGATACGACAAACGCCGGCGAACTTGGCGGGGTTTGCTCGCACCGAGTCGGCGGCATAGCGGCAGTCCCAGCGGTAGTAGATCACGTGGACAATGACGGTGTTGTCGACACCATGCTCGCGCATCAGGGCCAGCAGCATGTCGGGCGTGGCGTCGTTTTTCGGCGGCCCGGCTAGATCGGCCGGCCAGGGATAGCGCGGATCGTTCTTCCACACGTGAACGTGCGGGTCGACGATGTGATGCTTGTTCTCCGGTTCGCCCATGACGGTGTTCTCGGCTAGTCGCAGACCGGCGGTGACCAGTGCGGCGCCAGCGGAATGGCCGAGCCAGCGGCGGCGCGTGAGGTTGTGGCGGGTAGGCATGGCGAACCTCAAGAGGCAAGGTTGGTGCGCCCAGCGAAGGCAATATAAGGGGAGTACTTGCCGATGGCAAATCTGTTAGACGCTGAACCGTTTCACCGCCTCGCGATTAAGTTCGATCCCCAGTCCCGGCCGATCGGAAAGCTCGAGTAATCCATCTCGAATCGTGAACTCTGGCGTCGTGAGCTCGCGGCGGAGCGGCGATTCTGAAAGCTCGGCCGGCAGGAACTCGATATAAGGACAGACCGATGTCGAAGCGGCGACATGGGCGCTGGCTGCGATGCCGATCGCACTCTTCCAGCAGTGAGGCACGATGGTGCGATCTCGAGCTTCGGCCAGCCGGCAGACCTTCATCGCCTCGGTGAAACCGCCGACGCGGCCGACGTCCAGCTGCAGCACGGCGAGCTTGCCGCGATCCGCCAGCTCGACGAATTCCCAGTGGGTGTTCTGCCATTCGCCAGCGGCAATCGGAATCGGCGAATGATCAGCAAGATAAGCATGTCCTTCGATGTCGTCGATGTCGATGGGCGTCTCGAGGAAGAACAAGTTGAACGGCGCGAGCTTATCCAGAACGCGCAAAGCATGTAACGCGCTGGGCCAGGCATACGCCACGTCGACCATCAGCGTAAAGTCTGGGCCGACTGCCTCGCGACACGCGGCTACGATCTCGATTCCTTCCTCATCGGGTGCTTGCAGACCGTTGTGGCTGTAGGGACCGTTGATGCAGACTTCGAGCTTCGCGGCCTTAAAGCCCAGCTCGCGCACACGGACACTCTTGGCGATGAGCGACTCGCGCTGTTCGGCCACGGTATCGCCCACCGGCAGCAGCGAAGCGTATGGCGTCACCGGGTTCTTCGTCGAGCCGCCCAGGAGTTCGCAAACCGGCTTGCCGAGGGCCTTCGCCTTGAGATCCCACAGCGCCATGTCGAGCGCTCCGATTGCGCAGATTACGGCCCCGCGGCGACCGGACATCTTCGAACCGCTATAGAGCTTCTGCCAGAGCGCCTCGGGCTGCATCGGATCAGCGCCGATGAGCATCTCGGCCAGTCCCAGGCCCATGCAGTGTGTGCCGGGGGCGCGGATGCACTCGCGGGCAATCCAGGGGTTGGTATCCGTCTCGCCAATACCGATCAGCCCTTCGTCGGTGTGTATCTCGACGACGAGATCATCCTGCGCCGAACTGCAGGCGGCCGAATCGTAGTCGGGTATCAGCAGAACGTGGCAATCGATCTTGGTGATTTTCATGGTTTAAGCACGCTTAAGTCGTTTGAGGTGCTTGATGGGGACTGGGGGCGAAGTCTGGATCGGGAAGTTGCGGATGATTCTCGGTACGCTGGTTAATTCCAAGCCAACAAATGGCCCCGCCCAGGCATACGACGCTGGCGACCGTGATGCCGGCCTGCCAGCCCAGCCCCAGCGTATCGCTGATCAGCGGTGTGGCGATCGGCGCGATGAGGCCAATGCCGTTTCCGCCCGTGTTGACCACGGCCGCGCTGAATCCGCCGCGAGTGCCGCCGACTTCAACGGCCGTGGCCCAGAATGGCCCTTCGATCATGCCGAGTACTCCGAGTGAGAGCGACAGACAGGCGACGCTGGCCAGCGGATCATCCAATCGCACGCCCAGCCACAAGAGCGCGGCGCTGGTACTCATGGTGACGAACCCCAAACCCACGCGTGCGGATCGCCAGCCGTAGCGGACCTGAATCCAGTCAGAGAGCCAGCCGCCAACCGGCATCCCGATGGCCATCGCCAGCGGCGGAATCGCGGCATACCGCCGGCTGCGATCCTCGGGCACCTTGAGCACCTCGGCAAAGTAGTGATGCACCCAATAGAAGAACAAGTACTGAAAGTAGCCGATTGCGCCGTAGCTCAGCGTGAGCAGAGCGAGGTTACGGTGACGCATCCAGGGCGGAACATTTAGAGAAGGCTCACTCACTCGATCCGGCGCGACATGCAGAGCTACCTCTGTCAGGGCGGGCGTCGACCGTCTCGGACCATAGATCATCCATAACCCTCCGAGGCCGGCCGTCACGAGCGACATCACGAGGAACGCCGCGGGCCAGCCAAGTTGGTCGATCATCCAGCCGAACAAGGGATACGTCGCGGCGATACCAAGCAGCGCCGCGCCGGTGACGAATCCGTTCGCCTTCGAACGCTGCGCAGTCGGCAGGTACAGCCCCACGGCCGTCGCGGCGCCCGGATGCAGCGGCGCGCTGACCACGCCCATCAGCGAGCGGATGACTAGGAACGCCGCGATCGCGGCGGCGGCGCTGGAAACCAGGCTCACAGCAGCGGTCAGCGCGACAAACAGCGCCGAGCCGAACCAGACCATGCCAAGTGCGAACTTGGGTCCGCGGCGATCGATCAGCCAGCCGCAGGGGATCATCGCCAGCGTGTAAGCCACCAGAAACGCGGAATACACGGCGCCCATCTTGGTCGTCGAGATGTCGAACTGCTCCATGATCCGCAGGTCGGCGGCCGCGGCCATGCTGATCCGGTTGAAATGGGCGATGAAGCAAATCGCCATCAGCAGCAGGACGAGGCGCCAGTCTAGCCAGGACAGCCGTCGGGGTAGTACAACGTCATCGGTCACGCGCTTCATGCCGTTACTCAACCTGCAAGCCTGCGATTGCGCCGCGGACTAAATTCTGCCAGGTCATGATGGCCGCTCTGATTGGCGGCGTCCACTCCCGGGGACAGAAATTTGCACCTGGACCCGACGCGTTCGATTGCTCGACAACGAAGCGGCCTGCTACTACGCTAAGCTGACAATCGCTTCGAACTATCAGCCGCAGGAGATGCCTCTCGTGAAACCGTCTTGCCTTATCCTCGTGCTGTGTTTCGCCTTCGCTCTGTTGCTGGAATGGGGCACCGTTGCCGCAGAGCCCGACTCACAGGCCAGTATTCGCGAGCTCAAGCTCCGCGACTGGCAACCGACTTCGATGCTGGTCACGAAAAGAACAGAACTCGAGCGGCCCAAGTATCCGGCCATCGACGTGCACAATCATCTCGGCGGAGGAAAGCAGACGCTCACGCCCGATCGCGTGGCGGGATATCTTGAGGAAATGAATGCCGCGGGCGTGCGGACGGTCGTGAACCTCGACGGTGGCTGGGGCGAGCGATTAAAGGAGACCGTGGCCGCGCTCGACGAAGCGCATCCCGGTCGGTTTCTCACGTTCTCGCTCGTCGACTTCGCCGGGATTGATGGCGACGACTGGAGCGAGCGCGAAGCCAAGCGGCTCGAAGAGAGCTTTGCGGCCGGAGCAAAGGGACTCAAATTCCACAAGAGCCTGGGGCTTACCGTCCGTTACAAGGACGGCCGGCTGATGAAGGTCGAAGATCCGAAGCTCGCGCCGATCTGGCAAGTCTGTGCGAAGCACACGAAACCGGTAATGATTCACGTTGCCGATCCGGCGGCGTTCTTCACGCCGCTTGATGCCAACAACGAACGCTGGCACGAGTTGAACGAGCATCCGAGCTGGCTGTTTTATGGTGAGCAGTTTCCTTCGCGCAAGGAGATTCTGGCTCAACTTGAACGCGTCGTGGCGGCGAATCCCAATACGACGTTCATCGGCGCTCACTGCGGGAACAACGCTGAGGATCTGGAAGATGTGGCACGCTGGCTCGATGCCTACCCAAACTTCTACGTGGATATTGACGCCCGCATCTCTGAGCTGGGTCGGCAACCGTACACCGCGCGGAAGTTCCTCGTCAAGTATCAGGACCGCGTGATGTTCGGCACCGACACCACACCGCGGCGAAACGCCTTCCGGATTTACTACCGGTTTCTGGAGACGGACGACGAATACTTCGATTGCTCGGAGAGTCATCATCTGCAAGGATTCTGGATGATCTATGGAGTGCACCTGCCGGGCGAGGTACTCGAGAAGATTTACTACAAGAACGCGGAGCGGGTGCTGCTCGCCTCCGCCCAGGCACTAGCCGCGACGTCAACTAGCTTGAAGGAAGTAGCACCCAAGCCGCCCACGTTGCGCGTTCCGCGAGTCGACGATTTCAAGGTCAGCGGTGATGGCAGCAACGCCGCCTGGGAAAAGACCGAGTGGACACCGCTTAACAAGCGGCCAGCAATCCGCGAGACGCTGGCCTACGACGCGAAGTTCAAGATGCTGTCTTCCAAGACGGGCGTTTATGTCTTGTTCTCCGGCAACGACGCCCGGCTGACGGCGACGATGAAGGAAGACTTCCTCGACCTCTGGAACGAGGACGTGTACGAGTTCTTCTTCTGGACCGACGAACGGCTGCCGATCTACTTCGAGTACGAGATCTCGCCCCTAGGTTACGAACTGCCGATCATCATTCCGAACGTCGACGGCAAGTTCTTGGGCTGGCGACCCTGGCACTACGAAGGGGATCGCAAGATTCAGAAAGCCACGGCGATCGTGGGCGGCAAAAAGGAGACGGGCGCGAAAGCGTCCGGTTGGACGGCCGAGATTTTCGTGCCGTACTCGCTGCTCGCGCCGCTGGGCAACGTGCCGCCGAAGTCCGGCACGCGCTGGCGGGCAAACTTCTATCGCGTGGACTACGACGAATCACACGACACAGCCTGGGATTGGGCTCGCGTTGGCCCCAGCTTCCACGAGTACCAGAAGTTCGGGACGCTGGTATTCGAATAGGCGTGCCGAAGACACTACGCGCACTTGCGATCGAGTCCGATGCGCGCGAGAAGCCTATCGGTGAAGCTGAGCGTCGGCGGCTCCTCCCAGATGGCAGGGAGCTTGATCCGTCCGCGGACCATTCGACGATGTAATCGGCGATTGAAACCGCCATGCAGTTGGATGATCCGCTCGAGCTCTTCGCTGGGATTCACGCCCAGCCGGGCAAGCGTCTGGTAGTTCTCGCCGCGGAACAGCTTGCCGGTGTGTTCAACCCCAACCGCGTCGATGATGGCCAACTCGCGATTGTCGAAATACCGGGGCCACAACAGGTCGAGTCCCCAGCCGGAGCGGCTTTCCCGAAAAGTTGGCTGCAGGCGGAGCAAGGCCTCACGCGAAAAGACGGGGCACATCACTTCCACAAACGGGGTGTAGCGGAGCACGACGCCCGGACGCGGTCTCAGGAATTGATACGTGATTTCGCCCGCGGCGATCGCCGGTTGTGCGAGTTGCAGTCGCTGCTCGCGCATGATTGCGAATAACCGGTTCACCTGCTCCGTCGTGGCCCGAACGTCGCAGTCGGGGCACCAGACGTATTCGTACTCGTCGACCACTACGCGAAAGTCCTGCAGCGCGAAGTCCAGCAGTTCCCACTTGAAGCCTTTGCGAGCCGCATAGTAGTCGGCGTCGCTACGGCCGTAATTCGCGTTCGCGCCGTAATGCACCAGCAGCACGTCGAACGTGCGGTTCGGCCGATCGGCAAGCCAGCTCCCGTGCATCGACTCATCGCCGATCGGAGAGATGATCAGATTGCGGCGAGGCTTGGTCATATTGCATAGCTCACTGCCTAGGCGGCCCGCAACAGGCTCGGTTGCGGCCAGTCGATGTGGGACTCGCCGAACTGTTTGTCGGCCAGCGTCAGGGCCTGGGCCACGACCTGATGCATGTCGTAATACTGGTAGGTTGCCAGCCGGCCGCCCAGCAGCAGCCCGACTCGTTGCGCTTCCGCCCGGTACTGCTCGTACAGCTCGGCATTGGCCGTATCGCGAATCGGGTAATAAGGCACCTTGTCGCGGCCACCGGCGTCGGGATACTCGCGGGTGATCACCGTCTTCGGCGACGACAGGAACTCGAAGTGCTTATGCTCGGTGATCCGGGTATGCGGCACGCCGGCTTCAGTGTAGTTGACAATCGCCGCGCCTTGGAAGTCGCCGTCGAGCACCTCGTGCTCGAAGCGGAGCGAGCGATACTCGAGCTCGCCGAAGCGGTAGTCAAAATATTCGTCGATCTTGCCGGTGTAGACAACGTTCTGGGCTGAGCCGTTCAGGCTTTCAGCTTCCTCGAAATAGTCCACTTCCAGCTCGACACGAATGAGTTCGTGGTCGAGCATATTCTCGAACATCTGTGTGTAGCCGCCGATCGGAATGCCCTGATACTGGTCGGCGAAATAGCGGTCGTCATACGTCTGGCGGATCGGAATGCGGCGAATGATCGACGGTGGCAGCTCGGCAGGGTCGCGGCCCCATTGCTTCGTCGTGTATCCGCGTACGAACACCTCGTACAGCTCTTCGCCAACCTGCGAGAGGATCCAATCGCGCAGGTTCCGCGGTTGTTCACAGGGGATGCGTGCCTCGGCGAGCCGGGCTTCAGCTTCGGCCGGAGTGTTGACGCCCCACATTTGCGAAAGCGTCATGAGGTTGATCGGGAACGAGAGCGTCCGACCGCCGTGGCGCACGCGGCCATGATGCACGTAATGATTGAATCGGGCGAAGCGGTTGACGAACTGCCACACTCGCTCGTTGTCGGTATGGAAGATGTGCGGCCCGTAGTGATGGACCTCGACGCCGGCCAGCTTCTCGGAGTAACAGTTGCCGGCGATATGCGATCGTTTGTCGATCACCATCACGCGCCGGCCGGCCTCGGCTGCCCGCCGTGCGAACACCGCTCCGAACATCCCGCAGCCAACGATCAGATAGTCAAACGCGGCCATGCGTCCTTCTCGCTAAAGCTTCCATGCAATCTGCGACTGATGCGAGGTCGGCGGAGCATCATGCCCCGCGCGTCAGGTTTGACCTCGCGGCTGGCGGCAATTCTAATGACCGGCAGCCTTCACGACCTACAGCAGTTCCACGCCCGGGCGTGCTAGCAGGCGAGATTCAAAATGGACAAGGTGCTGATCGTTGTTGGCGACGCGACCGAGACTGTCGACACACTTTACCCCTACTACCGGCTGATTGAAGGCGGTTACAAGCCCGTCGTGGCGGCGCCCGAGAAGCGGCGCTATCAGATGGTGATGCACGAGGTGAAGCCCGGCTGGACGATCACCAAGGAATGGGAAGGCTACACGATCCAGGCGGACGTCGCCTTTGCCGAGATCGACCCGCGCGACTACCTGGGCATCTTCTTCAGCGGCGGCCGGGCGCCGGAGTACATTCGCGAGGACGAAGACCTCCTGCGCATCACGCGGCACTTCTTCGAGGAGAACAAACCGATCGCGAGCGTCTGCCACGGCGTGGAGATCCCCGCCCGAGCCGGCTGTGTGAAGGGCCGGCGGATGGCGACGGTGCCCAAGTGCAAGTTCGACCTGGAGGTCTGTGGCGGCACGTTCGTCAACGAGCCGTGCGTCATCGACGGCAACCTCGTCAGCGGCCGCACCTATCACGACCACGGCCACTACATGGGCGCGTGGATGAAGCTGCTGGACGCGGCGCGGAAATAACCGGCATTGTTCTAGAAGTCCTTGACCGGCAGTGTGAGAATCCACTCTTCAATCCGTTGCGAGAGTCGCATCGCAAGTGGAATCAAATGTCCATCGATTAAGTCAAACACATTCGCGATGTCATTGCTTTCGACCTCGCATGAAAAGCCGCGCGGAGAGACGATGTGTTTTGTATAGAGTTGCTCGAGAATACCGATATTGCTCCAAATCGCACCAAGGTCCTTGATCGGAATGATCTCCGGCAATACAGGGTTTGCCAAATGAAATTCGATGCCGGCGATGAAACTTCGACCAAATAGCCAGCTTGGCGGCCCCGCTGACGGTCTCAATGCTCGCTGAGCCATTCGCCACTGTTCAATGTTGAAACCAAGTTGCGCACGTAAACTGGCCACGCTACGACGAATCTCTTCTAGCCTGCGATACATCCCAGTTCGCTCGATTGCTTCAAGTTGGTGGCCACCGAAGACGTGACACAAGATCGTCGACGGCACTCCCCTGTGTAAGTCGTCGGATGTGTTTCGCTTGCACCACCATGTGGCGAAAGGAACCAAAGGGGCCTATCTCGGAGAAGACGAAGTCTTTTCCAAACTCTTGCGAGCCATGCTTGTTGCTGATACCACAGAAGCCCAGCTGAACGAGCAACGGCTTAACAAACTCTTCACGAAAGCCCTCCTCATTGGTGTCTCGGAAACGATCAAACAGATTCATTCTTGTGTACCACTGAGAAACTAGTTGCTCGCCTGATTCGACTAGTCCTTCTTCCTCCCCTTCCCCCACACCGCCCTGCCCGGCTTCGCGCCGGTGTGCTCGCCGTCGGCCAGGACTTGTTGTCCGTTGACGAACACGTGCTGGACGCCGGTCGCGTACTGATGCGGCTCGGCGTACGTCGCGTGGTCGATGATTGTTGCCGGGTCGAACACGACCACGTCGGCGAACTGGCCGGGCTTCAGGAAGCCGCGGTCGGTAAGGCCCAGGTTCGTCGCCGGCAGGCCGGTGAGCTTGCGGATCGCTTCTTCCATCGGAATCACTTTCTCATCGCGGACGTATTTGCCTAACAGCCGCGCGAAGTTGCCGTAGGTGCGCGGATGCGGCTGCGAAAGCAAGAACGCACCTTCGGCCGCAGGCGACGACGCGTCCGAGCCGAAGCTAACCCAGGGGAGCGCGATGTTCTTCTTCACGTCCTCTTCGTTCATCATGAAGTAGACGGTGTCCACCCGGCTGTCGTCCTCGATCACCAAGTCCATGGCGGTTTCTTCGGGGGACGTGCCGCGGCGCTTGGCCACTTCGGCCAGCGTCTTGCCGGTCAGGTGTTTGAGTGCCTCGCTCTTGAAGCCGACCAGCAGCACGTTCTCCGGCGAGCCGGCCGCCAGCAACAGGTTCTCCCACTCGTCGGTCGGCGTGCGCATCTCCTTGGCGACGCGCTTGCGTGTTTCCGGATCGCGCATCCTCTCGATCCACCGCCGCAGACCCCCTTCCTGGACCCAGGGGGGCATCGCGCCGTTCAGTCCGGTCGAGCCGGCCGTGTACAGATACATGTCGGCCGTGATGCGGACGCCGTCTTTGCGGGCCTGCTCGACAAGCTCGATCACGCGATCGCGCTTGGGCCAGTTCTCCTGGCCAGCAGCTTTGAGATGGTAGATCTCGGCCGGCACGCTCGCCTCGCTTGCGATCTTGATCAGTTCCTCCACCGCTTCGACGAGCTGGTTTCCTTCGCTGCGAATGTGCGAGATGTACATTCCGCCGTACTCGCCGGCGACTTTGCAGAGCTCAATCAGTTCATGCGTGTCGGCATAGAACGCCGGCGCGTAGATCAGCGAAGAGCCGATGCCCAAGGCTCCCTCTTCCATCGCCTGGCGCACTAGCGCCCGCATTTCGTCGAGTTCCTTGGGAGTTGGCCGGCGGTCTTGGTAGCCCAGCACGTTGATGCGGACGGTCGTCGCACCCAGGAACGAGGCCACGTTGCAGGACACGCCCCGCGTTTCCAGGTGCGTGAGGTACTCGCCGAGCGAGTTCCACGGGACCTCATACGGGATGTCCCCTTGGCGCTCGAGCATGTCCTGCTTCATGCGGGCATTGAGCGGCCCCATCGAGACGCCCTCGCCGAAGACCTCAAGCGTGACGCCCTGACGAATGTCGGCCTGCGATCGGCCGTCGGCGAGCAGCGAGACCGTGGCCCAACTCAGAACGTTGATGAAGCCCGGCGTGACGGCCTTGCCCTTGGCGTCGATCTCCTTCGCCGCCGTTGCCTTGCCCAGGTCGCCGATGGCCGCGATCCGGTCTGCCTTGATTGCGACATCGCCCACAACGCCCGGCGCTCCGGCGCCGTCATAGATCGTGCCGCCGCGGAGGATGACGTCGTATGTGGGAGGTGCTTCGGCCGCGAGCACGGGAGCGATAGCAGCGAGAACACAAAGGGTGATCAACGAGCGAATCATCGTGACAAGTGCTCCGGCGCCGAAAATGGAAGTGCCCGTTCTGGTACGGCCGAGATTGGCCGTTCGCGCTACTATAACACGCGGGCAAAGCCGGAGCGACTTTGCCGAAGCAAGCGAACGCGAGCCCGGACGCGGGACGCTCCCACGCTGGGAGATCAGCCTTGCTGCTAGTTTCCTACACGTTCGACCAGGGCCTCACGCTATGCGTTCGATGCATCAGCGAGTCGTCGCGAGCCCGCATTTCCTGCTGGTCGTGGCGCTGGCCGCGCCGGTTGATCACGCTGGGGCGTTGGTCCTACCGGGCGCGCGGATCAGCGATTGAGCTCCTTCTTGGCCTTGCGCCTTTGCTCCTTGGCAGCTTTGCGAGCCGGTTTGTTCCCGGCCGCGTCGGAAACGTCCGGAGCGTTCTTGGCAGGTAGGAACTTCGCCAGTTCGGCCTTGCGCTGGGCATGCTCCGGCCGATCGGCGAGGTTCGTCCACTCGTAGGGGTCGGCCGTTTCGTCGTAGAGCTCTTCGCTGCCGTCGGCATAGCGAATGTATCGCCAGCCTTCGCTGCGAGCGGCATGGTTGCCTTCGATGTGTGTCGTCACGGCAGGTGTATTCCAGGTCGCTTTGGGATCGGCCAGCAGCGTGCTAATGTTCTTGCCATCGAGATGCGAGGGCGCCGGTATGCCGCACAGGTCGCACAGCGTGGGATACACGCTCATGAAGTCGACTGTCCGCTCGCAGACCTGATCTGGTTTCGTCACGCCCGGCGCTACCCAAATCAGGGGCGCGCGAGTGGCCTCTTCCCAGAGTGCGAACTTCCGCCAATGCTCCTTCTCACCCAGGTGCCAACCGTGGTCGCCCCAGAGCACGATAACTGTATTGTCGGCATATGGACTGGCATCGAGCGCATCGAGCAGTCGGCCGATCATCGTGTCGGCGTAAGTAACCGCTGCTAGATAGCCCTGTACGGCCTCCTTCCAGCGCCCTGACTCGAGCATCTGGCGGTGGTCGCCGTCCGGCTTGGCCATCTTGATGCCGGCTTCGGGAATGTCCGCCAGGTCGTTGTCGGTGGTCGGCGGCAGCTCGATGTCCTCGAGCGGATGCATGTCGTAGTACTTGCGCGGCACATTCCAGGGCATGTGCGGCTTGTGCAGACCGATCGTCAGCAGGAACGGCTTCTCGTGCTGTTCGTTTAGTTTCTCGATGCCGTACTTGACGATCTTGCCTTCGCGCAGATCGTCATCCTCACAATCGAGCGGCGCAAAGCGAATACCGCCGACGCCTTTGTCGCCCTTCGGTTCAGGGTTGGTGCCAGAGTCCTCCAGATAGTCGTCCCACTCCGACTCGCGGCGGTAGGCCTCGTGATAGATCTTGCCCGCGCCGGCCACGTAATAGCCAGCCTTGCGGAAAGTTGTTGTCAGCGGCAGATCAGGGCTAATGTGTGGTCGCCAGTCGTCGTTGTTTTCGTAGACACCCGTGGTCGAAGGCCGCATGCCGCTCATCAGCGCCGCGCGCGAAGGATTGCAAGCCGGAGCTGCGCAGTAACTTCTCGTGAAACGAACGCCACGCTTTGCGAGCCGATCGATGTTCGGCGTGATCGTTTGCGGATTGCGGTGCAGGTAGCCGACCCAGTGGTTCAGGTCGTCGACCGCGATCATCAGGACGTTGGGGCGGGTCGCGTCGGCGGCGAGTGCCCGGGGCAGACCGGCGAGCGCGAGGCTCGCGAGGGCGACGACTCCCAGGATTCGAATGCGCATGGAATCACTTTAGGTGCAGGTTTGATGGAGGGCATCGCAACGGCGGGTGTGGATGCCGGTCTATCTTACCAGCGGCAATCGACGCGTCCACCGGCAGTTTGCCGCGGCGGATTGCAGGACCGCAGTCATTTTTGTACTATAGTACAAAACCAGCCGAGGGCCTCTCGATGCTTAAGCCGGCCGTGCGAACCAGCGTGCGCGATAAGATCCTGAACGCCGCCGAAGCGCTGTTTGCCAAACGCGGCATCGAGGGCACGACGATCGACGATGTCGTGGCCGCGGCGCGCGTCGCCCGGGGATCGTTCTACTACAACTTCGACTCGAAAGAAGATGTGGTACTGACCATCGCCAGGCGCGACTTCGCTCCGGTCGCGGAGCGGCTGGCTGAGAAGCTCGCGGCTGGCGAGTCGGCGGTCCGCTTGCTGCGTGAGCTGTTGCTCACGGCGTGCCGGTGGTACGCGAAGCACGCTCATCTCGCGCAGGTGCTGCTCTTGTCTTCGCTGCGTCAGCCGGCGCCGCCAGCCGCCGATACGCAGCACGCGCGTTCGTTTCGCAAGCTGGCGGCGGCGATTCTTGAGCGGGGTCAGGCCGCGGGCGAGATTCGCAACGATCTGCCGGCCGAAGCCCTGGCAGAAATCATCGCCGGGATTTTTCTCCAGGCAGCGCTGGCCTGGACGCTCGCCCCCAACGTGCGCCGCCTGACGCCCTGGGTCGATCGAGCACTCCTCATTTTCTTGGAAGGCGCCCAGCCGCGGGCGGTCGACGCATGACGTTGCAAGTTTTCATCTACGAGCAGGCATTTCACGAAGGTGCAGCATCCGCCGGCGGCAAGGCCTGGAACCTGGCACGGCTGGCGCGGTATGGCTTTCTGGTTCCGCGTGGGGGAGTCTTGCGAGCGGAAGTCTACTTGGAGCTGATCGCCCGGCCTGGGTTGCAAGATCGAGTCGAACGACTGCGTGCGGTGTCAACGGAGCAGGTCGCGGAGGCTGACGTCGCCGCGTCGCTCGAGGCGCTTGCTGCGGCGATTCGAGCCCAGATTCTCGACCAGGAGACCATTTCGGCAATCTCCGAGTTTCTGGATCGACACCAACTATTAAATCGACCACTCGCCGTGCGATCTAGCGCCGTTGCCGAAGACGGAATGACTGCGTCTTTTGCGGGGATCCACGAAAGCCGGCTCAACGTCTGCGGATTGCAGGCCGTCTGTCAAGCCGTTCTCGATTGCTATGCTTCACTTTGGTCGCCGCAGGCATTGGCGTATCGGCGGAAAATGAACATCGCCGATCGCGAGGCGGCCTGCGCCATACTGATCTGCGAAATGGTTCAAGGTCCCAAGGGCGGTCCACCGCGGGCTGCCGGCGTGGTATTCACGTGCGAACCCCTCAGCGGCCGCCGCGATGTGACTGTGATCAACCTTGCCGCCGGACTGGGGGACGCCGTGGTTCGCGGCGACGTCACGCCCGACCGGTATGTTCTCGACCCCATGAATCAGCATCGCGTGATCGAGCGGGAGCAGCACAAAGCCGCCCTGCTCAGCGACGAACAGTTAGCAACGTTAGGCCAGCTCGCCTGGCGCGTCCACTGGGCGCTCGGTGCCGGACAAGATCCGCAAGATATTGAATGGGCATTCGATGGCCGCGCGTTCTGGCTCGTGCAATCGCGCCCCGTGACCCGCTTGCCTCGCTATACGTTTCGCGAAATCGCCCGGCAACCGCTGTATTGGTCGAACGGCAATTTGAAGGATTCGTTTCCCGAGCCGGTCACGACGATGACCGCGGCGATGACCGAGTTGGTGGTCCGCAATGTGCTTTTCGCATCGCAAGTGGCAATCGATTACGCCCTGCCGCCCGGGATGCCGGTGATCCGCAGGCTTGAGGGTCGTTTTTACTTCGACCTCGCCATGCTGCAATGGTCACTGTACGACGCGTTCGGCATCTTGCCCGAGGAAGTGAACCGCACCACAGGTGGGTTTCAGCCCGAGATCGAAGTTCCACTTGGCAATCCCGTGGCGGGCCGGGCGGGCTGGCCCAGGGCCTGGCGGAGGCTGAAGCTATTGCGGGCGTTAGGACGCTTCCGCCGTCAGTTGCCTAAGAAGGTGGCAGGGGTCTTCGACGACAACCGACGCGCACAAGCGTCCGACCTCTCAAAACTAAGTGATGCCGAGCTCGGGCGGGAACTCGAGCGACGCATCGCGCGAGGAAACGCGTTTGTGCCACAGCTTCAGCTTGCCGCGTCCTACTATGGTGCGTGGATGACCGTGCTGCAGGACTTTCTGGCACGCGCGACCGGTGATCGCCGGCAAGGGCTCGTTACGCGATTGCTGGCAGGCACCGGTGGGGTCGCGAGCGCCGAGCAAGGCTACCGCCTGGGGGAGCTGTCGGACATTGCGCGGCGCGAGCATGACGCTTGTGCTGCCATCCGGAGTGACAGTCCACATGCCTGGGCCGCTCTGCCTGAGCGTTCGGTCTTTCGAAGGGAGTTCGAACGCTACCTGGCCGAGTTCGGCCATCGAGGCGTACTTGAAATGGAGTTTGCATCACGGCGCTGGCGCGACGATCCAAGTTACCTCTTGCAGCAGGTTGCCGCGCTACTGGAAACGGAGAGCGGGCCCGACCCTCGTCAGCGGGCGGAACAGGTCCGCCGACGAGCCGAGCAAGAGCTTGCGGAACTTCGCTGGTATGTCCGCCCAATCGCGCGGTGGTTACTCGCGAAAACACGGGCCGGGGCGATCGTTCGCGAGGAGGCCAAGAGCGCGGCGGCTGCAAGCGTCGACACGATGCAGATGGCGCTGTTGGAAATCGGGCGGCGACTCTGCCTTAGAGGTCAGCTCGACGCGGCCAAGGATGTATTTCATCTGGCAATCGTCGATGTGCGAGCGTTACTGGATGGCACCTGGAACGGCGGCGGAGTGCGTGAGCTGGTGGCCGACCGCAAGCAGATGATGGTCCATCATCGCGCGGCCGCGACGCCGGATTTGATCGTCGAGGAGGGCGAGGGCTCGCCGCCAGCGCGACCTGCTCCCACCCCAATGCAATCCGCGCCAGACGGAAACACATGGCAAGGCTTCGCCGCGGCACCAGGTGTCGCCGAAGGACCGGCGAGAGTGCTGGCCACTGCCGCAGCAGGTAGCACGCTGCGAGCGGGTGAAGTGCTCGTGGCGCCTTCGACCGACCCCGGCTGGACCCCACTCTTCTTGCGCGCGAGCGCCGTGGTGATGGAAACGGGAGGCTACCTCTCGCACGGCGCGGTCGTCGCTCGCGAGTATGGCATCCCCTCGGTCGTGAACGTGCCGAACGCGATGACGCTTATCGCGACAGGCGACCTGCTGTTTGTGGACGGCGACTGCGGCCAAGTTCGCCGGCTGGGTGCGAAATCTGAATCGCTGCAGGCGTCAACTTCAGCGATCGCTCAGACGTGATCGATCTCGCAGAACCGGCTAGCCAGTTCCAGCATCTCGGCATCCAGCGGCAGCGAAGCGTCGAGCGACTTGAGCATCGTGATCTCGGTCTTGCGATCGTGCAGCTCAAAGAACTGCAAGGCCGAGGGATGATCGGGCAGCCAGCCGCCAAAGTTTTCTGCCCCGCCTTGCCTGGCCAGTTCAATCGCGGCCGCATACAAAGCTTCGGCCAACTCGAGCGATTGGTCCTGGAGCGCGTAGTCCGTGATTCGCCATTGCATGCCCTTCACGCCGATGCGCACGTATCCCTGCCAGCCCCCTTCGCGATCACTCAGAGCGTAGAACCGCTCTTCCGGAAAACGCTCGAACAAGGCCTGCCAATAGGCCTCATCGCGCTCAATGCTGAGCGGCATCGCCCCATGATACTTTGAATACAGGTGAGCCAACTCGGGCCACCGCTGGCGGGCGTCCACCTCAACCAGGTGATAGGCTGGCTCCGGCGGCGGCGCGACACTGCGCGGGTCAAGCCAACCTTCGAGCGACGGGCAGAGTTCGTATCCGAGCCGCATGTAGTAAGCGGGGTCGATATCGCTGTACAGCAAACCGATCTTGGCGCCACGCTGGCACTCGCGCTCTTCGACCCAGGCCAGCAGTTGCGGTGCGTATCCTCTTCCCCGGCACTCTTTGACGGTATAGACCGACCCGATCGAGAACCCCGGGACTATCTGATCTCGGTACTTGAATTGGAGCGGATAGCAACCGAGCGAAATGACCACTCGCGACTCGAGGGTGCCGACGTACCAGGTGGCCAGTCGATGCTTGGGTGAGGCCAAGCGTGAGGCGACATGCTCGTCGAGCGGCAGTCCCTTGCTCCAGATGTCGAATACGTTGCGATGCGCCGCGGCCAACTCGCTGGGAGAAGCTTCGTGAATGTCGAGTTGTTGGTCAGTCATATGTTCTGGGCTGATTTCACTCATTGGCCGGCACCGACTCAGGTTCAACTTCAGAGGCGGCGGGGTCCAGCGAAGCGGCAGGTGCCCCTTGTGCCAGTCCGCTGACCAGCCGAATCACGCGGGCATGCATGTCCGCTGACCAGAAACCGACGAGGCCCTCCATCTGTTGAGTCAAGTCGCGGCGTGACTTCACCCGGGCGATTCCGTACATCTGGGCACAGGGCGAGGCGTCGACGCCATTTTCCTGCAGCAGCGCAATGCTGCGGCGGGCCTGGTCCTCCGAGAATGTGAGCCACTCGGCAAGAGTCCGCTCGCGTCCGACGCCGATCACATAGCCGGTGTCGTTCAATTCAGCATCGAGCGAGTAGTACTTGGCCAGGAGCCCGGCAGCGCGAATATGGGTGTAAAGGCTTGTCGAAAGGTACGCATATCCCAGCGCGTCACCATCGCCAAAGTATCGCGACAATTCAGGAAACACGAACTGCTCGGCCGCTCGCAGAATCGCGTAGTTGCGGTCGCGAAACATCAACCGGACCCGCATTTCGCTACCGGCGACAGAAAGCTGTTGGGCGGCAGGTTCGACAATCACAGCGTCGAACACGGCAAGATTAGCGCTCGAAGCTCGCCTGAGGTAGTCACCGGCCTGCCGCCAGGGAGCGTCTTCAGGAATCTTCTTGCCTTCATACCCCGCAGCCAGGTCGAGATAATCGCTGGCCAGCTTCAGGTCGAGCCAAGCGATGATCTGATTCTCAGCGGCAGCGCCAACTAACGCTAGGGCTTCCTCGCTTTCCTCCTCTGGTGCATTTTCCAGCACCTGTTTCGCGAGCCGCTGTAAGGCTACGCCTTCGACAAATGCGTCGCAGGCAATCAGATAGACCGAGAGCTGATCGAGGGATCGCGGCGTTTCGTTCTTCATCCGAGCCGAAACGCGATTCACTTCAGTTTCCAACCATTCGTTATTCTGCAGTCGCTCAAGCAACCCATCGTAGCCGCGCGTGGCGTAAGTGTATCGACAGCGGCCGGTTTCCAGTGCGAGATATCCACACACGGCGGCAAAAATCCGGTCCCAAAGCGCGGCCGTGAACTCCCCTTCCTCGAACAGCTCATCGCTGCGTTTGATCGAGTCGACGCCCTGCTGATAGAGGTTAATCACTTCCTGGCTGAGGGCCGCGGTGTTCTTTAGCTCCATGAAGGAGGTCAGCGATTGCTCGTAGCGGTCATACCACACTGAGATCTTCTTACGGATCTCTTTCTGCGCCGCGAGCGTGACCTGGGGCGTATGAGCTTCGGGATCGCGCGGCAGTTCGACGCCAGTCAGTAGTTTGTACGCGTGGTAGACGTCGAAAACCCCCACGACTTTGACGCCGAGGTTGTCGCCGTGTTCAACCAAATCGATTCGCTCGCCATTGGCATCCGTGTCGAAGCGGACGCTGCCGGGGATCAGAATAAGGTTCATTCCCTTAGCGGCCGCGCCGCTGATCTTGTGCGAGATGCCACCCACGGGGCCAATCGAACCATCGGGGTTGATTGTGCCCGTCATCGCGGCATCCGCGCGCACCTTGTCGCCGCGCACAGCCGCCAGCACGCCACAGGTCATGAGCGCCCCAGCGCTAGGACCATCAATGCGCCCCTCGTACTCAAACGAAACGCGCATCGTGCGCGGGTCGAAATCGGTAAGCATCGCGGCGGTGACCGCGGCCATCCAGCCTGCGCTTCGCCACTGGTCGCCGGTACCACCCACTTCGCTCTCGAAAAACCCAACCCTAGCCGAGCCGTTCGCGTTGCCGTCGGCCGAAATGGTAACTGGACTGCAGTGGCCGACGGCACTGCCGTCGGCCGCCTTGCCGTAAGTGAGCACGTTCACGACAACCGCGCGTGAATCTTGAGCGATCGCGAAGTCACGCGCCTGCCACAATACTGTCAGCATGCACAGGACCCGCGCGGTACCGACTAGAGGCGAATGCATCGTGAAGGCTCCGGAGAGATAGGCTGGGCTATTCGAGTCCGTCAGTAATGTGCTGAGTATTATCTCCGTTGGCGCCTGGCGACTTCAAGTATTACAGGCATTTCTTAGACGCGAGGCACGAACTTTGCAGCTCTCGTTGGGCTCAAATACCGCACAATCGCGAATGTCTCTGCGGCAGCTTGACATGACCGCTGTAACATCATCGCCTGCCCAACGACAGTTCCGTCTTCCGCACGGCTTTGTGGGGCGACTGGTCGGCTGGTACATGTCGCGCGAGAACCGCCACTTGAACCAGATGGCAATGGAGTGGCTGGACGTCCAGGAAGCAGATGACGTGCTCGAAATCGGCTTCGGCCCGGGCCGCGGCCTCGAATTGCTGCTAACAACCACGCCGGCTCGCACGGTCTCGGGGCTCGACCCGTCAGCGGAGATGGCCGAGCAAGCACTCTCCCGAAACCGAGTAGCGGCCGAGGCAAGCCGGTTGTGGGTGGTCGTCGGCGCGGTTGAAGCAATGCCATTCTCTGACGGGCAGTTCTCGCGCGTCGTCGCGGTCAGCAACTTTCACGTGTGGCGTTCCCGTTCGGCAGGTCTTCAGGAAATCAGGCGTGTTATGCGGACGGGCGGAAAGCTGGTGATCTGCTTGCGCCGGGCACTCGACAATCCTTGGCCCTGGTCTAGCCCCGGCCTGTCGCTGGACACCCTGCGCGAAGACCAAAAGCTGCTTGTATCGCACGGTTTTCAGGATGTTCAGTTCGCCACGCGAAAGCATCGCCGCCGAAGCTGTTGCCTGGTGGCGACGTGTTGAGTCGAGTTCGGCTGACTAGTCGAGCGTCAGACTGCGAAATTTCACTCGCAACTTCATCTTTGTCGTCCAGCCGATGCCGGTGCGGTCGAGTGAGAGTGTCTCGAGCAGCTTAAGTTGGGGCAAGATTACGTCGAGTGCATCGGGATCGACGACCGTACCGGTCAGGTCGAGATGCCTGAGCGTGTCGAGCTCACGCACTTTCAGCAGACCGCCTTCCGTCACGGATGTGTCGATCAGAGCCAACTTCCGCAGCCCGGCGAGCATGCGGCGTTGAGCGACCAGCTGTTCGATCTTTGCGTCGTCGATCTGGGGTCCCATAAGCGTAATGCCCGTGAGCTTGTCGAGCACGACGGCAAAGTCGGGGCCAATGGAGCGGCTGAGCGGATCGGAAGAATTAACGTCGACGTTGCCGGCCCAGGATTTGACCTGCTCGATGAGCTTTTCCTGTTCGGCATACTGCTCGACCCAGCGACTCAGCCAAGCCATCCGGCCTGACTTAAATCGGGCGTACTCAGTCGCCTGCTCGAAAGCTTCTTGCAGGCGTTTGAACTCTTCGACGCTGCCTCCCTGGTCGGGATGGGCCGTGCGGGCTTTCACCAGATAGGCTTGCTTGACGTCTTCCTCGGTAACCGGCGGGGCGAGCCCCAGAACGGCTAGAAACTCGTGACGCTCGCCGTGAAACTCGGTCGAGACTGGCTCGGGGGCGTTGGACATCGGACTCGGCTTCCTTGGCACTGCGGTGGCACGGCGAACGGCTACTCAGCAATCCTAGCCCGCTACGTCCGGAAAAGCACCCCTGTGAGCGCGGTATTTCCCGGCGTTTCGTCGGGGTGTCAGGGGCTGAACCGAGGGTATGGCGCCTGCGGTACCATCGTCCAGTTCCGATTCACGGTCTGATCGTTCAGCAGGCCTCGAAACACTTCGGTGAAGCGAATCCCCAGCGGATTCACGTCCTTTACTTTGGCGTTCGGCTTGGCGATCACCAGGATCGCGTTCTCCTGCCATTGGCCAATGAACTTGTCGGCCAGCGTGCGGATGTTGCCGCGGATCGGATCGGCCAGGTACACGTAGTAGCCGTCATAGCCGCGAAATACGACGAAGTGGTCATGACCGTTGACCGTCACGCCGACGATGACCGGCACTTTGGCTTCGGTGAGCTCGTGAAATTTGACTTTGCCCATCGACGATTGGTATCCAGCCATATTCGCCATGTCGCGCAGATCGGTTAGCGTCAGGCCGTTTTCGATTCGATCGCGAATCTGCTCGTCTGTCAGTTTAAGACGCTGTACGAGCACAAGAAACGTGTTCTCATTGACTTCGTCGCCCCAATAGTAACGCGCGACCGTTGCCAGCGCGGCGGCGCCGCAGGAGTAGTCGAGCTGCTGCATCACGACTTGTCGCTCACGCAGCTCCTTGTAGCTCCAGACATATTCGCGAACAAGCCGATCCTCCATCCGAATTGGCGCGCGGGTGTATTCATTGAACTGCGCACGGGCGGAAGTCGCGCAGGCGCAGATGCCGGCCGCAGCAAGGGCAACAGCAGCTAGCACGCGCGACGACGTTCGGCAGGTTTCCGGTAAACTGGTCGCTGGCTGCATGGTCATCTCGCTGGAAATCGGTCCCGAACGACGTCAAACCGCGATAGCTAATAGAGCGTGACTACGACGCCGACATTTGCCCGCGGCGCGGAGTCTGTCATGCCTATCACACAGAACGGTTCGATGATCCTGCAGTTCCGCACGATCGTCGCTGCGAATCGCATCGTGAGTGGTTCGAGATTCGAGCCACGAATCGCTTCGTTGTCGATGCTGGTGTTCGTGAGGTAGAAGCCCTGGAAAGTCGTGCTGAGAGTGACGCGATCATTGATCGAGAAGCCAACGCCCAGCATGTAGTTAGCCTGATCACCTGGTTGCACTTCTACGTCGTCGAACGAGCGTTCGAACAGGTGCCGGTAACCGCCGCCGTAAAAAACGATCACGGGGTCGTAGCGATGAATCGCCAGGAGTTGGGCGTTGTAGGCCCAGAATCCCTGTCCTAATGCGGAACCCGGCACGGTGCCGAAGACCGGAGCGTTGAACTGGCCCGTGGGCGCGGTTGACCCAATCGTGCCAATCACGTCGGGTAGCATATCGTCGCCGTCGAACAGGTGGATGCTGGCGCCGAAAGTCAGGTCGCCCAACCCCCCGACGTTGAACGTTTCGCTTTGGCCAGCCCCGACAAACTGCGTATTTGACCAGCCGATCGGAAGCGCGGCGAACAATTGGATATTCTCAGTGAATCCGTAACGCGCGGCCAGCGGCGTGAACAGCAGTCGCTGTCGGACTTCGCCTTCGTCAACATCGAACGGAATCACGAACGGAAAGTCGTTGGCAAAGTGCGTGTATACAAAGCCTGTGTCGAGTTGCCATGCACCAGGCTCAAGCAGTACATCGATATCGCGCAGAAACTGTAAGGCATTGTTCGTGGGCGCCTGACCGTACGTCTGCTGATCGTTCGGCTGACTGCCCGCGGCGGGCGCTGCGCCTTCGCGCGGTTGCTCCTCCTCACTCGGCGGCGGTTGTGGCTCTTGCAGCTTCGAGAACCGGAATAGCGGTTCCCCCGGCATCGGGTTAAGCGTCGTGGCGGGACTGGCAGGTGACTGATTGCCGGGAGCGGCGTCTATGTAGTTCACCACCTGGCCAGCAGGCTGGCCAAAGTTGGGCAGCCCGGCCTGCGACAGGAATGTCGCGCGCTCACCCGCGGAAGTATCGACTGGCGGCAGTCGGCGGCTCGCAAACGGGAGCGGCGCCGCCTCCGCACCGAGTCCGCTGACGACGGCCGGCGAATTGCGGGATTCGGCCGGCTCGTCGCCCTGGGCCAGTGGCGGGACGAGCAGACATAGCGCGGCTAGTCCCGCCGCGAGTCTCCGACGCACGGTTGGGTTCGGGAAGTCCTTTCCCGAGGCTCCGAGCGGTTCGTCCATGGCCCACCTTTGTTGTGCGTCTGCCGTCTACAAATGTCTGCATCAAAGCCCGAGGCACGCCTCGGACGTTGCGATTTGGTCGCACTTCGTCCACGCGGCTCGAGTAGTTTCCAGGCGGACGGCCTGACCTGCGAACGCGGCACAACCGTCCTATCCCGTTGATCTGGATCGACCGCCATATCCCGTACAATGAGAACAGTCGTCAGGCCCGCTAAAGTTTCGCTGACCTGCGCCGTTTAACAGCTGCTGGGGCGAGTCCGCAACTCATTGAGCGGCAGTGCCTTACGTCCTCTCTTTCGTCGCGATCAGGCCGGACTCGCCGTTTGAGTTCACCGCCCAAGCGTGAAAATGTAGCGGTTCTACCGATTCTCCCATGTGGTTCAAACCTGCGGGTTGTACGCGTTACTCCGTCAAAGACCGCTCGCATCAATTCGTCCGAAAGTGCGGACGATGATACGTGCAACGAAAAGTGCGGTGGCGCCTAGCGGCCCGCGCTCTCGGCGAGGCTTGCCGTGGGGATTGAAAGTCCACTGAACCGTGCCCAACACGCAGTGACGATCAAGGCGGCAAGCAGGACCAAAAGGCGTTTGTCAACGTACACCACGGTTCGCAATGAACCCAAATGCGGCCACGCTGGTCGCGAGATCCCAGGAGGGGTGAGGAGATGAAGAAGTCACTATCAAAGTTTGGCATGCTGCTCACGGCGATGGGGATTGCCGCCAGCGGACAAGCCTTCGGCGGCGATCAGACGGAGCCAGTATTCCGTCCACCGCTGATCCAACAGGTATCTGCGCAGCAAACGGTGCCGGCAGCGAAACCGGCTCCGGAACCGCCGCAGCAAGTCCCCACCAGCCGTTGGGAAACGCAGGAGCCGATTCAAACGCCCGAGCAACCCTCGGGTCCCGTGGCTGCCGGTTGCGGACAGTATGCCGTCGGCGATCTGTGTTGTGCTCCGGGCTGTCAGTTCATCGTGGGTATTGAAGCCACGTTCTTCTGGCCGCAGTTGAGCCGCGAGTTCTTGTCGACGACACTTACCAACGAACTCGGCACTGCGACGTACGTCGACAATGCGGCGCTCGGTTCCGTCGATGGCAATTTGCTCGTAGGTCCGCGCATCACGCTCGGCGTGCAGGGCGAATGCTGGGGCCTGGTAGGCCGCTATTGGAATTCTGCCAACAATGGGAGCAACTTTACTCCGGCGTTTCCCGACTCCGTGCAAAGCGGCATCCTGCTGTTCGATCAGTTCAGCCTCTACACGGCCGACCTCGAAGTGCAACGCCGCTTCTGCTGGCGGAACTGGGATATGTTCGGCTTCGGCGGCGTCCGCTACGCGTCCGTGAACAACGACCGTAACATGTGGGTCCAGAATACGTTTGGCGATGACCTCGTCGAAGGACAAGCATATTCAGGCCAGCAGTTCAATGGTGCCGGTCTCACAGGTGGCGTATTCGGATTGCGACCGCTGTTCTGTGATGACGGGGCCTTAAAGGCATACTTCTCGAATCGTTACTCCATCCTGTGGGGTAACGGAGTTGCAAATGTCCAGACCCAGGCCCAGGCCGCGACTTTGGGTGGCGGTGACTTCCAGTCGTTAGACGGCGCGATCGCGGGTGGCGACGGCGACCTGTTCATCTTTGAAATCGGCGCCGGCCTTCAATGGGAAACTTGCCTGTGCTGCCTGCCCGGTCGCGCCTTCTTTCGCTGCGGCTTTGAATGGCAGTACTGGGACACCAATATCGGTGTCCAAGCCAGTTCGTTCAGCAACGCAACCTCCGACGACGTCTCGACCCTCAGCACTGCTGACGCTGGCGACCTCTTGTTCGACCTGGTCGGTTTCACGATTGGCGGCGGTCTGACCTACTAGACCGGACACAGCCGGGCAATAGTCTTGGGATATAGAACGGGTCCTGTCCGCCAAGCATGGGCGGACAGGACCCGTCTGCTTTCCGCCGTGGCAGTCGGCACAGGAGTTCGTCTGCCACCAAAGCAAAGACCCTGCTGCCGCACTTCGCGACAGCAGGGTCTCGTTAATCCACATCAGTCGATCTCGAATCGTCGATTCAAAATCGCAATCTCGCTTACCATGCGTGGGCCGAAGCGCCGCCGCCAGCGAAACCGCCACCGATCTGTGCCTGGATGGCCCAGCCAGTCGGATCAATACCGCCGCTGATCTGGCCCTTGCCGGCGAAGCTGAAGCTGTTGCCAGTGGCATTCGACGGCTTGCCGAGCCACGAGGCGCCGGCTTGGTAGTTGTTGTTCGAGGCTTGACCGTAGTAGCTCGCGCTGCTGCTGCCCCAGACCTTAGCGTTGGTGCCGCCGAAGCTGCCGAAGTAGCCCTTACCGCGAACGGCAGTGCCTTCGCTGTCCGACATCTGCTGCATGCCGCCCAGGCCCATCGCGGCCAGAGTCGACTTCGAAACCGGCTCAGCGGCCGACGCGGTGGCGGCAAACAACATTACCGCACAAGCAATTGCAAAGCTCTTCATTGAATGGTCCTCATGAAAGTGGAATCATCGTAGCAATTCAGCCCCGGCCACATGCACGGCAAGCGGGTTACGCACGCACGCTCCGAGGTTAGAAGTCCGGGTCTCAAAGAGCCGTGGCCCTTCGATACCCACCTGACCCGAAGGCCCAAATGGCGTCCCAAGCGGGAGTGGTTGACGCTGCGCAGCAATCAATCGAGTGACAGACTAGTTATCCTCATAGTCATTGTCAACAGTTTGACCGGTAGAATCCCCCCAGCTTGCTAAAACTCTCGAGGAATTCTTCCCCTGTGCCTCCATGGAGCTTCCCCAACTCGTTCGCGCGCAAAAAAACACGAGGTCCTGTCGCCATGCGGGGTGCGACAGGACCTCGTTCACGGAAATGAAAGCCTTGATGGCTCGTACCTGGCAGGAGGATCGAATGAGATCCTTGCTCGGTCATCAACCGCGCGGCCACCAGGGGCCGCTGGAGCTGAAGTAGAACTACTTGGCGAACGCGAACGCGCCACCACCGGCGAAGCCGCCCTTGGAACTGATGCTCAAAGCCGCACCCGTCGGGTCGACACCGAACTGGGCCTGTGCCTTACCGGCGAAACTGAGGCTACCACCCTTGGCGAAGGCCGACTTGCCGTGCCAGTTCGAACCGGCTTCATAGTTGTTGCTGGCCGATTGGCCCTTATAGTTGGCCGAGCTGCCGCCCCAAACGCCAGCAAAGGTACCTTTGCCGCGAACCTTGGCGCCGGCTTCGTCCGACATCTTTTCCATCCCGCCCAGCCCCATGGCGCTAAGGGTTTGCGACTCGACGGCCGTTGGTGCTTCGGCAGCAGCCACCGACGCGAAGACAGCCGAAGCCAGAACTGCAAACGCACAGATCGAAAGGCACTTCATACGAATGTTCTCTCTTAGTGGTTAATCAAGTTGAACAGTTACAACCCCGGCGCGCACCGCGATCGGGAAGCAACAAACAGGTAGAAACGACAAAAGGTTCGGAGCGTCGTGAAGAGACTGCGCAGACTCGACGCGATCGGTAAACCTCAGGCTAGTTACCCAACTTGCCCTGTCAATGTTGCGCGAGCCTCGCGCAACTCGATTCTGCACGATTTAGAATATACCCGACCGCTCGTTCCTTACGATCCTCAAAACCGCACGTCCGACGTCCGTAGAACCCGCGCAATGCAACCAACCGACGACCCGTCAAAGTTCAATCTGCCCGTAATGGAGTCCGCTCCGGGCCCGATGACCATGCTCAATGGCCGCGAGTGCCTGTACTTTGCCGGTACTGGCTACCTGGGCTTGCAAGCGAGTCCTGAAGTTCTTGCAGCAGCGACAGCCGGTGTGCAGAAATACGGGGTGCACAGCGCCACCACGCGTGCAGGATTCGGTAACTCGCCGCCGGTGCTGGAAGTAGAACGTCGCGCGGCAGAATTCATGGACTGTCGTCATGCCTGTTATCTCGTCACCGGATACGCAGGCAACTTCGCACTGGTGGCCGCCGTTCGAGAAGAAGTCGACTTGGCGTTCATCGACGAGGCCGCACACGATTGCCTGCGCGAAGCGACGCGTTGGCTTGACCTCGCGCGGCCGCCGATCTCCTTCCGGCACCGTGACGCAGGTCACCTCGCGGAGCTTCTCAAAAACGAAGTGACGCGTGGTCAGTGTCCCCTGGTGCTAACGGATGGCGTGTTCGCTGCCAGCGGACGCCTTGCGCCGCTCGGCGACTATCTGAGAATACTCAAACAGTACTCCGGAGCCGCCCTGCTCGTTGATGATGCGCACGGCGTGGGAGTGCTGGGTGAGCACGGTCGTGGCAGCCTGGAGCTGATAGGTATCGCGCCGGCGGCGATCAACACTGCCGAGGGCACTCAAGAACTCCGCGTTCTGCAAAGCATCACGCTCAGTAAGGCAATTGGCGGACACGGGGGCGCTGTGGCTGGAAGCCGCGCGTTTCTAGAGCGACTGCGCAGCGCCAGCGGCTGGTTTCGCGGGGCAAGCGCGCCGGCCGCTCCGGTCGCCGCGGCAACTGCCAAGGCACTGGAACTCGTCCACACCCGGCCGGAGCTCCGGCGTTATCTAGCGGGGAACATCACTCACGCGCGGCAGCGACTGCGCGAACTGGGCCTGGGCGTCGAGGACCTGCCATCGGCGATCGTGAGTTTCGAGCTGGCTTCGGCTGCTGAAATGCAGCGAGTCCAGCAATCATTGCTGTCGGCGGGCATCGCCATCGCGCATACCCGCGACTATGCAGGCGCGGGCCCCGATGGTATGCTTCGAATCGCCATATTTGCCACGCACACGCGGGAAATGATCGACGAATTGGTTACGGCCCTGCGGCGTGTGCTGTAGTTTCTTCTCTGACGGATGATTGAATGTGGGAATGCATGGCGGCGCGTCCCAGGCCCTTGTGAGTCGCGCAACATGATTCATGCCAGCCTGTCGCCACTTCGCGCTGCGTGCAACCTTCTGCTGATCCTGCTGATCGGCACAGCGACACGTGCAGATGATCCGGCCGACTATCAGCCACTCCAGGATGCGTTCGCCAAGCTTGTCGACGCGGAACTTGCCGACGGCATCACGCCTGGCTTCTCGGTCGCCTGGATTGTCGACGGCAAGGTAGTGCATTCCGCGGGCTACGGTCTGGCCGATTGGGAAGCCAGGAAGCCCGCCACCGCCGAGACGATCTACCGTGCAGGTTCGATCTCGAAGCTGTTTAATGCAATTGCCGTGATGCAGCAGGTCGAACAGGGCAAACTCGATCTCGACGCACCGATTCAGACGGCGCTACCGGACTTTTCGATCGTTAATCCGTTTGCCGACACAACGCCGATTACGCTGCGGCAGATGCTCTCACACCGCTCAGGCATGGTTCGCGAAGCTCCTGTTGGCGGATATCTCGATCCGTCGCAGCCGTCGATCAAAGACACGCTGACTAGTGTTTCCGGCGCCGTGCTCGTCAATCCGCCGAACCACGTGATGCGCTATTCGAACGTTGGCCCAACGATTGCCGGCGAAGCGGTCGTGAAGGCCAGCGGGATTGAGTATCCCGAGTATCAAAAGAAGTATCTTCTCGAACCCTTGGGGATGAAGCATTCGACGTGGGTGATGAACGACGAATTACGTCCGCAACTCGCCAAGGGCAAGATGCGAATTGCCCGCAAAGGCGGCGAATACACATATGACGTCGCGCCGGAGTTTGAACTGGGGACCATTCCGGCCGGAAACCTCTACACAACTGCGAACGATCTCGCAAAGTTCGCGGTCTTCATGCTGGGCAGCGACGCATCGGCCGAACTCACACCGCCGCTGGTGCATCCCGCCACGTTCGAAATGATGTGCTATCCGCAGCTCATCGACGACAATACGGGCTTTGGACTGGGCTTTTACGTCGGTGAGTTTCGCGGCCGCAAGACGCTTCAGCACGGAGGCGCAGTCTATGGTTTCAGCACGGTGATCATCGCCATTCCTGAAGAGCGAATTGCCGTGCTGGTGCTGTCGAATGCGGATATTGCTTCCGCGCCTGTACGCCGTTTGGCCGATGCCTCGCTGAACCTGCTCTTTGAAAAGTTGCGCGGCGAAGCCCCTCCGGAAGCTACCGAGTTCGTGGAACTCGAAAGCGAGCAGCTTGCCGAGTTCGCAGGCGAGTACGAATCCGAGAGCTACTGGGCGAGCGTCAAGGTCGAGGGCGACAAACTCGTCGGTACACTATCCGGACAGCCCCTGTCGTTCCGTGCTACGGGTCCGCTGAAGCTCAGGGCTCGCGGTCGGATGATGAATGACGCTCCATTCGATTTCGAGGCCGCCGAGGACGGCTCGATCCAGGGTTTTACGGCAGCGGGCCAGGAGTTCAGACGCGTGGTCGAGATCTCGCCGGCGACACCCGCCGCATGGAGCGAACTTGTTGGCGTATACGGTCCCGAGTTCATCCCACTGGTTGTCTCGGTACGTAACGGGCATTTATACGGCGCGATTGAAAACGAGTACGAGTATCGGTTGAGGCCAATCGATCGAGTGACATTCGCTTTGCCGCCGGGTATGTACACCGACGAGCAACTCGTATTTCAGATCGACTCGGCCGGCAAGGCAATCGGCGCGATCATTGCGAATCAGTATCTCTCGCGCCGCGCCGACTGAGTGCGGACGCTTCAACCCGCTGCGCATCACCATGCCGACGCTCATTCAGCCCGATCAAACCTGGCTCTTGTGGGCGGCTATTCTGGGCGGCGTGGCACTGAGCATCTGGCTCGAGCAGACCTACCGTTGGGCGGCCAAACTCAGCGGACCGGTGCTGGCCCTCTGTATCGCCATGTTGCTTGCCAATTTAAGGATCATGCCACCGGGCTCGCCAGTCTACGATGTCGTGTCGGATCAGCTGGTGCCGCTGGCGCTTCCGCTTTTGCTCTTCCGGGCTGACGTGTTTTATATCGCGCGGACGACGGGGTGGTTGTTTGTGGCGTTTCACGTGTCCGCGATTGGTACCGTCGTCGGAGCAATCACGGCCACCCTTACCCTGCACGCATCGGTGCCTGACGCGGCACAGGTGGCAGGCATCATGACTGGCAGCTACATCGGCGGCAGCGTCAACTTCTCGGCGCTGGCTGCTTCGTATCACGTCACAGGCGATGTTACCGGTCCGCTCCTGGTGGCCGATAATTTTATTATGGCCGGGATGTTCATCACCCTGCTGCTACTCTGCAACAGCAAGTGGGTTCGCTCACGATACCCGCATCCAGACTCGGTTGATGCAGTCGACAGCCGCGTGCTCGCCGCCCAGCATTGGGGACGCAAAGGAATTTCGCTGCTGGATATCGCAGGCTCATTGGCGGTCGCCGTCGCGACTGTGGCCTTGGCCAAATTGACGGCGAGTCTCTTCGAGCAGCAATTCGCGAGTGCTGATGGGGCCCCATCGATCTTTGCCAAGTTACTCAGCAACAGCTACGTTCACATCACGTTCTGGTCGACACTTATCGCGACAGTTGCTGGCCGGGCGCTTGGCAAGCTGAATGGCGCCGAAGAGATGGGTGGTTACCTACTGTATGTGTATTTGTTTTCGATCGGACTTCCCGCCGATTTATACACGGTGTTTACCAAGGTACCGATGATGTTCGTCTTTTGTCTGTTCATCGCACTGGTCAATCTGGCGGTGACTTTTGCCGCAGGCAAACTCCTGCGAATGAATCTGGAACATCTTGCCTTGTCCGTAAATGCCACGCTTGGTGGCCCTCCCAGCGCGGCCGCAATGGCTATTTCGATGGGCTGGTCCAAACTCGTGCTCCCGGCACTGCTGGTCGGCATCTGGGGCTACGCGATCGGCACGGCGGTGGGACTTTTTGTCGGTGAACTCTTGAGTAGTTCGCTCGCGCCGCCACCATAACGCGCGCTACTCACCAGCGCAAAAAAAAGCCCAGGGAATACTTTCCTCGGGGCTTCTTAAATTCACGCATTTCGAATCGTCAGGGCTCAAGCAAACTCGCGGTCGGTCGTAATACCCGGCTGAGGAATCGGATACTTGCCTTCCCCATTGGCCTGGATCGGCGCCGGTCCATCGAGAACGAGTTGATCCACGGCCGGAGCGAACTCGTGATCCGAGTTCAGAATCTCGTCGTATGTGATCTCGCGACCGGTGTGAGCAGCCATCCGGCCCATCGATGTGACCAGGCTGGCCTGCGTGCCGCGGACGGCTTCGTTGTAAGGCTGATCCTCGCGGATCGCCTTGAACAGATCGACCCATTCGAGCTCGTAGGGACTCGGCTCCGGATCGGTGTAGGCCCAGGCGATGTCACCGCCGCGGCGGACGATATTCTGATCGCGATAGATTTTGCACTTCGCCGGAGCGTGACCGGGACCTGAAATGTGGGCTGAGCCCTTCGTGCCATGGGCGTAACTGGCAAAGTCCTGCTTGGCGCCAGCCATCGTCCGGCCGTCGAACCAGAGTTTGCTACCGTCGTCAAACGTGTACTCAACGGCGTACACATCAAAGTTCTGATCGATGTTGTCGCCGCGGTAGTGCCGGCCGCCCAGGGCTTGGGCCTTCACCGGCCAAGCGTTCTTCATCCAGCAGCATTCGTCGATATTGTGGATATAGAAATCGCTGTAACACCCGCCGCTAAGCCACATGAAGCTGTGGAAGTTGTTCACCTGCCACATCAACTCGTTCTCGTCGGCCGGTTTCGGCTTGGTGAACGCCGAACCCACGGGCGGGTGCATGCGGTAGGCCCGGAGCATCGTGATTTGGCCAATCTCGCCGTCCTGAATCCGATTGAAGAGCTCCTTGCGGGCGACGCAGTGCCGGCACATCAGACCGACGCCCACCTTGAGGTTCTTCTTATCGGCTTCTTCGGCCAGCGCGAACATCTTCCGCGAGGTGGGACCGTCAACCGTAACGGGCTTTTCCATGAAGACGTTGATGCCCTTCTCGATGGCATACTTGAAATGCACCCAGCGAAAGGCCGGCGGGGTGGCGAAGATCGCAACGTCGCCCGGCTTCAGGCAGTCCATCGCTTTCTGATAGGCGTCGAAACCGACGAACTTGCGATCGTTCGAAACGTCGACCTTCTCGCTGTGCCGCTGAGCTAAGGCGTTGTAGGCCTTATCGACGTGATCTTGGAACACATCCGCCATTGCGACGAGCTTAACCGGTCCGCCGCCGTCGACTGTGAGGGCGTTGTCGGCAGCTCCGCCGCCGCGGCCGCCGCAACCGATGAGCGCCATTTGAATCGTGTTGTCTTCCGCGGCGTGCACGTTCGGCACGACCAGCGAAGAGATCGCGGCCGTGGCTGCGGCAGCGCGGCCAGTATTCTTCAGAAAATCGCGGCGCGACGAGCCAGCGGGCAGATTTTCGCTCATGGGGAGATCGCTCCTGAAACGAAACGAGGCGGGGTTATTGGTTGGCGAGACAATTCAGTCTAATCGACCGCCCCGGGCGGAGCCAGTACCCGCAGGACTCGGAATGTCGCGGCGTCAGGACCGCCGTTTGCGCTATTTGACCGCTCGGCCGACGCCGAACTGATTCCCCACCCAGACCGGCTGGCCGCCTTGCATGTGAACTTCAAGCATCTTCTCGCTTTGCACGTCCCGGCCGTCTTCGTCGGTCAGCCGAGCCACAATCTCGCGACTGGCCACGTCGACGACTTCTCCTGTGGAGGGCCAGGCGTGCCGACCGTCGACGCTGAACGTAATCCAGCCGGGCTCATCGCGTAACTCGACGCTAGCCATCTGCTGGGGCGGATCGACGGTATTGTCGAAGACGTGCATCCGTCGGTTGTGGGCGTCGGTTACCCAGATCTGCTTCTCGTCGGGAGTCAACCCCACGCCATGGCTGGGGCAGCCGTGCCGCTTGACCGGCCCCTTGGAAAACCCTTGCACCTCGACGCGGTGGAGCTTCTCGCCGCTGATCAGGTCGCCCACTTCGAAGCCCAACAACTCGTTGACATTCACAATGCAACGAGTCTCCGCGCCATTCACCGTGAAAGGCCGGATGCTCTCGCTGAACGGCCCGACGGTGCGCACGCTTTCGTCCGTTGTACTGGCGACGGACAAAAGTGGTGAGCGCAGGCCGGCCAAGTAGGCGTTCTGGCCGGAAAGGCCCACCACGGTATTGTGCGCGCCCGAATTGCGAACGATTTTTCGCAAGGTGTGCCCATCGGCGTTCACAACATACCAGTGTGGCCCTTCGAGCGAGGGCAGAAAGATAAGTTGCCCGTCCGGCGTGATCGACATTCGATCACAGCCTTCGGAGAACGGCCGCTCCCAACGGACCGAATCAGCCGCAATCTCCAGGCACATCAGCGTTTTCAGGGTGCTGATGTATATCCGGCCGCTGGCCGCTGAACCGCAGATGCCCTTGACGTTCATGGGCCGGCCATCGGGCCGCAATCCGCCGGTGCGAATTCGCTTGACGAACTTGTAGCCGTCGTCAATGTCGAACACCAGCAGACCATGCCCGCCGTACTCCAGATAGTCGCGCACGCCCGGCACCGCGACATACAGATACCGCTTAAGCGATCCATCTTCGGCCAAACAGCGTCCCGTCAGGATGTTGCCGGCGGCCAAGGCCAGCAACGCGAAGAATAGACGAAGGGAAAGCTGCGAGCTTTGCTGAGGCATCATTCGATCCCTTGCTTGGGCCACCAGTGAATCACGGAACCAGGCGCAGTGTAACGCGCCGCCTCTGCCGTTTACCACCGAAATTGCCCGTCGCTTCGGTGGCGTGCCACCGGTAAACTTGGCGTCTTGATCGATTGGTACCTTCAGATAGCAAGGCCCGCATTATGCCTTCATTTGTTACACACCTGGAAAGCGCTCTCGATGGCACTCAGCTGCCGGCCGACCGTGCGCAAACGCTGCACCGCGATCGGCCCCTGTGGGTGCGTTACAACCTCGCGGCCGTCGGCCTGGCCGTGTCGCGTGATGATCTCTCCCGGCGCGAGGCATCGCTGTGGCGCTATCGCGAATTGCTACCTTACGTCGACGAAAACGCGGTAGTTTCGCTGGGAGAAACGATGACGCCGCTCGTACCTTGCCCGCGTTTGGGCGCGCGATATGGCCTGGAGCGTCTACTGGTGAAGGACGAGTCGCGGCTTCCGACCGGCAGCTTCAAAAGCCGCGGCCTGGCGATGGCCGTGACGATGGCCAAGCAGTTTGGACTCAAACGTTTGGCGATACCTACCGCTGGCAATGCGGGCGGAGCGATGGCGGCCTATGCAGCCCGGGCAGGTATCGAAGCTTTCGTATTCATGCCTGACGACACGCCGGCTATCAACCGGTACGAATGTCACCTGTCCGGCGCGAAGACGTTTCTGGTGCCGGGCCTGATCACCGATTGCGGCAAGATCGTTCGCGAGGGGAAAGAACGCCTGGGCTGGTTCGACGTCTCGACATTGAAAGAGCCCTATCGGATCGAAGGCAAGAAGACAATGGGTTTGGAACTGGCCGAGCAACTTAGCTGGAAGCTGCCCGACGTGATCCTCTATCCGACCGGTGGCGGCACCGGGTTGATTGGTATGTGGAAGGCCTTTGCCGAGCTGGCAGCTCTGGGCTGGTTGGAGAGTGACAAGAGACCGCGGATGGTGGCCGTGCAGTCGGACGGCTGCGCGCCGATCGTACGTGCGTTCGACCGTGGTGAGCGTTTTGCCGAGCCATTCGCCGGCGCGGCCACCATCGCCAGCGGTATTCGGGTCCCTGCCGCGGTTGGCGACTTCATGATTCTGGACGCCGTGCGCGAAAGCGGCGGCCGCGCCATCAGTGTTCCGGAGGCACGCTTGCGCGAGTGGATGGCGCTCGGAATGCAGAGCGAAGGGCTCGCGATTTGCCCCGAAACAGCCGCCTGCATCGGAGCGCTCGAGCAACTTCGGGCAGAGAACTGGATTCACCCAGACGAGCAGGTCGTGATCTTCAACACCGGCGCGGCGCAGAAATATCCCGAGGCGATGCAGGTTGAACTTCCGCACATCGCCGATCTGGCCAATATCAATTGGGACCAGATCGCGGGGTAAAGACTGAAGGCGACTACCACTGATCAGTTTTCGCCACGGCCTTTGCCGCCGCGATTTCTTCCGTCGGATTGCACTCGAGACCGACATATCCGCGGTACCCGAGTTCGTAGGCTTGACGCAGCACACGCGCGTAATTGATCTCACCCGTCCCCGGCTCGTGGCGGCCCGGACTGTCGGCAACCTGCAGGTAACCGACCTGATCCCAGCCGTCTCTCAGCCGGCCACACAAGTCACCTTCGCTGAGTTGCATGTGGTAGAGGTCCCAGTTGATCTTCACCATCGGCGAATTCACTTCGCGGCAAATACGCACCGCGTCGGTCGAACCGTAAAGGCAGTGCCCCTTGTGATCGACGCGGATGTTCATCGGCTCGAGGATCAGCATGATCTGGTTTTCTTCGGCGATTGGAGCGACCAGTTTCAGACCCGTGATGATATTCTCGTGCATCTGGGCCTGGGTCATGCCGGGTTGATCGTTGCCACCCACGACGGTCATGAGGGGGCAGTTGATCTGTTTGGCGACCTTGCAGGCCTCGGCAATCTTCTTGACTAGCCGCTCGTGATTCTTGGGATCGTTCATGCCCGGCGAAAAGCCCCAAGCCGTGAACTGCGCGATGGCCAAGTTGTTCTCTTCACAGGTCCGCTTCACCTCGTCGAGGTTCTTTCCCTCGTACGGCCAGAACTCGACGGCCGGAAAGCCGAGAGCCGCCGCCTGCTTGAGTCGTTCGACGAACGGGAGTTTCTTCCACCACATCTCGACGTTGACGGCGAACTTGGTGTGCGGCGTTTTGCCCAGCGAGGACAGATCGTCCTCAGCCGCGGTGGCCGGGGCAGATCGGGCCAATACCGCGCCACCGGCGAGCGCCAGGGCGGAATTCAAGAACGTGCGTCGAGGAAAGCTCATCGTCATACCACTCCCGGTGATTGTTTCTGCTCTGCCTGTCGCGCGGCCACAGCCAAGGAGTATAATTCTCTGCGGTTGCGACCGCCATCATGCGAACTTCCCGCTTCCTTGTAATTCATGAGTAGCTGCCTTGATCGAATGGATGGACCTGGCCTGCCAGCACTGCGACTGGCACACGGTATGCGGCCCGCCGCAAATGCTGCAGTGGCTGAAGACGGCCGACATGGTCCGCCGCGACGCTGCGCCGGAGGTGGACCTGCTTCCCGAATTGCTCCGCAGTGCGGCCGGGCGGATGAAATGCCCCAAGTGCGGACAGGTCGGACTCTCAGCCGAGGCGAATCGCGACGATGCCACCGATGAAGATTGGGGCATGGCCCGTAAGTGTGCGGTTTGCGAACAGCCGATCCCATCGGAAAGGCTCGAAGTCTTTCCCAACGCTGAGTTATGCGTGGCCTGTCAGGCTAAGGCAGATCGTGGTGAAGTGACGGGAGAGGTGGAATACTGCCCCCAATGCGGCAGTGTGATGACAATGCGACAGGACCGGCGTGGAGTCACGCGATACGTGATGAGCTGTCCCCAGTGCCGGAGGTAAGTCGTCTTGATGCTTCGCCACACCCGCACTTCCCTTCTCAGCTGCGTCGTCGCGTTGGCACTAACTTCGTGTTCGCGCGAAGCACCCCCGGTGGGCAATGCGTCCGTGGAGGCGAAACGCGACGCTGTCGAGGCGACGTTTGCTGAGCAAGCCGAGGCCGTAAGCGCCGGGACCGGCGACTCAATTCGCCTCGACGAGACGCTGGTTACCGACTTGGACATCGCTAATCTCGCTGGTCTCGACGACAAGCTTCGGCGGATCAACCTTTCCCACACCGATCTCACGGACGCTATGCTCAAACGCCTGACCCGGTGCGAGCAGCTCGAACAGCTCCGCATCGCGAGCCCGCGTTTTACCGACGAAGGTCTCGCCGTGCTGGCAGAAATGCCCCGCCTTAGATACTTGCACCTGGTTGGCTCGCCGCTCGCAGACGGTGCTGTGCCTCACCTGAAAAGGTTAACCGGGCTCTCAGCACTCTATCTGGATGGCACAGAGATCACACTCGACGGCAAACGAGAATTGCGTGACGCGTTGCCTGACACTCACATTCATTTCGACGGCGGGCATTACCGAGGCGATCCCGGGGCGGACTCGCATGAAAAGTGAGGCGATTCTCGCCCCAATGCGACGCCGTCGAAATTGCACCCGCGGGCCGGTATACTACTAGCCCACGAGGATCTTCCCCGCCAATCACGAGTGCCATCATGCCGACCAAAACCCTGCAAGTCGCTGCCGTCTTTCTGCTAGTTGTCGTCGCCATCAGCGCCCAGCGACAGGCTCCACTCGCCGGCGAAGCCATGACCACGGCCGCCAAAGGATTTGTCGACACGCTCTCCGCCGAGCAGAAGTCGCAGGCGGTGCTGCCCTACGCTGATTCCAGCCGCACTGACTGGCATTACATCCCTAAACCCTCGCGCAAGGGCCTGCAAGTCAAGGACATGAACGAGGCGCAGCGTAAGGCGGCATTCCGGCTACTGGCCAGTTCGTTGAGCGCAATCGGCGACAAAAAGGCTACCACGATCATGCAGCTCGAAGGCATCCTCCGCGCGCTGGAAAAGAATCGACAGGGCGGTCAGATTCGTGATCCCGAACGTTATTACTTCACGCTGTTCGGTGACCCGAGTTCGACCGAGCCTTGGGGCCTGAGCGTTGAAGGGCATCACCTCTCGCTGAACTTCGTAGTGAAGGACGGCCAGGTCGTTTCGTCCACTCCGACTTTTTTCGGCTCCAATCCTGCGACGCTGCTTGCTGACTACACGGACTTGGCGGGCCCACAGTTCAAGAAGGGCCTGCGCGTACTAAAGGACGAAGAGCAGTTCGCTTACGACTTACTGACCGCTCTCGATGGCGTGCAACGGAAGAAAGCCATAATCGCGGCCAAAGCACCCAATGACATCCGCGATGCGGGCAAAGCGTCACCGCCGATTTCGCCGGCCGAAGGTTTATCGGCGAGCGAAATGAATCCTCAGCAGGTTGCGCTCCTGCAAAAGCTAATCGACGCTTATGCCCACAATCTGCCGGAGGAGGTGTCCGCGGCGCGTTTGGCCCAAGTCAAGGCCGACGGTATCGAGAGCGTGGCATTCTGTTGGATTGGGCCACTCGAGAAGGATAAAGGCCACCACTATCGCGTGCAGGGCAAATCGTTCCTGATCGAGTTCAATAACACGCAGCCCGACTCCGCCGGCAACTTGGCCAATCACATCCACAGCGTGTGGCACGACCTGCGTGGGAACTTCGCCATTCCGGTTGCGTCGAACTAGGCGAGCGCATCCAGCAATTCTTCGAGTGCGGGCTCCAACGAGTCGAATTCCATCGACTCCGCTTCGCTCCCAGTCCGTTCGATCTCGGCAAACTCCGTCAAGACTATCGCCGAGACGGGATCCATGGGCGCCAATGACGCGACAACCGGTGGCGGTGCGGCGTGGCCGATCGCCGCATCCACTTCGACTGCGATGGCCTCGATCGCGAGCGCCAAAGCCGTCGCGTTCAACAGTGGATCCGCATCGCTCGGCAAGTCCAACTGCCTACTCGCTCCGGCCAATAGTGGCGCAGCATACGGCCATTCGGCCAGCGGAATCGGACTCTTGATCCGGGCCTCGGTCGTGAACACATACGAGTCGAGGCCCGGCACTGTGTTCGGAAAGGTCAATTCAATGAGGTAAGCCGTCGCTCCACTTGCGGGCACGTTTACATTGCCTACATACGTACCACCGCCCAAGTCGCTAAGCGGCGTGCTGAACCAGAAGATGCCCGGCGTATACCCGTTGCGGAAGTCGCGTTTGGTCACCATGATCTTCTGCCACAGCAGCACCTGGCTAGGTTCGGTCACAGTCTGCACGTGAATCGAACCGTCCTGTTCGACCGCCCACGAGTACTCCGGCAGCGGCCGATCGTTCAGGACCGCGTCGTAGAAAGTCTTGCGACTGCTCACGGCTCGAGAGTCGAGTCCATGGCCAGTATTCGGAATGTACCGCATGTAGTTCTGATCGCCCGGAAGGTCCTGAAAGTAGAACCGCGACGAGTCAGGCACAAAGAATTCGTCGCCCGCCGAATTCAGAATCAGTTTGGGCATGTCGTCGAACCGGCCATTGTGCAAATAGCTGTAGGGGTCGACGATCTTTCCGAGCAACTGCGCCTCGGGGGTCAGGATGCGCTCAAAGATGTCCAGGTCCGTGTAGTCGTGGACCTCTTCCGAAAACTTGCCGAGCACCGAGTAGTGATTCACCATCTGCGGTGCCTGGTTCAGATTGTCAAACACGCCCGGCATGATCGCTCGCACGCGGTCGTCCACGGCGGCGGTAAGCCAGGTGGTCCAACCGCGTTTCGATTCGCCCGAGACGACGAAGTCGACGACCTCTTGCGCGCCCGCCGAGAGATTGCTGACGAAGTCCTGGACGGTATCCATGGCGCGGACGGCGCTCTTGACCATGGGCAGCAGCACCGGCCAGGTGTCGTTGCCAGGTTGGCCGATGTTTTCGAGGTACTTGTCGAGGGTATAGGCAATGATCTCGTCCTCTTCCCGCTCCTGCGTCTCGCCCGTGAAGATGACGGATTGATTCGGCACGACTCGCAGCACGGTCACCACCGATTGATTGGCTGTGGCGTAGTAAGCCATTTCCGAGCTTGGCTGCGTCGGTGGATTGCTGGCGTTGCTTCCACCTCGAATGAACAAGAGGCCCGTCGGATCGAGCTCGGCCACTTGGCCCGTCCCCGTTACCGGGACGTAGACTTCAAGCCAGTGCTTCCAGACCGGGATGTTCACGTCATCTTCGCTTCGCCAGGTCTGGCTGGTCATGTCCAGCACGTAATAGTTGTAGGAAGTGATCTCAACCCCTGGCGTTGGACCCGACTCGAGTTCGTACTGATAGGAGTCGTCCGGCAAGCTGATGTAGTCTTCCAGCGCGCTTGACATCCGGGTATCGACGTCGAGGGTCACTGTTGCGGATTGACCTCTCACGCCGTCGGAATTCTGCACGCGAGCCTGCAACTTCACCTGGTAAATCTCTTCAGAAAACTCCAGGCCTGCGTTCAGAAAGAACTTTGCCCCACCCTCCCAGAGCGAGCTCACCGTGTGGCCTCGCTCACCGGGACCGCCAAAGTCGCCATCGCGGTTCAGATCGAGGTCGATTTCAACCAGCGAGCCGTTGGGAAGCGTGGCCTCTCCTGTCGAGGCAGCCGTCACCGTCACTTCCGGCGTCAGATCGGCCGTGAACGTGGCAAACATCGAGAGTGTCACGTCCGGCGGCGTGAGCAAACCGTTGATCAGCATCAACAGGTCGCTGGTGTTCAGGCGGTTGTCGCCCGTCGTATCGGAAAAGTCCGTCACCGGCTCGAGCGGCGGAACCGGAAGCTCGCCGGTGCCTGACAGCAAAATTCGGTTAGCGATCGCCAGGAAGTCGGAGGAATTAACCGAACCGTTGGCGTCCACGTCGAGTCGAAACGCGTCGTTGTGCCAGGGTGTTTCCGCTGAGGCAGCTGCGGCGAGCAGCCGCCGCTCCTCGAGTGATTCCATACGTAGACGCCGTAACGCGTGCAGACGCATGAAACGCCAATCGCGACGAACGTTTCGCATCAGCCACCCCCTGAAGGTTCTGAGTCATCGCGGGTGGCATGTACCTGAATTGCAGCCTGACATGGCCGCAACTGCTGGGAGTGCCATCCGCTACGTAAGCAGCTCGGGAAGCAGTTCATGTAATGCCAGATCAACCACCGTCTCCACGTTCGCAGCCAATTCGGGAATCGCGGGTACTTCGAGTAACAATTCCGTGCCGTCGTCATCTAATTGGCCTGGCAGCGCAGCCGCAGCCGGCAGCGCCGTGATCGGTCCAGCCAATTGTGCTTTCTCATCCCCAATCACGCCGGCCTGCAGCGCCAAGGCACTCGCCGCGGCGTTGAGCATTGTATCGCCGGCGGCGCTCTTCGGTGCGTGACTGCTGGTTATCGCAATTGCTTCTCCGAGAGAGAGTGTATCGAACGCCGACTCAAACGGCCATTCGTACATCGGCAGCGGCGACTTGACGCGCACTTCGGTCGTGAACACATACGGATCCGAAAGGATCGGCAGCGGCAGCGGATTTGTACTCGCGAACGTCAGTTCGACGAAATAACCCGTGGCCCCGCTGGCCGGCATCGCAACATTGCCAATATACACACCCGTCTCGCTGGCCGAGAGCAACGTCGAGGTCCACGTCAGCGAGGGATGGAAAGTCCGACGGAAATCGCGGGAGTTTGGGTTCGTGGCCTGCCACAGCCGGACCGCCAAGGGCTGGGTATCCGTTTCAACTCGAATCGCTCCGTCCTGCCCCACAGTCCACGAATACTTTGGCAACGTACGGTTGTTGAGAACCGCATCGACGAACGTAATTGTCGCGCTCGCCACTTTGCTTTGCTGCGGACTGGGATCATCCAGATCGATGTCCAGGCCGTGGCCAGTATTTGGCAGGTAGATCAGGTAGTTGTCTTCGCCCGGAATGTCGTCAAAGTAGAATTGGGCCGAATCGCTGACGAAGAACTCGTCGCCCGCGGAGTTGATAATCAGCTTGGGCATGTCGTCAAAGCGGCCATTCGCCAGGTAGGTGTACGGATCGACGATGCGCGACAGAGGCAAAGCCTCCGGCGTCAGAATGCGATGAAAGATCTCCATCTCGTTATATGGCTGCACCGCTTCTGAAAAGAAGCCGTAGGCGCCATAGTGGTGCACCATCTGCGGGCCCTGATTCAAGTTGTCAAAAACGCCTGGCAGAATCGCCCGCACGCGGTCGTCAATCGCGGCCGTGAGCCATGTGGTCCAGCCGCGTTTGGAATATCCAGTCACGATAAAGTCATCAATCGTGGGAATCAGTGTCTGCGTGGTATCCATCGCGCGGACGGCACTCTTGACCATGGCCACGAGCACCGGCCAGGTCTCGTTGCCCGGTTCTCCGATGTTCTCCAGGAATTTGTCGAACGAGTAAGCGATGATCTCGTCTTCGGTTCGGCTCTCGGTTTCGTCGGTGAAGATCACCGGCTCGTTAGGCACAACCTTGAGTTGGACGAACACACTGCCAAGCAGCAAAGAGGCCTGACCTAACAAGTCGATCGCGCCGGGCACGTTCGTGAAGTTTCCGTTGCTGCCACCGTCGATCAACAGCACGGCCGAGTCGGAGATCGACCCCGTCGGCACATACATCGTGAGCCAGTGTCGCCAGACAGGGCGGTCGACGTCCTCGGTGCTACGCCACGTCTGGCTGGTCATGTCGATCGCGTAGTAGCGGTAGCTGCCAAGCAGCGGAATGGAACGCAACTCGCCATTGTCGCCGTTGCGCTTTTGGAAGCTGTAGGAAGGGTCCGGTGTGTTCACGTAGTTGGCCAGCGCATCGGAAGTGAGCGTGTCAACCGTCAGCGGTATCGCGGCACTGGTGCCAAACACGGCCCGCGTATCTTTGACCCGCGCCTGCAGACGCACGGAGTAAAGCTCGTCGCTCCGTGGCAGGGCCGTGGTCAGCGTGAAGTGCGATTCGCCCTGATAGAGAGTGGACTGAGAGTGGCCGGATTCGCCCGGATCAACGAAATCGCCGTCGTTATTGAGATCCACGTCGAGCAGCACGACCGTCCCGTCAGGCAGTGTGCCGGCCTCGCTCTCACTGGCCTTGACCGTGACTATTGGCGTGACGTCCACGGTGAACGAGGCCAACGTGGACGTTTCAACTTCCGGACGCGACAGAAGCGCATTGATGATGAGCAATAAGTCGCTGCTGTTGACCCGGCTGTTGCCGTCCGTGTCGTAGAACGTGGTGACCGGGGTAGGCGGCACACCCAACTCGCCCATTCCAACCGTCAGTATTCGGTTGATGACGGTCAGCATATCCGTGGAAATGACAACGCCGTCTCCCGTCACATCCAGCGGATAAACGGGATTCTGCCAGGGCGACTCGGCGGCCAGCGGCGTGGCTTCGATCGCCGAAGCAGCGGTCAGAATCCGTCGCTCTTCCAGTACTTCCACCTGCAACGAGCGCCATCGTGTGCGCTCTTTGCCCGTCGAGTGAAGGCGTCTGAACATGCCTCGTCCCCTGCCTGCGTGCGCGTTTGTTCCTGAACGCGGAGCTAGGGAGGCAACTACAGCCTCCCACGGTCTCCAGCGGCTAAGATACTAACGCTCGCGGGCTGGGGATAGCCTTTGATCAAGCTTTTTTGAGCGGAGATTGCGATTGCGCGCATGCAGGGGCGGCTTAAACGCTCACTGCAAGCGGCCAATCAGTTCGCCTGATTGGTCTGGCGTTGACGCGAGGCTTCTCGAACGCCTTGAATTACTTCCTTGCCCTTCTCGATCACTTCCGAGGCTTCTTCGCGAACCTTGGTCTTGTCGATCTGGATAGTGATCTTGTTGTCCTCAGAACGCTGAAGCGTAATCGCTCCGGTCACAATCAGCCCAATCACGGCCACCACGGCCAAAATCAGCAGCAAACGCATCGGGATTCTCCGCAGAGTTCGTCGGTCACCAATGGCCTGGTCCGTAGGCGAACAGGCTCAAGGGGTGCGGAGTGTAGCGGCGTGTTGCTTGGGAGGCAACGGCAATCGATTGATGAGAATTCCGACGCCGGGCGGTCTCAAGTAATGCGCACAGGCAGAGTACTGATTGCAGTTCTGCACGCGTTAAAGGCAACTTTAACGTGCAGCCAATCCCAATTGCTTACGGCGCTCGGCACGCAACCGCGCATACTCGGAGCGCATGGCCCTACTTTGAGGTGAACTACGGTCCAGGTAGGACTTTCGCCGGGCATTGGGATCGCCGCTTGAGTCGCGTCCACGGCCGCCGCGTCGCCCCATGTCTCCACCACCCCCGCCGCCCGGTCCG
>JBGSKX010000261.1:0-55921 GCA_041741015.1 Pirellulales bacterium
GGCAGTCCGCGACAGCCGTCCCAAATTGCTCTGGCTTAGCGTCTCCTACATCGAGTCCGTTCCAACTTTCTTGGAGGAGTATGCGTATCTTCACAAGCTAGCGACAGAAACCGGCACGGCTGTGGTCGTTGGTGGGCGCGCGCTGACCCCAGAGATCAGACCGCAGATGGCGTATTCAGCGTACTGCGACACGCTACAGCATCTCGTAACCTTTGTGACTTCTTTGACATCCATCCAAGCTGAGCAACACTCGAAGAAGAAATCCCACGGCTTGAATTCCCGATTGGAATCTCATCAGAGCCGACCTTCTGAGCCACAAATCCAGAAACGCAAAGACGGTTAACTTTCGGCGGAAATGACTGTACTTCCCGTAGGCACATGCCAAACAACCGACGCACTGCACCCCTTGTATTTTTTGCGAATGCTTTGAATCGAGACGCCATGTTCTGCCAATTCCCATCACAAATCGATGCAACACCCGTGTCACAGCATCGACAACTCCAGAGTAATTTCTTCGTGATTGCCAAGACGTGGATGGGGATCACTGTTTCGGGCCTGTTGCTGTTGCAGACGTGTAGATCAGACCCTTAGCGGGCAAAGTGCCGGAAAAGTGAACAATTTGCGGGAGAACTCTGCATGCTGAAGCCAAGGATTCAGAAGGCCCGAAATGCGGCTTGCCGGAGCATGCTTCCAGGGACTCGTGGGTGGGTGTCGGGCTGCCGGGTACACGATTCACTGTGCGCACGGGGAGGCAACCGTTGTTAATTTCGTGGCTCTCGCAAGCCTCGGTCGGATCCAGTCTCAGTGCTTATGGTAAATTTCGATTGTCTGTCCCGATTGGGCCCGCGCTGACCAAGTGTGAGCCAGCATGTGCTAGTTGAGGGCGGGTCTGTTCGCGGCGGCGCAGTTAGACCTTAAGTTCGCGCTCGCCATTATCGCCTCCACATCAGTTGGGCGTTCAGCCCTACGCCCGGGTCAAAGCGTAGGACGTCCTGTCGGTCGCTGGAAAAAGTTACACCCTGAAACAACTGCCGGTCGAACATGTACAGACACGCGAAGTCCAGGGCGAATCCGGACCGGAGCGCCCGCTCGAGTCCTATGCTAATGCGTTGGTCGAAGACGTAGAAACGCTCGCGCGTTTCGGTGCGCTCGGCAAGGAAGTACGTCTCGTTGTAGACCTGGTAGGAGCCGTAGAGCGACCAGTCTTTATTGAATGCTTGAACGGCCCGCGCGGCGAAGTTGGTAAGCGGTACATAGGTAATCCCCAACGTAAATTGCTCGGTTGGCCGATACAGCAGCGACGCTGGCATACCGAGCGAGGCTTCGAGCTCCGGCGAGGGGCGCCACACATACGCTAAGCCCGGCAGCGGATAGGGTAATTGCGACGTCGGCGAATAGAACATGCTGAGGTTCCACGAGTCGCGCTCGTTGCGCGCTGGGTGGTTCGCAAACAACAGGGCCGTCAGCGTCATATCGCGTAGCGCAGCAAACGGGCGATCGCTCGCCGAGCCGAACAGGAACATGCCACCGCCGTTCCAGCCATTCGCGAATTGCCGAGTGTGCATGGTACCAACCTGCAGCGACCAGAGCTGGCTCGGTACGCGAAGCGTTGTATCGGGCAGTAAGGCCTGGCTACTCAACTCCAGCCGTTCGAAATTGGCGATGCCCAGCCACAACCCGTGGTCGGGCGAGGGGGGAGACAGCGGAAATCCGACATTAACGGATTGCATGTTGACGCCAAGGTCCGTGTCTTGCCCTTGTACACTGGTTGGCGGTGCCCAGAACCCACGCATCGAAAACGGTGCTTTGCCTCCCATCGGCCCCCCCATCCCGGATGCCCCCTCACCGAATGCTGATGGATGCTCGCTGCTATCAGCGGGCTCGACATCACGGGCCATCGAAGCGGCACCAGCCGAAGACGGAGTTGGAAGGACCTCTACTTCGGCACGCTCGAAAACTGGCGGCAGACGCTCGATTTCATCGATCAGCGCATTCGTCGAACCGATCCGTGCCGAACGAGAAGTGACTGCACCCAGTTTTGAGTCGTTTGCGACTGGGGGCAGGCGTTGCACCGGACCGAAGGCATATTGCTCCCATCGAGTCGGTTCAATCAAAAGGCCGCGATTAACAGCCGACTGCTCCACCTGTGGCTTCATCCTCAAAGGCGTGGTTGCCTCTGTTGCGGCCGGTGGAGTTGCCTTCAAGGCAGGTGCGATTTGCGATGGTGGGTAGGTTAAAGGCGCACCGATAGATTGACTGTAAGCCCTCGGCGACGTACACAGCGCAAGGCCAAAGCCGAGCGCCAAACTGGCAACTACTGATTGCTGCGACCACTGCCAGCGCTGTGTCGCCGATGCAACATCTGAGGACAAACACGCGCGCACAGTTAGGACCGTTCCGAGGAGAGTTGATCCGAAAATAATACAGGGCCGTTGAAAACAGAGACAGACCAGTCCGCGGCAGTCGGGCAGGCAAGAAGGGCAATTCCAGCTCCGGTTACACCTCGAAATCGGTAAAGTAGAATAGGGGAAAGTCTGGGGGAGATGGTCGTCGACCCGAAACGCCCCAACAACATCGTGGGGGAGTTCATTGGGCACCTGCTCCGCACCGAAGCCGCTCGGCCGTAACAAGTAGAGCGGGGGTCATCTTTGGGTCGTCTCCGGATCGACTGGGACGACCGCAAGAGTTTATCAATGGCTGCATGTGCAGCGATAGCAGCGACCTTCGGTGGAATTCCCGCAAAATCAATACCGCGTCGCACTACCCCGGTTGGTTTCGATGTCGAACGCAACCACGCAGTTAACCCATTGGTCGGGTTGGACCGAGAGCGCGAGAGTTCCGACGAGAGTGACGGCCAAAAGCGGCCGCTGAGAGCACCATGCCCGGAGATGGAGAACTCCCGCCCGGCGGCAACTCTCCGCAAGTCATTGCGGCGCAGTCGGAAAATCGAAACGCCGAGAGCGGAAACTCTCGGCGGCGTCGGTTAACCCGCGGGTCGGCGGGAATTCCGCAAACCAGAGAAGCTCCCCCGGTAGGACTCGAACCTACGACAAGCCGGTTAACAGAGCAGCCCAGACCACACCGAAAAACCTGCTTTTCTCCGAAGCAAAAGCGATTTTACCATCTTAAAACGGCGTTGCAAAACGCTTCACACGGCCTCGCGATATTGCGGGAGTTATCGGTCATTTTTGAGGCCGCGACGGTAATTACCGGCGTGCCTTTAGGGCGTAATCGCCCATGCGATTTCTTCACACGCGAAACTGAAAGCCGCCCGAGCTAGGCTTTGACCACGGGATTCGCCCGTCCCACTCAGTGCGGGCTAGTTCCTTAGTCTGCCCGCGTGCGCTGCCCTGGCGCGGGCAGGCATTTATTGCGGCGGACGGTCCTCTTTTCGCGAAAATCGCGACTAGTAGGCTAGCGTCGATCATTTGAATCTCGACCGGGTGGTGCATCGCTCGACCTCTGGGGAGTGTCCTGCGATGCCATTCCCCGCAGTGCTTGGGAAGAGCGCTGCGGGGGTTCTTTCTGCGCCGGCCTGACGATCGCTGCAAACTTCGCCCTCGAGCGTCCGATCCCGCCGGATTTCACGCCTTGGTAATGGAGACATTGAGCTGGCCGGGTGGCCGCCGCGTCGCCGATTGGCGATGTAATACCCCGCAATTGCTATGGCTAGTGCTTGCGGGGTTTTTCATGCGCCTCATGCGAAAAAATCGCACACGCACCCTTTGCCTGCAAAAGCTAGTGTCCTAATGGGGATTAGACCGCAGCAATGCGATCCAATTCCAAGCCCGTCTGCGTGCACCTGCCCCGCCGTGGACGGGCGTTTTTTACGCGCAGTCGCGCTCGTCAGCACTCAGGTCTCATTTGACGCGCAACAGCTTAAAGCTGAACTGATAGCGGTAGCATCGAATTGATGGAACGCTGGCCAACGCCCATCGAAGTTTTTGATCGTCCTCAAGCGCGACGATCGCCCCCTCGACGGTTCCTCTCTCATACTGTAATTCCAGTGGCCAGCCGCCTACCCCGCCATGATGCTCGACGCTGGACAGGCTGGATGGAATGGTCGTGGAGGGGACTGCGTTTCAATATTGTTCTGGAGCACTAGGCTGCGCGGGCGGCCACAGCGACTCTGTCAGTTGCACCGCTCATTGGCTTTTGGCGGCGAGTGCAATAGCTCATCGACTAACTTGTGGCTAAACGGCCATGGAACCGAAGCACTTTGGACCTGCGCGACCAACCTTACCAGCTACGTTCCAGCCCTATGAGGGCTCCGTGGAACAGGACAGTTCCGGAGGTGTTGGGGGTCAGCCCGGCGTCGAAGTTGTGAAACTGCATGGATCCGACAGCGACGCCGGATAACCAGAGGAACTCGTAGCCGGCGCGGATGGCCCATTGGCGGTTTACCTGATAGACGCCCGTAACGGCCAGGTCGCCGACAAACGAAGTTCGGTCCCGGCCCATGCCAAAGCTGAATTCGTCGTCGTCCTCGGTATCGCTGCCTTGGAGACTTGTCGCAACGCCGTTGGCATAGACGCCGGCCTTCAGCGAGCTTTCGATTCGGAACCGGCGGCCATTTTCCCACACAATGGCATCTGCGCCGATTTGCAGTCCGAAAAGATTATTGCGCGTGCCAAATAGGACCGAGCCGTAGTTGGTCAGGGTCGGATCGCCGGCCCGCAAGCCCATTGCGTCGCGAAAGCAAATGTAGCGCAGGCCGGCGAGCCAGGTCAGTCGCGGCGAGACGTTGCGGCGCAGGTTGCACTCGAAGCTTTGAAGCGAGCTGGCACCGGTCATCGCCACGGCCGTTGGATCAAACGTAGGTTCGTCATCGGGAACGTTCAGCGCAATTCCGTCGCTGGAGAGAATTGGACCGAGCGAAGCTGCTGCGTGTTCCAGGCCAAAATAGCGAAACTCCATATCGGCAATCGTTCCGTGCCAGGTGAGTCCTGCATCGACGCCGCCCTGAAAGGGAAATACCAGGTCGCCCGGGTCGAGTATCGAGGCGCCGGTGACCGGGTTGTAGACCAGAAACTCCGAGGCGGGCTGGGCACGCTGCAAAATCACCGCACCAAGTCTTCCAGTGAGCCTGGGCGGGGGAGTTGCGCTGGCCAGAAAGGACTCGTACTGCAACGGGAGTCCATGCTCTTCGGATACGGGAGTGCTATCCCACTCACCCCGGGCGGAGGTGGCGATCAACAAGAGTGACAGCAGACACCTTGAAACTGTGATGGCGCGTATTGTCGCATTTAGGAGGCGCATTAAAAGCCGACCTCCAATCCGAATAGGGCACCGTGATAGAACGTGCCGTGAGAGGTGTCGGTGCTAGCTCTGCCTTCAGCGAAATTGAGTTTGTGGATTTGCTCGGAAGCCACGGCCACGCCTGACAGCCAGAGAAGCTGATAGCCGCCGCGTAACGTCAGGTGATCGTTGAACCGGTACACGGCCGCGAAATTCAGATCGCCGACGAAGGCAGTATGATCCTTTCCCCACCAGGTGATGACATCGGGATCTCCGCCGCCGCCGGCGCCAAAGTGGTTGGCGCCGATGCTGCTGCGAGCGCCGTTGGCATAGACGCCGGCCTTCAGCGCGCTTTCGATTCGGAATCGCGGTGCAGGCTGCCAAAGAACGCCCTCGCACCCAATCTGCAAGCCGTAAAGATCGTTGTTGGCGTTAATGCCAATGGTCGTACCATTCTCGAGCGATGCGTCGCCCACCTGAAATGCCATACGCTCGCGCATGGAGATGTATCGCAACCCGGCTAGCAGGGACCAACCGGGCAATATATTGCGACGCAGATTCAACTCGACGCTGTTGAGCGAACTGGCGTACCAGGAGACGATGGTCAGCGGAAAATTGGCTGGGTCGAAACCCGGTATGGGCAAGGTGAATCCGTCGGAGGCGTCGAAAGGTCCTTGCGTTGCATCCCAGTCGTTCACGCCGAAGTAGCGAAACTCCACATCGGCCCAACTGCCGTAGCGTATCGCGCCTACGTCGAACCCACCTTGGAACGGAAAGTCGAAGTTCGCCGGATCGATGATGTTCCGTTGCGTGACGGGATTAATCACAAAGAGCGTGGACTCTGGCCGGGCTCGCTGCAGAACGACTGCGCCCAAGTAGCCGCTCCAGCGGGGTTGGAAGTCGACGTTCGCCCACTCGAGTGACTCGACCTGCGGCGTCGCAAAGAACTGGCTCTCGCTCCAATTGTCGGTGTGTACGGCGCGGCCCAGCGGAGGAAAATCCTCTGCGGCTTGCGCCGTAACTGCAAACGAAAGTACCAGCGCTAGGAAAGGCGCCGGGGGGCAGATGCGCATAATCCATTACCACGCGAAAAAACGTTCCGCCTAGTTGCTGCAAATCCGCTGCCTCGCAGATTGTGCAGAGGGGTTGGCATTCTCCGTTGCCAAACCGCGCAACATCATCGGTATGCACACCCACAACAGGCAAACGAATCGCCGGTTGGCGCCACAGCCCGCAGGTCGAGAGGAACCGCCAGAAACAGTAGAGAGCGTATCGTCGGCACGCTCCGCCTGGGCAATCGCGCCAGGCGTTAGGACCGACCATGAACGGGAAGCGATTTGCTGGAATTGCTTCCCCTTCGCGCACTCGCCAGCTCGATGCCGCCTAAGAACGAACTCCGTTCGGCCGCGTGCCAAGCCGACGTTCGCCTCGGCTTGCAACGCACCGAGTTCACCCTCGCTGGTGAAGATGCCTATGTGGGTTTTATTGACGGCGACGATGGCTCGCCGACCGGTCGCCGATGGGTCCGCAATCCTCGAGACGAGAGTCGCTATCTGCCTGACACAGCGGCTGACAACGGCGAGTGGGTCGCGTGGCGACTGCCGAATGGGACGAGGGCCTTTGCACTTCGCGAGCGAATCGATCACACGCGACGCGCGAATGCGTGCGGCCTCTATTGGCCGGCCTTGGCGTGCGGTCCTGTGGGTGACCTGTCGCTCGACGATTGGTTCGAGCGATTGCCAAGCCTACGGGAGGCCACGCTAAAGCGGCCCAGGATCGAAGCGGCAGAGGGATCTTCATGATGAATAGCACGATGCGTGCACGATGGCAGGGCTGGCTGCAGCGGCAGGACCGGAGGAGGTGGCAAGACAGGCGGAGCCGGCTGGAGCGGCTGCCGCGGGAGGATTGGGGTCCTTCGGAGACGTTGTACCAGATCAGTTTCCCACCCCCGCTCTGCGGGTCACACACACACAGTCTTTCCGTCTGAGAGAGAGCGTTCCATTTCACAAACCGATGGTGCGCGGTATGACACCGCCGGCCGGGCATCCGACGAAGTGGGTGCCGACCAGAATCGCCAGCGTCGCGACCGATCAGTTCTATTCGCAAGGCGCGAAAACAACGCAATTCACCGCCCGCAACTGCAAGGTGACGTTGGTCGCGCCCAACGGCGCGAAGGTGGTCAGCGACTTGGATTTTCGCTGGGGGCAGATACCGGTCTGGGACAACGATTCGCGGGTGATGTTGGCCGAGAAAACTGGTGCCGCGATAGTTGCCGATGCTCGCGGTGGTTGCGGTCCGAACGGAGAGATCCGCGTCTGGAAGCCGGAGGTTGAGTGACGCCATGGCCGCATTCCACCTGAAGCGGCCAAGTAGTCGCCGACTGTGCTAGGTGGCATGCTTCATGCCGTCCAATCGGCACGCAACAATTCCGTGCTGCGTGGCCGTCTCGGTAGCCTTCTCCCGCTTGCCTGCCACTTGTGCCGGAAATTCCTGAGCCGGATCGCACCGTAGGCTAAACTCGACTCGACGCGTGCGTGCTAATCCGCCGAAGACGCCATTGGGACAGGCGGGGAACTGGCCGACCAGATCTGCACGGCCGAGGCATTCTGGGCTAAACCCGCACAAATCAGGGCCTTACCATCCGGTGAGAAGGCCACGTCGAATAACTGGTCGTCCTGGTTGAGCAACGTGCAAATCTGTTGTCCAGTTGTCAAATCCCACAGCCGCAACGTGCCATCGTCGCTGGTCGTGGCCAAGGAGCGGCCATCCGGGGTGAAGGCAATCTGGTTTACGCTAGACTTGTGACCCGCCACTGAGCGGATTTGATGGCCGGAATCCACATCCCAAACAGTTGCGGTTCGGGCTCCGTTGCCCGCGGCTAGCGTGTGATCATCGGCCGAAAACGAGATTCCCCTAATCAAAGATCGGCTGGGATCGACAAACTGGCGAACCAATTTGCGCTCGCGATCCCAGAGTTTGACTTCGCCTTCATCGCCGCCAGAAGCGAGCAGATTGCCATTGTGGCTGTAGGCCAGGTTCTGCAAGCGAGCAGGGTGTGCGCGAAAAGTTCGCTGCACTTTCCATTGCTTGGTATCGAACTCGGTGATCATCCCGTCTTCGTGGGCCACTGTCAGGGTGCTGCCATCTGGTGAAAACTGAATCTGCGTAACGTACGACGAATCGATGGTTACTTTTGCCACAAGCTCGTCGCGTTCCGCGTTCCATACCTGAACCTGTGAGCTTTCATAATAGCTAGCTGCCACAAGGTTCCCGGCAGGGGCCAACGAAAGTGCAACGATGGACCTGCGATTCGCGGGAATCTCAACCGGAACTTGCGTTGACCGCCAGACCGCGCGTCGACGGGGAAGGTTGTACAGCGAGAGTGAGCCATCCTCTTCACCAATCGCCAGTCGTTCTCCGTCGGGCGTGAGGCTGATGCATCGCGAGCCGCTATTCGAGCTTGCCACAGGAAACGGATTAGCCAGGTTCAAGTTCCAAATTTTAACGGTATGGTCGGAGCTGGCCGTAGCCAGGCGCTGGCCGTTGGGTGAGAACGCCAACGACCAGACGCGGACTTCATGCCCCAGAAGACTCCGCATCAGCGTCCCTGACTCGGCATCGTGCAATTCGACCACTCCCTCTTTAGTCACCACGCCGAAATAGTTTTGCGAGGGATGAAACGCTACCTCATGCACGATCTCGTAATGCGTGCTACCCACTGATAACAACCCGCCGGTTTTCAGATCCCAGATTTGAGAGCAACGTCCAAACCGCACCCCGGCAATGAGACGCCGATCTTGAGCGTCGAACGATATGCTGGTCACCGCACCGTTATGAGACAGTTTGTGAATCGGCCTCCGCTTGGCAACATCCCAGATGACCACCAAGTGGTCATCAGAAGCAGTGGCCAGATACTTGCCGTTGTGCGAAAACGCGACGACTCCGACGCTTTCCGCGTGTTCCCCCAGCGTCGCCAGCAATTGCCAGTTTCGAGCGTCCCACAGTAAGGTCTTCTTGTCCGCGCCGCAAACGGCCAGGATCTTGCCGTCAGGCGAATAGGCCGCGCTCCACACGAGACCCACACGGCGCGGTAGAACATGATGGACCGAACCATCACGCACATTCCAGATTCGCACTGTGCCATCGTCGCTCGCTGAGGCCAACAACTCGCCATCGGGAGTGAACTCCACGCAGTTCACTTCGCCGGCATGTCCTTTCAGCGTGTGAAAGCAACGGCCGTTTTTCGAATCCCAGATGCGCACGGTACAATCGGCACTGGCCGCGGCCAGCTTTTCGCCCGATGGAGAATAGCGCACACAGTAGATATCGCCAGTGTGACCCTGCAGTGTCTGCACCTGTTCGTTCAATCGCCTCCACAGATGATTCCACACGAACTCGCGCATATCCGCCTCGCCATCGGCAGGGATCCATTTGAGCAGTTTTTCACGGGCGTGCCGCACTTGGTTGCTCGACAGGGCTCGATACGCGAGGCTCATATCCGTGGTGTATTGTTCCTTCAAAAGCTCGACATCACGCAACTCAATCGAGGCTTTGGCGACTGCTAATTCTCGTCCGTACCACGAACGGCCCGCGGCGATGACCGTGACTGCGGCGCACAGCAAGCCGATCAACCCCACCGCCGCGGGACGTTTGCGCGCTTTTTTGACCAGAAGTTGCGTCAGCGTGGCTGGGCGGGCATAGGTTGGCTCGCCGGCCAAAAACCGATCCAGGTCGTCAGCGAGAGCTTCTGCCGAGGCATAGCGCCTAGCGGGTTCGCGTTCCAAGCAGCGAAGCACAATGGCTTCGAGATCGCGCGGAGTGTCTTGGCGGTAATCACGCGGCGAGGGCACCTCGCAGGCCGACACCATCTTGAGCGTATGCAAGTCGCTTTCACCGCGAAACGGCGGGCGGCCGGCGAGCATCTCATAAAGCAGTAGCCCCAGTGAATAGATGTCGGTGCCGGGGCCGACGTCACCCTGTCGCCCATCGGCCTGCTCGGGAGACATATAGGCCGGGGTTCCCAAGAGCGTGCCATTGCGCGTTTCGTCGTCGGTCAGTTCCATCAGTTTCGCCAGACCAAAGTCCGTCAACAGCGGAACTTCCTGTTCGCTCGCGCCTTCGCCATCTGGAACGAACGTTTTGATCAGAACGTTACTCGGCTTGATGTCGCGGTGCAGTACGCCACGAGAATGCGCGTGGGCAACGCCACGGGCCAAGTCTCGAACCAGACGCGCCGCCAGCTTCGGCGGGGTCAACGCCGCGGCATCCTGAAGCCATTGCGCCAGCGTGGCGCCCGGGCAATAGGCCGTGGCCAGAAAGCAGAACGGCCCATCCGCGCCAACTTCGTATAGAGGAATGAGATTCGGATGGTCAAGAGCGCCCACGGCCCGAGCTTCACGCAAGAATCGCTTGCGTGTTTCGGGATTGCCCAACACTTCCGGTCGGGGAATCTTGAGCGCGACCTGCCGGCCGATTTCGGTGTCGACGGCCAGGAACACGACGCCGTAGCCACCTCGTCCCAATTCCGACAGCAACTCAAAATGCCCAACTCTCTGACCTGCGATTTTGGGTCGCGCGGGCTTCGTCCGGTCGAGACACTGCGTTTCGAGCAGAATGTTCGGTGGCGCATCTCCCAGCAAACCTTCGAGCCGAGCTTGTTCGAGCATTCTGAGCGCCTCCTGCATCTGGCTGAGCTTTACGGCAGATGGCTGTGAAAGGGAGGCTACGTCGGCCGGAATGGGCAGATCACCTGCCGCCAACGCTTCGTCAAAGGCCAATATTAGCGACTCGAGGCGATCGTCTTCGAGTTGTGAAGCTTTATGCGCTCGGCCCGCATCAGGAGCGTTCATTGCTGGCTCCCATCAATGAACGAAGCCGATCGATGGCACGCAGCCACAGTTTGCGGGCCGCCTCACCACTTCGCTGCATGGCTTCGCCAATCTCATTGAACTGCAGCCGCTCGATATTGCGAAGCAAGATCACTTGCTGATATTCGTCCGGAAGTTGCTTGAGGGCCGCGCGCAGGGCCTGTGCCTCTTCGGCAGCCATCAAAACTTTGCTGGGAGAATCGCCCCGTTGCAGGGCGGGCAGATCCGTCTGCTCGGACAGTAGCGAACAGAGTTCCCTTTCACGGCGAGCGTCGCGCTTGCCTCCGGCCTGATAACGCCGCGCCATGTCGCGAACGGTATTCAACAGAATCTTGCGGATCCATGCCCGCAATTCTCCTTCGCTAATACCCGCGAAGGCATCGAAATCTCGATGGGCCTCAAGCATCGTCTCCTGGACGATGTCCGAGAGGCCGAATTTGGCGCGGAGTCGTTCGTCGAGGTCCCGATTGGCGATTAGCAGCAGGTAGAGATGGCACTGTTTATAGAGGTGCTCCAGTGCCTGGGCACAACCCTGATGCGCCTGACGAATGCATTCATCTACCTCAGCGACCAGAAGGTCGTCGTCGATCGCTACCCGCGATTCCGGAGTATTTGCAATTGCCATGTGACTGGGCTCACTCCAAGAGAAGGCAAGCCGGCGCCTGGTCCCTACTCTAACACTGCGCCCTTTTCCCACTCTAGCGCGGGGTGAAGGTTTCTGGCAAGTTTTTTCCGCCTTCACGAGTGTGTGCGGTATCGCTCGTAAAGCGGGTTTACCGCCGACTGGGTAGTGGGGATTGGCGTGTGCAGGACGCGCTCGCAGATAATTGACCCCCATCCCGAAAACTGTTCCAGGAAGTATGAGAGAATCCAGCCGGCCGAATGAGCCGGAAAGGATTCACCATGAAGAAGCGACATGGTGCCGAACAGATCGTCGGTTTGCTGCGGTAAGCGGATGTAGGCCTGGGGAATGGAGAGAAGGTCCCCGAGGTTTGTGAGCAGCTGGGGATCAGCGAACAGACGTACTATCGTTGGCGAACTAACGACGGGGGGATGGGCCCGCAGATGGCGCGTAAGCTGCAGGAGCTGCAGAAAGAGAACGCGCGGCTGAAGCGTCTGGTGGCGGACCAGGCGTTGGACAATCAGATCCTGCGGAAAGCCGCTCGCCAAACTGCAAAGCCCTGACCGACGGCGTCGGACCGTGGAGATGGTCCGCCGTCGCTTGGGGCCGAAGCGCATATCGCAGCGCAGGCTTTGCCGTGTGCTGGGTCAGTCACGCTCGACGCAGCGTTACCTTTGGAGGGGCCCCACGACGATCGACGGTTAATCGACGAACTGCGTCGCTGGAGCGAGTGGTACCCGCGTTGTGGGAGTGAGCGCGCGCACCAGATGCTGATCGGAAACGGTTGGCGGGGCAACTTCAAATGCGAGCAACCGCATATAGTTCATGGCGCTCCGTGTGAGCGGATGACGCCGAATGGATGTCTGGGAAGTTCCGTACTCGTCTTGCTCAGGTGTTGACAGAGGCTTCCTCATGGATGTCGGACCGAAGCGCGCAAGCTGCGGATGAAACGACCGTCTCAACAATCTCGCCTCGGACGAGATCTTGGCACTTTGATTAATGAGATGAGTTCATTGGGGTGCTTCGTCGCCTATGGGTCTCGGGCCACTAGAGTCGACGCCACTTGTCTCGGCAATGGAACGGTTTTCAACACCTGAGAGTCGGTACGGAACCGGACAACCGCCGGACAGTCCCCCTCGTTAGGCTAAGTAGTGGCGATGGGTGTTCAACGGCGGGATCATTGACGATTTAAGTTAAGAAATTACCCTCGTCATCGGCTCTAACGGGAGCGTCTCCCCGTGCCTTGGAATCGCTGGGTACTGCTCGTGCTGGCCTCTCCCGTCGACGCGTTCGTCACTTCTGAACCGCTCGGGTCGCACAGCTCCTCGGATCGCCCCACGGCGCAAGATTTGCACTAAATCCAGCGGCGTTTTGCGCACCGCCCAGACTTTTCGCCGTGATTGCCGGGTCTGACTTCAACATCCATTTTGGTGCCGAAGTATGTCTCGCGATAAACCCAGACCTTTCGTTTGGACCGATGAAGAGCGATGGCGAGTCTTGATGGAGAATCTAAAGGACTACGGCATTTTCATGCTTGACTCAGAAGGCCGAATCGTCACTTGGAGCCTCGGGGCTGAGCGAATCTTGGGTTACAAAGAGGAGGAGATTCTGGATCACAATTTTTGCGAGATATTTACGCCTCACGACATTGGCAAGGAACAGCCACAACTTGAATTACGAGAAGCCCGCGAGAAGGGCCGGGCTGAAGATGAACGTTGGCACATTCGCAAGGATGGTTCTCGCTTTTGGGCGAGCGGCGTTGTCACTCCACTTCGCGACGACCAAGGTGTGCTCCGCGGATTCGCCAAGGTGCTCCGCGACATTACCGAGCGAAAACGATATGAAGAAAGAATGGAGGAGGAGAACCAGCGGAAGGACGAATTCCTAGCGATGCTATCGCATGAACTGCGCAATCCCTTAGCCGCCATCTCAAATGCGGCGCACGTTCTAAAGTTGGAAGGGTTGGTCCGCGTAAACGACGCAGCTGACATCATTGAGCGACAGGTAAACGGCTTGGTCGGATTGGTCAATGATCTTACAGATGTTTCCCGGATGATGAGCGGTAAGATTCATCTGCAGATTGAAAGGGTGCGGTTGAATGACGTGATTGACCGGGCCATTGAAGCAGTCCAACACGTTATCGATGCGCACAATCATAAACTTTCTCTCTCGATTCCGAATGAAGCGATCTGGGTCGATGCCGATACAAATCGGCTCCAGCAAGCATTTGCCAACGTGCTGAATAATGCGGCAAAGTACACTGACCCAGGCGGCCAAATCCGGCTAGTCGTCGAACGAGCTGGCAACGAGGCGTTCGTTAGGTTCATTGATAATGGATCGGGAATTCCGGCCGAGATGCTGGATCGCATTTTCGACCTTTTTATTCAAGCTGACCGATCTCTCGACCGTTCACAAGGGGGCCTCGGTATCGGACTCACGCTCGTCCGACGACTAGTCGAAATGCACGGCGGCAAAATCGTGGCCTCAAGCAAAGGCATTGGTCTCGGCAGCGAGTTCGTTATTCGGCTGCCGGTTGTCTCGGAAATAGTTGCGCCGGCCTCAGAGACTGAGACGAAACCCCTCCGCCCCGCTAAAAAGCTGCGATTGATTTTGGCGGAAGACAATCCAGACACGGCGCAAACAATGGCAATACTTCTGCGCAAGCTCGGCCACGAGATCGAAGTGATCCATGACGGGGTCCGAGTGCTTGAAGCTGCCCAAGTGAGAAAGCCCGATGTGCTACTACTTGACATTGGACTTCCGGGGCTAAACGGATATGAAATCGCCGAACGTGTCAGGCAAGACCCGGAGTTGAACGGCATCCCCCTCATCGCCATTTCAGGTTACGGACAACCGCAAGATCTCGAACACTCCAAACTGGCAGGATTTCAACTTCATTTGGTGAAGCCGGTGAACTTCCAGCACTTGCAAGAAGCGCTGAACGAACTGAGCGGGCCGCACGATGCTTAATTGAAGTGAGCGCTGCAATGGCCTTTTCGGCCATCGGGACACTCATGGCCGCGTGAGACTCCCTTTGTACGACCCTTTGATGACGCTCGGGGACTGCGTCAGAACGTCTCGGTTCTGCGTTGATTTTTGCGGCGAGCCGCGGCCGAAAGCAGGCCAAGTGCTATGGCTCCCTAACATCGAACTTCTGAATGCGATGATTGTAGGCATCCACGACGTACAGATGGCCACGACTGTCGATCGCCAGGCCGTGGGGGGCCAGGAACTGGCCCGGTTCGCTTCCCTGTTGTTCGCCGAAGCCGCGCAGGTAGCGGCCGTCGCTGGTGAATTGCTGAACCCGGCCGCCGGCGGCACTGATCCACAGGCGGTCGTTGCGGTCGCAACAGACGGCGATTGGTCCGTGCATGCTTTTTAGTGGTTCAAATTCGCGGCCGAAGCTGCCGGGCCGATCTTCGAGATCACCGAAGGCCAAGAGAAAGGCGCCTTCGGCCGTGAATTTCTGCACCCGGCCGTCCATGGCTTCGGTCGTGTAGACGTTGCCCTTACTGTCGAGAGCAACGAAATCGGGGCCTCCGGCGCGTGACTTGACGTTGGTATTGCCGCCAAACTCCCCAGGCTTCGTTCCGTGCCTTCCCCAAGTGACCAGAAACCGGCCATTGGGATCGAGGACTTGGATGCGGTGATTGGTTTGATCGGCCACATACACGCGGCCGTCTGGCGCGATAACTAGCCCGCCCGGATAGTTGAATTCACCCGGGCCGGTGCCCGTTTTGCCCCACTCGTGAAGCAACTTGCCGGCGGAACTGTAGACCGTGAGACGGTCGGGGTTGACTTCTTTGCTCCCGACCGCAGTTGGAAAATGGCTGAGATAGATGTTTCCCGCCTTGTCCAGCGCGATGCCGCCAGGGCTAGGCAGGACGGCAAAGTGACCCAAGAGCTTGCCCTCGCGGTCGAATCTCTGCACGCGATTGTTGTAATGGTCTGTGATTAGGATTTCGTCGGCCGGATTGATGGCGATCCCAATCGGGAAATGGAACTCACCGGGCTCTGTTCCCTCTTTTCCCCAGGTTAGGAGGAAACGAACCGCAGGTAGCTCGGGCTCAGCAGCGCGCAAATGGGACGACGGGTTGGTGACCCGGCAGGACAGCAGCACCACGACCACCAATAGGGCGACCTGTCGTCGTCGGCAGGCGAGCTTGCGGCGCGCGGCGCCCCTGCTCTCGGTCAACGCAGGGAGTAACGGAATCGGTGTCGCCATCGGCCTAAACTTCGCGCACAGAAGTCGGGGACCATGCGGCGGCCCAACGCCACACCTCCCGGCACGTGTCATTGCGTACGTTCAATCCTCGAACGAGTATTATCAACCGACCACTTCCGCCAAGTCCAATCAAGCCAATCGTTTTCGCGGACTCCGAGAAAACTACCGTTTTTGATGCTGGAGAGCTTTGGCCGGCTGCCGTGGTGAACTGCGCGGTCGGTCCTGGTCAGCCGCGCTGTGACTAGCGGGTGTGCTTCCTGAAACAGTTACCAGATATTGCGAGGATGCTCAGGAGTCTCGGGAAAGTCGGAGTCGCCGCCATCCTGTCTCCATGGTCGAAGGAATGTCGAGACCGAACACATTTTCAATGCCAGTTTTCGAGCCGCGCCCTAGTACGATCCTTTGGCGCACGGCTTCGGCAATCTAAATCCAGAAGCCGGAAACCGAGCCAGAAAAAGGGGGTCTAGGCGCCAATCGCTTAAGGCGTTGCTAGAATCGTTGCAGACCGAGCCTGGATCAGTTTCTGGCTTTAAACCAGCTATATTAGTTCGGTTTACAGACGGGCAGAATGCGTCGGGGCAGCATACCGCACGAACGGGCGTTGCTGAGTTGACGATGTGTTGTGCCTTCAATCGCCATTCGGGAAATCGACGATGTGCAGAACAACGATGGGGTTAGTCTTGGCGACATCTGGAGTTTTAGGACTGATCGGGGCCGCGGCCACGCAGACCCATGCTGGTCCGCGGCGGCCGTTCTCGTTTGAAGACTTGACTCGATTACGGCAAGTAACTGACCCGCACATCTCACCCGACGGCGTCTGGGTCACCTACACCGTTCAAAGTACCGACACGGAAGCCGATACCGCCACCAGCGACATTTGGATGGCCCGTTGGGACGGCACCCAAAAGTTGCAGCTGACGCATACCAGCAAGAGTGAGCATCATCCCCAATTCAGCCCCGACGGCCGGTACCTGTCATTCCTATCAGCCCGCGACAATGAACACGGAATTACGCAGTTGTGGCTGATGAATCGCAACGGGGGCGAAGCGTTTTGCGTGACCGATTTTGACGGTGACGTATCCGACTATGACTGGTCGCCGGATGGTAAGCGAATTGCCCTGGTGGTGCATGATGAAGACCCGGAGATGAGAGCGGTAAAGGATGGAAAAGGCAAAGACAAGGCCCCACTGCCGATTGTGATCGACCGATTCCAATTTAAAGATGATGCCGCGGGCTATCTGCGTGGCCTCCGTCAGCATGTTTACCTTTTCGATCTCGAGGATCGGGAATCGTTTTGTCTGACGCCAGGCAGCCACAATGAGTATCTGCCGGCCTGGAGTCCCGATGGTTCGACCATCGCTTTCGTGAGTAAGCGGGGCGGAGACTTCGACCGCCACGAGAACTTTGATTTGTACCTGGTCTCACCCCAGGCAGGCGCAACCCAAAGCAAGCTGACTACTTTCACGGGCGCCGACAGCCGTCCCGAATTTCAAAGCCGACCTGCCTGGAGCCCTGATGGCAAATCGATCGCCTACATTCAGTCGGGTCCGGACGAGTTGCTTTTCTTCGCCGTACGAAAGTTGGCGGTGATTTCTGCTGCAGGCGGCGATCCGCAATTGTTGACCGCCCAGCTCGACCGGAATGTCAGCCGCCCGCAGTGGAGCGTCGACAGCACGGAGATCTTTTTTCTGTTGGAAGACGACGGTAATCGGCATCTGGCCAAGGTGTCTGTTGGCGACGGTGTGATCGACCGAATACTCACTGGGCGACGCAACACGACCGACTTTGACCTCTCTAGAAATGGCAAAGTAGTGGTTCTCTCCGGTACTCCCGAGCGGCCGGCTGAGATTTCTGCGCTCGACGGCGAGCTCCGCGCACTTGCGCGGCACAATGACAAACTGTTGGAAGAAATTGAATTGGGTGCGGTCGAAGAGATCAATTTTCCCAGTAAGGATGGCACCGAGATTCACGGCTTTCTCGTCAAGCCTCCGGGTTACCGGGCAGGCACGAAGTATCCCACGATTCTCTCGATCCACGGTGGACCTGTGGGCCAATTCGCCAATGATTTTATGACCAGTTGGCAGGTGTTCGCCGCGAAAGGTTATCTGGTGGTGGGCGCCAATCCGCGTGGCAGTTCAGGACGGGGCGAAGCCTTCTCGCGCGCCATCTTCGCCGACTGGGGGCACTTGGACCGAGATGACGTGCTGGCCGCAATCGACCATGTCGTTGCTCAAGGACTGGCCGATCCAGCACGGCTCGGAGTCGGGGGGTGGAGCTATGGCGGCATTCTAACGAACTACGTCATCGCATCGGACCGGCGCTTTAAGGCGGCGGTTAGCGGTTCGTCTTCGTCGAACATGCTGGCCACTTACGGCACGGACATGTACGTACGCGAGTACGAAGCTGAACTCGGACCTCCCTGGAAGAATCCCGAGTTGTGGCTCAAGCTTTCGTATCCATTTCTGCACGCCGATCGGATCGTGACACCCACTCTATTTCTATGCGGCGACAAGGACTTTAACGTGCCCCTATCGAACGCCGAGCAAATGTATCAGGCGCTGCGCAGCCTGGGCATCGAATCGCGACTGGTGATCTACCCCGGCGAGCACCACTCCATCAGCAGGCCCAGCTACCAACGTGACCGCCTGGAACGGTACGTCGATTGGTACGGAAAGTTTTTGGTAGAGTCATCGGAGCGGTGAGGCTGTGTGAACGTCGTTGCGCTTGTTGGGTGCTTGCTTGCCAACGGTCCCGTTCTACACCGTCTACAACGGGATCAGCGATATGCCCAAACGCTCGACGTTCGTTCTGGCCAGTCTGAGCCTGGCCAGCCTGGGCTTCGGCACCCTGCGGGAGAAGTTTCGCGAGGTCTGACACGCTGCAGCCATGTGCCTCTTTAACGCACAAGCCCCCTCCGCTGTATCATCTAGTCAAGCCATTGATGACACTCCTAGAAAACCACCCTTTAGGACATAGCTGCGGCCGTGGGAACTCAGAAACCGGAGCGTTGGGCAAAGAATGGGGAATAATCCACTGGGCGCTAGACGCGGGGGGAGCGCGCGTTGCTACAATCGTGGCGAGACCAAGCCTGCATCGGTTCCAGGCTGAGCCCAGATGGGAAATGTCGGATTATACTGATCAGAATCCTGCGGCGTGCGGTAGGACCTGGACCTCGGATTGGGGAGTCCAAATCATGGCAGTGCGAGCAGCGTTCCAAAGCACTAGCGATCGAGGTCTCGACAAGTCCTCGCCCCCGATGCGGCTCTGGCAAAAGGCGAAGCGGCTGGGGATTTGGAACCCGTACGACATTGACATGACGCAAGACGAACAGGATTGGAATAGTCTCGACCCGCTTGAGCAAGATATCCTGCTCCGCTTAACGTCGCAGTTTCAGGCAGGCGAAGAAGCGGTCACGCTCGACCTGCTGCCGCTAGTCGCGGTGATTGCGGGCGAAGGGCGTCTCGAAGAGGAGATCTACCTCACCTCTTTTCTGTGGGAAGAAGCGAAGCATGTCGAGGCATTCCATCGCTTTTACGACGAAGTCGCCCGCTGCCACGTTGACACGAGCCACTTTCACGGCCCCAACTACCGAACGCTATTCTACGACGAGCTGCCCACGACGCTCGGACGCTTGAGGCATGACAGCTCGCCCGTTGCGCAGGCGCGGGCCTCGGTTACCTATAATTTGATTGTTGAAGGAGTCATGGCCGAGACCGGTTATCACGCCTATTACCAGGTGCTGAAGGGGCGTGGGATTATGCCCGGCACACAGCAAATGGTGACCTATTTGAAGCGGGACGAATCGCGACACCTGGCGTACGGCGTATTCCTGCTCTCGCGCCTGGTGGCGGAACATGGCGACGCGGTTTGGGACGCCATTCAAGATCAAATGCAGAAGTTGATGCTGCTTCCTGCCGGCATCATTCAAGAAGTGTTTTCGGCGTACGAGACTGTTCCGTTTGGTTTGCGAGAGGAGGACTTTCTCAATTTTGCGATGACACAGTTTGAAAGTCGAATCACACGGATCGAAAAGGCGCGCTCGCAGACCATCGAGCAGATCTATCGCGCGGAGGAGCTGGAAGTCGAATCTTGATCAGCGCCTCGAAGTGCCAAGGAAGCCCTGATCGACCAAATGAACGCGCTGGCCGACAAAGCCGATGCTGGGGGGCGGCCGATGACGCAGGCCGAGTGGTCAGAGTTCTATCAGGCCCATTCGGCAACAGCGTCGGCAGCTTTTCACCTGTACGCGATCACCAACCAATCGATAGCTGTTCCCGAGCCCTCCACCCTCCTCCTCGCCGCCTTCAGCCTCGTCGGCCTCGCTGCCTGGGGTTGGCGGCGGCGGAAGCGCTAAGCTGATCTCGCCACCTTCGCAATTACTGGCCGATGCGGATTGCGTCCGGACCTTGCTCATAAAGCTGGTTGATACGTTCGACGCACCCGGCAACGGTCTTGCGGGCGACGCCTATCAGCCTGACCGTGGAGAAGGAGACGGCGGTTGAGTGTCATTTACGCATGTCTGCGTGACGCTCGCCACAATCCACCCTATTCCAGGACCGCTCGCGCCTCGAAAAGCCAAGCCTTTGGAGTGGCTCAATTCAGCACGACCGCAGCAGCAAGCGACACGACATCGACCAATTGCTCCACCTTTCAGATTTCCCGCGACATCATCCGGGCGTTTGGCGCGTTTACAGCTCGGCGTCTGGTTCCTAGCCGGAAGGCGGGCCCGTAGCTCGGCGCAGCGATGATCCGAGCCGTCTGGGTCGACCGGTTACTCACAAACGTGGCTATCGCGAGCCCGGAGTGGCACTAGACCCAGCCCGTGTTGGCAATGTCGGCTTAGGTGATTCCTAACTTTCACCGAAAACAAGGGATGGGACATCGCCTGTCGATTCATTAGGATAGGGCACTATGAATACCACCCTCAACGTGCGCGACCTCATGCAGATTCGGGTCCATACCGTTCCCCTGGAAATGCCTCTGATCGAGCTGGAGCAGAAGTTCATCGATAAGCGTGTTAGCGGCTTTCCGGTCGTCGACGCCGATCAATTGGTGGGCGTCGTATCGCGCTCCGATGTTGTACGGCAGTTGGACGTCGAGCGGCAATTAGCCGAAGGGATTTCCGACTTTTACTGGGACCGGTCGGGGTTCCATGAAGAGCCGGTTGAATCCGTTCAACAAATCGCCAGCCGGCTCGGCCAGAGCATCGAAGAGCTGCGCGTGAGGGATCTGATGAGCCGGCATCTGGTTGCGGTATCGCCCGACGATTCGCTCGCCGTTTTGGCACAGAGATTTCTAGAACACCACATCCATCGGGTGCTCGTTGTCGAGCGCGGGGGTTTGGTCGGCATTGTCAGCACCCTCGACTTAATGAGGCTGTTCGCCGACAAGCGTGTCACGTTCACCTGAAGCCTTAGAGAGCCCGGATCACTGGGCTCGGCTGCAATCCTCCGTGGCGGGACTACGTTCTCGTCACGGCTGATCCCATCAGCGACGATTGTCAGCCGGTCGTCAGGGGAGCAATCACTCATGTACGATTCCTTCGCTTCGCTTCACCCCATTTATCAGGCTTTGGTAGCTGGTTTCTTCACTTGGTTTGTCACGGCTATTGGTGCAGCTGCCGTCTTCCTCACGCAACGCGTCAACCGGAGACTGATTGACGCGATGCTTGGCTTTTCAGGGGGAGTGATGCTCGCGGCAAGCTACTGGTCGCTTCTCGCGCCAGCGATCGTAATCTCCAGACGAGGCTCGGTGCCGGAGTGGTTTCCACCGGCGGTGGGCTTCTTGTTCGGCGGTGCAGTATTGTGGGCTCTCGACAAGGTGCTGCCTCATCTCCATCTTGGATTCCCCTTGGAGGAAGCAGAAGGGCTGAAAACGTCATGGCATCGAGCGGTACTGTTAGTTACCGCCATTACCCTGCACAACATTCCGGAGGGATTGGCCGTGGGAGTCGCCTTCGGGGGCGTCATTGCCGGAGTACCAGAGTCGAGCACTGCTGCCGCAATGGCGCTATCCCTGGGCATCGGTATCCAGAATTTTCCTGAAGGAATCGCCGTGGCCATGCCGCTGCGGGCGGAGGGCATGGGGAAACTCAAGAGTTTCTGGTATGGGCAACTGTCCGCATTAGTCGAACCCATCGCAGCCGTGACGGGAGCCGCTGCGGTCGTAGTTGCCGCGCCGCTCCTCCCCTACGCCCTGAGCTTTGCCGCAGGCGCGATGGTGTACGTCGTCGTGGAAGAACTGATTCCGGAAGCAGAACGGGCGGGCAACGTCGACCTTGCCACGGTCAGCCTGATGGTGGGTTTCGTCGTGATGATGGTACTCGACGTCGCTCTAGGGTAACTGTCAGTTAAAATTCTGACCACGTGTAAACCGTCCTAAAAACCTGACCTATCCCCGGAATCCGAAAAAAACCACCGAATTACGGCACCGCTGGCGTGCCCAAGAACGCCATACGTTTTGTGGCATCGGCTGGTAGAATCATCGTCGGCCGAAACTCGGCCCGGATGGTGCCTAGAGAATCGAACGGTTTCACGGGCTAAATCTTAAAACGTCAGCACTGGCGGCATTGGCTGCAGCCACCCCCACCACTAGACTCGCCGTCGAAACGATGCCGTCATTGGCGCCAAGCACTGCAGCACGTAACCACCCGATTCGTTCAGTGCGGTGCCTTTCAATGTGCAGCGATCTCATGCTCGACTCACCTTAGCCCCGAAAACAGGAATTCCATGTGGCCGCGAGAACGTATAGCGACGTTCTCACAACTCGGCTGTTAGAAAAAAATATACCCCGGCGGAGTTCGGATGAATCCGCCGGGGCAATCAGAATAGCCGACGACGACGATAAAACCCAATTCACCGAGGATGACAAGGGCGACGAAGTCTGATAGCGATGCAGCAACGAATCCGCCCCGCCGTCATTCAGCCAGCCCCCCACCCGGATCGCCAATCCTAACTCCTGTTGCTCGTGCGCGTTGTAGCCGCCTCCGCCGCCAGCCCAGCAATGCGAGCCCGCTCGCCCCGACTCCCGCGAGCACAAAGCTCGATGGCTCAGGAACAACGGCGCTTTCCACCGTCAGACCCACCAGGGCGAAGTCGACATACAATCCGATCATGTACTTGTCGAAGCCCGTCAGCAGCACTGTGCTGCCTAGGGGATTCGGCGAGGTGTTGTAGGAGAATACATTGCCCGCGATCCCGGTCGCGTCGAACTCGAGGGGATCGCTGAACGCCTCCTCGCCATTCAAAAAGGGCACCACCTCGAACTTCCCACCAGCGCCCGCGGTGTTCGCCAAGAGCTTCGCCGAGAAAGCCGTGAGATCAAACACTTCGCCGTCAACACGCTGAAGGGTGATTCTCGCCTTGTAATCCGTTACGCCAGGCGGCGGAGTCGTCACCGCCTGCGCTTCCACTCCATCCGGCCAGGAAACTCGCTCCGCGCGACCAATCGGGCCGCCTCCCAGCCCACCGGTAAACAACTTGTCGCGCGTGTAAGTGAAAAGATACCCTTCGCTGCTGACGGTGTCTGAGGTGACCCCTGAAGATACGGGGGTCGCGACCTGGGAGCTGTCAAAGAAGACGATCGTCTCGGCGAAAATATTCGACCAAGACACGAGACTTAGAAACATCATGGCTAAAGCTAGGGACCGGTTCACAAGCAGGCACCTCCACGATCGGCCAGTGTAGTAGCAAGCAGTGTGCGACGTTGGCACAGAAGGTGTGACATCGGCGCTTGCTCCGTGGCTGGCAATCGTTGCGAGAAGCATTTTCGATACCAATCTTCGGCGACGGCAGTTCGGTCTGGAAATACAAGGAACGAGGCGACATTCCCCCGCGCAAAGAATGAGACTAGCTAGCACACCGGCAAGCCCCATCCGCACACTCACGGCGCGCGACGAACTCGCGGTACAAGAAGCCTTTGATCCTGAGTTGGCTGCTGCCGTCGCTGCGTGGCCGAGCCTGCTGTCAGCAGATAAGGCCGGCATGCTGGCGACGCTCAATTGCGCTGTTCCTTTTCGCAGCACTCCGGCAACCTCAGTTGTCGCTTTGTGCTGGGCCGTCATCCCAGCCGCCAGCCAGAAGTCCGGAATCGATGGCCAGGCGAGTTAGTTCGGCCCGATTTTGGAGGCCGAGTTTGGACATCAGTCTTGCCCTATAGGATTCGATTGTCTTGACACTCACCTTGAGCTTGTCGGCGATGGCCTGATTCGTGTGACCCTGCGAAACGAGAATCAGCACTTCTCGCTCGCGCTCGCTCAATAAATCGAGCAAAGGGGCCGCCCGAGTCCGTAACTCGCCAACGGCCGCTGCAGGGCGACTCGTGTCCGCGGCCAGTTGAGCCTGGGCATAGGTCTTGCCCTTCGCCACGCAACGAATTGCCTCCAGCAGTTCGGTATCGGCGGATTTCTTGACCACGTAGCCGAACGCTCCGGCGGCCATCGCCAGGCGAAAGTAAGCGGGGTCGTCGTGCATCGTAAGGACCACGACGCGCGTCTCCGGGCATTCGCGGGCCAAAGCACTGATGACCTGCACGCCAGTACCACCAGGCATCGTCATATCGAGGACAAGGACGTCGGGATTGAGCTCGCGCGACTTGGCCAGTGCCTCGTCATGAGCGCCGGCTTCGCCGATCACCTGCATGTCAGATTGCAGATTGATAAGCAATTTCAAGCCGCTTCTGAGCACGGCATGATCATCTGCCAATAGCACCCGAACCTTAACCACCGATTCGCTCCATTGGCATGAGTGGAAAGTTCACTCGAACTTGCGTTCCGCCGCCGGGCTTCGAGAGGATTTGGGCCTCACCGCCGAGCAGGCAGGCGCGTTCGTGAATACTCAACAGACCAAACGGGCTGTTCAACTCATTGCTTGTGACGGATGCAGTGACGTCGAATCCGCAGCCGTCGTCTTCGACGTCAATGTGAAAGTGCGTCGTGTCGCAACTCAACTTGACCCACAAGTGTTTGGCCTTGCCGTGACGAACCGCATTGCTCGCCGCCTCCTGCACAATGCGAAACACGGACGTCTCGACTTCGTCCCCGAGCTGCGAATGATCCTGACACGTTGCATCGAAAGTAGCGTCGACCTCTTGGGAACTACTCAGGTCTTGCAGAAATCGCTCGAGGGCAGGCACCAGCCCCACGTCATCAAGAATCGCCGGTCGCAGTCCGCGGGCCAAGCGGCGCACATCGTCGTGCGTTTCGCTGCCGATGCGCCGTAGCTCGCGGGCTTGCGCCTGCACTGCGGGTTCCGTCGAGGAGTCTTCGATGACCCGCAAACCGACGGTCAGGCTGGTAAGCGTTTGACCCAGGCTATCGTGCAGATCGCGCGCGATTCGGCGGCGTTCGTTTTCTTGTGCGGAGAGGACCTGAGCCAGGAGCCGCCGCCGCGTGGCGGCCAGATTCTGAAGCGGGCGGACGATCAAGAACCAGAGCATAGGTGCCAGCACAATGGTCAGCAGGCAAGCGTCGATCACGGCACCAAGCGTCACGCTGCTTTCGGACGGAACAATAAAAGGCAGAACGAACATCACGATCGCCTCGCTCGTGAAAAGCACGAGCAAGACGATGAGGAACAATCGCAGCGGCCGTATCTTGCCGAATTCGAGATTGCTTCGCGTCGGCATGGGCAAATCGTGTCGCGAAAGAGGTGGACTCCTGAGAGTGACCAGTCTAACAGAGTGTGGCGAGCCCTCCATTCCCCCCTCGCTCGACGTTCGAATCGTGCCGGGGAAAGCCCGGCAAGCATTTTTCTTGATCTAGGAATACCCCGGCATCTTCGGCTTGCCGTTTCCCCTAGGCTGACGTTGTGGACTCCATATCTTCCGTAGGTGTCCGGAAGTGGAATCGTCCATCTCTCCAAATGCCCAGGCGGAAGGAAGCTAACATGAGCTCCAAAATCTCTGGTTATGGTTGGACCACGAATCAGAAATCACGGCGTCGGACCAGTAAACGTCAGATGGGGCGCTCGCGGCGACAAAAATCTCTTGCGAGGGAAGTGTTGGAAGGGCGGATCGTGCTAGCGGCGTTGGTCACCGACGTGCTCTCGGGGACGGCGGACACGGCGGTCGTGGGCACCGTGTACGAAGATTTGAACTCTAACGGCCTCAAAGACAACGGCGAGGACGGCATCGCAGGCTGGAGAGTGTACCTGGATCTGGACCATAGCGGCACGCTGAACACCGATGCCGTCGGCACACTGGAGCCTTCAGCAGACACGAATGGTGACGGCGACTTCGTCATCAATCACTTGATTGCCGGAAACTACCGGGTTGCCGAGGTAGTGCCTGCGGGATGGACGCCGACATCTCCCGTCTCTCAAGACGTGACGGTCGTGCAAAGCCATGACACACGCGTCAACTTCTTCAATTTCAGTGGCGGCGAGATCGTCGGGACCGTCTGGAACGATTTGAGCATTCCGCCGGATGGCATTCGCGACGGCAGCCCTGGCGCCTATACCGATCCAGGATTGGCGAACTGGACAGTATTTCTCGATCTCAACGACAATCGGGCGTTTGATGCCGACGAGCCCTCGACGCTGACGGGTGCCGACGGCAGCTACTCGTTTACCAATCTGCCGCCCGGCGACTACGAGGTGACGGAAGTATTGCCTGCCGGCTGGGACGTGTCACCGATGTTCGACATCCGACAAACGGCGGGAGTCGTCGCGCGGCAGCAGGTGGTGCAAGACTTTGCGAACTTCAGCACGTCGAACGGTTCGATCCAGGGCACGATCTGGAATGATGTCAATGCCGATGGAATCCGCGAAGCGGATCCTTCGACTGGTGACTATACGGAGCCGGGCCTTGAAGGCTGGACCGTGTACTTGGATCTGAACAACAACCTCGTGGCGGATGCTGGTGAGCCCACGTCGCTGACGGACGCAAATGGTGACTACGCGTTTATCAGCTTGGCAGCCGGTGACTATGAAGTGACGGAGGTCTTGCCCAGCGGTTGGAATGTCTCGCCGACCTATGATGTCAGGCAGACCGTGGCGGTGTTCGGCGGCGCAGCTTCGCCGGCTGGGGACTTTGCAAACTTCACAGTACAAAATGGTTCAATTCGCGGGGTCGCCTGGAATGACGTCAATCGTAATGGCGTGCGCGATATCAACGCGCTGACTGGCGAGATCCTCGACCCCGCACTTGCCGATTGGACCGTGTTCCTGGACCTGAACCGCAACCGCATCAAGGAAGTAGGCGAGCCAACGACTCTGACCGATGCGAATGGCGGCTACGCGTTCACCGATCTGCAAATTGGAGATTACGAAGTTCAGGAAGTCCTGCCGAGCGGTTGGGAAGTTTCCACAACGTTCAGCGACAGCCAAACAGTCACCGTCTTTTCGGGAGTCGAATCGGTCGCACGCGACTTCGCAAACTTCAACGTGGCAGCATCTGTTCCGGGTTCGGTGAGCGGTGTGGTTTGGAACGACATCAACGGCAACGGATTGCGCGAGGCTGGCGACGCCGGTCTCTCGGGCTGGACCGTGTTCATCGACCAGAATGCTGATGGCGTACTTGGTGCAGGCGAGCCAGAAGCCACCTCCGGTGCGGATGGCGCGTACTCATTCTCCGGGGTTGCGACAGGCTCGGTAAGTATCTACTTACAGTCCACCGTGGGGTGGCGGGCAACGGCACCCGTGACGAGTTCTCGATCGATTGCGCTCAAGAGTGGTGAGACCGCATTGGGCTTGGACTTCGGCGTGGTTGCACTGAAGGACTCATCGATCTCGGGCGTTATATTTGCAGATAAGAACAAGGATGGCAATCGTACCACAGGTGAACGCGGGTTGGCGGGCATCAGCGTGTATCTGGACCTTAACGACAATTCAATTCTTGACGCGGGAGAGCCCGAAACCCAGACGTCGGCAGATTTGTACTACACGCCGTCGGTCGACGAGGCCGGCGCCTATCGGTTCACGCATCTTGCACAAGGCACTTTCGCAGTTCGAGCCGTTTTTCCCGCCGTTCTGGATGCGACGCCCGTTGGTGAGCGTACACACGTTGTGACGATTGGGCAGACAGAAGATCGGACTGGTGTCGATTTCGCAGCAGTGTTCCGCCCAAATGAGATCCATGGCACGCAGTACGACGATGTGAACGGAAATCACTTGCGTGATGCCGGCGAAGCCGGGGTAGGCGGCACGACGATCTTCGTCGACCTGAATCGCAATAACAGTCTGGATCCGGACGAGCCAACGACCGTCACGCTCCCCGATGGCTCGTACTCGTTCACCGACTTGTCTCCAGGCGCCTATGTGATTCGCGAGATTGTTTCACCTGGCTATACGCAAACGTCTCCCACGACGGTGGGTGGAATTCTCTGGCCGAGCGGAGTCAGCAATGCTGCCGTAGGTATCGTTAGTCCAATTGAGATTACTACCTCTTTGGCTGTGGGGGAATCGCATCGCAAATCAGTAAGCATCACGCTGCCAACGACGGGGGCATTGACCAACCTGGTCGATGTGTTTCTGTTGTTTGACGACACGGGAAGCTTCGTCAATAACAGTCCCATCGTGCGGGCGGCCTTCCCGGATATCATTTCACAGTTGCAGGCGTCACTGACGGGGATCGATTTAGGATTTGGAGTTGGACGCTTTGAAGAGTATGCCAATTTCGCATCGGAATACTCGAACGGGCGGCCATTCGTACTGAATCAGCCCATCGTGGCCGCAAGCACTTCCGGATATATGTCCGCGATTCAGGCGGCACTCAACAGGACCGCGCCCGGCTACGGCGGCGATGAGCCAGAAACTGATATCGAGGCTTTGTACCAATTAGTGACGGGCTTGGGCTTCGACGGAAACAACAATGGCTCGGTACTGGACAGCGGACCGGCGGGACTCGCCTCGACGCAAATCAGCCCGGGCGGCAGTGGCGACGTTCCATCTTTCGCATCGTTCACAGCCGACGTGGCGAATTCAGTCATGCTTGCGGACGGCAATCTTGGCGGCGGCGGTTTTCGAGCCGGCGCGCTGCCGATCGTGCTACTGGCGACCGACACCGGATTCGCCTATCAGCCTATGGGCGAAACGTCCGTAACGGGCCTCGGGGGACTGACGCTGCCGATCGGATCGCTGACGCAAACCTCGCGGGCAACGACCCCTTTTAATTCGGGCGCCGGACTTCAAGAAACGATCACCGGGCTCAATGCGCTTGGCGCTCTGGTCATTGGGCTTGGAACGAACGATCAATCAACTCTCGATCCGCGACAGGGACTGGAGTCTATTTCCAAGCTGACCGGCGCGACAAATCAATCCACGGCCACCATCGCCAACGGAACCACCGACCCAATTGCACCGGGCGATCCGCTCTACTTCCAGATTGCGTCCGGGTTTAGCACGAGCGTCTCCAACGGGATTGTCAGCGCGATTCAAAACGCGGTGACCAATGTTGCCATGAACATTACCGTTCAGGCGTCTGATCCACGCGTCCACATTATCAACCATTCCGGCGTGATCAATGGCGTGGGGGCGGGTGCGACGGCGACGTTTGATATTGAGTTTGTCGGAGACGGCATCCCCCGACGCTTTGACCTGCGGTTTGTACGCGCAGGCACGAACGTGGTGCTGGGGTCGATCCCGGTCGTGATCGGCACGCCGATACCTGGTGACGGGTATGAGTTTGAAGACCTCGACGAAGGAGAGATCTGCGACAGTGTCGACTTTGGCAACTCGATCGACGAGGCCACAACAGTCATTGCCAGGCACATCTTCTATAACCAGTCGAAGTTCGACGGCACGAATGCGGCAATCAATGCATCGGACGATAACGCGATTGCAACCGATAAGGTGGCTCTGCAATTCTCGGGCAGCACCACGGCTCCACTCACGGCGTTCACCAGCTACAGCCGCGGTATCAACGGCATCATGGTGGATATCGAGAACGCCGCTGGTGCGCTGAACTTGGACGACTTCACGTTCAAGGTCGGTACCAGCAGCACGGTCGGCAGTTGGATCAATGCTCCGACCCCCTTGGGCTTCTCGGTCCGGGCGGGGGAAGGCGTAGGTGGTTCCGACCGCGTCGAAATCATCTGGGCCAACAATGCCATTCAGAACTCGTGGCTGCAAGTGATAGTCGAAGGCAACGACACGCTCGGTGGCGGCAACACCAACACCGGTTTGGCAATCAGCGACGTGTTCTTCTTCGGCAACAAGATCGGCGATACCTTCATCAGTTCGCCAGCCACGATCGTCAGCACCGCAGGCGCCGACGGGTTGGCCGTCCGGAATAATCCAGGCATTCTCCAGCCGATCACCAATGTTTACGACTTCGATCGTAACCAGACGGTGAGCGGCGGTGACGAGCTCATTGCCCGCAACAACCCGGGCATCTTGACTCGCAACCTGACGTGGTCTCCGCCGGCGGCTCCGCTGATGGCGGAAGATGGTGATGGCTCGGGTTCGGCAGTGGCTTCGGCCCTGGCGATGTCCTCTGGCGGCCGCATTGAGCAACGCGGCCCGTCTTTTCTTATCCCCGATCGCCACCGAATCGCTGCCCGACACAATCGCCAGATCGACGAGTGTTTCCGCGAGATGATGATCGAACATGCACCAGCTGTGCGCAAGACGAAATCGAACACGAGTCCAACCGGGGATGCATTCGAAATTGACGATCAGTTGCTCGAAGACCTAATCGTGGCCCGATAGTCGTCCGATAGTAACTCGCCCAATGAGCGTTGCCATGACAAAGCGCGGCCCCCCGTTCGTATATTTGACCTGCAATACGCCCTGACGCTTTTACTGGCATGCCGACTCAGCCCGGTGCTGCGGCTTACCTGATCGGGAACGGACCCACATTTAGACAACTGGCGCCATTCTCGTAGCCCACCGCCCGAAACCGGCAGATTTAGGTTGGCTCAGGTGACCTAGCGGTAAGGCGGATTTCTTTCGAATGCGGCCAAAGATTCTCGCCCGCAGTGTTCTTCAGCTTAGAAACCCAGTCATGAGTGCGCATTTGAAAAAATCTACCTCCATGTCGGTGAAAATCTTTGGCAATCGACCCAGCCGAGTTAAGATGCGTGCTGCCGGCCTGCTACCAGGTCGGTTGGAGACCCAACTCTTCTGGGGAGGTGTCGCTCATGAAGTCGTCTAGCCGATGGTTCGCCGCGCTCGCCGTGGCGGTTCTTTCCACGTCGCTCCCGCGCCACGCTTGCGGAGAAGCAATCGAAATGTTTGGCTACGACCACGAGCCGCTCGGGTCGGCCGTATTGACCGCCGAGCCGTCCTCGCTGCTGGTGGGCAATCTCGACTCCTCCGGCAATAGCGGAGTCTCGATCGACCTGTCCGATCTGGCGTACGAGCAGTTCTTGTGGTTGGCCGATCTCGAAGATCTTGGCTTGCCAACCAGTCATGCCGACGGCTCGTTCATCGAGTTGACCAGCATCGGCCGGGTGAACGGCCTCTCGCATCAGAACCTCGGCGTGGGTCGCTTCGAGGCCGTCGGGGGCCAGGTGCAATCTCGGTCGACCTATCAAACGCCACCGCTGACCCGATTTACATTGAGTATCGCCTTGGCGGGCCGTTCGGCACTTTGGTGACAACCGAGTATCTTTCGACACGATCGTTCACTGGGTTGACTGCCTCGAGCTTTCCCGTGAGCATCGCCGACGATGTCGTCTACGCCGGCGGCTTTGCCAAGATCACCATGGGAGCGGCGTTCGCCTCGGCCGAAGCCTTGATCACACCGAGCGGCACCTTGGTCGTGGCCGACTGGTTCGACGTGTTTGGCGTTTCCGAGACCATGGACGGGTTTCAGAAAACGACCATCGTTACGGGGGGCGATTTCACGTCGTTCCGTATTACCAACGAGACGCTCATCCCACTCCCCGAACCAAACAGCATCACGATCTTCGCCATGGGAATCGTCGGCGCACTGTGGTGTGCGCGCATACGCCGCCGATCGACAACCGCGGAGCGAACGTGCTAACTAATGCATCACGACGGAATATTGAGCACCAGCGTTTTACGAGTCGTTCTGGGGCGCGTCGCGTCGAACGTTCAGAGAGTTTGGCGCAACGCAACCATTCGGGCACCGGCTTCTTGACGTTCTTTGTCGCGGCCCATTAGACGGAGCCGCATCCTGTCCCCGTAGCCTAATTGGATAGAGCGTCCGGCTCCGAACGGGCGCTTAACTCGACTACCTTCTTCGTAGCCCCGTCTCTCCACGGCTCGCTAGGCTAGCCGATGGGACTGACGGTCCTGGAGTGCATCAGATTGTGCATCATGCCAGGGTAATCCGAGTCGAAGTAGAAAGCCTACGGCGAGTCGGACCGGAGCAGGACGGGAAGCAGACGATGGCGCGCTCAGGACACGCCCACCTTAAGCACTTGCGTTTCCGCGGGTTGGAGCTTCATCGTCTGCGCACTCGCGTCGTCAAGTTGATTTTGCAAACCGTCGAAGCCGTCCTGACCGCCGTCGTTTGGATGAGTACAAGGCCGACGCGTTCATCCGGCCGATGGCAGCCACAAGCACCTTAGGAATCACCGGGGCCGCCTCTAAACCTCTTGGAGATCAACTATGCCTTGGAACAAATGTGCTGCGGCGCCCCAGCCGTGTGGAACAAAGGCGCCCCCGCGCTCGTGGTGCCGTACAGGACGCCGCTGAGATATGCCAGGTCGCCGACCGGCGATTGGCCGTCGGTCGCGCCTTGGAATCGGTGCAGCACCTGAAAGTTGGAGCCGTCCAGTTCGATGGAGTAGAGGATTCCCCCGTCAGCCAGTCCACCTTCGCGCGTCGTTCCATATAACGATGATCCGGCGAGCGTCAAATCGCCTTCGGGGAAGTCTCCGTCGTGGGGCGAGAATTCGTGGAGGATCTGGTAACCGGATCCAGTAGCCCACCGGCCGAAACCGGCAGATTTTGGTTGGCTCAGGTGACCTAACAGTAAGGCGGATTCCCACGCATAGCAGGCAACGGTCACCATGGAGCCACCAACGCCGAAATGGCCGCCCTCGTGGCAGTGGGCAGCGTCGGCCATGCTGCTATCAGCTCAGCCAAGTCGGGATCGCTGACGCCTCCGCTTAATGCAACGAGTGCGCCGGATTCTGCGCCGCCTAGACGTTCTTCACCGCCTTTTCCCGTGGTTTCGGCACCCTGTTCGAGTCCCTCATCGCCCACTCAATCTTGCCGTTGTTCGCTAACTTTAGCGTATTCCGCGGCAGTGTCCCTCGCCCACCTGGCGGGGACTTGCTAATCCCATATTCGCCAAGCAGAGCGGAGCCACATCCACGCTGCGCGGATAAACTCCCGGCGGCAGGCCCACCGCCAGCCCCGCGGTAATCAGAGGCGACAGCGAATCCTCTGCATGCAGCGATCCATGTGAGCCGCCTTGATGGATGCTCGTGTCCTTCAGGCGGAACTCGTAGCCAGGGTGACACGTCACCCACAGGTCGCCGCTGACCTCCTCATCGAATGAGGTGGCAATGCGTTCGAAGGCGTTCGGATAGTTTCCAAACTGCAGCCGGCCGTCCCGGATTTCTGCATCAATGACGCTAAGTCTTCCCTCCCACGTCCAATCGTTTCCGTACATGTCCAGGCCGTACTCTCGGGTACCCTTGCCGGGCCGAAAAGTCAGATCACCATGGCGAGTGTGCACGCGAACGCCGCGGTCTGTTTGCAGGAAGAGCTGGTCGACTCGCACGTCCGACAGCAGTCGCTCGCAGATCTGATCCATCTGCTGGAGATAGCCTGTCCGAATGTAGATCTGGGCCGCTCGCATATTGGGACAGATCATCAGCTCTTCGTCTTGTTGCCAGTCGCCTCCCGCTGACACGATGGAGTAGTCAATCAGCAGCTCGTCGAGGCGGATGCCCGACTTTTCAGGATCGTGCGGCATGTCGCATTGCGAATGGTCGCCGGTGATTACGACCGCGTGCGATTCAAGTAACCGCTCAAGTCCCCCGCTCTCCTCGAAGAATTCCCCAAGCGTCTCGTCTACCTTCTCCACGCTGGCAATCGCCGCTTCCGGACCTTGCTTGTGCGAGACGAAGTCGTTGTCCGGAAAGTAGGCCAGGGTGAATCTTGGTAGCGCGCGTTCGCGGGCCAACAGCAATAGCTGGGCGCGGGTGCTGGCATCGGAAAAGCCGAACCGGCGAAACAAACCGCCTGGGCCTTTAAGTGTCCGGTCTGTTCCGTGAATGTCGCCGGACGCGAAATCCCCGAGGGAAAGCATCGCGGGCCCCTTGATCTGGCGTGGTTTTTGCAACGTTGGCCACAGACGGAACAGCCATGGCGCCTTGAGCTGATGAGTCACATTGCCACGAAACCAAAGAAAGTTGAGGCAAGCAGTCGGGTGTCCCGCGTCTTCGACTTGTTGAAAGATCGTGTCTCGGCGCAAGTGATCGCGATTCATCCGCACCAGGAAATCGTCGAAGAACTCTTTCATTCCGCGACGCATGATCGCCCAGGTGTCATCGCCATAATAGTGGACGTGATCTTTCGCCTGATCGTAGTAGTACGCCCCCGCGATGCCAGTCTCGCTCGGATAGCAGCCCGTTGCCAGGGCAGCCGTTGCGGCGGGCGTGATCGAGGGGAAAATGGCCGTGCAATCCCAGCGGACGGAACCCGCCTCGGCGATCGCTTTCAGATTTGGTAGTCGACCGGCTTCGAGCGCCGGCCGCACCACGCGCGAAGCCAGGGCGTCAATCACGACAAGTAGCACGGATTTCATGAACTATCCCAGTCAACCACCAGAGACGCTTTGCGCAGCCGTTTGCCCCCTCATGCTAGACCAACGCAGCGGGCGGTCCAAGTCACGAACGACCCGGCGCGCCACGATAAAAAGCGAGGTCGAAGAGGACGCTACCCCTCCGACCCCGCCACCTGGAGATCTCATCCGTTGCGATGTTTCCACCGCAACTACTCGTTCGGCAGATCACTTACCGGCTCCTCCGTAACCGCCGGCGCCACGGTTCGCTCCGCTTCCTCCGGGGTAGCGTCCGAGGGACCGGTTGGGGCCGGCGCCGTCGTGTTTGGCAATGGCATCGGATCCACACTCGGCGTCGGGGCCACACTTGGCGTCGGATCCAAGTGCGGGTTCGGGGCGGCCGGGTCGGAGTGCTCCATCGGAGCTGCCCCGCCGGGCGGGACGGGCTCCAAATCCACATCTCCGGAATCACAGCCCAGCGCCAGGCAGACGACCAGGCACCCCATCGTTCCTAGCAAGCATTTCATGGCAAACTTCCTTTCGAAATCCGTTTAGTCAACAATTGGGTTATTCATCCGAAGCGTCGAACAATCGCGTTGGTTCCTCGCTGACACTGCGCTGCTCCTGGCTATCGCTGGTCAGAGCTACGCGGAACCGGATGTCCCCTTTCTCGAGGGCTTTGGCCCGCACTTTCCACTGCACGCGCTCGCCGGCTGCCAGCTCGTCGATAGCCTCGAACTGCAACTTGTTGCCATCGGCCTTGGCCTCGGTCTCGCCCGTGGCTTTCTCGAACTCGAGCTGGTCAGGCAGCTCGACTTCGATCTTCACGTTCCGGTCCGCGGCAGTGCCTTGGTTTTCAACGAGAATCGCATAGGTCACGGTACCATCGACTTCGACCGGATCGGCTTCATCGACAACGGCCACCATCAGCGCGGGAAGCGAGATGATTTCCGTGGTGGTTGCGGCAACCGTGGTGACCTTCGCTTGATCGTCCCCACGGGCACAAACGTAGTGCGCGACCGCCTTGGCTTCGATGTCGCCGGCCTCACGACCTCGCAATGTCACTCGCACCTCTTTGGTTTCGCCCGGCGCGAGCGTACCCAGATCCCAGTCGCGAGTGGCGGATTCCTCGGCGCCTTCACGATCCGCAGTGCGCTGCTCCGCCTGCTCGTCGCGAGGTTGTGAGTTCCCTTGACGGGCCAGCGTCGGAATGGCCTCCGCAGACCCGTTCTCGCGCGACTGTTCAACCGCTTGCTGCGAGTCGCGCACGTCGCCCGCTGAGACAACCGCCGCTGACTGCGGCAGGTGAAGCGCCAACTCGGCGTTCGCAGCAGGAGCATTGCCGTTGTTCGTGACGCGCACCGTGTAGCCCAAGGGGCGACCATAGTACTCCGTGCCGGGACCATCGATCGCAACGGACAGTTCTGCCTGGCGAATTTCCGTCTTCACGGATCGCGAGCGGGTTTTCTGACCGTCCTCCTCGCTGACGATGGCACGGCTCGCATACTCACCGGGCTTCTCCGCGTGGATGGCGGCGACGAACTTGCGAGTTTCGTCGGGTTCCAGCGTGTCGATCGAGAACTCGAGCTGCTCTTCACCGGCGGCGGTGCGCAAACCCTCTTCCAGCGGGTCCCGGATCGTGAGTTTGCCGGTGGGGCCGGTCCCTTTGTTCTTGATGAAGTACTCGAATTCCAACTCTTCGCAGACGCCCGCTTGCTCAGGCGCCCTCTTAATCAATTCCAGGTCGGGTTCGACGAACCGCGTCGAGAGGCAAACCGCCGGCGTGAACGATTTAATCGCCAGGCACGCGCCGCTGGTCCCCTCTTGATCGCTGGAGGCCGTCACCTGGATGGTGCGCGTCTGGCCCGGCTCAATTTTCTTGATGGTCCAGCGTCCGCGATTATCGTCTTTCGTCGAGTTTCCTTGGCTTTCGCCAGCGGCGGATTCGCCGCTGGCGTCTGCGGCGTCGTCATCCTTGCCGTCCTGTTTCCGTTGATCATTCGCTTTTTCGCGCTGGTTCTCGTCTTTCTTGCCCTTCTCGTCTTTCTTAGCGTTGTGACCTTGATCGTCACGATTCAGATTCGCGGATTCAATCGTGAAGCCGTCGGAGGCTTCTTGCTCCAGAACGACATCGTGCAACACAAAATCGTCGGTCAGGTTCGTAACTCGTACTTCGTACTGGTACTGGTCACCCACTCGCACCTCGTTCGGCGAGTCGACCTCGATGCGCAGCATTTCTTCACTGCCGGGAAGCGTGAGCCGCTCGGTTCGGTGCTCGGACGCGCGTTTCTCTGGCGTCTCTTCCGCCATCGCCAAGACACTGCCGGCCAGTAATGCTGCCATCGTCGTGCACGACAGCCATTTTCCTCGGATCTTGTAGCCCATTTCATTTCTCCTTAAGGCGTTCGTGGTCTGCGTGTCTGCAGCACGCAAGTTGCCAGGACCGAATGCAACCCACTGCTGCTTCGTGTCCTTTCGGAAGTCACACGGCAGATGCCTGCGAGCCCCGACTGACGACAATCGCTCGGCCCACACTTCGTCGCAACAGCGAAGGCCGAAAGTGAGAGGCACTCGCGGCGCCAACCAAGCAGGGAGGCGGGTGGTCGTGCTGCGGGCGTTGTCGCAAACCCGGTACCGCCTGCGAGTAACTTCAGCGCTTTATCCCACCGAATAGGATTCAGCGCTGCGAAAACCTGCGAACTCAACCGGCTTACCGAAAGTGAATTCCTGCGTAAGCCGGACTAGGCGGCGCCTGGCGAAGATCGACGGACCGGCACCGTAAGCTTCGAATGAATGACGAATCGACCGATCTGACGACAACCTGGTCGGCGGCGGTACACCAAACACCGTGTGTCACGCGTTCGTTCGAACCATGATCGCGGCGAAAGCCCTGATTACCTGAAAAAACACGGCAGCGGGCAGCGGTCGCTACCCGCTCTCGACTCGCAGGATGATCGGCCCCTTAGCCGTAATCACCTCATGTCGGACTCCGCACCAGTCGATACAACCGATAAGGTTTACCAGCCCATGCATGCAAGCCACTGCCAGCATTCGACTTGCTTCGCCTCGCGGGGGACGTTCCTCGCGGTGTGGTTGCTTGCGCTAATGGCCGTGTTCACGTGCGGATGCACGCATCGTCAGCTTTCTCGAAATACGGCCCTGACGGCCACTACGGTCAACACCATTCAATATCGCATGGTGCTCGACAACATCGCCCTGTTCGCGTGCGAGCCGGCCACTTTGCCGGCACACGTGCGGCTGGCCGATGGAACCGTGCAGATCAGCAACCAAGCGGGCTTTGGCGAGTCCGGTGGCTTCTCCGCGCTTCAGGGCACAGGCTTTGGGTTCGAACAATGGGGGCCGGCTGCCTCGACCAAGGTCAGCGAACAGTGGGGCACCGATGCCGTCGAAGACCCCATCCAGGTTCAAGCCCTGCAATCCATCTATCGCAAAGCGTTCGGCCTGCCGCCCTTGGAAGAGCCAAACTTTATCCTCGCGGCCAAGAAGTCACGCTCTAAGAATGCTCCCGGCCAGTCCAGCGGCGACAACTCTCAGAAGTCAGGTGAAGAGCAATCCGAAAGTGACCGCCAGGACGCCAGCTTGGCCAGGCAACCAGAAGTTCTGCCGGCTCCGGCTCAATCGTGGGCCATGGCGGGCGACAGCTCTGGCGACGATTCCAACGGCGATTCAGATGACGCCGAAGTCGACGCCGATCTGGACGCGGCGGAGTTTGACATCCCGCAAGGCTGGTTTCAGATCGGCTGCAAAAAGGACGTTCCGCCAAACGCGTGCTACGTCGGTTGCTATCGCGATCGATATGCCTGGGTAACTGCCGACGGCGTCGATGGACTCGCTAAGTTCACGCTGGCCGTGCTCACGATCACCAAACTTGAGGCCGGCGAATCGAAAGGACGCTCGGGACTGATGTTCACTCCCTGATGAAGTGCGCCTGGAGCGATCGCCCTTTAGCGGTTGCATTCATTCTTCGCGACGAACGATCACTCCCCAATGCAATACAGATGCGTCTTGCTGCGCATGATAATCTCGTCGCCCACCAGTGCCGGCGAAGCGTCGATCTGATCGTCAAGCTTGTTCGTGGCCAGCACCCTGACCTCCGGCGCATCTTCCAGCACGAGCGTCGTGCCGTCGCGATCGGTGAAATAGATTCGCCCCTTGGCGGCCACCGGTGAAGCGTAAATGTTGCGAATGTCAGGTAGCCGTTTCTTTTCAATCAGCGGACTTCCGGTCTTGGCGTCGAGCGACGTCAGGATCGCCGTGTTCGACTTGTTAAAGTACAGCGTTCCGCCCACTAGCACCGGTGAAGGGCAATACGGCGTGTCGCTCATTCGCGACCAGGCGATTTTGTCCGTTCCCGTGATATCACCCTTGGAATCCAGCGGCACCGCGAACAGCGCACTCTCCGGATAACCGCTCATCAGGAACACCTTGCCGTCGTAGGTGACGGGGCAAGGGATGATCGCCCGCGTCTGGCCGCCGCACTCCCAGATCACGTCGCCCGTCTGGAAGTCGTAAGCCGCGGCCTTCTTGTTGGAATTCACCACGACCTGCTTGCGGCCATCGTGTTCCACAACCAGCGGCGTCGCCCAGGACGTACCAGGCTCGCGCGGAACTTGCCACTTGGTGTTGCCGCTACGGGCGTCAAGGGCATACAGGAACGAGTCCCCCTCGTGGTCCCAGTTCACAAGCAGCGTATCGCCTTCCAACGTCGGTGACGTCGCTTCGCCAAAATAGCGATAGATGTTCAAGTCGCCGAGGTCGCGCTCCCACTGGAGATTTCCGTCCAGGTCGAAGCAGTAGATACCGCGCGAGCCGAACGACATATAAACGAACTTGCCGTCGGTCACCGGAGACGGCGAAGCGTAGCCGTGATCCTTGTGATGCCCCTCATGCGGAACGGCTTCCTTCACGACCATTTGCCACAGCAGCTTGCCGTCCTTGCGATCGTAACACTGCGCGACGAATTGGTAGTAGTTCGTCGGCCGTTCGATGTTGAATGGATTGCCCCCCGGCGCTTCCGCAACTTCGGCCGGCGGCCGTTCCTCCTGGCGTTCCGTCTTGATCGCAGTCGTGATGAAGATCCGGTCGCCCCACACGATCGGCGTCGACTCGCCCTGGCCGGGCACGGCAACCTTCCACTTAATATTAGAATCGAGCCCCCAGGTTGTCGGCGGATCGGCTTCGGGCGCAAAGCCGTTGGCCAGCGGCCCGCGCCACTGCGGCCAGTTGTGAAGCTTCTCCTGCTCGAAGTCAGCCGACAGCACGGCACTCGGAACAAAGGCAACCAGGGCGACGAATAGCAGCGTGCGCATGATGGTGGTACTCTTGGCAGTGGAGTGGCGACCCAGCCGGTAAGTATACGGCTGCCCAACCAGAGATGCCAATCTTTGCACCCATCGTTTGGATGGGTGCGATTGAACCGTACTATGCGGCCTTGTCTATAGGCGGACAAACCATGCAAGTCATCGGCGCAGGCTTTGGGCGCACCGGCACCATGTCGATGCAGGGCGCGCTCGAGATTCTCGGCTACCGCTGTTACCACATGAAGGAGGTGACCGAGCACGACGGGCACCTCGACGCTTGGCATGCCCTGGTCGACGAGCGAGCGCCGATGGACTGGCGCTGGTTGTTTAAGGATTTCCAGGCCACGGTCGATTTTCCTGCCTGTGCCTATTACCGCGAATTGATGGCCGAGTTTCCTGATGCCAAGGTGATCCTCACCGTGCGCGAACCTGATCGCTGGTTTGACAGCTTCCTGACCCTGCAGGACACGACCGACAGCTTTCGCATCTTCCGTTTCATCCCACGCGCACGCCGCTTCCTGGCGTTCGTCGATACGCTGCTGCCGAAGGTGTTCGGCGATCCGCGCGACCGCGCTCGCAGCATCGAGGTCTTCGAGCGGCACAACCGCGAAGTACAAGAATATGTGCCGGCCGATCGGCTGCTCGTCTTTCGCGTGCAAGACGGATGGGATCCCCTCTGCAAGTTCCTGGGGTGCGAGGTGCCCCCGGGCGTTCCGTTCCCACATCTCAACGAGGGCAAGGACACGCTAAAGAAGCTCGCCCGCGAGCGCCTGTTCGGCAACTGGATTCGCGCGGGCAAAGTTGCGCTCGCCGCCGGCGTGCTGATCGCGCTCACCTGGTGGCTGTTGAAATAGCGACGTTACCTTCCGCCGATCGAGAACGAAAACGACGGAACAACCGGCGGGGGCGCGACCATGACGGGCGCCGGAACCACGACCGGCGCAGCATACACGGGTGCCGGTGCAGGCGCGGCAACCACCGGAGCAGCATACACCGGGGCAGGGTAGTAATACGCCGGCGGAGCATAGTAGTAGGGTGCGTAATAAGGGCGATAGACCGGATACCCGCCGCCCCAGCCGGGCCCAAAGTTGACGCTCGCACGCCAGAAGCCGCCACCGCCCCCTCCACCATGATGGTGGCCATGACCGTGTCCTCGCCCACCGCCGGCGAGCGCTGTCGGCGCCGCTAGCAGGATCGCCGCCAGGCAAAAAGCCCCCATCAGGTTCGTCCGCATTGCCGTGGTTCCTTTACTTACGCGTTTGGTCGCCGTTAGAGGATATCGCGTGCCGGCTGCTTCGAACTTGCGTCGGCTCGCCCGCAATCCGATTGGAAGGAGAATCGCCTCGAGAAGACCAGTTCGGATCGCGCGCTAGCCGTGCTGGTGTCGTCGAACTGAGCTCGCCGCGTAGCGTCTTTGATGACGCATTTGGCGATCCGACTTGCAAGCGCAGACCGAAGCCGCCAGTAGATACAAGGACGCCTCGTCGGACGACAAGAGCAGTTCGCGCAGGTTGTGCGCGAATGACCAGAGGAGGCGGATGAATTGATACGAAGCCAGCGGGGGACGCGAGGCTTCCCCGTCAGGCAAACTGTCGGAACACGTCCATCACGGTCGTGTACAGCATCAGTCCCAGCAGCAGGACAATTCCGACAACGGCCATGCCGGTATGCACGCGGGCCAGCTTCGGGTGAATCTTCTCGAGCAGCGAGCAGAAGATTTTGCCGCCGTCCAAAGGCGCGATCGGCAACAGGTTGAACACGGCCAGGTTCAGGTTCAAGAGCACTGCAAACTTCAGCGTGCTGATCAGGCCATCGCTCATGACTTCCTTACCGGCGGCCACGATGCCCACCACGCCCGACAGCTGATCGGGCCGCGTGAAGAGCATCGGAATCACGGCCACGAGCTTGCCAGTGAGTTCGGCTGTTTTGATCCACGGTTCCACGAGCAATGCATAGGGCGATGCCGCGCCGCCGACAGCGGCCATAATGCTCAGCATGATCGCCGCACACAGGAAGTTCGCGGCCGGGCCGCCGAGCCAGAAGACGATGCGGCGGGCGATTGGAATTGCAAAAAGTTCTTCCTCATTTTCGATCGCTGGCATCACATATCCGCCGAGCGGAATCATGGACAGGCAATACTCCACCCCGCCCAGGCGTTTCTTCCAGAGCACGCGGCCGAAGCCAATCGAAAAACGCTCGACCGGAATTCCAACGGCTTTGGCGGCGAGCAGATGCCCCAGCTCATGGACGAAAATCAAGAATCCCAGAAGCCCGATCGTCAGTGACGTCGCCATTCTCTGCTCCGCGTTGCAATAGTTTCAGCCGGCTGAACGCCTATTCGCCTGCCCTTGATGGTAATTGGCCGGCAGCCCCCGAAAAACCCCAACCCAGCTAACTCTTCTCGAACAGCAGCACCTTTGGCAGCCGGCAGACCCGGCCCTCGCGGTTGATGCAGGCCAAGATGCTGGTCCCTTCCGCGATCAGGACGTCCCCCAGGAAGACTTCGTACTTGTTGACCGCCCGGGCTCCGCGAGCTTCGGTGAGCGAAGTACGCAGCCGGAGAAGGTCGTCGTAGCAGGCCCCCTTGTAGTACTTGCAGTTGATCTCGGCGACGACCAGCATCCAGCCCTCTTCCTCGAGTTTGCGATAGGAAATGCCGGCCGAGCGCAAAAGCTCGGTCCGTCCCAGTTCGAAGTACGTCAGGTAGTTGGCGTGGTGCAGCCGTCCTTGGGCGTCCGTTTCCTGATAGCGCACGCGTATTTCAATTTCATGGGTGTAGAGCATGCTCAGAATGTTAGCGAGAATGGGCCCGGTTTGGGAACAGCAAGGCGTGTCTCAAGCAGGTGTCGGGCACGCTATATTGATGGTTGTGAAACGAACCCCCGGCGAAGAAGCAGGCACAATGCTAGAACTCCCTGCCAGCGATCCCTTAGCCATTTCCGCGATCACGGCCATTCACGCCGGCGACGTGGGCGCGCTAGAGTCGCTACTGGGCGAAAACCCGAGCCTCGCAACCGCTCGTATCCTCTCCGGCCGCTGCCAGGGTGGCGGTGCTCGCACGCTGCTGCACATCGTGACCGACTACCCCGGCAACTATCCCAATGACGCAGCCATTGTCGAGACGCTGGTTGCGGCCGGCGCCAATGTGAACGCAACATTTGGCGGCGCGCACATCGAGACCCCACTGCACTGGGCTGCGAGCTGTGACGACGTAGCCGTGCTTGATAAGCTGCTCGATCTGGGCGCGGACATCGAAGCGACTGGCGCAGTGATCGCTGGCGGAACCCCGTTGGCGGATGCGGTGGCCTTCGGTCAGTGGAAGGCCGCCCGCCGACTGATCGAGCGCGGCGCGAAGGCCAATCTGTGGCAAGCCGCGGCCCTCGGTCTGATGGATCGCGTCGAAGCCTACTTCGCCGCCTTTCCGTCGCCCACTGCCGATGCGATCACGCAGGCCTTCTGGCTCGCCTGCCACGGCGGCCAGCGCAACACGGCCGAGTACTTGCTCAATCGCGGCGCCGACATCAACTGGGTTGGTTACGACAACCTCACGCCGCTAGGCGCGGCCGAGCGCAGCGGGGCGGCGGATTTGGTCGCGTGGCTCAAACTGCGGGGCGCGATCTAGTATTGCCCGTAGCCTCTTATGAACGCGCTGGCGGAGCCGGAGGGATCGAAGGACAAGTCGGGAATCGTCGGTTCCCTAACGGGTCGTCGAATGTCGTGTTAGCCGGTCTTTCGGCAGGCAGTCCACGAACCCGGTACCTGACGGGGCTCTTTAGGCGCGGTAGAATCAAGGCATGAGTGACGCCGAAGCAATTTCCTTGGCAATCGCTTTTCTGAACTCCCAGGGCTTTCAGCATGCATTTCTGAGGGTGTCTCGTCAGTACGGTCGAAATTGGCTCCTGACATTTGAGAACCGTCCTCCCAGTTTCGATCCTGCGCAGGATGTTACTCCCGCCATTTCAGTAATCGTCGATGGAGAAACGGGAGCGGTTAAATTCTCGGAGGACCTGGACCTGTTCGGGTGAGTGCCCTTAGCCATCCCAGCAAACACACTGTGAAGACACTACCTATAGCCCCCCCCAGATTTGACGCTCCCCGATTCATGACCTATAAAAGAGCGGTTTTATTTGCCGCCGCTCGGCCAGGGAGGGTCCCACTTCTCCCGCTCCGCGGGGCTCTTTTGGGCATTTACCTCCACGACGGAACGATTGATTCATGAGCGTTGGCGAAGGTACCGGCACGGGTTTCTCGACGATGAGGGGGCGAAACTACCCCACCATCCGCCAGTTCACCGTGTTCATGGAGAACCGCGTCGGACAGCTCATGGAGGTGATCCGCCGCTTCGAGGGGAGCCGGGTTCGGATCGTGGCCCTCTCGATCACCGATTCGGCCGAATGCTCCTTTGTCCGATTTTTGCTCAGCCATCCCGAGCAAGGCCGCGAAATCCTCGAACGGGCCGGCCTGGCCATGATCGAAAGCGACCTGATCGGCGTCGAACTGCCCGAGGGGCATCAGCCGCTGCTGCAGGTCTGCACGGCCCTGCTTCAGGCCGAGGTGAATATCATTCAGGCCTATCCCTTGATCCTCCGCCCGCGTGGCCGGCCGGCCGTAGCCCTGATGGTCGATAATATCGAAATGGGCCTGGAAACGCTGGGCCGCAAGAGCTTCACCATGATCTCCGAGGCCGATCTGGCCGAGGTCGAGTGAGGCCTGGATAACCAGCGGGGTGGCACGTCCCTGAGCCCTAGCGAACGGCGTGTTAGACGTGTATCGACCTTTTCCATCGTCGGGGCTCTAGCGTTCCACCCCGTCACGAACCGCGTCCACTGCCCCCCTGTCCACAACGGGCGCTCTGGCGGCTAAAATCAAAGCTTGCCACCAGCAGCTTTGCCGTCACCGCCATTGAGCCAGTCGCGCACATGCCCATCTCCGTACTTTGCCCCGGCTGCCAGACCCGCTTCAGCGTCAGCGAAAAGTTCGCCGGCAAGCAGGGGCCGTGCCCCAAGTGCAAGAAAGTTCTGACAGTGCCTGACGTGCCGGCCGAGGACGTCAAGATCCACGCGCCCGAGTTCGGCGGACCAGGCGCGAAAGACGCCAAGGGACGTTCCGTCCTCAAACCCATCGCGCGCGTGCAGAACAAGCTCTCGGCCACGGTGATCGTGGCCATCGTCGGCGCGATCATCCTCACGTTGGCCGTCGCGTTCATGATGCGGCTCACGCCGGCCGAGAACAAGACCATCGTCGCCGCCGTGGGCTTGGTCATCATCTCGCCGGCGCTTGCTCTGGCGGCCTATTCGTTCCTGGCCGATGACGAAGGCGATCCGTACCGCGGCCGCGCGCTCTATCTCCGTTGTCTGCTCTGCGGCTGGGCCTACGCGCTCTTGTGGGCCGTCTACTGGCCTCTCACCGCCAACGGCATCATCACCGGCGAGATCTGGCAATGGGTGTTCGTCATTCCGATCTTCGTCGCTGCCGGGTCGGGTATTTCGTTCGCCACGCTCGACCTCGACTTCGGTAACGCGGCGATGCACTACTGCTTCTTCCTGCTGGTGACAATCCTGCTCCGTTTCGCGATCGGCATGCCGCACCTCTGGGACCTGCAAGGCGGCTCGGCTCCGGTTCCCGTCTTCTAGCAGATCCTTCAGAAAGACAACCCGTACGATGAGCGCCATTCGCGAGCTGCCCGAAATCGCCGGCCTGGATGGCGGTTGCCCGCTCTTGCGAATTCCGGCCGAGATCGACGTCCCGCTCACGCCGCGCGTGCGGGCGCTGATCGACACGGCCGAGTATCGGCGGCTGCAGCGAATCAGCCAGTTGGGCCTGGTGTCGCTCGTTTATCCCGCCGCGCTGCACACGCGATTCGAGCACTCGCTGGGCGTCTACCGACTCGCACTCCTATTCCTGCGGCAGCTTTCGTACGACAGGCGTTTCGCCGAAGCCGTGACGACTGCCGACGCGGAACTGCTGATTGCCGCGGCGCTATTGCACGACCTGGGACACTGGCCGTTCTGTCACCCGATCGAAGACATTCGCCTGCCGAGCGTGCCCGAGCATGAACTGTTCGCCAACAGCTTCCTGCTTGAAGGGGAGATCGCCGACGCCCTGCGCGAAGACTGGTCGATTCAGCCGCGCGACGTCGTGGCGCTGCTCTCCGGCAAACCGCGGGACTCGAAGAGCCGGCTCCTCGCGAGCGTCCTTTCCGGCCCGATCGACATCGACAAGATGGATTACCTATACCGCGACAGCCTGCACGCGGGCGTGCCCTATGGCCGCAACTTCGACCAGGCCCGGCTGATTGGCAGCCTGTGCCTGAACGCGGCCGGCAGCGGGTTGGCGATTACCGAAAAAGGCAAAACCGCGGCCGAGATGATGGTCTTTGCGCGCTATGTGATGTTCAGCGAAGTCTATTGGCATCACGGTGTGCGTTCGGCCACGGCGATGCTCCAGCGGGCGTTCTACCTGCTGCATGGTCAGCTTGACCTGGATGCGATCTTCCGGGTTACCGAACCGCCGATGATCGATCTGCTCGTCAAACAGGCCGGCGGGGCCGGCGCCCGCACCGCGTCGGGCGAGTTGCTCTCAGGACTATTTGGCCCGCACCGCCGGCTCTATAAGCGGCTGGCGCAGTACAGCGTTTACGATCCCGCGAGCGAAGAGTTGTTCCGCAAGCTGGCACGGCGGCCCTATCCCTGGCTGGCGGCCTGCGCCGAGCAGTTCGCGACGGAGGCCAGCACGGCGCTTGGACGCGTGATTGCTCCTCACGAGATTCTGTTCGACGCCCCGCCGGTCGCGCGCGAAGTGGATTTCAACATCGACGTCTACTTCCCCAAGCAGAACCAGTATCGCACGCTGGGCGAGATTTCGCCCGTCGTTCGCGCGCTGGGCACACAGTTCGACGACTACGTGAAGCGCGTCCGCGTGTTCGCCCATCCGCGAGTTGTCGAAGATCTCAAGGGTTCCGGCCGCGTCGACGAGTTGGTTGCGCGCGCGATCGAGCGGACGGGGGATTAGGCTCCCGTCTTCGGCGATTGGACCGACGAACGCCCGCGCCGCTTCTGTTTTCTGACCCGAGCGGCCAGTGCTGCCCCAGCCACGCCCAGCGTCAGCAAATGCACGGTCGCCGGTTCCGGCACAACCGTGATCTGAACATTGTCGAAAAGTACGCTGTTTGAATCAGCATTCGCCGACGTAGCTTGAAAAACCAGATAGAGGGCCTGCGTCAGTTCGCCGGACGTAAGTTCTGCCGTGTTCAGAACGATGGTATGCCTCGACCACTCATCAATCGTGTTTGTTTGGAACGTCGAGCCGTACAAACCACCGACGCGATTCGCAAAGTTGATGTTCCCTAGCGAAAAGTACGCCTGCCCCTGTACGGAATTGTCTTGGAGAGCAAATACCGAGGCGGCGCTCACGTCAAAGGAGACTTCATAGGTCGTATTCGGCTTCAATTCGTTCGCGTTTACCAGCATCTGGTAGGTGCTTGCCGCCCCGCCTTCAGGCGTTAGCGACGCTACGTGCCCGCCATGTTCGGCAGGATCTGCGCCAACCAACCCGGTTGGTATCGTCTCAGCGCGACCGCCCGGAGAGGCGGCATATTCCCAGCCGTGGCCCCATTCCAATGTCCCGTCGTCGATTTCAGGCGTCAATCCGCCAAGCATATTGGCATAGGCGACAAGCTGGCCTGAAAACGCGATGTCCATCTGCAGAAAGTTCACGTTCGTAGTGTTCTTGCCGCTGAAAGGTACTTCAAGTCGGTAAGTAGTCCCGCCCACGTTTGTGAGACTCGGCGCACCCAGGCTCAAATTATTCATTGCCAGATTGAACTGATGAATCGAAGAGCCTACAAGCGTGGGGATCTCGAGCGACACCGCTTGGGAGCGGTAAATCAGAAACTGATTCTGGGGAGTCGGAGTCACGGTCCCCGGCAATACTTCACCCCACAGATGCACGTTACTACCTCGAACCGATAAGTAGCCGAGATGCTCACTTGTGAGCTGCGCTTTACCGGCATAGTCCGCCGGAAGGTTTCCTGGCAAGTAGGGGCCGGATCTCGGGATCGGCCTCAAGAGGCTGTCCGCGATAAACAGAGAAGTGCCCCGTTGTTCAAGCTTCATGTGACCGCTAAACGCCGCAGTCAGGCTCCCAGCGTCTTGTGCTTCTAGAATCCATGAGGGGATTTCCCCACGATCGTCAGCACTCAACGTGAGGTAGCTCTCCGCGGGACTCAAGACGAATTCCGTCGCCTGAGCGCTCGCACACGGAAGCATCACAAGGACAACAAGCGGACCGAATAAGCGTCTGAGAATCTTGGGATTTGAGGGCGTTGCAGCAAATACTGCCATGAGGATCAAACCATTCGGGGGCGGCACGGGATACGAAAGCGGGAAGACAGAACGTGACGAATCAGGGCGTCACAGGTTGGCGCTGGCCACGGTACGCGCTTACGCAAAACTCTGTGCGGAAGTTTGCTGAGGTGACCGTCTAAGCAGTAGCCAGTAGCGTTCCCACAAAGAGGAGGTGACCATTCCCGAGATGAGGGGGAACTTACACTTTAACTATGGTAAGTACCGGTCTCCGCCATGCAAGTATATTTTTAGGGAATGCCATAGAATGGGGTGCCTGCGGCCGCCCCGTTTCACGCCAACTCACCAGCAGAGCCTAATGCCCCAGCCCAAAGGCTACTTCCTGTACGTCAATCTCCCTGCCGCCAAGGTCCGCGAGCGTCTCAAGGGTTTTGGCCATGGCGTCCGCAAGATTCAAAGCGGTGGCCGTAAGCAAGCCGTCGTGATTCACACGGCGACGGGGAAGCATCTCGAAGAGCTCCAGGCCAAGTTCGCCGACGTTGGCTGCTCCAGCACGCCGAACGATCTGGGCGAACCCATTGAAACGCTGCGCAATCTCGGACCGGCAAGCGGCGAGGCGATGCGCGCCGTAGGCATTCGTACGATCGGCGACTTGCAGCTCATTGGCCCAGTCGCGGCGTTTCGGCTCGTGAAGCGCGTGCGCCCCGATGCCACGTTGAATTGGCTCTGGGCAATGGCCGCGGGACTTAAGGATTTGGACCTGCGGGAACTTTCCACCGAAACGAAAGATCGCTTGCGAAGCGAACTCAAAGAATTGCGGTAGCTGCGCAGCCGCCCCCGCCCGGCGCTTCACACCGGCAACAGCGGAATCTCTTCCAGCACCTGGTGCCTGGCCGTGGTTCCCAACTGATCGAGTTCCCAGGTGACGACCCACCGCCGCCAGGAAATGGGCGTCGCGCAGAACACCCAGCGTGCGCGCTCTGCTGCAACGGCCGGGTTCGTCGGATCCCTTTCCACCGCCGGCCAGGTGCGCATCGGAAAGACCAGCCGCGCTGCATTCTGCCGGGGCCAGACCACTAGCGCATCTTCGGTGATCTCATACCCCGGCGCGCTCGCTTCAAGCTGCGATTCAATCTGTTCGCGGACCAGGTCGACGCCGGCTAACTTGTAGAACCCAGCCAGCGCGCTGGCAAACGCCTGTCGTTGGGCATAAGCCAGGTGATCGAGCCAGCCGCGCTCGTGAATGTCGGCCACGAGCCAGCCCTGCTGCTCCTCGAAGCTCAACCACAGGCTGTTTTGCGACAGCTCGGGACAATACAGCTCGACGAGAATCCGATTGTTAGCCAGATGGATCTTGCCGGTGCGGATCGAATGATCGGCCCAGGAGCGACTTTCGCGCAAGGTTTCGACCAGCTCGCGTTCGACAAAGGCCGCGATCGAATCGCTGACGTGATGCAGTGCTTCGAGATGCTTGCGGCAGGTTTTCCAGTTTCCCGTCCAGTAGGCCTTACGACTTGCGCGTCGCAGCCGTGCGTACAGTTTGGGGACCGTACCCGAGCGAAAGCCGGGACGCAAAAACTGGACCATCGTTTCGCCATGGTGGCCGATCGCCGCCGGGCGCAAATTAGCTGGCCGGTTTGCCGCGTACAGCCGCCAGTTTTCCTTGAGCTCCCACACCAAGAATCCGAACATGCCGGGAAACAGAAACTGAATGAACAGCGAGATGCTCCACGCCCAGAGATTCCCCAGCGGACCCTCGAGCGCCAGGTGAATTGAGAGCACCAGCGGCAGCAGCAGTTTGTGCGACACCGTCACGACCGGAAAATGCTTGATCGGGTTGATCTGCGGTTCGATCATCAGCGTGACCAGGAAGCGGATCACGTAGTTGACGAAGAACCACACGCTGGCCAGCGCTGCTTTAAATGCCAGCACCGAGCGTCGCTCGCCGGCTCGGAAGCGCAAGTACTCGTCCACGCTATACAGCAATCTCTCAATGGCCTCCAGTAGTCGGTGGAACGAATCCATGATCCAACGCACCAGCGCCGTAAAGACGTGTATCCGCAGCCGATGCCAGGTGCTCATCGTCCAGTCGGTTACCATCTCGTCAACGTTCCGTCCGATGCGCGAATTTAAGAGCAGGCTCGCCACGAGGAAGGTCGCCGGCAAGCTGATCCAGGTCACGTATCCATCGGTAAACAAAGCGACCAGCACGCTGAGCAGCACCGACAACAGTAGCGGCTTAAAGACGTAGCGCTGGAAGATCTGAAACGGCTGGCTGCTGATGAGCTCTTGTATCAGCGGCAAGTTCGCGATCCATCGCGGCACGTCGACGAATATCCGACGCAGCCCGCGGCCAATCATGATGCCCGACTCGACGAACTGCCGGCGAAATGTCTGGCTGTGAATTAGTCCCAGCAGCCAGCAACCCAAAATGGCCAACGTCAACCAATTGAACAGATGAATGTCTTCGGGAAATCCCAGCACGTGCAAAAACGGATTGATCAGATGGCTGAGGCCTTCCAGAATCAGAAACGCCCCGCCGAATGGAATCGCTACGTATTGCGTGAGGAACCTACCCAGTGGCGTACCGAAGGCCAACGAGCTCAATCGCTGCGGGAAGCGCAGGTAAACTTCGCCGCCGCGGTACACGCCATCCAACGTCGCCGCCAGTTTACGATCGGCACGAATTAGCTGGTCGCCGCGAAAGAACTGCTGGGCGCTCGCCAGGTCGGGCAGCTTCAGACTGTTCCGCGACAAGGCATCGCGCAGGTCGCCCATCGACAGGAACCCCCGCTCGACGATCCGGTCGAGGATTTCGTCGACGAGCTTCTTGCGCCCAACGTTCTCTGGCGGATTGACGGGCAGTAGTTTTACCTTGTCGAGGGCCCGTTCGATCACCGGCTTGAACCGTGCCCTCAGGTTCGTTTCGGCGCGATGCACCGCCCCTGCCAAAAGCGCACTGACACGGCTCCGCCAACGATGCGTCAGGCGCACGGCCGCGAGCCTTCGTTCGGCACTGCGCAAATGCTTCGACATCAGTACGTCGCGCTGGCCGGGCAAGAACCGCTTGAGCGGCTTCTTGCCAAGCGAGCCCAGCCAGCCGAATACGTCGAGCGTGTACACGCCGCGCTCGTGGTCTACGCAAACCTTCTGCAGGTCGTAGAGTACGCGTGCTTCGGTAGTCCAGAATCCGCCCACGGCCAATTCCAACAGTGCACCCAGCGTGCGTGTCCACTCGTCGGCTTCTTTGTCGCTGAAGTTCAGAGCCGCCTGCAACCGCACGACCAAGCGCGCCATGTCACCGCGTGCCTGCTCACGCAGCGTCAGGGAAAGTTCGGTTTTGGCCGAGCGAGACGCACGCGTCCTGAGGATGGCCGCTCGCACCAGGTTGCCTTGCCTGGCCACTTGCTCGGCGCGCACATTTATGGCTTCCGCCGCGCGGTTCGAACGTTCTCGCGCCGGCACGCGGGCCGGTCGCAGCAGTGGCTGCGAATCGTCAATTCGTTCGACGCGCTCCTCGGCCGGTACTTCAGCCACGATCGATGGATCAGGAGCGCCCGGCGGCCGCGTGGCGGTGAGCAGCGCTTCGCCGTTTACGTCCTGCGCCAGCAGCGCGTCGATCCGATGAAAGTCCTGAATGCCCGGAAAATAACTTCGCAGAAACCCCGGCACAAAGTACCGCAGCTCCAGGTAAACGGCGGAGAACTCCAGGTACACGCCCAGATCGGTATGCGGCGGCAGCAGGTACTCTTCCTGCTTGAGCACCGTGCGGATTTCTTCGAACTGGATTGACCCGATTTCCTGAACCCGGCTCCGCACGTCGGCATCGGTCAGCTTTCCCTGCTCCACCCGTTCGTCGAGTGCAAAGTGCACCTTGGCGTGAAACACCAGCCGCCAACACTTGAGCAGCGTATCGGATGCGGAGAGCTCTTCCAGTAGCTCGCTGCTTGGTCGTGCGATCAGGATCAGCCGCTCGGGGAGCTCGGTCGCGGTCGGCACGTCCAGATCCGCCCGATCGATGATGGCCAGCAGCGTGTCCCGATCGATGACATACGTTTTGCGATGCGGCACGCGGAGCCCGAGCCCGGGCACGCCAGCATGCTGTTTGATGACGCGCCGCAAGATACGTGGCGAGACTACGACCACGGCTGGATCGACCGCGGCCAGCGCATCCTGCAGCGCTGGCAGGCTCAGCGGCGGCTGCTGCTCGTCGGAGGTCGCGTTGGTGGCCAGTCGGGTCATGAATGGGGTGCCGCGGAGGATCGCACGCCACGGGCGGGTGCAGATTCATTCTACCGGAGTGCCGCTGGCTGCCGATGGCCAACTGCTCCCAATGCTGCACAAGCAGGGGACATTCACTTCGCGGCTGGCGCCTCCCGACTCAGCCACTTCAGGACTTGCAGCACCAGGGCTAAAGCACCAACGGCCGCCAGAATTGTTTTCGCTTGGTCCGAAAGCGAGTCGCCGGCAATATCGTGCCAGCCGATTTGAATCACGTCCGGCCCGGCCTGAGTGCTGGCAACCGGCGGAGAAGGGGCGCTAGAGCTGCCGCCGGGCGACCCTGCCGAGTTGATCCGATTGGCGTCGGGATTCGCTGCGCTCGGTAGCGATTGCCGGCCCGCCAAGTCCGCTACCTTTTCATGCGAGTTCAATTCGCTTTGTACGGAGTTGCTCGCCGGGCGAGTGGGGAGCGATTCCAGCGGTCGCTCGGCGATTGCCTGCACGGGTGTCGAGTGGGTTCCAGGCGACACCGGCGATGCGGGGTTTGAGGCCGGCGGCACAATACTGGTCAAAAACCAGCGCACACGTCCGCAGTAGCTGCCCGAGGTGCGGCCATTCCCTTCGCCAAACAACACGCCCGCAAGTTCACCTTGACTGTTAAAAATCGGTCCGCCCGAGTCTCCTTGGCGCGCGCTCGCTGCGAGTTCCACCATCTCGTAAGGGAATTCCAGTCCCGGCGCGACATACTGCGTGCACGGACCGGTCGCCTCGCGATACTGCCCCGAGCCATACCCTGCGATCGTGAGCATTTCGCCCGGCTGCGGCGGCCGGGCGGCGATTCGCACCGGCTGCGCATTCGGCTTCCGGACGGCGATGACTGCCAAGTCCCAATCGCGGTCGACGTTCTGAATCGTTCCCAGCGAGTAGAACCCGTCCGGAAAATGCACCGAGATCGGTCCCGTCGCTTCGTTCACGACGTGCCAGTTGGTGACCACGAACCCGTACTGCCCGGCGATGTGCACTAGGGTTCCCGAGCCGTACGACACACTGCCGTCGCCGGGAGCGACGATTCGGGCAACTGCCGGATGCATTCGCGAGGCCGCCGTTTCCGCAGCCGACAGCGATTGCAGCCGAGTCCCTGCGCCGACGGACTGCGCGCGCACAGGGAGCGCAGCGAGCAGGCAGATCGCGATCGCCAGGGTGAATTTCACGGCAACGGTTCTTCGCGGTGGACGACGGGTCGAATTCAGCGTAGCGGAACTCTTCTGTCGGCGGCACGTCGGGCTTCGTTCTTGACGATCATGCGGAGGAGTTCGAGCCTGAGTAACTCGCGCTCGGTGGAGCGAGCCGAGGACTTCTCAGTGAGAACAACCATTTCGGGCACCCATTAAGCAGCGATGGGCCGGCCCCCTCTGAGCTCTTCGCCTCGGTGCGGAAATTCGCGACCGCCGTTGTATTGATCCTGCAGCCGCCGCAGTTCCTTGCGGAGGGCGTCCTCGGCCAGCTTTGTGAGCGTCAGCCGGACCGGGTAACCGGCCAGAAAGACCGCCGCATTGCGGGCTTCATTGAGGACTTCAGCAGACAAGTACAGGGTCGCGCGAACCTTGGGCAATTCGCCAGTGGGAGCAATCCTTGGCATGCGTGAAACCTCCATGAATCCACGGCTCAAGTGCAACGCGCAGCGGGAGCCATTAGTCAAACGTCGGACGTTTACGCACGATTCGTGCAATGTCTGACGTTCGGCCGCCAAGGATTCGCCAGTCGGCAGTTCTTCACGAGTCGGCAGGGTTTACGCAATTGGTGCGGCCTGTGACGTCGCCGGATTTTGGGCCAAAGCTCCTGGTGCCGGGGGCCTCGAATCACCCGACAAGACGGATGGTAGACTTTGCGTAGTCCCCGCAGTCGGAGCCTGAACACTCCATCCAAGGGCCTCATGTTCGGTATTGGCGCCCGCTTGACGACGGCCGCCGGGCCGACCTACCATGACTGATTCTTTTCACTTCGCGCGATCCAAATCCATGGCAGATACCAACGTAGCGCTCATCGGGCTGGGGACCGTCGGCAGCGGCGTGGCTCGGCTCCTGTTGGAAAACGGAGACCGGTTGGCCCGTCATGCCGGCCGGCGGCTGGTGCTTCGTCAGGTCTTGGTCCAGGACCTGAAGAAGCCGCGCGACGTTGGATTGCCGGCGGGCCTCGTTTCCACCGACCTGAGCCGAATCACCGCTGACAAAGACACGCAGGTCGTGGCCCTGCTAATGGGTGGCGTCGAGCCTGCGCGGACCATCGCGCTCAAGGTCCTCGAAAGCGGCAAAGACATCGTCACCGCCAACAAAGCGCTCCTTGCGGCTCACGGCGAAGAGTTGTTTGCCCGCGCAAGAGAACTCGGCCGCTCAATCGCCTTCGAAGCGGCCGTTGCCGGTGGCATCCCGATCATTGCCAATCTGAGCCAGTGCCTGTCGGCCAACCAGATTCAATCGATCCACGCGATCCTGAATGGCACGAGCAATTACATCCTCACGCAGATGGAAGCCCACGGGGCGAGCTATGCCGACGCTGTGGCCGATGCCCAACGTTTAGGCTACGCCGAGGCCGATCCCACCATGGACGTCGACGGCAGCGACGCGGCCCAAAAGCTGGCGATCCTGGCCCATATCGCATTTGGCGCGCACGCTGATTGGGAGAAGATCTCTCGCGCCGGAATCGATACGCTCGATCTGGCCGACATGCGCTATGCCAAAGAACTCGGCTATCGGATCAAGTTGCTAGCCGTTGCGCAACTCACCGCTGCCGGCCTGGAACTGCACGTTTCGCCAACCCTCGTCAAGCTGGGAACACCGCTCGCAGAAGTTCGCGGAGCTTACAACGCCGTGAGCGTCGTGGGCGATTCGGTCGGCCGGGTGTTCTTCAGCGGCCTGGGTGCGGGCCAAATGCCGACCGCGTCCGCCGTCGTCGCCGATCTGATCGACATGGCCGTCGGTCGTGCTGCCATCACTTTTCGCACACTCGAAATGTGGAGCGCCACGGCCCCTCGCGTGCCAATCAGCGATTTCCAGAACGTCGCCGGCCGTTACTACTTGCGGTTTCATGTGGCCGATCAACCGTCGGTGCTGGCCGAAATCGCCGGCCTGCTCGGCAAGCAAGATATTTCGATCGCCTCGGTCATCCAGCACGAAGACGAAGCCGCCGGCGTTGTTCCACTGGTCATCATGACTCACAATACGACCGAAGGGGCCGTGAGCCGTGCACTGGCCGCCATCGATCGGGTGGCGTTCAAACGCGGCCCCAGCGTACGAATGCGCGTTCACAATTAGCGACTCACGAGCGTCCGCAACCACACTCAGCGGACGCGGAAAACAACTTCATGAAATACGTGCTCATCATTCCCGACGGTTGCGCCGACGAGCCTCAAGAGTCGCTCGGCGGCAAGTCGCCGCTCGAGGCCGCCAACATTCCGGCCATGGACGCGGTCGCAGCCACCGGCG
>JBGSKX010000262.1:0-3125 GCA_041741015.1 Pirellulales bacterium
CGAGGAAGCGCTCAGCAGAACGCAAGCCAGAATCAATAAGATCAGGAGACGCATCGCTAGTTTCCTCGAGCCATTCGCGGGGGACGCCACCGGGTTCCTCAAGGCTAAACGAAAGGGGCGTTCGGGTTCAAGCAAAACCGACGCCGGCAGAACCAACGACCCGACGGAACCGCCGACGCATTTAAGGTGGTGACGTGGTGATGTGGTGACGTGTGCCTGAAAAAACCGTTTTGTGACGAAACCCCACGTCAGCAAGAAAACAGCGCCATTGCAGGCTCCAGACGAACCATCGGTTAGGAGTTTCGTCGATCGGCATCGGTCAAAACCTAGCGGATGCGGTCGGGTGGGGGCGTGCAGCGACGTCAGCAGCCGCCGAGAGCGCGGCGCCCCTGCGACAGCCGACCGCGGTGCGGACCGCATTGTCGCGGATCGAGTGGCTATATGCGAGCGAAAACGTTGGGGGTGTGGCGGACTCTGGCGCGGATGGCTGTCACCCGTACTCAAATGGCAAGGTCACCTAGGAGTTGCGTTTGTCCGCAGGACCGAGCAAAGTAGTGGCGGATTCTGATTCGCTGCTAAAGGTTTCTAGCCAGGTTCCAGATTGCAAGACAACAAAGTCACTCGTTACTGCCCGACTTGCGGCGCTCGAGTCTCCGCACCGGAAGCCGCCTTCGCGACGCCTCAGAAGTGTCCAAAGTGTCAGAAGGTCGTCACGTTTGTCCGCGTGCAGGATTCGCCACCTAAGGCGGTTCAGCCCCCTCCCTTCGTGCGAAAGCTGGAGCCGATCGATTACGCGGCGTACGCAGCGATGGGGATCGCCCTGTTGGCAGGGGTCGGCGTACTACTCTGTTTGGTGACCGGCAACGCATTTACAGCGACGATTCTCGCGTTCCTAATCCTCGCGATTGGGATGCTGCCAGCGATCGCATTTGCAACTTCGAGAAGCGATCAACTGCGTTGCCGCGCCGAAGCGAACGAAGCCTCAATGCAGATCACCGAGGCCACTAAGCTGAACGAAGACGCCGTTCGAAAGTGGCGGGTGTTTGAAGCAGAGTTTGATCGCTTGGTCGCTGAAGAGCGCGCCGCAATCTATCGAGAGATCGAAGGACGGGAGCGCCGCGCTGAGGAGTCGCTAGCGTTTGCAAGCAACCGGGAGAAGACGGTTGATGGTCTGGGAAAGCGATTCCTAAATGACACCGTCAAGTGGGTCAGCTCAAAGCTCACCGGGCAGAACTTCACGACTCAGAAGACGCAACTCCTTCGAGCCATCGAGTTCTGTCGGAAGCACGAGTACGAGGTAGCTGCGGAAATGGAAGCGAGGCTCTTAGACGAACTACGTCAAGAGTACGAAGCAGTCTTGCGTCGCGAGCATGAACGCGCCGAGCAAGCTCGAATCAAGGCAAGAATCCGCGAAGAACAACGTGCCGAACAAGAAATTGAACGAGAGATGCGACGGATTGAAGCCGAGAAGCGCGCCATCGAAAAGGCGCTCGCCGACGCACTCGCTCGTGCGGCCGGCGTGCATAGCGCGGAAGTAGAGCTACTCCAGCAGAAGCTCGCCGAGGCGGAGGCCAAGGGCGAACGCGCTATGTCGATGGCTCAGCAAACACGCGCTGGAAATATCTACGTGATCTCGAACATTGGATCATTCGGCGAGTGCGTCTTTAAGGTCGGCATGACGCGCCGGCTTGAGCCGCTGGACCGAGTCCGAGAGCTTGGCGACGCGTCCGTTCCGTTCCCCTTCGATGTGCATATGATGATTTCTTGCGATGATGCGCCCAAGCTTGAGAACGTCCTCCACAAAGCTCTGCACCATTGTCGCGTCAACAAGGTAAATTTGCGAAAGGAGTACTTTCGGACAGACATTGAGACAATCCGAAAGCTGGTGATCGACAATCATGGAGAAGTTTCGTACGTAGTCGATCCCGAAGCGTTGCAGTACCGGGAAAGCATGACTATGTCGGACGCGGACTTCGAACTGATCTCACAGGTTCAACAAGAACTGGGGATCGATGGGGACGACGAGGAGTAGTCAGTACACACCCATCAATAGCCGGGCGTCATGTCCACGCTCGCGTGGACACGCAGTGACGTAGGGTAGGTGGTTCCGACGGCGCGAAAGCAGCTCCGATGGAGAAGAGCCTAATCGCCGTCGGGTTCACCTACCTTTCACGCCGACCCATGGGACACACTCGCCGGCACGGGCAAAGGTAGGTGAACCTGCCGGCGGGCAGGACGTGCTGGGTGGTTGGCCGATTTGCGCCGGCAGAACCACCTACCCTACGGAACTGGGCTCGCAAGCCAGAAGGGGCGCCTCAACGGCGCCACCCGCCGCCTTGCTTCACCCCCCCGTCAGCCGCCCCGCATCCGCCGCTACCTGCTGCACGAATCGCAGCGCGTCGTTGACGGCTCGCTCGTCAGGAAACGCCACGGCTACGTCGGGGTCGAGCTTCACAAGGTTGACGCCTGCCCGATATTTCTCTGCGTACTTGCCCCGTTCGGCGTCGGCGAACAACGACGGATCGTACTCGGGCAGAAGTTCATCGTCCAGCCCGCTTTCGATTGGCTCATTCATCTTCGTAGGCCTTGCGTTCTCGTTTGCTCGCCTTTCTGGCGCTGATGATGCGTATCCGATCACCGCGATCGGTATGGGCGACAAGGAGCAATCGACCACTGGCCGAATACCCTATGGTAATGTACCGATCTTCTTGGATGCTATGAGCCGGATCGAAAACAGTCTTCGCCATCCGATCGGAAAGGACCGTCGCCGCGTCTTCAAATCCGACATCGTGCTTTCGCCGGGTGCCACTGCTGGCTTGCCAGCAGTGAGCGGCTGAGACGACGCGAGCTACACATAGACGGCAACCAACTAGTCCGGCTTCTTACTTCCGTCCTTATGCAATCATCCACAAAGCAGCGACGGTGAGTTAGGTTCCTTCGGAATGGAACCTGTGGATACGCTCCACACTGCTGGCAAGCCAGCAGTGGCACCCCAACGGCGCCACCTGGCGCGTGAACCCCCGGCACTCCGGGCGCTGACGCTACCGGCTCGATTTACGGGGGCGAATTGGCGGGCAGCGCCCGGCTCACGCGCCGGCCGGCTGCTCCACGCCGGCGCCGACGAA
>JBGSKX010000263.1:0-24978 GCA_041741015.1 Pirellulales bacterium
CCGCGCGGCTGGCCGAGAAGTTTCACCGGCCGGTTGTGATGATCGCGCTCGACTCGGTCGGCGTGAAGCCAGGAGTTGGCTCGGCTCGCAGCGCCGGTGGTTTCAATCTGCACGCGGGCTTCGCGGCCTGCGGCGAGCACCTGGTGAGTCACGGCGGTCACGCTGCGGCTGCGGGCCTTAAGATCGAAGAAGCAAATCTGGAAGCCTTTCGGCAGCAGTTCTGCGAGCATGCCGCCGGTGAGATGACGGCCGCCGCGCGCATCGCGGAACTGCGAATCGACGCCGAGGTGACGTTCAGTTCGCTGACGCAGAAAGCCGTCGAGCAGATCGAGCGCCTGGCGCCGTTCGGGCATCAGAATCCGCGGCCGCTGTTGTGCGCTTCGGACGTCACGCTCGCGGAACCGCCCAAGCCCGTGGGAGGCGGCCAGCGACATCTGTCGCTCAGGTTGCTGCAGCATGGCGTGCCCTTCAAGGCGATCGCGTTCGGCGGCGCTGATTGGGCGACCGAGCTGAATGAACTGTCGGGGCCGATTTCCGTCGCTTTCCGCCCGTTCGTAAATCACTTCCGCGGCCGCCGCTCAGTGGAACTGCAGGTTTGCGACTGGCAGCCGGCGTCGGGCGCGAATCTTGCAGCCCGAGAGCCGCTGGCCGCCTCGCGCGAAAGCGCGTAAATTCTTGGTGGGTGACCGGGAGCTTCGTCGACTCGTCACGCACGGTGATGCAATGTGCGCAAAGTATGAACATTGGGCCGCCCGGCATGCGATGCAACGTGAGCTGGCCGAGGGCGGAATCCGCTCGCCGAGCGTGCTCGCAGTCATGGGGCGTGTGCCACGCGAGCGATTTGTGCCCGAGGGTGTGCGGCATCTGGCCTATGCGGACCGCGCGCTGCCGATCGCCTGCGACCAGACAATCAGCCAGCCCTACATCGTGGCCCTGATGACCGAGGCACTTGCGCTCAAAGGTGGTGAACGCGTGCTGGAGATCGGCACCGGCAGCGGCTATCAGACCGCGGTGCTGGCCGAGCTGGCCGGCGAAGTGATCAGCATCGAGCGTCACGAACCCCTTTCGCAAGAGGCCGCCCGCGTGCTCGAGGAGCTCGGGTACAAGAACGTGCAACTGATTGTGGGCGACGGGACGCTCGGTTGGCCCGAGGGCGCGCCGTACGATCGCATCCTGGTGGCGGCCGCGGCGGCGCACGTTCCGCCGGCGCTGGAAGAGCAATTGGCAGAAGGCGGGACATTGGTGATTCCCGTGGGGCCCGCGCAGCAACAAACTCTGGAAGCCTATCGCAAAGTTGGCGGCCGGCTGGTAGCTGAACCGTTGAGCGGTTGTCGGTTCGTGCCGCTGGTGGGCGCCGATGATGGTGAGTGAGCAAATTCGCACGGGTGCCGTGACCGAATCGCCTTGCTATGATGAAGTCGTGTCGAAATGGCGCCTGCTCGCGGCGTCTTTTTCGACTTGGCGATTCCGCAGTCCACGGCGCGCTTGGAAAGATCGTTACACCGATGACGCGCGCAGACACTCTTTACGAACGCCTGGGTGGCGAACCCGGACTGGCTGGGTTGGTGGTTCGCTTCTATGCCCGGATACTTGCCGACTCGCAACTAGCGCCGTTCTTTCAGAATACCTCGCTCGAAAAACTGATGCAGATGCAGCGCGAGTTCTTCGGCGCCGCACTCGACGGGCCACAATCGTATAGCGGTCAGGCTCTGAGCCGAGCGCACGTCGGCCGTGGCATCACCACGGACGAATTCAACCGCTTCTCGCAGCACCTGGCCGCGACGCTCGAGGAGGGAGGAGTGGATGACGACGATCTGCGCGAGGTGATCCATCGCATCGCGGTGCATAAGAACGACATCACGGGCGAAGCCTACTGACGGCAGGCATCCGTGCGACTACCGCTGTCTGGCTGTTTCGTCCGCTCGCTCGCTGATGTGACCGGATCGCGAGTTCCGAGTGCGCTGCTGGCGTTGAGCGATATAAACCGAATCATCGTTGAGCAATGGTCCTTCGGCCTCGACCGGCTCGAGCACGAGCAGCAGTTCGCAGATGGCCAGCACGACTCCGGCAATCATCAACAGCACGCTAAGAGCGAAAATCGTCAGCGCCGCGAGAGCGAGAATCGGCAACTGGTAGGCCAGTCCCAGCAGAAGCGTGATGGCCAACATTCCGACGACGGACGAAAGTAACATTATGAGCGCGTTGCGAACATAGCGGGCGCGTCTGAGGATCATTTGGCACTGTTCGTCCAGCACTGTGAGTCGCTCACGCAGGCGAATCTCCCTTTCGGAACGCTCACCGTCTGGCGAACCTTCAGCCAGGAGCCGCAGATCGAGATCGAATCGTTCGCGGTAGAAGAGCCGCAGCCGGGCAGTGATTGCGGCCAGGCGGTTGTAAAGCGCGAGACAGATCAGGCCATTGGCCGAAATCATCACCACGGGAATCGCAAGTTCGCGAATCGTTTCAGCGGCAGGCATAGCATCCTCATGGAAGTCACCCGCCTGGGTACGCAGCAGTTTGCAGAGGTGCAATTGGCATGCCGGGCGCGCGATCGCTGTGAAACGAGCCGCGTCAGCACGATGAGGATGAAAACTTTGCCGCGGCAAGTGGCGGACGCGGCGCAATCTTTAAGCAGCCGAGACGCTTTCGAAGGCGGCCCTCCTGGCCTTCAAAAAGTTTTTGGAAAACGTTCGGCGGTGGCGTAACATCTTATCCCGTCGCGTCCGCTGGTCGCGCGAGCCTGCCTTCGCACTCCTTCCGACCCGGCGTCACGATCAGAATCGACTCCTGTCCGTGACGCTTCATTCCTTAAGGAATTCGCCATGAACACCCCGTCGCTCGTCGTCGTTGCGTCCCTCGTTGTTGCCGCCTTTTCGCTGGGCACGCAGTTGAGCTCCAGTCGTGGTCCGGTCGTGATCGACCTGGCTTCGCCCGGCGATGCGCTGGCCATCACGCTCGCCGGCAAGCCTGTGGGTGGACTGCGTGTCGACAGTCAGGGGCGGTTGGGAATCTATGGACCGAACCATACGTCGACCGCAGTGACGCTCGATCGTTACGACAAGATCCAAGTGGATCCGCAGCCGGTCGACGCGCCCGCCGCGCGGATGACGATTGCCGAGGACGTATGGTTGACCGGCGTGTTGCGCGTAGGCCGGGCCGATGCTTTCGGCGATGCGCCGTTCGATCCGAACGGGGCGATTCAGCTCGGTCGCAATCTGCAAAAGGCCCAGCCGATGGCGCTCGCCCGATTCTTCTCTCAAGGGAAGGAATCGTTCCGACTGGGGACGACCGCCGACGGTTGCGGCTTTGTGAGCGATGGTCCGCACGACGTGCCCATGCTCACGTTCCGACCGTCGCCCGAGGGGCAGCATCCCAGCGGCCGAATGGAATTTCACGACACGGAGCTGTTCTACGACCAGGGAACCGTTCGCGGCGAGCATCCGGTATCGCAGCGCGTGACGGAAGTGGTGCCGGAGTAGGCTAGGATTGGTATGCTGTGGGCCGCTTATCGCAAGTGCTCGACATGCAATTACCTGCCACTCGGAGAACGGCCGTGCCACTGGTCGGAGCGAAGGTCGAAAAGCCAATCGTGCTGGCGCGGCTGCTGGAGACGGGACTGAACAGAGCGTCGCAAGAGGTGGCGCTGGTTTCGCTCGAGCGCACCTGGACGTGGCAGGATCTGGAAGACCACTCCAACCGGCTGGCCACTCAGTATCTGGCACTGGGGCTGAAGCCTGGCGATCGCGTGGCGTCGCTGCTGCCGAATCGCGGGGCGCTGCTGATTCACTACCTGGCATGCTTCAAGGCCGGCCTGGCGGCCACGCCACTCAACTACCGCTACCAGGCGCCGGAGATCGACCACGCGCTCGAGGTCAGCGGGGCGGCGCTGCTCGTGGCCCATGTCGAGCGGGATGAGGTGCTGGCAGAGAGCCAGCAGGTCGCACGGCTACCGCTCGGCCGGGTCAGCTATGGGGCTGAGCCTGGCAGCATGCGCCGACTCGAAGACTTGATAACATCCGAGGCAGTCTCAGCACGCCTGCCGGAACCGGAGCCGACTACGCCGGCATTCATCTTCTTTACCTCGGGCAGCACGGGGAAGCCGAAGGGGGTGACGCACACGCATGAAACGTTTGGCTGGATGCTCGCCAGCACGATTGCCGGCTATGAGCTGACTCCCGCCGATACATTTCTGCCGGCAACTTCGGCGTCGCACATCGCGGCGTCGTCTTTCTCACTGGCAGGGCTGGCGGCCGGCGCTCGGGTGGTGATTGCGCGCACATTTGGTGGCGAGGAAATCGTGCCCCTGCTGCGCGAGACTCGGCCGACTCTGCTCTGCATGTTGCCGGCCCCGCTGTTCGCGCTGGTTCGGTACGACGACGTGCGGCGCGACGATTTCAGCTCAATTCGAATTTGCACTTCCGGGGGGGACAAGATCTCGGCCGAGCTCGAACGCGAGTTCACCGAACTTGCCGGCTTCGCCATCGAGGAGCAGTACGGCATGACCGAGACGGGCTTGTCGGTGATGAACCTGAGCCTCCAGCGGAATCGGATCGGTTCGATTGGGCAGCTCATGCCGGGCTTTGAGGCGTCGATCCGCGACGACGATGGACTGGAAGTTCCCGTGGGAACGGCCGGTCGGCTGTGGATTCGCTCGCCGAGCAACATGATCGGCTATTGGAACCGCGCGGATGCCACGTCCGAAACGATCGTTGATGGCTGGCTCGACACGGGCGACCTGATGTCGGCCGATGAGGATGGGTATCTGTGGTTCTGCGGCCGGAAGAAGCAAATCATCATTCACGATGGTTCGAATATCTGTCCACAAGAGGTCGAAGAGTCGTTGCTGGAGCACGCGGCCGTAGCCAGCGCAGGCGTCGTCGGCGTTCACGACCTGGTGCATGGCGAAAACGTGCGGGCGTATGTCGTGTTTCGACCCGATGTCGCGCCGCCGCCTGTCAGCGAGTTGATTGCATTCTCGCGTGCGCGAGTGGGCTACAAAGCGCCGGACGAGATCATCGTACTCGTGGAGATGCCGACCAGCGCAGTCGGCAAGGTCGATCGCGTGGCGCTCAAGCAGATGGCGGAAGAGTCCGTGAACCGGCATTTGGAGTGATGTTCGCGCCAGTTACTCCACGCGGCGCCAAACGAACTGATTCAAATCAAGTTCGAATCGCTGCTCATTCGGCAAGAATTGCTGGTCGCCATCTTTATCTTCGACGCAGATTTGCCCGCCCGAGATGGCAATCACGTTTCGCTCGGGTTCGTAGCGGGCGCGATGTTCGAATACCCAGCCGGGTATCTCTCCGCTGGTCGCGACGGACTCGATCTCCCAGGTGTCGATCTGCAGGCGGAAGACCGGAGTGAACCCCGGTCGCCGCTCGTCGACGTATCCCAGGCAACCGACAATGTAGATGCCATCCGGGCAGAGCGTGGCGGTGTGAAAATCCGTCGGCGGAAACACGTCGCGGGGATAGCCGTAAATCTCGAACGCCCCCTGGCCGTCGTGCACCACAACGTCGTTGTAGATGGTGAAGTCGGGGTCGTAGTGATCTTCGTGCTCGCCGGCGATCTGGACGAATCGGCCGTCTAAGAGCGGCGTCAGCGAGGTGCCAAATCGATCGTAGCACCACACCGCTCCGGGCGATGCGAATGCTTTGTCTTGAAACTTAACTCGGGCGGAATAAGCATTGCCGCCCGTGCGGATCATGTCCTGCCAGAACGGAAAGTCCATCCGCTGGGGATTCTGCGTCCCAAATTCGGGCGTCTTATGCTGGCGATAGTCGCTTAACGTGACTTGAAGGTCACCCCCGGTTTTCAGTCCCACGAGTTCGCGTTGGATCTCACGAGGCGCTCGATTCAGATCGTCGCCGGCATCGACGAAGAGCCGCAGCACTTCGAGGCTCTGCACGTCGGAAATCATGGGCTGGACGGTTGGATTCTGCCCCTGTTCGCACATTGCCTTTTGCCCATCCTCGAGCGTCTTCTGCCACTCAGCGTCGGAGATAACTCCTTTCAGCTCTGCCGGCAAAGGAACAGCTGGCATCGCAAAATCGCGGACGATCTTCTTCAGCGGATAGCGAGGATGATGTCCTCGGTCGACGCCCAGGCTTAACAGGAGGCGGACGCCGTCGGCAAAATCCGATTCGACGGCATGCCGCAGAGCCGTGGCGTTGAAGTCGTCGGTCAATTCCGGGTCGGCACCGTGCTGGAGCAGCAGCTTTGTCTTCTCCAGGTCCTTGGCTTCGATCGCCAGCATCAATGCGGTTCGTCCCACGTGACCTGGCGCGTTCACATCGGCGCCGCCTTTGATGGCGGCTTGCAGCGCCTGCAAATTCCCCTCGGAAACCACCTGGTGGAATCGGGCTGTTTCTTCACTTGGTGCGGATTGAGACATGGGTTGTTCTTGCGGCTCGTGAGTGCCGCAGCCGACGGTGCCAATCGCGAACAGCAGTATCAGCCCAAATGCGCGAGCCTTTGTGGTATTGCCTGGGGCCGTTGATGACATGTTGCAACCGCGAGGGAGGGATGGAACCCTCGAGGTAGGGCTCGCATTGCCAACTCAGCACGGCGAGCAAGATTCCCCAAAAAAGAGAAAGCCCCCGACGAATCCGCCGCAGGGCTTAGAGTCTGACAGTCAGTCGGGGCGACATGATTTGAACATGCGACCTCTGCGTCCCGAACGCAGCGCTCTAGCCAGGCTGAGCTACGCCCCGATGTGTGAAGCTACGTATTTTAGCCGACGCGGCGCAGCGGTCAACGCCGGTTCGAGCCTGAAAAATGGGGGCACGAGCCAAATTTCATGCGGTGCGAGTGCAACAACGGGGACTCGCGGAAACCGAGCGGCGAGACTTTCGTTTCAAAGTTGTAGGACAGGCAATCACGCACGTCGGCGATCGCAATCATCAGCCGCCGACCAGCAGCGTCAGTTTGACGAAGCTGACTTCCGTGCCGGGGCCGATGATAAATACCTGGTCCAGGCTTTCGGCCTGTTGATTGCCGATCAGCACGAGAAAGCCGTTGCGCTCGAAGGCTTCGACGGCCTTATCGAACTGAGGCTGCCACTCGATGCGGCGGTGCTTCTTCAGGAGAAACTCAGGCCGGCCGCCGTTCAGGATTTGTTCCGCGTCCGTCGGTTGCACGAGGCCCCGAAAGACTTGCTCGTTTTCCTTGTGGTTAAAGTCATCTACTTCTTGATAGACGCGTTCGCGGATCAGTTCGCGCACCGTGATGCGCTCGCTGGGAAACTCCAGCGGGATTTCGTTGTAGATGGTGCCGGAAGTCGTTTCGTCGCGAACCGTGAGGGTGACGGCCATTGAAATGTCCTCGCTAGTGTGCCGCGTGGTGTTCACACGTTGGTGTCCTTAACCTTGTTCGATCTGTTGGACGATTGTGGAATCTTTAATCTTGGTATCCGCAGCCAGCAGCAGCGCCTTGCTGATAATCACCGAGAGCATCGCGTCACCGTCGAAGGGCAGATACAGCCCGTCCTGCGTGGCGCGCGCCCGAGCATCGGGGACGATACAGAGATACTGATCGTTAGGTTCCATGAGGATATTGCCCGAGCCCAGATGGATTTTGTAGGTTCGCCGGTCGCCGCGCACGACCAGGAAACGATCGCTGAGCGTGCAGCGCGAGGCGATCTTAAGCCGGGGAATAAGCCGCTCGAGCACTTGCTTGCGCGTCGTTGCGGTGCCCGATAGTTCGCCGAACGAGTAGGTGTGCCAGTAGTCGCGATAGCGCCCCTCGGGTCCGCCATCCTGCCAGGTGGGATCGTTGCCGACCGAACCGACGCCGACGAACAGATCGACATCGCGCATGATCTCGGAGAACACGAGCGGCGGTACTTCGTCGAGCGGAATGGGTTCGTTGATATTGTCGACGCCTGCGTCTCTGGCTTCGCTGGTGTAGTGAGCACCTCCGACTTGCGTGTGGTTGTCCGCGGCAGCCATGCGATAGAAACGGACCTGATCCGTGGCCAGGCGAAGATAGGTGCCCGAGTCATTGGTATCGACGCCGTAGTCCTGGCCAATCCCGTCGATCCAGAATTCCGCACGCAGGCCCCAGTTTGGCAGCGACTTGCTGGCGGGCGGATACGTGTCATCGACCATCAGGCGCAATTTGTTCTTCCAGCCCCGCGCGGCGCAGAGCGCGTTGAACTGATGCTGCCGGATGATGTGGGCGGCAAAGCGGTTAGAGTAGACGCGAGTATTTCGCTCGGCATCGGTGAGCAGATAGACTTCGCGATAGGCCTGTTTGAACGGCTGGGTGATTGCAAGGGTCTCCAAGCGGTTGCGCCAGGCCGTGACTTCCTCGATGCTGCGGCCGATGGGGTGCCAGAGCGTGATCTCGGCAGTCTGCCCATGCGGGATCGGCGCGCCGTGAACGTCCGTCGCGATACCGCTTTCAAACAAGGTTGGCGTGCCGTCCACGCACCAGATGAGCCGCCGGGCGATCGTGCCTACCAGCGGGTGATCGTGATAGCGCTCGCGCCACTGGGCGATCGGCCAGCTCTTCTGCAAGAGGAACATGCCGTCGATCCGGTCGCGCTGGGCTGGCAGCATCGCCTTGATGTCCTTGAGCGACTGCTGCAAGTCTTTGAGTTCTTCCTTGTGTTCGGACTTGACCTTGGCCGGAACCGACTTGAGCGGCTTGCCGGCCGCATCGGACCAGTTGAGTTCGGCGTCCACACCGGTGACCAGGATCTCTGCCCGATAGTTGCCGAGCGGTTCGACGAGTCGGCCGACCTCTTCCAGGCCATAAGACGGGACGCCTAGTTCTTCGATTTCTTCGCGCTTGAGCCCGAGCGCTGCCGCCGCGGCTTCGAACGCCTTTTCGATTTCCTTCTGTGCGGAGCCTGACTTGACCCGGACCTTGAGCATGGCCAACTGTCCGACGGCTTCTTTGGTGCCGAGCTGCGAGAGGACGTAGACGCAAGCGTTGCCGACCTTCGGTGCGCGCGGACCAATGCCGGGCACTTTTTTGAAGGCGGAGAGTGCCACGGCGGTGACGGGGCGAAGCAGCTCGTCGCGACTGGCCAGCAGCGGCACGCACCAGAGGAGGCCGCGCAAGCAATCGGCGTTCTCGGGGTGGATGGTATCGGCGCCTCCGCGAGAATCTCCGGAGAACCGAGCGAATTTGCGAACGGACTGGCCTTTGGCGACGAGCGCAAACCAGCGGCCTAACGCCTGTGAAATCTGTTCGTCCCCTAGTTGCGCGATCAGCTTGTCTGCGGTTTTCAGCCACTTGGCCGAAGGGCGCGTCGTCGCGGCCGTGAGGGCATGCCTCAATAGATCCAGCCACTGCGATCGCTGTTTTGCCGAAAGCAGGGCGAAGTCTTCATTGACGCAATCGCTCCAAAACTCACCCGGCGCCAGAATGAATTGTGCTCCGTCATTGATGAGTTGGGACAGTCGGGTGGCATCTTCGGCAGTGCTTCCCAGCGCCGGGCCGGAGACTAAGGAGTTGCGAACCAGCGAAAGCACGAATCGCTCCCCTTCGCTGAGGGCGGGTGAATTCGCGTCACCCTTTAGGCTCTCGATCAGAGATTGGACCAGTTTTTCGAGCAGACCACGCTGATAGTTCGGCAGGACCGAGAGGAACAACAACAGGTCAACCGTGCCCTGGCGATCGAGCTCGAATTCGAAGTCCAGCAGGAGGAGGGAGAGTTGCGAGATTGAATAATGCGCTTGCCACTGGAGGTGATTGTTGATGTCGGGCGATTGACCTAGCAACGTGTTGACGTACCGTTCCGCGCCGGCCAACACCATGCGTCCCATTTCCGATGGCGATCGTTCCACAAGCTGACGAACCGACTTGATCTTCCGAAAGTCGCGCCCGCGCGAGGTGACAAACTCCTGCAACGCTTCGCCAAACAGTTCGTGCTCGGTTTCGAGGGGTGATTCCGCGGGCAGAGGAAAATCGTCGGGCTCGAGCAGCCGAGAGTCGATCGGCTGTTGCGGAAGCATGCCCAACGATTGCTTGAGTGCCACAAGAACGTGGGGAGTTCCGGCAAGGGCCGCCTCGGCCGGAGGTTGGTGCTGAATCTCGGGAGCAGCTACCACCGCAGTTGGCGCATCCGTGCAGAGTTGTTCGACGGTCGTTGCCAGCCGACCCACGGAACGGTCGGGAGCTGCTCGCAATCGAGAGGCAAAGAGCCGAAAAACGGCGTTGAGCTCCACATCGATCTCATGCTTTGCCGCATACCGTTCAAGCGTGCGGGCAATCTGGCCCAGCGGGGCGTGATAGTTGGACAAGGGCTCAACGCTGGTGCACCAATCGATGATTGTCACGAGATCAGACTTATTGAACGGCAGGTTTCGCCGCAACAGCGATTGCAACACGGCCGCGGCCAATTGCCTTCGCCAGGCGGTCGCCCGACTCAATCCCATCAAAGGCATATAGTCATCGGACTGGCCGTTGCCCGCCTTGGCAAGGATCTCGTTAGTCGATTGATCCCAATAAATGATCTGCTGGAGAGCCGCCAAGACGAAGCGCCGAGCCTCGTCCGGGGATGCCGCGAGAATCGCCTCACCGGTGGGCAGGTTCTTTAAGTTCAGCTCGCTGGCATACCCGCGACGACTTAGGTTGCTGCTGGCGTCCTCCACCCAAGCCACGATCGCCGCGTGCTCTGCCGCATAAGGATCGTCGGGCGAGAACGTAAAGGGGACGACTTCGATCTTCGCTGCCACGGTCCTGTCCCTCGAATCAAATGCTGCTCACGCAATTGAAACGCGGGATTGAATATACACCAATGGGTGGTGTGATGCACGGGTGGACTGACGATCCGATACCGGCCTAAACCGGAACATTCGCTGGCATCGCGAGGTGAAGCTCCAGCGGATCGAGTTGCCGCGCGAGTACATGGCCCGACGCGAGGTGCTTAAGACGGGCGACCTGTTGTAAATTCTTGGCCGCGAGGGTGGCAATGTGACCCACGTCATTGTGTGGGTGGGCTCAATCGGCAACGCTCCCAAGGGGGAGCCGCTGCTTCTGGATAGTCACGGGGGCGACGTCGTGGATGACGACGGCCAGCCGATCCCATGCGGCATCCATTTGCGACCGTTTCGCGAACAGAGCTGTTACAATCGCTGCGCAAGCCACGCGCACCGCGTGTTCACGTGGTAAGGACTGCATGTCGTGCGAGTTGGCTCGCCTGGCCGTGTCGAATCCGCACATGCATTGCCCTTGGCGTTCGCGCCGCGACAAAAGTTTGTCCGGCGCAACTCCTGCGGGCGTAACTGCTCTATCGGATTATGTCTGAATCCGTTGCGCCTTCGGCATGCGGCCTGCAATCGGATGTGCGCGAGTCCTTTCCGTCGTCAAAGGAGTTATGGGGCAATGTTCCGCAATCGTGAAGATGCCGCTCGGCAATTGGCTGAACTGATCCGTCCGCTAGAGCTCAAGCGTCCGCTGGTGCTGGCCATTCCGCGCGGCGGTCTGATCACCGGTGCGGTGCTGGCCGAGGAACTCGGCGGTGAACTGGATGTCGTGCTGGCCCGCAAGTTGCGTTCGCCGGATCAGGCGGACTTGGCCTATGGAGCAATCACCGAAGACGGCGAAGTGTACATTGACGAAGAGTTCGCCGAGGCCTCGGGCGTGAACGACGCTTATTTCCATCGAGAGAAAGAGCATCAGTTGCACGTGGCACAGACGCGGCGCGACTTGTTGCGGCGGGTGCGCCCGAAGGCCGAGATCCGCGGACGACCCGTGATCCTGGTGGACGACGGGATCACGACCGGGGCAACGTTTATCGCGGCGCTGAAGACGGTGCGAGCGCAGGAGCCCGTGCAATTGATCGGCGCGATTCCAGTGGCGCCCGAGAAGTGGGTGCGCGACCTGCGCAAGTACTGCGACCGGTTGTGCGTCCTGAATCCGGCCAAGCACTTCTGGTCAGTGGGGCAGTTCTATGAAGAGTATCCACCGATCGAAGACGATCAGGCTGTGTACATTTTCAAACAGGCAAATCAGCGAACTGCGGTTCGCTAAGGAGACACTATCATGACCAGCTGGATCCTGGTAACCGACGCCGGACGCGCTCGCTTGTTCTCCACCGAGCTGCGCGAGAATGCTTGGAATGTGGTCGAGGAATTCGAGCACACCGAAGGCCGGGAGACTTCGAGCGATATCGAAAACACCTCGCCGCCGGGGCGCATGCAGCAGGGTGACGCTCAAGGGGGACGCCGGACGGCGCTTGAACCACGCACCTGGCCCAAGGAGGTTGAGGCCGAGCACTTTGCGCAGCGACTGGTCGACTTTCTCGAAGCAGCGATTGCCAAGCGCGACTATGACCAGCTTGTGCTCGTCGCACCGCCGCACTTTCTCGGCATGTTGAAGAAGAAGCTCGGCCAGCAGGCGGCAAAAAAGCTGCTGCTGAGCATCGACAAGGACTTGAGCAAATTTCCGACCGCCGAGATTCGCGAGCGACTCGTCGATGAAGTGTTTCCGCAGTCAGCGGCACACTGACAAGTCGATTCAAACGTGAGTGCATAACGTGCTTGCAGCGAACTGGGGGCTTCGCTCCGCCGACAGGTTCATGGTACATTCGGCGTCCAGCTCGTTTGACCAGTGCCCGTCGCGCGAGGTAATCATAGTCGCATGGCCGGACCCCTCGATGGCATTCTGAAGCCGCGCAGCGTGGCGGTGATCGGCGCCAGCCAGTCGCCCGGCAAGGTCGGGGCGGTTGTGCTTGCGAACCTGCTGGCCGCTGGTTTCGAGGGCCCGATCTACCCGATCAATCCGCGCTGCCGCGAGATTGCCGGACTACCGGCCTATCCTCGCTTGGTTGATCTTCCGAGTCCGCCAGACCTGGCGATCGTGTGCACTCCGGCCGAAACGGTGCCGGGCCTGGTGAGCGAGTGCGGGGCGGCTGGCGTCCGTGGCATGATCATTCTCTCGGCCGGTTTTCGCGAAGTGGGCGCGACAGGCCAGGCGCTGGAAGCTGCGGTTCGAGCCGCGGCCGTCGAATATCCCTCGCTGCGGATGATTGGGCCGAACTGCCTGGGAGTCATCTCGCCGGCGGCGCAGCTGAACGCCAGTTTCGCCGCGACGTTTCCGCTTCCGGGGCGTGTTGCATTTCTCTCGCAATCGGGCGCGCTCTGCACGGCGATTCTCGACTGGGCCGCCGACCGTGCCCTGGGATTCTCACAGTTCGTTTCGATCGGCAATTCGCTCGATGTCGGCATACCCGACCTGCTCGACTACCTGGCCGGAGATGAATCGACGGAAGCGGTCGTGCTGTACCTGGAATCGATTCCCGATGCGCGCGCTTTCATGTCGGCGGCCAGTGCGTGCGCGCGGCGCAAGCCGATCGTTGCTTACAAGGCAGGCCGCTTTGCCGAGTCGGCTCAGGCGGCTGCTTCGCATACCGGGGCTTTGGCCGGCATCGACAGTGTCTACGAAGCGGCACTCGAACGGGCAGGAGTAGTGCGCGTGTTCAGCATTGGCGAACTGTTCGAGTGCGCGCAGTTGTTGGCCGGCGCGCCGCGACTGTATGGCGAGCGACTGGCGATCGTCACCAATGCCGGCGGTCCTGGCGTGATGGCCTGCGACGCGCTGCTCGCGCGAAAAGGATCGCTCGCGCACCTGTCGGAGGCGACGCTCGCCGAGCTCGACTCATTCTTGCCGCAGGCCTGGCCCCGAGCGAACCCGGTCGACGTGTTGGGTGACGCCACGCCGGAGCGATTCGCTCGAGCGGTGGAGGTCGTGGCCGCCGACCCGAACGCCGATGTGCTGCTGGCGATCTTGACGCCGCAGGCGATGACCGATCCGACGGGAACGGCCCGGGCGGTGCTCGAAGTAGCAGGCCAGACGCACAAGCCGCTGCTGGCGAGTTGGATGGGAGGGCCGCTGGTGCGCGAAGGTGCCGACCTGTTCGAAGCGGCCGGCATTCCGACGGCAGCCACTCCGGACGACGCGATTGCCGCCCTGATGCACCTGATTCGCTACACGCGCAGCCAGCGGATGTTGTACGAGACGCCGCGTGAGATTCCGCTCAGCTTCGCGGCCGAACGCCAGCAGCTGCGAGCTTCACTGGTTCCTCTGTTTCACGGCGGGCGGCGCATTTTGAGCGAAAGCGATGCGAAGCGGTTTCTTACCGCATATGGTATCGAAGTCAGCCAGAGCCGCTTCGCCGCGACTGCCGACGACGCGGCCAATTGTGCCTGCGCAATCGGGTTTCCCGTGGTGCTGAAGATCGTTTCGCCCCAGATCACACACAAGACCGATGTTGGTGGCGTTGCGCTTAGCTTGCAGGACGAAGGTCAGGTGCGCGCGGCGTTCGAGCGGATGATGGCGGACGTTCGCCGCGCACGACCGGCGGCCGAGATTGAGGGGGTTTCGGTCCAACCGATGATCCCACGAACCGGCGGCTTGGAATTGATCCTGGGCGCGAAGAAAGATCCCGTGTTCGGTCCCGTGATTTTGATCGGCCTGGGCGGCATCGCGGCCGAACTGTTTCAGGATCGTGCGCTGGGACTGCCGCCGCTGAACGAGCGACTCGTGCTGCACATGCTGGAGTCGCTCAAGGCCTGGCCGCTGGTTTCCGGTTATCGCGGTCGAAAGGCTGTCGCCGAGATCGACAAGCTGATCGAATCCGTGCTGCGATTTTCGGCGATGATCAGCGACTTTCCGGAGATTCTGGAATTTGATGTCAATCCGCTGCTGCTGCGAGACGAGCAAATCATCGCCTTGGATGCGCGGCTCGTTGTCGATGAGCATGCGTTGAACCAGAATTCGCCGCGACCGTTTGCGCACCTGGCGATTCGCCCGTATCCCGATGAACTTGTCGAATCGACGAAGCTGGCCGACGGCACTCCGATCACGCTGCGACCCATCAAGCCGGAAGACGAGCCGCTCTGGCACGAACTGTTGGGCAGTTGCTCGCGCGAGTCGCTCGCCGCCCGGTTTCACGGCGTGGTGAAGACCGACTTTCACGAAGCGGCCATCCGATTTTGTTTCATCGACTACGACCGCGAACTGGCGGTGGTGGCCGAAGCGGGGCAGGGGCATGATCGCAGACTACTGGGCGTGGCCAGGCTCGTCGCCGATAGCACCGGCCGGGCCGAGTTTGCCGTCCTGGTCGGCGACGCGTGGCAGGGTCGCGGTCTGGGGCACATCTTCATGGACTACTGCCTGCAAAATGTCGATCGCACCCGCGTGCGTGAGATTTACGGCATCACCGCTCGGGACAACGATCGCATGATCCAGGTGTTCAAGCGGCACGGGTTCCAGATGGTGCCGGGTCCGGACGCCACGATGCTGAAGGCTGTCTATGCCGTGCCCGGTCGTTAGCCGAACTCGCCGGCAGTGACTGCTAAAGTCACTTACGATGAGCGACTCCCGCCTCGGTCAGGGCCTGACGAATCAGGCCCGCGGAACGCCGGTCACGACAGGCCTGTCGGCAGGTCGCATAAACTCCAGAACCTATTCGCGGCGCCGATGCCGCACCAAAGTCTACGGGCGTTGCGGCTGCCGAGAGCCAGAAGCTAGTCTTTGCGCCAGCGGAATGCGGATAGTGCGTCGAGTTCGCGAATATAAAGCTCCTCGCCGACGATCGCGAGGTGAGCCCAGGTATCGCCTTCGGCGACCTTGCGCGAATCCAAGAGGTCGAACTTCTCGGGCGTGGCCCGGATGAGGAGCAGCGTGCCTTGTTCATTGAGCGCCAGAATGCGATCACCTTGCACGACGAGGCTGGCGTACTTGCCTTGGGGCGTGGATGTCCAGGTGCGCTGGCCGGTCTTCAGGTCGATGCACGTGAACCGTTCATTGCCCAGATGCAAATAGACGTATCCGTTCACGACCACCGGGCTCGACATGTAGCCCTGGGCCTTATTGTTCCAGGCTTCGGCGACCGTGAACGTGTCCTGCTCACGCACGATGTTGTAGAGCCATGACTTATTCTGGTAGCTGCTCGTGAAGATCGCGTCGCCCACGACTGTGGGCGTCAGGATGTTCATGCCTCGGAACGACGGCACGATCTGCGACCAGAGGACTTCGCCGGTCTCGGGATCGACGCCGGCCAGCTTCTGCCGTGTTTGCACCACGAGTTGTCGCTGGCCATGCAGTTCGGCGAGCACCGGTGAGGAGAACGCCGAGCCGAACAGTCCGCCAGCGTCTTCGAGGGTTCGCCAGACGATCTTGCCTGAGGTCTTGTCGAGCCGCACCACCGAGGCTCCGGCTTGCACGTACACAGCATCGCCATCGACCAGCGGCGAACTGACGAAACCGAAGTCCGGCGCGGGGCTACCCAGCTCTTTGACGAAATCGACGCGCCAGTTTTCGCGACCGGAGTCGGCTTCCAGGCACACCAGCACGTCGCGCATGCCCGCCACGTACAGAAACTCGCCATCGTACGCCGGTGTGGCCCGGATCCAGTCGCCGTTGGCCTTCGCGAAGAACGGGACCGAGATCGCGCCGGGCCACTCGACCCGCCAGCGCACTTCACCGGTCTGGCGATCGAGGGCTGAGACAATCTCGGTCGATTTGTCTTTGGTCTCGGTGGTGAAGACGAGCGACTCCGAGACGATTGGTCCGGAATAGCTGGGCGCCAGCTGCGCGACTCGCCACAAAGGCTGCAGCGTGTCGCCTTGCAACGTATCTGGCCAGTCTGAGCCTGGCACGCGCCCGTCGCGCGTGGTGCCGCGCCATTGGTCCCAAGTTGCGCCCGTGGCTGGTTGCGCCTCGGGCGCCGCAGCCTGAATTGTGGAAGCGATGAGTAGCGCAAGGACTAGGGAGATCAGTGTGCGACCCTGCATGGCGTGGACCTGCGACGAGAGAGAGATGAAGGGCGATCGATTTGCACATTCAAACACAGTCCGGGACTGCTGAAAAGGCGTAGGCCGGCGTGTTCGAATGGTGGACCGCGGCGAATCGGTCAAACCGTGCAAGTGGTGAACCTACTTAGTGGCGCAAGTCGTTCACCCATCGCGAAACACAGATTTCCGTGCAACAGAAGCGTTCATGACGTGGGACAGTAATCTTCCTCCAATCGGCAGGTGAGCTTTTCCAGCCCCGGGGCGATGCTGCTCCTGCACCGCCTGCACATGGAGGGACCCAAACGGTTTGGCAGCTCAAACGCCGGCTCGGATCGATTTCCACCAAGACGTTCACCGAGAGGTTTCGCAAGCTGGAAGCCGAAGGTTGGCTGCACCGACACTACGAACCGACCGTGCCGCCACAGGTTACCTATACCGTGGCTAAGAAGGTAATGGAGTTCGATCCCATGATGATCGAACTCGATCGGATCGCCGAGCGGTCATACGGCCGCAGGAAGTAAGGGCCAACGCGAGTGGCCGTCAGGCTATCGTCGCCGTCGCATTCGTGCGGCCAGTGTCAAGAGTCCCATGCCCAACATGGCAAACGTGCCCGGCTCGGGAACGTAGACGCCCGGATTGGCAACGTCGAGATAATCGGCCTGATTCCAGGGGCCGAGCGGATCGGGGAAGTTCGGCGGAAAGCCGGTTGGGCTGGGCGCGAGAAGGGATTCAAAGCTGTCGTCGACCGAGGAGATGACCCAGTCCACGTTGAGGTATTGGCCGGTTCCGCCGTCCCAGGGGCGATTGCGCGAGATGCCGCTGCCGCGCGCGTCAGAGGTGTAGGTTAGTGAATCGACCAGTGTCGTAACGTCCTGCGTGAACGAGTTGTAGATATTGATGGTGTCGCCGTTGCCCAGGTTCGACGACTGGCCGTAGGAGTAGACGCGCACGCTGGCGGCGAGTCCCCAGTAGCTGCGGAAGTCGGCCGGCGACATCTGCGTGAAGACGACGCTTTCGCCCGGCAGGATGCTGCCGATCGCCGGTCCCCAATTGATCGGGTCGTTGGTGTTGTTGTCGTTATACGACCACGAGGAGACGTCGACGGCCGAGTTGCCCAGGTTCGTAACTTCGAAGAACTCGCGTTGCCGGCGCCCGCCGTTGCCTTGCAGGACGTCACCTTGGCCCTCGGACATGAATTCCGTGATGCGGACTGCGTCAGCACTTGCCTTCGTGGTGAAGAGACAGGTGATCGACAACAGCAGAGCGAAGCAACGTAGACGCATGAGCGAACCTCTTCGAATTAGAAACGCGGATTGCACGGTGAACACGCTGACCGTACAGTCCGGCGAAGCGTATTCCTGTTGAGATGCGAACGCCAGTGGGCTTGCAGAATTCTGGCGAGGATCTAACCACTTGCTCATGAACCGCACCGATGCTCGCGAAATACTCGCGTCGGCCTAACAGCTGGCTCACGCGGCCAGCATAAAACCAGGTCGCGTCTTTCGCTTTCTTCGCGTCATCGGGCGCTCTCTCATTCGTAAAGGCCTGCTCATGAACCGATTCTCTCCGCTTGAACTGCGCACTGTGGTTGCTCGCCGACACATGTTTTCGATCATCTTCGTGGGTTGCTTATCTGGCTGGATCGCGCCAAGCTTCACTTCCGCAGCCGTCGTCACGCAGTGGAACTTCAACGTCAATGCGCCCGGCACGAATAACAGCCCCGTTCCTTCGACAGGAACCGGCACGGCATCGATTGTCGGTATGACAGGCAACGCGCCGAACGGGGACTTTCCGACGGCCACCAACGGGATCGGCTCCTCGGACCCAGCGATCACGCCCGACCTTTCCTGGCGCGTCCGCGGCAGCGTGAGCAACGGATGGTCGGGGACTACCTCACTGCTGTCCGGCGCGCGGTTCAACGTTTCGACGCTCGGCTATCAAGACGTCGTGCTCTCGCTAGACATCAATGCGACCGATGGCTCGCCGCGGTTTGCGCAACTCCAGTATTCGACCGACGGCACAAACTTCGTTTCCTTCGGCTCGCTCCTGGACTTCAATGCCACGAACGACAACTGGGCTAACGGGCTCGTGGCAGACCTTTCGTCGATCAACGCCGTCGACAACAATCCAAACTTCGCGTTCAAGATCGTGTCCGCGTTTTCGCCGTTCGACTTCACCGATGCGGGCGGATTTCATTTGGCAAACACAGCTTTCCAGCGAGCCGACGCCGATCCCGACGCAGGCCCCTACACCGGAGCCGCGGGCAACTACCGTTTCGACATGGTCACGGTTTCGGCGACCGTCGTACCGGAGCCGGCTTCGGTCATCCTCTTTGGACTGGCCCTCGCGACTCTGGTTTGTGTCCGCGTGCGACAGGTTCGGATGGCGTCCTGCGGCTAAGACTCGGACAGGCTAACCACGCTATACTTCAAGCCGCGGCGTTTGATGGTTACAAACGCCGCGGCTCTTTTTTTCTTCAAGATTCTGACGTTGCGGATGCGATAGCCGCGGTCGATACGGCCCCACGGCCATCTTGAAATCAATCCTTTGTAAACTGAAACGCATACAGCTTTGCCCGCTTCATGTTGAGGCGGATGCGAACGGGCTTGCCGGCCAACGCGGAAACGTCGGAACTGCCTTTCCAGTAGACCCGCTGGTCGATGAAGTTCCCGCCGATCTCCTCGCAGTCGGCCAGCGTGAAGCCGGGAATCGGCCGACCCGCTTCGTCCTGCAGTTCGACGAAGGCCGTGCCCATCGAGCCGGTGTCGATGTTCAGCCGCAGGTGATTGCCCTCAAACACGACGGGCGGCGTATTCAGGTAACCGCCGCGATGGTCGACGTCGGCCGAGACGAATCCGTCGAGTCGTTGCCGGACTATGCCCACGCCGCCGAGGTCTTTGGCGTGGTCGTACTCCGGCCGCATGACGACCGAATCGTGCAGTCGGCCGCTGGAGTTGTAGTACTGATACAAGTAGTTGCCGCGGCGGACGATGCCGGGCGCCATTACGGCATACCAGCGATCCCACTCATCGCCCAGGCCGGTGGGGAAGTACGCTTCGCGGCTGGGGCGATTCCACGTAATCCCATCGCGACTGGTCGCGAGTTGGATTTCGAGCATCCCGAAGTCTTCCCACTGGCCGGGCACTTTGGGCCGAATGTACGGATTCCGCTGTGGTGAGAAGTGCCGGAATTGCGCCGTGAACATCAGGTAGGCGTCGGCCGCGTACGGATAGATCGTGGCCGCGTTATAGTAGATGTCCGAATGCGGATCGTCTTCGTCGTCGGCCGAGAGCACCACGTCGGCATTCTCAATGGCGAAGAACATCCGGTCGTTGTCGGTTTTCTTGTAAGGCCACGGCTTGAGCGGATCGTCGGTTTCAATCCGGCAGATGCGACGCTGGTTTTCGGAGCTGTAGTCGAAGGCGCGCGTGAAGATCACGTACTTGCCGCGGCGCGCGTCCCACTCGACGATCGTGGGATTGTCCGTGAAGAACGGCAGTACGCGGCCGACCTCGGTGAAGTTGACGCCGTCAGCCGAGTAGCTGGCATACACACCGTGCACCGCGGGATCGAAGGGCGGGCTGAAAGCCAGGTGAAACCGCTTGTAGCGCCGGGCCGGATCGGGGTCGTGCGGATCGAGAAACAAAGTGGTGAAGCCGCCGCCGCCGATGCTGGTGCCCGTGCGGCGAAAATGAATCGCGTCGTCGCTTTCGATTAGTTCGACGCTGTCGGCGCCGAGGTAAAGCTTCACCTTGCCGCCATCGTCAAACACGCGGCTGACATGTCCTTGCAGCAGCTGGCCGTTCTGGTCGAGGATCCGCCCGAGCTTTTGTGCCTCGTTCGTGCGCAACTCGACGCGATCGCTCTCGGCAATGAACTTGTGGTCGATGAAAAGCTGCTTCTGGTTGCCGACGCTAATGGGCTGGGCGACGGCCAAAATGACACAAAGCAGAAGCATGGGGGGAGTCTCTCAAGGCGGGATGAGTTACCAGAGGTGTCGTCTCTTATAGCATGCCGCGTAACATGCCGCGCGCCGCCTGGCCTTAGAATGCGCCAAGCGGCAGCGCGGCCGCCCGATACTTACTTCGGAACGAACAGATGCGGCACGAATCGGCTCGTGTTGCCCGTGATCAGGTCGTCGCTTTCGCGGATGCCGACGCCGCTGGCGTAGCCGCCGATCATCCAACTGCCGAACACGATGTGCCGGCCTTCGAATTCCGGCAGCGGGCGAAGCTGTTGGTAAATGAACGGGCCGATTTCTCCGTCCCAGGTGCTGGCAATGACTTCGTGATCGCGAATCAGCGACACGCCCGCCCCTTCGCGAGAGTGAAACGGCTTGCGCACGAGTGGTCCGTCCCACGGTTCGTACCGAGCCGGCAAAATATAGGGGCTGGTGGGGAACATCTCGTACAACAATGGCAACAGCGCCTTGTTGCTGAGGATCATCTTCCAGGGCGGTTCCAGCCAGCGCGTTTTCGCCGCCGGCAAGTGCGGTGCAAACTCCTCACGGAGCATCCACTCCCAGGGGTAGAGCTTGAAGGCGAGAGCGATCGAAGAGTCGTGCTGATCGACGAATCGGTGCGAGCTTGAGTTCCAGCCGATCTCATTCACGGCGACGTGTCGGGTGTCGAGTCCGGCCTGGATCGCCGTGTCGCGCAGGTAGGTTGTCGTCATAAAGTCTTCGACGCTGTCGATCGCATCTAGCGATGCAAAATGCACGTACTTTTCTACTTCACCAGCGACGCGCGTCCAGGCTTCGATCAGGTGCTCGTGCAGGCAGTTGAACTGGTCATATGCGCGCTGGCCGGGCGGCAGCTTCGTCGCTTCGTCCACCAGCCAATTCCATTGAATGACCGCCGCTTCGAGCAGCGCAGTTGGCGTGTCGGCATTGTATTCGAGCATGACCGGCGGACCGTGGCCATCGTAGACCAGGTCAAATCGGCCAACGATCGAGTGCTCATCGCGATTCCAACTTTCACGAAGCCACGAGAGCCACTTCGGATCGATGGCGAACCGCTCGAGCAAGTTGCGGTCGAGCACGTGCTCGACCGCAGCCAGGCACATTCGGTCAAGTGCGTAGGTCGCCGATTCGAGCTCGTCGACCTCGCGCTGAGAAAGCACATAACACGCACTTTCATCCCAGTAAGGAGATACTCCATCCTCCAGGGTATGGAAGTGTAACCCCTGACATTCCACAGTCTCGCGCCACAGAGGGCGCGGAGCAATACTTACTCGGCGCATGGTAGTGCACCCCTTTTTAAAACAGAGAGGATTAACCGCCGAAAGAACGTCCGCCAGCCGAGCGGCCGAAGCCGCCTCGCTTGGTGGACTTACCCCGCGACCACGAACCGTGATAGTGGGAACCGGAGGAGCGATTTCCGCCGGCCTGGCCGCCTTGGCAGTTTGGATTGGGGCGGCCGTTGGGAAGTTTTTCGTCGCACTCCCGGGAAGAGCATCCTAGTGGGAGAGCAATGGCACCGACGAGGACGAGCGCAATGGCGCTCGACGACTTTTTCACCTCTGTGGATCCTTTGGTTCAGTTTGGAACGCTTCGAGCCGTTTGCTGGTTCGTGGCCGCACCTTCTTGGATCACCAAGACACCGCGGCCGGCCGCTGGCTCATGGGTCCGATCCTAGCGATTTCCTGCCGGCCAGAAATCCGATTTCGCGTGCCGAATGTCGTAAGTCGCGCATCGATTTCGGGGGCGCGCTTGGCGTAAGTGCAAGCGCGAAGCCACGATCCAGCGGCGGTGGATTTGTGGCCGTTCGGTGGCTTAAGTGCCCCACCGATTTTTGGCGATGCTTATCCGCGAAAATCGCATGCGTTCGGCGGTTTTCGATGGGTAAAACAAAGTCGGGCAACGATTTACCGCAATTCCGAGATTTCTTTGCCCCGCGTGTCGATTTTCGCCCGCGCCCTTCGACGTGTTGATTGAAGGCCGCACTGGCCACCGAGCAACCGAAAACAACACCGCACCCCTAGCTGCTGAATCAAAGAGGAGTCTCCGATGCGAGTCATGGTCATTGTCAAAGCCAACCAGGACACCGAGAACGCCGTGATGCCCAGCGAAGAGCTGCTCACGGCAATGGGCAACTACAACGAGGAGCTGGTCAATGCGGGCATCATGCAGGCTGGCGAAGGGCTGCATCCCAGCACGAAGGGCAAGCGGATCCTGTTCAAAGGGGACAGGACGAGTGTCGTCGATGGTCCGTTCGCCGAGACCAAAGAGCTGATCGCCGGCTACTGGCTGTGGAAGGTTGGCTCGATGGAAGAAGCCGTCGAGTGGGCCCGCCGCTGTCCGAACCCGACCGGCGAAGAAGGCGTGCTCGAGATTCGGCAGGTGTTCGAAGCAGAAGACTTCGGCGCGGAGTTCACGCCCGAGCTGCGCGAGCAGGAAGATCGGCTGCGTGAGAAGGCCGAGCAGCAACACGGCAAGAAGGGGTAGTAACCGGCCCCCGTCGTGGTGTCATCAATCATTCTTCGAAAGACGAACTATGAGAATCAATCCGTACCTGGGCTTCGCCGGGAATTGTCGCGAAGCGATGGAGTTCTATGCCGACGTGCTGGGCGGCAAGATTGAGATGATGCTGTCGCATGGCGAATCGCCGATTGCCGGCGAGATCCCTCCTGACTGGCAGAAATTGATCATGCACGCGCGGCTGACGTTTGGCGATGGCCAAGTGCTGATGGCGTCAGAATCGCCGCCGGATCAGATTGTGGCGCAGAAGGGGATGTCGATCGCCCTTGTCGCAGACAGCATCGAGCAAGGCGAACGGATCTTCAACGCCTTTGCCGACGCCGGCGAAGTGCAGATGCCCTTCGGCGAAACGTTCTGGGCCGCGCGGTTTGGCATGGTCACCGACAAGTACGGCACCCCGTGGCTGATCAACTGCGAAATGCGGCCGATGTAGGTTCGCGGATTTCGCGCAGGCATCCACTCACTAACGCGTCGAGGAACATACCATGCGTTTCATGCTGATCGTGATTCCCAAGGGCTACGAGCAGGCTGCGCCGGGAACGATGCCCGACGCCGAGGCCGTGGCCAGGATGATGAAGTTCAACGAAAGTTTGCAGAAGGCGGGCGTGCTGCTGGCTCTCGATGGGTTGCGCCCTCCCTCGGAAGGAGCGCGCGTTGCGTTTAAGAGCGGCAAATCCCATGTCATCGACGGTCCGTTCATCGAAACCAAGGAATGCGTCGGCGGCTACTGGATGATCCAGGTGAAGTCGAAGGACGAGGCCCTTGCCTGGGCTTCGCGCGCACCGATGGGGGACAACGAACTGATCGAAGTTCGCCAGGTCCAGGAGTTCGACGATTTTCCACCCGATGTGCAGCAGGCGGCAGAAGGTTTCAAGGAGGTGCAGCAGCAAGGCGCAGAGCAGGGGAGATAGTCACGGTCGCGGACACGGCGAGTCTCCCAGTCGCATTTAGCCGGCGGCTTTACTCCCCGCGCTACGGGCGGTTTAATCGGAGGTTGTGACCGCCTCGGATACCCACCTGACGATTGATGCCGTCTGGCGCATTGAGTCGGCCCGGCTGATTGCCGGCCTGGCGCGGATCGTGCGCGATGTGGGTCTGGCCGAAGAACTCGCGCAGGATGCGCTCGTCGCCGCGCTCGAGCAGTGGCCGCAGGCCGGCATTCCGGACAACCCCGGGGCCTGGCTGATGGCCACGGCCAAGCACCGGGCGATCGACCAGGTGCGCCGCCAGCGCCGCTTTCAGGACAAGCTCGGCGAGATGGCCGTCGTGCTGGAAGGACGGCAGCCGGACGAAACGGCCGAGCGCGACGCCGCCCTGGATGATGACATTGGCGACGATCTCTTGCGGCTGGTGTTCACGACTTGCCATCCGGTGCTCTCGACCGAGGCCCGGGTTGCTCTCACCCTGCGACTCTTGGGCGGATTAACGACCGATGAGATCGCGCGGGCGTTCCTGGTCAGCGAACCGACGATCGCCCAGCGGATCGTCCGGGCGAAGAAGACGCTCTCTGAGAAGCAGGTGCCCTTCGAAGTGCCGCGCGGTCGTGAGCTGGCCGAGCGGCTCTCGTCCGTGCTGGGCGTGATCTATCTGATCTTCAACGAAGGCTACACGGCCACCTCGGGCGACGACTGGATGCGGCCCGCACTGTGCGAGGACGCCTTGCGACTGGTGCGGATCCTGGCCGAGCTCGTACCGCAGGAGTCCGAGGTGCATGGGCTGGCGGCGCTGCTCGAGATGCAAGCCTCGCGG
>JBGSKX010000264.1:0-7550 GCA_041741015.1 Pirellulales bacterium
GCCTTACACCCGACCCAAGCAACACCTCGGAAACCGTACTCCCAATGCCACTCCTGAAAAGCCCCTCCTCAGCAAGGAGATACCAAACAGGGCTCGCGCCCAAGGTCTCACTTGACAGAGGACTTCCTATAGGTGGCACCCCGGAGAATCGACCAAAACTTTTATCCACCCGCAAGCGCACCGATCACCATGAACAGCTCTTCGCCGCGAGCGACTTTCTCTGGCAGCGGCGCATCGATCGGTTCGTTCGAAATATCTTCCTCGCAGGCAAAGAACCGCACGAACGCCCGGCGGCGTTTGGTCTCGCGATCGCGGATCGTTCCCACGAGCATGGGAAACTGCGCTTCGAGCGCGTCGAGCACCGCACACTGCGTGACCTGCCCTTCGATGTCGAGCGGAACTTCCGCGTCACACTTCGCCAGCAGCCGCAAGTGCGCGGGCAGCAGTACTCGCACCGTGCTTGTCATGACAGCGATTGAACCTCGACGCTGAGCACCGCCGGTAAGTCGCGAACCAGCGGAATCCAGTGATCTCCACCGTCGGGCGAACCGTACACCTGGCCGCCAGTCGTGCCGAAGTACACGCCGCACGGATCGAGCTTGTCGACGCACATCGCATTGCGCAGGACGTTGACGTAACAATTCTCCTGAGGCAGGCCGTTGGTGAGGGCTTCCCAATTGGTGCCGCCTGTGCGGCTGCGATAGACCCGCAGCTTGCCGTCCGGCGGATAGTGTTCCGAGTCGCTCTTGATCGGCACGACGTAAACCGTTTCCGGCTCGTGCGAATGAACGTCGATCGGAAAGCCAAAATCGCTGGGCAGGCTCTCACCCACGTCGACCCAGCTGTCGCCCGCGTCGTCCGAGCGCATCACGTCCCAGTGCTTCTGCATGAACAGCACGTTGGGCCGCGAGGGATGCATCGCGATGCGGTGCACGCAGTGGCCGACCGCGGCATCGGGGTCGGGCAGCACGTAAGGCGACTTCAGCCCGTTGTTGATCGGCTTCCAGCTCTTGCCGCCGTCGTCACTGCGGAAGGCGCCGGCGGCGGAGATCGCCACGATGATCCGCTGGGGATTCGTCGGGTCGAGAATGATCGTGTGCAGGCACATGCCGCCCGCGCCGGGCTGCCAGTACTTGCCAGAGCCGTGGCCGCGCAGGCCGGTGAGTTCGTGCCAGCTCTTGCCGCCGTCGGTCGAGCGGAAGAGCGCGGCGTCTTCCACGCCGGCGTACACCGTGTCAGCTTCAGAGAGCGACGGCTCGATGTGCCAGACGCGTTTGAACTCCCAGGGATGCGGCGTGCCGTCGTACCACAGGTGTGTGCCGGTTGTGCCGTCGTAGGTGAACTTGTTATCGACGGGCTCCCAGGTCTTGCCGCCGTCGTCGCTGCGCTGGATGAGCTGGCCAAACCATTCGGTGTGCTGCGAAGCGTACAACCGGTCCGGATTCACCGGCGAGCCCTTCACGTGGAAGATTTCCCAGCCGGCAAAGTGCGGACCGTCGACGTGCCATTTCTCGCGCTTGGCGTCGGACGTGAGCACGAACGCCCCTTTTCTGGTGCCGACCAACACTCGTACCTGGCTCATGATCTACTCCTGCTTCGAAGTCGTGAGACGACGTGATGAATCGAGAACGCGGTCGACGAATTTACTTCCGCCACGGCACGAGGACGCGCAGGCGCGGCTCACGCAGGTAAAGCCCCAGCCAGAGGATGACGCCAATCAGCACGGGCGACCAGAACATGCCATCGCCCGCGGCGACGTGCGTGGCGGTGGCGCCACCGAGATAGCCGACGAGGATGATTGCTCCCAACACGGCAGTTTGCGGGATCAGATACAGGATCGTGCCGGCGAGTTCCGCGATGCCGATCGGCAAGATCGTGTTGGGATCATAGCCGCCCTCGCCGAGCCCCTTGACGACCGCTTCGCTCTGGCTGAGCTTCATCGTTGCGCTCATGAGCAGCAGCAGGCAGGGCAGAATGCTAAGAACCCAGCCGATCCAAAAGGTGACTTTGTTGGGAGCCGCGGCTGGTGATTCCGTGGACATGGAGATTTTTCCTTGCTTCCAAAAGTTACTGGACCGGTTTCTGTTCGACGATCTGTTGGATGCTCGTTAGCCCCTCATCAAACTGCGCGCCAACCATCGCATCCATGTCGATCACCAGGTGCAGCGCCTTGCCAAGAAAGCTGTTCGGACCCTCCATCGACCAGGTCATCAGCGTGCCGCCGTCCTCGGGCTTGAACGTGAAGTTCGTGTCGCAAGTGTTCGCCATCGGCTTGATGAACTCGAGCTTGAGCTTCACGAGTTCGCTGGGCTTGCTTTCCACGATCTCCATCTGGCCCGAGCCGACTTCGGCGTTACCCTCCCAGGCGAACTTCGCGCCTTCGCCCGATTCGGCGCCCGAGTAGGTATTTTTGGCGTTCGGGTCGAGCTTGGCCCAGGGGGACCAGGCCTGCCAGTTGCGAAAGTCGTTCACTTGCGCAAAGACGGCCTCCGGCGGGGCAGCCATCTTTCTCGAACGCTCCAGGCGGAACGTATCGGGCTGCATTTCGATCATCCCCACCAGCGCGATCAGAAACACAAAGATCATCGCCAGCACGATCAACAGGGCAGTGATGAGCGGACTGCGGCGTTTTGATTGAGCAGGCGCGGCATCGGCAACTTGCGGTTCCATGGCTTACCCTGTGTGTGAATTGGTGAAGATTTGTAGCATCGCTCCCTCTGAGGCGCTATCGTTATAGCAGCGCCGTGAGCAGCGATGCGAGCCGTTCGAACCGGTCGTTCCAGCGACCCTCGATCCCCGACGCCAGGGCCCCGTCCCGAGTTGCCTGCGACGAATAACGAAACGTCGATATAAGCTGCGTGCTTCCCTCATGCTCGAAGAAGGTTACCGTCGCCAAGGCTGATCCGACATCGAGATCGTCAGCGATGGTGAACACCAGCCGCTCGGCAGGCGCCACAAGACGGTACGTTCCTGTAACACGCACTGCCCCGCCGTTAAACGTCCGGGTGGTATAGACGAAACAGCCGCCTTCGCCGACGTCGGCCTGACAAACGGTCGTCATGCTGCTCGCGCCCCACCAGCGGCGAACGAGTTCCGGCCGCGTGAATGCCTGGTAGACCAGACGTGCCGGAACGGCGAAGTCATGTGCGAGTGTCAGCCCGCGTTCTGCGGTGGCTTCGATCGGACGGCAGGCCGGTGGTGCGATAGCCATGGTAGTAACTCGCTGCGGGGCGAGTGATCTTGGAGTTCGATAGTCGCTGCTGCTAGAGGCCGATTTCGCTGCCGCTTGTCACGGCTTGTCACGATCTTTTTTTCGTTGCGCCAGAAGCTGTTCGGCGATCTCGCGAATCCGCTTGAGGCCGTATTCCCAACCGATGCCCGCGTTGCCGCGCACGTCGGCCGGTATCAGTCCCATCGCCCGGTGCAGCACCTTGAGTCGGGTGTGATTGTTCTCCGGCATGAGTCGATACTGAAAGTGGTTGGTCGCGGGATAGGACATGAACATCGGCCCGACGATCTCGATCAGGGCGGGCGGCTTGATGACCTGCACGTGTCCCCAAAGATGGCCACGGTTCTCGCCCAGGTCGCGATACCAGCGCCCACCAGGGAAGGCTTCCAGCACGAACGGCATCGGCGTGCCGTCGGGCATTTGCATTTCCGGGCCGAGCTCGGCCAGGACCGATTCCCAAACAATGTCGAGCGGGGCTTCGATCGGGATATCTTTGTCGATCTGAAAGCTCTGAATCGTGTCTTCGAGGTCTTGAGTGGCCATGGCTTATTGTCCTCGCATGTAGTGGCGATTACTCGCGTGAGTTGTGCGGCAGGTGTTACTCGACACGCGATTCCGCAAGTCGGCGAATCGTCGAAAGTTCGTGCGCCCAGCCGCCGGGCATGCCGTCGCGATGTTCGGGCAGGATCGCGCCGATCGCGCGGTGCCTGAGCACCAGCCGCGTCTTGTCACTTTCCACCGTCGCGCGATACGACAGGTGATTCAGCGATGGATACGACATGCATAAGGGGCCGTAGATTTCCAGCAGCACGGGGGGCTTGATCACCTGGATGTGTCCCCAGAAGTGACCGAGGCCCGGCCCGAGATCGCGAAACCAGCGGCCGCCTGGCCAGGGTTCGATCTTCATCGGCAGAGGCGACTCGGGTCCGGTTGCGTTCTCGGGACCAAGCTGCTCGAGGATCGCCTCGAACACAATCTCGGGCGGCGCGGCGATAAGTTCTTCCTTCAAGATGTCCAGCGTCTCGAGGGGGTCGACTTCGGCGAAGGTGATCATTCGTTGTTCTCCGATCCGGTGGACTTGGAACGTTCGCGCGCCGCGCGCTCGGCACGCTCCTTGATGCGATTCATCTGGTGCGTCCAGAACTGCTCATAGTGTTTGACCCAATCGTGCACCGGCTTGAGCGGCCGGGCATTCAGTTCATAGAACCGCTGCTTGCCCTCTTGCCGGACCGACACGAGGCCCACCTTGCGCAGCACACCCAGATGCTTGGACACGGCCGGTTGTGGCAGCTTGAGCCGGTGGACGATGTCGCCGACCGCTTGCGGCTGGCCGCCGGCCAGGAACTCGATGATCTGGCGACGTCGCGGTTCGGCGATGGCGTTGAAGGCGTCGGTGGTGGTTGCTGCGCGTGGCATGTCGTCATCATATTCCTATAACGGAATATGTCAAGCGCAGCTGGAGATTAATTTCCGAGAGGGAATCATCCACAGAAAAGAGGGCTATTTCTTGCCCTTAGATTTGCCCTTGCCGCGCGCCTTTTTCTGCGCGACGACCTGCGGAATCGCCTCCGGGATCTGGCTTAAGATCGCACGCAGCTCGCTCACTACCTCGGGCTGCTCCGATGCGAGATTGCGTGACTCGCCCGGATCGACCTGGTAGTCGTACAGCTCCAACTCGGCAGTTTCGGCCGCCGCGCCGGGCACTTTCCATTCGACCAGCCGATGGCGATCCGTCCGGACGGCGCGGCCGATCAGCGGGCGACCTTCATTCGAGCGAGGGTAGGCATGAAATACGGCCGGCTTGGTTTGTGCAGCCGGGTTCTTGAGCAGTGCCACCGCGCTCGTGCCGTCGAGCTTCTGTGCAGTCGGCTGCGGCAGATCGGCGAGCTGACAGAGCGTGGGATACACGTCGACGGATTCGACGACGCTCGCCACGCGTTGCCCCGCGGCTGCTTGCTGCGGCGCGGCGATGATCAGCGGAATCCGTGCGGCCTGTTCGTAGTTGGTGTGTTTGCACCACTGGCCGTGATCGCCAAGATGCCAGCCGTGATCTCCCCACAGCACGATCACGGTATTGCGCGTGAGGCCCAGCCGATCGAGTTCATCGATCACGCGGCCGACTTGGGCGTCGGTATAACTGGTCGCGGCGTAGTAGCCATGGATCAAGGTGCGCTGCAGATCGTCCGGCAACGGACCATCCTTGGGGATACCGCGATAGTTGCGCAGTTCGCCCCAGTTTGTCGGCGCATACGACGGTGCGCCATCGGGCGGAGTTTGCCGTGTGGCCGCTTTGAAAACCTCAGGATCGAAAGCGTCCCAATATTTCTTTGGTGCGCAGAACGGCAGATGCGGCTTCACAAAGCCCACGGCCAGAAAGAACGGCTCCTTGCGCTCGGCTGCGGCGGCAAGTCGTTTCAGCGCTTCGTCGGCCACTGCGCCATCGGGATATGCGTTGTCCGCCACGTCGGCCTTTTCGTAGGCCGCGCCCTTCGGCAGATTCGCCGCCGGCCGATTGGAAAAAAGAGCTTCCTCGCGCGTCAAGCCTTGCTGCGCCTTGCTTTCCGGTAGGGCATAGGCCACGACGTCACTTTTCCAGTGCGGCACCGACCAGCTCTCGGCGTCGTCCTGATTGCCGTGCCCCACGTGAAAGATCTTGCCCAGCGCCTCGGTGCGATAGCCATGCTGCTTGAAGTGCTGCGGCAGCGTCACCGCATTCGGAACCGCGCGGCGAAAGTTCGTCGCCAGATCGTAAATGCCGATCGTCTGCGAGCGAAGGCCCACGAGCAGGGCGTTCCGCGACGGCGAGCACACGGCTTGATTACAGTATGCCTTTTCGAACAGCGTGCCCCGCGCAGCCAGGCGATCGATGTTGGGCGTCTTGGCCAAAGCGTCGCCATAGCAGCCGAGTGCGGGCTTCAGGTCGTCGACGCAGATCAAGAGCACATGGGGACGCTCACCATCCGCGACACTCAAATGCGAGCTACAGGTGAAATGAACCGCAAACGCGACCAGTAGCGTACTCATGCGGGCAAGGCGCTGAATCATCGGCAGTAGTGTCCTGAGGTGACGATTGTGGTTTGGCCCTGTTGATTGTACTGTCGGAAACGTAGCGGTGAACCTTACCCCTTCAGCCCAGCGTGAAATCATCGTGCCATCTCGAACTTTGAGCATCTCGCTCGCCTGTCCGCCGGCCGAGGTTGTGGCGTTCATCCGTGACTATTGGCGGCTACCGGAGTGGCTCTCGTTCATTACGGGCGTGCGCCAGGAGGCCGGCCATTGGTGGATGGATACGGCGGAGGGGGCGATGCAGATCGAGTTTGTGCCGGCCAACGAGTTGGGTGTCGTCGATCATCACGTAACGCTGGCCAACGGCCAGAAGTTTTACAATCCGATGCGCGTCGTGCCGAACGGCGCGGGGAGCGAGGTGCAGTTCACGCTGTTTCAGACGCCCGGCATGAGCGACGAACAATTCGCGACCGATGCGAAAACCGTGCAGGCGGACCTCGACAACCTGGCGCGACTGCTGGGTCGCTAGCTGAGCGCTCGCTGCAGCGGACAAGTGCCGGTGGTGGCTTCGTCGCGACGGTAGATTGCCAGCAGTTCTTTCGACCGCGCGGCCAGCATTCGCCGCACTTCGCGGCGTTGGCCTTTCACGCGGGCGATTTTCATCGAGTCGTAAGCCGTGGTTTGATGTCGCATCCAGGCGATCACCGCAGCTTCGGCGCGGCGCTCGACGGGGATCCGCTTGGTTCGGGCGACGGTGCCACTGCCCACCGGCGTGGCGTGATCCGAAACGGCCTGCGCCAGGCGCTCCGCGAGCTTTGCGTGCCGGGGATGAAAGTTGAGAAACGCCAGCACCGCGCCGCGAAAGTCTTCGACGTACTCTGCCTGAACCTTCTCGCGACGCGCTGCGCCCGCCTGCAGACGCTTGGCATACGCCTCCGTCGCGCGTTCGGCTGCCAGCGCTTCGCGAATGGTCGCCACGGTAATGGCTGCCGCCCAGACGCCGTGCGAGAAAGTTTTGCCGCGGCGCTTGGATTGCATTACCCAGTGCGGGCCGGCTGCTTTGACGCGCCGCGTCAGGGCCGCGTCACCCGGCTCCAGCAGCGTCCAGCCCGCCGGAACTGGCAACAGTTTGCCGTCGGCGGAGCGGACGTTGTTGGGCGCCGGGGCAGGGGAGACGACAACCGTGGCGGGTTTGCTGGACGTGCGGGGCATTTGCGCTGGCTCGAATCGGGATTGTCGAGTTGATCTGTAATCGACATCTTAGAAACTTCCCGTGCAGTTTTTAACCGCCGACGCTCAGCGCCACGATGCCGGC
>JBGSKX010000265.1:0-2449 GCA_041741015.1 Pirellulales bacterium
GTTATGCGTATGCGAGCCTGTCGGTCGTCGATGGTCTGCTGCTCACGGCCGCGCCGAGCGCGGCCTGGCTTGGGCGCTGGGCCCCGCGCAGGTTTGGTTGGTCGGTGAACTTCGCGTCGCAGGTTGGCGCCGTGTTGGCAGTCGCGATGATCGCCGCGGCGCGCACATGGCTGGAGTTTCGCGCGGCGGGGTTGCATTGACAGGGGCGCGCCATCGGCCGGCCTCATAGAGGCCAGCTACCGATTTCAGGGCACCAGCACGGCCGCGCCGCTCAGGCGGCCGGAGCGAAGATCGGCAAGGGCCTGGTTCGCTTCGGCCAGCGGGTAGACAGTTGTGGTCGAGCGGACTGCGGCCTGGGGTGCGAGTGCCAGGAACTCGGTACCATCGCGCCGCGTGAGGTTGGCGACTGAGCGGATCGCTCGCTCGCCCCACAGCAGGTCGTAAGAGAACTGCGGGATGTCGCTCATGTGGATGCCAGCGCAGACGATCGTGGCCCCTTTGGCCGAAGCGGAGAGCGCGGTCGGCACCAGCGAGCCGACCGGGGCGTAGATGATTGCCGCATCGAGCAGTTCCGGTGGACGCTCGTCCGATCCACCCGCCCAATGGGCGCCGAGCTGGCGGGCGAACGCCTGGGCCTGGGTGTCTCCCGGTCGGGTAAAGGCGAAAAGCCGGCGACCTTGAAACTGGGCGATCTGCGAGATCAGATGAGCGGCAGCGCCGAAGCCGTAGATGCCCAGCCGCCGCGCCTCGCCGGCCATGACCAGCGAGCGATAGCCGATGAGGCCCGCACACATGAGCGGAGCGGCATCGGCATCCGCGTAGCCGATTGGCAGCGGGAAGCAAAACCGCTCATCGGCCACCGCGAACTCGGCGTATCCGCCGTCGCGGGTGTAGCCGGTGAAGACTGGTCGATCGCAGAGGTTTTCGCGATCCGAAAGACAGTAAGTACAAGCGCCGCAAGTCTCTCCGAGCCAACCGACGCCCACGCGCTGGCCGACGGCGAGTTGCTGGCACTGGGGGCCGAGTTGGACGACTTCGGCGACGATCTCGTGACCCGGAATGAGCGGGAGCTTGGGCTGTGATAGCTCGCCGTCGACGATGTGCAGGTCGGTTCGGCAGACGCCGCAGGCGAGAATGCGGAGCAGTGCCTGAGCTGCTTGGGGTGTGGGGGGCTCGACCTCGGCAAGTTCGAGAGGCTTGCTTGATTGTTTGAACACCATTGCTCGCATGGAATGTTCACCGAGCGGTCAGTTGGTCGCGCGCGTTGTATGCAATTCGCTCATGGTTCGCGCGGGCTTCGCACGTGAATTATGCACTTAGGGCCTCAAAAGGGCGATCTAGGGCGAAAAAAGGCGTTGGCACAAAATTCGCAATTATCTGGCTCTCATGTCCTCCCGTGCCTCTCGAACCCGACAGGAAGCCCCCATGATTGCCTCGCCTCGTCTCACGCGCCAGCAGCAGTTTTCCTCCGACAGCGACCGCCAGTTGCATGCGGCCGTGACGGAAGTGCTGGCCAGCAGCAAGTACACGCCGCTGCGGACGTTGAGCTGTCATGTGCAGGAGGGGGTGGTTGAGGTGTCGGGCATCGTCGGGTCGTTTTACCTGAAGCAGCTGGCGACGACGGCCCTGCTGCCGCTTTCGAGCGAAGGCCGGCTCCACAATCTGGTCGAGGTTCGTGAGCAGGTGGCGATTCCGTATACGCCAGCTACGGCCTAGTTTTTCTCCGGCCTGTAAACAAGACAATCCCATGCGGCCGCACCGATCGATTCGGCGCGGCCGTTTGGTTTGTGGGTCACGGGCATTTGGGCTGCCGATTAACGGGCCGGGAGCGGGACCACGAGGACCGAACAAGGGGCGTGGTTGAGCACGGCGTCCGAAGTGCTCCCCAGCAGAGCGCTCGAAAGGCGGGTCTTCTGATGAGCGCCAACCAGCACCACGTCGATCTTCTGTTTGGTGATCTGCGCGAGCACCACGCCCGAAGGTTCCCCTTCGACCACTTCGGTCTCGTAGCGTGAGAACACGGGGGGCAACTTGCTGGTGAAGGCCTCGAGCTGGACTCGGGTGGTGGCAATCTCCTCGTCGTGCTCGCGGGCCCAGGCTTTGACCATCTCCTCAACGTCGGGGCTGCGGGCCTGTTGTTGGAGCCACTCGGGCACCTTGCCGGCGAAGAGCGAAGGGATGGCGCAGAGAACGTGGCACACCGAGCCCGTCGGCCAGGTTAGCTTTTCGAGCATCGAGGCATGCTTGCATTCCTGCTGTGGGTCCTCGCACGTCAAAAGCACTTGCAATGCTTTTGAGGCGCCCGAGGCGGCGGGCGTTCCGGACGCGCGGCTGACCCAGACCGGAATGTGCGAGGAGTGAACGACCGCGCGGGAGACGCTGCCCACGAGCAAGCGTTCGAAGCGTCCCAGGCCGCGAGCCCCGACCACGATCAGTCCCGCCTGCCAGG
>JBGSKX010000266.1:0-2912 GCA_041741015.1 Pirellulales bacterium
GGTGGTGGTGGCGGCGGCGGCGGTGGCCGCAGCCGTTATTAATCGCGCACGCCTGTGCCCTTGGCGGACGACAATCCTTCGTCTGCTGACAACAAACGCGTCCACTCGGTTCGAACAACCATTTTGCGGATGCACACGAAAGGCTGCCCAGCGGGCGGCCTTTCTTTTTTGATACCTGGCGCTCGTGCAATGCACGGGATCGAGGTTCGGATTACAACCTCGCGGCGCGCTGACAGGATCGTCAACCGGCAGGGAGGTCGCAGCACGATGATTCACGAAGCGGGACTCACCATCTGGGAGTTCTCACTGCTCTTGGCAGTGGGGGCTTTTCTGGCCGGGCTGCTGGGTTCGCTCACGGGACTCGGCGGCGGCGTGGTGATCGTGCCGATGCTGACGCTGCTATTCGACGTCGACATGCGCTATGCGATTGGTGTCTCGCTGCTGGCCGTGATCGCCACCTCGAGCGGCGCGGCGGCGGCGTATGTGCGCGAGGGGTTCACGAACGTGCGGCTGGGGCTGTTTCTGGAAATGGCCACGACGGCTGGCGCGATCTCCGGCGCGATGCTCGCGCTGGGAGCAAGCGCCAACGTAATCGCCGTGATCTTTGGGGCCGTGCTGCTCTTCTCGGCATACTTCTCCTGGAAGGGCGCGCCGACCGAGCATCTGGAAACGAAGCCCAACCGGCTCGCGACCTGGCTGCGGCTCGACTCGACGTTTCCCACGCCGAGTGGGCCGCAGGCTTACAACGTGCAGCACGTGCCCGCGGGATTCGCGCTGATGTACCTGGCCGGCGTGCTCTCGGGACTCTTGGGCATCGGTTCGGGCGCCGTGAAAGTGCTGGCCATGGACCGAGCGATGCGACTGCCGTTCAAAGTGTCGACGACAACCAGCAACTTCATGATCGGCGTCACCGCGGCAGCGAGCGCCGGCGTTTATTTGCATCGGGGGTATCTCGACCCGGGACTGGCGATACCGATCGTGCTGGGCGTGTTGGGCGGCGCGACACTGGGGGCGAAGCTGCTCACGCGCGGCCGGCCGGAACTGTTGCGCGCGGTGTTCGCGCTCGTGATCGTGGCGGTCGCGGTGCAGATGATCTACGGTGGAATTCGGGGGACGTTCTGATGCATGCTCGGGATAAAAAACAGGAAGAACCGGCGGCGGCCAATGTCGGTGAGTCGGTCGAGGTCTGGCTGGCTTCGCTGCTGCGTGCGGGAACGCTGCTGGCGGCGCTGGTGCTGCTGATCGCGGGTGCGCTTTACCTGGCACAGCACGGGCAAGACGCGCCGGGCTATGCGACGTTCCACGGCGAACCGGCGGAGCTCAAGAGCATTGACGGGATCATGCACGCCACGCGGGCCGGCAACCGCGAAGCCTACGTGATGGTGGGCTTGCTGCTGTTGATTGCGACGCCGATCGCACGGGTGATCGGCTGCGTGCTGGCGTTCTTCGTGGAGCGCGACCTGACGTATGTCGTGGTCTCGCTGGTGGTGCTGGCGGGGTTGCTGTTTGGGATCGTGGTGAGTTAAGCCGCGTAATTCGGCGGTGGGTCGTCGTCGGTGACGGGGCGGGGGCTGACGGCCAGGAGCACGGCCAGGATGCCGGTCAGGAAGACGCCATCGAACGTACCGGCGCCGCCGATCGAAACCACGGCCGGACCCGTGTCGACCAGCGCGGAGAGATTCAGCAGGTCCGCGCCGATCAACGTGCCCAGGCTGCCGGAGATGTACGCCAACGGCGCAGCGTGATACCGGGCGAGAATCATCGACACGCCGGCCGAGACAATCGGCGGCGCGAAAATCGGCACGGAGACGCCCATGCCGGGCTCGATCACCGCGAGCCAGTGGACCACGGCCGAGACGAACGCGACGCCGGCGATCACCTGAATGTAGAGCGCGTTCTTCACCAGCAGGTAGATCGAGATCAAGGTCGGGACGATCGCGCCGCCGACGTTCAGCGCAATCGAAGTTCCGACCGGCTCGAAGCGGGTTCCGCCCGACGCCGGATCCATGAAGACATGAAACCGCGTCGGTTGTTCGGGCATCATTTCGCCAATCGGCAGGTTGACGTAGGAGCCGACGAGCGAGAGGACCAGGATCAGGAACGCCGTGCGCCGCTGGATGCCGATCTTTTCGTAGGCATAGCCCAGGATGCCGACTTGCAGCACAAAGATCACGGCGGCCAGCACGGCCGCGAGCAGCAGCACCAGGGGCGGCCAGTTGTGGAGGTCGGACGTCTGCATGGCGTGGGCTCTTAGCGCTGGGAAAACGCGGCGGGGGTGGAAGCGACAAGCTCATGCACGCCGGTGACCCAGTCTACCACGCGCCAGTCCATCCAGCGGCGATCGGCATCGACGCCGCGGCGACCGACAAAGCCCAGGTGGCCGCCGCGCTCAGTCATGCAGAGCTGAACCGCCGGCGGCAGCTTGGCCGTTTGCAGGGCAATCGGCGGAATCATCGGATCGTCGCTGGCTGAGAGGATCAGCGTCGGACGGCGAATGTTCGACAACAGCGGTAGCGAACTCGCCCGGGCGTAATAGTCGTCGGCAGTGCCGAACTCGCAGACCACGGCGGTGAACTGGTTATCGAAATCCCACAGCGTGCGCGGCGGGCGCTCGAACGGCTGGGCATGCTCGGGCGGCAGATGATGCCGGCGCGATTCGAGCTGTTCGACCAAACGCGTGACGAAGTAGCGGTCGTAGAGCGTGTTGGGACGCTTCTGAATCTGCCGCGAACAGGCCGCCAGGTCGACGGGCGGGCAGACAGCCATCACGCTGTCCCAATGCGCGCAGGGACGGTCCTCCATCTCGCCGGCGAGCTTGAGCGAGATGTTGCCCCCCAATGAGAAGCCCACCAGCGTGACCGGCGAATCGGGGGCGATGCGGGCGATGGACTCGAGCGCGGCGCGGGCGTCTT
>JBGSKX010000267.1:0-13716 GCA_041741015.1 Pirellulales bacterium
CCGGTGGCGTGGCTCGCGGTGCGGCGGTTTGACGACGCGGCGGAATGGGCTTGCGATCGGGCGGCGATGGACGAACAGCCGACGGCTTACGCGGCCATGCTGCTGCGGCTGGGTGAACTGGCCGGCACAAGGGCGCGGTTCGGCTCGGCGATGAGCAATCGTCCGCTGACGACTCGGATTCGACGTCTACTGACCATCAACGGAACGGAGGATAGTGCGATGAAGAAGGCAGGTTTGATGTCGCTGCTGTTGCTCGTGGTGCCGCTGGCGCTAGTGCGAGTGAACTTGGTGGCGGAGGAGCCGGAGGTGAAATCCGAAGAGAATTCCCGCCAAGGGATTGAGTTCTTTATCGGAAACGCAGAGGCGCGGCCGCAGGAGACGGTAGAAGTGCCTAGCTCTGCAGCCGCTGGGGAACTCGCTCCGCCAGCAGGGGAACCGGAGCAGCCGCCCGCCGCAGAACCGGCCGACACCCCGGTCAAGGCCGCGCAGCGAAAGATGGTAGAGTTTGCGAGAAATACTTACGAGGCGAATGACGCGGCGTACAAAGCCGGCACGATCACGCTGGACCAGTTGTTTCACTGGTCGAACCTGTGGCTGAATGCTGAGTTGGCGATTGCCGAATCACGCGAGGAGCAAATTGCCGCCGCACAACGAAATCTGGCTCGGCTGAAAGTCATCGAAGCCAACATTCGCCGCTTGTACGAGCAAGGCAGCCGTGGCGGCGAGCAGAACGCGATTTCGGCGGCGAACTACCACGTTGCCGACGCCGAGCGCCGGCTGGCCGAGATTGAAGCGATGCCGGAGCCGCAGGCGAAGTTGCCGCAACCGGCGGCCAGTCGCGAGATGGTGGATGCCGCCCAGCGCGCCTTCGAGGCAACCAAGTTTGCATATGAATCCGGCAAGGCGACGGTTGAGCCATTGGTCGCCTGGTCGTTCAGGTGGCTGAATGCGGAGCTTGCCGTCGCTCCATCTCGTGAAGAACAACTGAAGGCGGCGCAGTCGAACGTTGAGCGGATCCGAAAGATTCACACGGCCATTGCTGCGATGTTTCAGACAGGCGGCGGCAATGCGCAAGAGATGGAAACCGCCAAATACTACTTGGCCGATGCGGAGCGCCGGCTGGCCGAGATCGAGGCGATGACGAAACCTGTGGTTAACGCGTCGAAACCGAATGCGTTCATTCCCGAAATTTACGCACACCCAAAGACGGTGCCCACCGCGGATCAACCGGCTCAGCCATTTCCGCAGGCGCCCGCAGAGTTACAAGCCGACGGAGAAACGTATCAGGGGCTAACGTTTGCACAATGGACCAAGAAGTTTAAGTCGGCTTTAGACTTCGATACACGGAAGCAAGCCTTGGAGGCCTTTCGGCTATTCGCGGTCCATGGGCACGGCAAGGAAATCGCGGAACTGATGATCGCGACACTTGGACTGTTGATGCCTGATTCGCTGGAGAAGAACCGATCGCGGGATCACGACGGCAATCGTGCCGCTGAATTGCAGGATGAGCAAACGATTGGGCTCGTGTTGCTCGGTGTCGCGACGTTGCAACGCATTCCTCGCGACGAGTTGATGCCGGTGCTGGCGCAGGCCCTTGAAAACGGAGCGACTGGTGAACGAAGGTTCGCGATGTTTTCCGCGCCGGACAAGATCCAGGAGCTTCTACCAATTTACTTGAAACTGATGCGCAATGCTGACGAAGTGGTCGCCGAACTGGCAATCATAAAAGCGAATAGTGTATCCGCGGCCCAGGTCATGGGAGAATTCAAAGCGGCTTTTGATTTTCCCACGTCGGATTCGTTGTGGGCGATTCAGCGATTGCCAGCGCTGCTCAAAGTGAACCCCAAGCTCGCGCCGCTGTGTAGCGGGCCGGTGCATCTGTTGGGTAGCGACAACCAGCAACTTAGGGACGCCGCATTCCACTCGCTGCAGGCCATCGGCCTGGCGGCGCGGCCCGCACTCAGGGAAGGGAGCAAAACGGCAACAGACCAAGTGTCGACGGCGATAGCCGATTTACTTGCCGCGCTGCCTAAGTCCGAGCGACTTGGAATACAAACCTCGCCACCAGCAGAGCAGATTATGGCTGACTCAAACGCCGACACGCGGCCAAAGTACTACAACGGCAAAACCTTCGATCAATGGCGGACGCAGTTGCAGACCGACTTGAGCCCGGTACTGCGGAAGGAGGCGATGTATGCGATGGCGGAGTTCGCGGCGCATGGGTATGGCAAGGAGGCGGCAGAAGTGATCTTCGAGACCGCGAAAAACTATCCGGGGACGCAAACGCGGAATACGAATGAAAACGAATTGCAGGCGGCGGCCGTCGGCGCGGCGACGCGCGTACCGGCCACGGACATTCTGCCACTGATCGCTCAGCGACTGGAGTCTGGCGAGGTCAACGAGCGGTTGTTCGCGATCCAGGTTGTGCCGCTCGATCCACCGCATCCGGGCGTGGCCGAGCTGCTCGAAAAGGCCATGGACGATTCCGATCCGCGGGTGGCCACCGAGGCGAGGGCGTTTCTCTCGCGCGCCGATTGGGCCAATGCGAAGCTCGACAAATGGATTCGCGAGGCGCTGGCGAAGGGGGATGAATCGGCGATCGCAGATGCGACGAAACTAGTCCTGGACAACGACTGGAAATCCCCGCTCGGCCGCGAGTTCTACAAGCAGCCGTACAAGGAGAAGCTGCCGGAGGTGATCGCGCTGTTGCGGCATCCGGAGGAAGGCGTACGCACTCGAACGAAGTTTCATTTGGATCAGCAGCGGCAAGGTCAGCAGTGGCTGCGCGACGCGTTACAGGAGATCGTTGATGGGGCTGGACCGGATGCGGGGCTCATCATCGATGCAATTGGAAAACGCAAAGACCCGCCGATCGATCGGCGGAGGTAAGCCGCGGCTGTTGAGTGACTCGTCGCTTGCGTTGAGAAGGCAGATCCCAGGGAAGGCATTCCCTGGGCTTGAGGTGGAGTGGAGAACGTTTTGGTGGGGTGCGTGCGGCGGAAAAAATTTCTCTTGCGTTCTCCATGTGTATTGCTACACTAATACACATGGCCGCCGACTTTCTATTCCAGGTGTTCCCCAACTCGGGTCTGCCGATTTACCGGCAGCTCATCGACCAGGTCCGCCATCACGTGGCCAGCGGCCGGGTGAAGCCGGGCGACTTTCTCCCCTCGGTCCGCCAGGTGGCGCTCGAGCTGGAAGTCAACCACATGACCGTCTCCAAGGCGTATTCGCTGCTGGAGCGCGACGGCGTCGTGGAACTGGTCCGGGGGCAGGGGATGCGCGTCGCCCCGCGCACCGCGGCCAGCGAGAACGGCAGCGTTCGCGAGCGGCAGGAGAAGCTAATGCCTCTGCTGCGCCAAGTCGCGGCCGAGGCCTACCAGCTCAATCTTTCGGCCACCCAGGTCAAATCGCTCATCGATCGGGTCCTCAAGGAGCTCGACCAATCATGAATCCTTTTCCTCCCGAGAATGCCCTCGAATTCCGCGCCGTTTCGAAGCTTTACGGCGAACGGGCGGTGCTCGATCGGCTCGATCTGGCGATTCCCAGCGGCAGCGTCGTGGGCCTGCTCGGAAAGAACGGCGCCGGCAAGACCACGCTGCTCCGCTGCGCGCTCGGACTGGCACAGCCGCAACACGGCACGGTCACGATCCTGGGCGAACCGGCCTGGACGCTGAGCGCCAGCGCCAAGCAATACCTGGGCTACGTGCCGCAAACGCCGCAGCTCTATCCGTGGATGCGCGTTTCGCATCTGCTCGACTACACCGGCTCGTTCTACCGGCGCTGGAATGGCGCCCTCGTGCGGCAGCTTGCTGCCGATTGGCGACTTCCACTCAACCAGCGGGCCGGCACACTCTCAGTCGGCGAAGCCCAAAAGCTGACGCTGGTGATGGCGCTCGGTCACGAGCCGGATTTACTCATCCTCGACGAACCCGTGGCGAGTCTCGACCCCTCGGCACGCCGCGAGTTCCTCAAGGTCGTGCTCGAGATCGCCGCCGGCGGCAACCGCACGGTGCTGTTCTCGACGCACATCACTTCTGACCTCGAGCGCGTGGCCGATCGGGTGGCGATTTTGCAGAACGGCAAGATCAGCTTCTTCGGCGAGCTCGGCGAATTGAAGGACCAGATCAAACGGCTGCGGCTCGTCTCGGTAAACACGTTCCCGGAGCGATTCGACATGCCGGGCATCCTGACGCAGCGGATCCAGGGCAAGCAGGCCCTGGTGACGACGCGGCTGGTGACGCCGGAGATGCTGGACCGGCTGGAAGCCGACTGGCACGCGACGGTCGAGGTGGAAGATTTGAACCTGGAAGAGATCTTCCTGGAGCTGCACGATGAGTAACCGCTACTGGCAGGTGCTGCGCACGTATCTGGAGCGCCCGCGGTTTTGGGTGCTGGGGATTACGTATCTGCTGATCATTTGTTTTTGGTTCTGGTACTACGACTGGAACCTGCCGGCGCAGCGACAAGGCCAGGCGATCATCTCGGTGATTTACGGCAACCTGATCGCGTGCTTTTTGGGCCTGCACGTGCGGCGGCAGTTCAGTCACGCGGGCGCGCAGGCGATTCCCGGTTATGCGGCCCCGCATTTGGTGGTGGCGGCGCTGCTGTGTTCGGTCCTGTGGTTGTTGATCCCGGCGCTCGGAATTGCGGTGGGCCGTTGGCCGCCGGGTGTGCTGGCGATCCATGCCCTGGTGGCGATCCTGGCGGGAGCGGTCGTCTGCTGGCCGCGAGCGATCCTGCTGGTGATGGCGCTACCCGTATTTATCGCGTGGGATAACCGCCCCCTTCCCATGAAGCACACCCCGCTGTTGGAACAGATTTACCAGGGGGACCGTCCTTACCTGGCGATTTCGTTGATCGTGCTGGCGGTCGTCTCGCAGGTGGTCGCCGCCATCATGCTGCTTCGCATGCCGCGGAAGGGGATCACGACCAACGACGAGTTCACGATTGAAACGCCGACGACCGCGGTGGGAGTGAATCCCGTCAACGATTGGCTGCTGGACATGCGCGAGGCGGCGGCTCAGCGACTCACGCACGCATATTGGTTGCCGCAAGTGCAGCGGTGGCGGGCGCCGGTGGCGATTGTGCCCGTGATCTTGCTGTTGCCCGCGGCCATCGTGGCGGGAGGGGCACTGGTCGGCTTCCTTGCTGGAGGCTCTGCTGAGGCAGCTGGTGCCTGGGCGAGTCTGACACTTGCCGTCACATGCGCGATTCTGTTGTTGGTGCCGCTCGCTCCCTGGCAATCGCGACGGCGGGCGATGAGCCAGGAGATCTTACGGCCCGTCACGCGAGAGCGTTACTATCGGCAGTACTTCGCCGCCATGGCGCTGGACGTTGTCGTGTGGACCAGCATGGCGTCGCTACTGGTGTTGGCGATGTTTATCTCCACCTGGTATTTCTTTCCACCAGCCAATCGGTTGTGGGGATTACTCGTTGCGATGGCGTTCTTCTACGCGCTGCTGTGGAGCCTCGCGACGTTCGTCTTTGGCGTTGGCGTGGCGACGCTGCGCTGGCGGTTCTGGCTGCCAATCGTGGCTGCGATCACGTTGGCCTGGCTACTCGGCGCCTGGGCGACGATCAGCCAGGCTAGTGAGTATCTGGTGCGGAGCATGAAGAACCTGGATCCCTACATGCCGTATCTGTTTGCCGGCTTCTGCGTGCTCAACGCCGCCATCGGCGTGGGGCTGGCGGTGACGACCTACCGCCGCTGGGTGCGCGGCGACGTGGTGTAGGCGATCTTTCAAGCACAGCAGCGCCACCTTCTTGGAAGACATTCCAGGCGAAAGTATTCGCCGGCTTTAGGGGCAGTGCTCTTCGCGTTCGGACGGTTTCGGGGCTAGAATTGCGAAGTCCCGCATTCGCTTCCACCAGTCCATTTAGCCCCGCGCCCACGACATGACCAATTCCAACTCGCGCGTCGCCGTGTACACCGGTTCGTTCGATCCCATCACGCTGGGGCATCTGAACGTCATCGAACGTTCCAGCCGGCTGGTCGACCGGCTCGTGGTCGGGATCGGCATCAACGTCGAGAAGCAATCGATGTTCACGCCCGAGGAACGCGTGGCGTTGGTTACGAGTGTCGTGGCTCATCTGCCAAACGTCGAAGTCGGTTCGTTCAGCGGGCTGGCTGTGAAGTTCTGCCGCCAGGCCGGGGCGAGCGTGCTCTTGCGCGGTGTTCGCTCGCTGGGAGACATCGAAAGCGAATTCACCATGATCATGGCCAACCGCAAGCTCGACCCAGGCATCGAAACGATCCTGCTGATGGCCGACGGTCAGTATTCGCACATCAGTAGTTCGCTGATCAAGCAGATCGCCTCGATGGCGGGCGACGAAGAACTCGGCCGCTTTGTGCCGCAGCAGGTGGTGACCGCGATTCGCGGGAAACAGAGGTGATTGACTAACCGCAGAGGACGCGGAGGGACGCAGAGGGAAGACAGCGGGAAGAGGGAGAACCACAGATGGACCGTGCGGACCGTGCTGACATTCTCAGAAGTGCACAGGTGAGCCGCCACGCGGCCACCTGTGGCACCCGACCGTATCACACGCCGAATCGAGTTAACGGCGTAGAGTGGCACCCTGAATAAAGCGGACTAGTTCGCTTCGTCGCCGTTGCTCTTGTTCAGATGCCGACGCAGGTAGCGAGCGCGCTCGATGTTGCGGTCGGCCGTGTCGAGTTCCACGCCGCGCAGCTTCTGCAAGTGCGCCGGCTGCGTGTGGATGAAGAGCTCGTTCAGCAGCGGAATCTGCAGGTCTTCGATCAGCCCCAGGTTCACGCCCATCCGCACGCTGGAAAGCAGGTGCATCGTCTCTTCAGAGCTGATCGTCTGGGCGGTGCGGAGGATGCCGTACGCCCGGGCGACTTTGTCGTGCAGGTTTTCGTGGCTCTCGCGAACCAGGAAGTCGCGGGCCTTGCGTTCGTACTCGATCAGCTTGGGGACGATGTCGCCGACCTGCTTGACCAGGTCATTCTCTTTCTTGCCGAGCGTGATCTGGTTCGAGATCTGGTAGAAGTCGCCCATCGCCTGCGAGCCTTCGCCATACAGGCCGCGGACGGCGAGGCTGATCTTCTGCAGGCTGCGGAAGACTTTGTCGATCTGCCGCGTGATCACCAGCGCCGGCAGATGCAGCATCACGCTCACGCGGAGTCCGGTGCCGACGTTCGTGGGGCAGGCCGTGAGGAAACCGAGCTTCGGGTGGTAGGCGAAGTTCACCTTCTGGGCCAGCAATGAGTCGATCTGATCGATCTGCTCCCAGGCAGATTGCAGGTCGAGCCCGCTGTGCATGACCTGGATCCGCAGATGATCCTCTTCGTTGATCATCAGGCTGACTTGCTCATTGCGGGCGATGGCGACGCCGCGAGCGCCTTCGCTCTCGGCATGTTCGCGGCTGATGAGCTGCCGCTCGACCAGGAACTGTCGGTCGATGACTTTCAGGTCGTTGACGTTGACGTATTCCAGCTCGCCCGACTCTTGCACTTCGAGCACGCGATCGCGGAGCGTGTTCTCGATCTCGGTGCGGTCTTGCTGGGTGGCGCGGCTGATGAAGGGAAACTCGGCCAGGTTGCGAGCCAGGCGAATGCGGCTGGAAATGACGATATCACTCTCGGGACCGCTGCCCCGGAGCCATTCGCCACTCGTGCTGACTAGTTCGTTCAGATCCACCGCTAAGAGTCCCGCCGCCGGAGTGTCCGTCGCCCTGAGGGAGTTGTGCTATTTCTTCTTGCTGGGGGGCGACTCTTCAATTTTACGAATGTCGTCGCGAAGCTTCGACGCCAGTTCGTAATCTTCGTCGTCGATCGCCTCTTTCATCTCGCGCCGCAGCCGGATGAGCTGGGTGCGCTTCTCCGTCCCCTCCGGAAAGCGGGCGGACTTCTTGCCGACGTGCTCGGTCTCGCCGTGGATGTTCACGATCAAGGGATCGAGTTCGGCCTGGAAGCAGACGTAATCATAAGGACAGCCGAGGCGACCCTGGTTGCGAAATTCGTAAAACGTAATTCCGCAGACGGGGCATGCCCGCTGATCGAGCTTGGCCAGTTCTTCGGCCGTCTGACCCACGGCAAGCTGCTGGGCGAGGACGCCCGCCAGGCTGGGGGCGACTGCCGGCTCCTCCTCTTGGGTGAGGTACTGCCGGGCGTGCTCTTCGCAGAGGTGCAACTCTTGCGGTTTACCCTTGGTGAGTTCCGTGATGTGGAACGTCGCCGTTTTGTTGCACTGCTGGCACTTCATGGAAGTCCCCAAGACGCGTCTGCGGCGGCCGCGTGCGCCGCACTTAAACAGTCAGCGACCGCACCGAAAAAACCGCCGTTCAGATCAATTATATCAAGGGGCGGCGCAAAGCCAGTGGGATTCTAACAGCCGCGCTGGGGGTGTCAAGGCGAGTGCGGCTCTGCGTAGTTTAAGGACGTTGCAAGGAGCGCAACTCCGCGCGTCCGCAGAACTTTTTTTCGCGGCGAGCGGCACTTTTCCCCAGCCAGGCGCCGCTCGGATTGTTAGCACTCCGCCTGCTTGCTACAACAGCCGAAGGAAGTACCCCGCGAGAGCGAAACGTGCCGAGCCGCGCACGGCGGTGCCGGGGCGCCGGCACCCAGCGAACCCACGCGGCAGGTGCGTGTCCAATTGCCTGCGGCTGGCGCGGCGCTTCCCTGAGCTAGATTTGCGTATGAAACACTTTCCCGACTTCGACGCTTTCCAGCAACTCGCCAACGGCGTGGAACTGGTGCCCGTCTATCGCCGGCTGCTCGGCGACACGCTGACGCCGGTCTCGGCGTTCCACAAGATCGACGCCGGTCCGACGGCGTGCCTGTTCGAGAGCGTGATCGGCGGCGAGAAGGTCGGACGCTACAGCTTCCTGGCGGCCGACCCGTTCCTGCAGCTTGAAGCCCGCGGCCGCGAAGTCACGGTCGTCGACAGTGCCGGCACGACGACCTTCACGGCCGAAGACCCGCTCGCGGAGCTCAAGAGCCGGGTGGATGCGATCCGCTCGGCTACGCTGCCCGAGCTGCCGCCGTTCACCTCGGGCGCGGTGGGATACGCCGGCTACGACGTGATTCGCTATAGCGAGAACCTGCCGAACGCACCAGAGAACGATCGCGACCTGCCGGACCTGGCATTTGCGTTCTACGACCACATGGTCGTGTTCGATCACGTGAACAAGACGAACGTCGTGATCGCGATGGCGCGGCTCGACAAGTTCAGCCGCGACCTGAAGGCGGCCTATGCGGACGCCCAGCAGCGGATCGATCAGATCGTCGCGCAGCTCGAGCGGCCGGACGCCACGCTGCCGCCGGCCGACATCGAGACCGGCGGCGTGCCGACGATCAAGTACCAGTCGAACTTCACGCAGGCCGACTTCGAAGGCGCCGTGCGCAAGTGCGTGGAGTACATCCGCGCCGGCGATATCTTTCAGGTCGTGATAAGCCAAAGGCTCACACTTGACATCCGCTGCGAACCGTTCGAGATCTATCGCACGCTGCGGGTGGTGAATCCCAGTCCGTTCATGTTCTATTTGCGGACGCCGAGCGTGACGCTGGTCGGCAGCTCGCCGGAGATCATGGTTCGCGTCGTGGAAGGCAAGGTCACGGTGCGCCCGCTGGCCGGCACACGCCGCCGCGGCGCGACCGAGGAAGAGGATCGCCGCCTGGCCGAAGAACTGCTGGCCGATCCGAAAGAGCGGGCCGAACACGTGATGCTGGTGGACCTGGGACGGAACGACGTGGGCCGGGTGGCTCAGTATCGCACGGTCGAGCTCACCGATGTGATGACGATCGAACGCTACAGCCACGTGATGCACATCACCTCGAACGTCACGGGCCAACTGGCCGAGGGGCGCGACGCGTTCGACGCCCTACGGGCATGCCTGCCGGCGGGAACTGTCTCGGGCGCGCCGAAGGTCCGGGCGATGGAGATCATCGACGAGATCGAACCGCATCGCCGCGGGCCGTATGCCGGAGCGGTGGGCTACGTCGACTTCAACGGCAACATGGATACCTGCATCGCGCTGCGAACCCTGGTGGTTCAGGGAAACAAGGCCTATGTGCAGGCGGGCGCCGGGATCGTGGCCGACAGCCAGCCGAGCGAGGAGTATCAGGAAACGCTCAACAAGGCTCGGGGCCTGCTGAAGGCCGTGGAAGTGACCGAGTCGCGTCAGCATCGCGGCAAGTAGGCCGCATTCTGCGTTCGTTAGCCCGTTGCATGTTTAGATTCGTGGGAACGAAAGGCGTGAATTAAAGCGCTATGCCGGGTGGCACAGGTGGCCGCGTGGCGGCTCACCTGTGTTCGCCGGAATGTCAGACGGTTTACCAGGCGGGCTCGATTAGGGCGCGAAATGCACCGGTGACTGCTCCGCAGCACCGGTGGCACCCAAATCCTTTTGATGTTTCAAGGCCGAGGTTATGGCCCGCACTGCTGCCGGCCCATTGCGTAAACGGCCGCTGCGCTTCAAAATGCCGGCTTGGCTAGGCGGCATCTTGTTCGGCAGGAGAAACTCATGATTTATGTTGTCGCCACCATTCAATTGACCGGTGGGCATCGCGAAGAATTCCTCGCGCTGCAGAAGGATCTGCTGCCGCACGTGCATGCCGAGAAGGGCTGCGTGGAATACGCCCCCAGCATTGAAGTGCCCTGGGGCGATCCGGCGAAGTCGACGGCGAGCGATAGCGTCGTCGTGATGCACGAGCGGTGGGAAACGCTCGACGACCTGAAAGCCCATTCGACAGCCCCCCACATGCTTGACTTTCGCCAGAAGTCGAAGCACCTGGTGCTGGGCGTGAAGATCGAGGTCTTCAAGTCGGCCTAGCCGCCAAACCGTTTTGCTCAAAACGGCGATTCGCCGGCTGGCGATCAGTTCGGACCCGACTCGCCATTTCCGTATTGACTCCCCCACAAGCAAGCAACAGACACAGAACGAAAGTAGATTTGCAATGAGCGCCATTATCGACATTCATGCTCGCCAGATTCTCGACAGCCGCGGCAATCCGACCGTGGAAGTCGACGTTCAACTCGTCGACGGTTCGTTCGGCCGGGCCGCCGTTCCCAGCGGAGCGAGCACGGGCATGCACGAAGCCTGGGAACTGCGCGACACGAACGACAGCAAGGTCTATCTGGGCAAGGGCGTGCTCCAGGCGGTCGACAACGTGAACGAGAAGATCGCCGACGCGCTGGAAGGGATGGACGCCCTGGACCAGGCCGAGATCGATCGCACGATGATCGAACTCGACGGCACCGAGAACAAGAAGAACTTGGGCGCCAACGCGATCCTGGGCGTCTCGCTGGCGGTGGCCCACGCCGCGGCCGAGCACTGTGGCCTTCCGCTGTTCCGTTACCTGGGCGGACCCGGCGCCCGGATGCTGCCCGCGCCGATGATGAACATCATCAATGGCGGACAGCACGCGGACAACTCGGTCGACGTGCAGGAGTTCATGGTCATGCCGCTGGGCTTCGACAACTTCTCCGATGCGCTGCGGGCGGGCGTCGAGACGTTTCACGCCCTGAAGAAGGTGCTCAAGGGGAAGAAGCTCAACACGGCGGTGGGCGATGAAGGTGGTTTCGCCCCGGACCTGCCCAGCAATGGTGCGGCCCTGGATCTGATCCTGGAAGCCATTTCTGCGGCCGGCTATCAGCCCGGCGAGCAGATGTGGATTGCGCTCGACGTCGCGGCCACCGAGTTTTACGACTCGAAGAAGAAGCTCTACACGATCGACGGCAAGAACATTGACGCGGGCGCGATGGTCGATTTCCTGGCCGGCTGGGTCGACAAGTATCCGATTTGTTCGATCGAAGACGGTTGCAGCGAAGACGACTGGGAAGGCTGGAAGATGCTGACCGAGCGGCTCGGCAACCGGGTGCAACTGGTGGGCGACGACCTGTTTGTGACCAACACCAAGCGGCTGCAGCGCGGCATCGACGAGGGGATCGCCAACAGCATCCTGATCAAGGTGAACCAGATCGGTTCGCTCAGCGAAACGATCGAGTCGATCCAGCTCGCGCAGCGGAACGGTTACACCACGATCAGCAGCCATCGCAGCGGCGAGACCGAGGACTCGACCATCGCCGACCTGGCCGTGGGGCTTTCGACCGGCCAGATCAAGACCGGCAGCGCCAGCCGCACCGACCGGATTGCCAAGTACAACCAACTGCTGCGGATCGAAGAGCAGCTCGCCGACACGGCGACGTACGGCGGGCCGTTCGTGCTGAAGAAGAAGTAAGCGGCCATTCAGTTCACTCGTCCCGAATGATAAAGAGCCCCCGGCAAGTTGCGGGGGTTTTTTTATTGTTGTGGGCGCGTCATGGAACAACGTGCTTTGAACGCGCCCCCCGGCAAAGCCGGGGGCTGTCAGGATCCGATAGCCACCAATGAATTTTGCTTTCCTGCTATGATGCAGAAAGTTAATCTCGCTTCTCGGCTAGCTCACGTCGCTCGCATATGCCCGGTTCGTCACAGCTCTCGGTCGCTCGGCCGATTACCGATTCTCCCTGGTTCTGGCTGCTCGTGTTCAGCGCGGCGGGGCTCGTGTGCGTGCTGGTGATCATGCCGCAGTATGCCAAGCGGCAGCGGCGGCTCGAGATGCAATACATGGCCCGGGAGGAGATTCTCCGTCGGCAGGCGGAAGGCGAACCGGCCGCGCGCGAGGCCGGCGAGGAGGGCGAGGCCGTGCCTCCCGCCGTGGGCGAGTTGATTATCCCGATCTGGCCGCTGGCTTCCGTGTGTGTGGCCGCGATGGGACTGGCCAGCTACATGTTGTGGAAATCGCGTTCCGCTGTTCGTCAGGCTGAAGAACCTTCGCATCCGGGAGGTGTGCCGTGAGTATTTTCCTGGAAAGTCCTTGGCCCAGCGTTGTGCTCTGCACGTTCCTGATACTCTGCTTTGGCGTGCTCTTCATGCGCACGGGCAGCATGTGGGTCATCGCCGCGCTGGTGGCCTCGGTGGGATTGATGGCGGGGCTGGTCGTACTGGAACGAGCCATCGTCACCGATACCGAAGAGGTCGGAGACACGCTGCACGGCATCGCCGAAAATCTCGAGGCGAACGATATGCCGATGGTGCTGGCATCGTTCTCGCCGAACTGTCCCGGCGTTCGGCAGGCTGAATCGGTGCTGCGGCGCGTCACGGTGCAGTCGGCCGTCGTGGGACGCGACCTGGAAGTGACGATCAACAAGCTCACTTCGCCGCCGACCGCAACGGCGTACTTCACGGGCCGCATCCAAGCCCGCGATAACGGTGGTTCGATTCCGTACGAAAACTACATTCGCAAGTTCAAGGTCCGGCTCGAACGCCACGGCGATCGCTGGCTGGTGGCCGACTATGAAGACGGCGATTTGCGGAAAAAGATGCAGTAGTATCGCGTGCGCGCTTAGGGCGACGCCTTCTTCACCATCAGCTGCTCGGTCTTCGGATCGTATAGGTATTCCTCGCCGGCCGGCAGCTCCGGCAGCTGGACGCCGTTTTCCTTGATGATGATGTTCATGTACTCTTCGTGCGTCTTGGGGCCTTTGTTGTTGTGTTCGGCCTTGTAGAGCTGCATGGCCTTGGGGATCTGCACTTCGAAGGCGATCCGTTCTCCGGCGCGGAAGTAAGCCTCTACCGGCGTAGTCACGAAGCCGGGGCCGCCGTAGTTCTGGCCCTTCGCACCGACGCCCACTCCGGCCGCCGTGCCCTCGACTGCTGCGCCCGCGGGTGCCGCCTCATCGGCGGGCATCGCTTCAACGGGCGACTCGG
>JBGSKX010000268.1:0-41523 GCA_041741015.1 Pirellulales bacterium
GGCACGGCCCTGGCCGACGACCCGCTGCTCACCGCTCGGCCAGCGGGAGTGCGCACGCCGGCACGCATCGTCGTGGACAGCCGGGCAAGGCTGCCGCTTACGAGTCAGCTTGTGAAGACTGCGCGCGAAGTGCCCGTAATCGTTGCGACGGCGAGCAACGCTCCGCCCGAGAATTGCAAGGCACTTGAGCGGGCGGGATGTGAAGTGCTCCGCTGCCCGGGCGAGTCACAGACGGAGCGATTGCTGGCGCTGCTGGCCGAACTCGGCCGCCGGCAAATGACGAACGTGCTCGTCGAAGGCGGCGGACAGTTGCTCGGCAGCCTTTTCGATGTCGGCCAGGTTGACGAGGCGCACGTCTTCATTGCGCCGAAACTTGTCGGTGGAAGCGGCGCGCCCAGCCCGATTGGGGGCGACGGTAAACGGCTCATGGCCGAGGCGGTAGCGCTCGTTGATCCGGCTATCGAGCAGATAGGAATGGATGTGTACGTGCGCGGGCGCCTGAGCCCTTAGCGGGCGACCCGCACGAACGTGCGGAAGATGATCGACAGGTCGCCGATGAAGGTGGCGGTGTCGATGTACTGGCGCGCGAGCGCGATCTTATCGGGCAGAATTCGCTCGGCATACTCCTTGGCCGGATCGGCGCTCAAGGCGAGCTGTTCGGCTTCGTCGCGGTACTTGAGCGAGGCGAGATCGGTAATTCCCGGCCGGATCGAGAGGACGTAGGTGTAGTCCTGCTGATACAGATCGACGTAGCGAGGGACTTCGGGGCGCGGGCCGACGAGGCTCATCTGGCCGGTCAGCACGTTCACCAGTTGCGGCAGTTCGTCGAGCTTGGTCTGTCGCAGGATGTGTCCGACACGAGTGATCCGTGGATCGCGGCCGAAGGTAATCTGCCCGCCGACGCGTTCGGCGTCCGTGATCATCGTGCGGAACTTATAGATGCCGAACGGCTTGAAGTTGCGGCCCATCCGCTGCTGGACGAACAGCACGGGACCGCGCGAGCCAAGTTTTACGGCCAGGGCAGCGAGCAGTAGCACAGGGCTCAAGAGCAGCAGGCCGGTGCCAGCGGCAAGCAGGTCGAACAATCGCTTGGCGATACGGAAGGCCAAACTCCAAGGGGGCGCAACAGCGCGCGGTGAGTCACTGGTTGCTGGCGTCGTCGTGGAAGCGGATTCGTTCACAGCGTGCTCGGTGCGAATTTCAGTACTGGCGGAAGTAACGCTTGCGATTGTCGTCTGCGGAGCGGGCGACCCAGTAAGATTGTGCCTCACGATCGAAGCCGCGTGCAAGCGGATCGCGGCGCGCGAGTCGCAGAACCAGCCCAATTGGCGCAATCAGCAGGAAATAGACGGCCGCGAGCAGCAGGTAGCCGAATAGCCAGGCGAATGGGTAGCTGAGGGCCGAGCCTGCCAGGTAGAGCGGCTGGAACCACCGAGGTCGGATACGGCCGAGGATGAATGTCAGCGCGGCCAGGATGGCACAAGCGTACGTGGCGTCGAGATTGCCGCGTCGCCAGGCGAGCGCTGCCGCGACAATGGATACCAGCGGCAAGCCAATCGACGCGAAGCGGTACAGCTGGAGCAAGCTCGGACGAGAATTGAATGTTACGAGTGGCATGGCGGCATCAACGAGGCGTGGGCGACTTCTCCAGCACATAGCGGTCCATCACCAGCACGTCGATCTCCGTCTTCCAATAACAACGCAAGGCGTCTGCCGGTGTGCACACGATGGGTTCATCGCGCACGTTGAAGCTCGTGTTCACCAGCACGGGACAGCCCGCACGCGCGTGGAAGTGCTCGAGCAATAGCCGGAACCGGCAGGCAGGGGAGGTGGACACGGTCTGCACCCGGGCCGAACCGTCGATGTGCGTGACGGCCGGGATCGTGGAACGCTGTTGCTCGTGAACCGGGAGGACCAGCAGCATGTACGGACTTTCCACAGCCGACGGCAGGTCGAAGTAGGACTCGGCAAATTCGGCGAGCACAGCTGGAGCAAACGGCCGAAACGATTCCCGCTGTTTGATCTTGTGGTTGAGCAGTGCTTGCATTGACCCGCGGCGGGCATCGGCCAGGATGCTGCGGCCGCCAAGCGCCCGCGGGCCGAACTCCATGCCTCCTTGAAACCAACCGACGACACGGCCGTCATCCAGAAGATGCGCGACGTGATCGCAAAGTTCGTCGTCCGAGTCGAACTCGCGGTACGTCGTGCCGGCGCGGTTCAGGGCCGTGCGAATCTCGTCTGCCGTGAACGACGGGCCCAAGAGAGATCCCCGCATCGAGTCCTGCGACGACGTGAGTCGCGGATTTGCGAGCAGTTGATGCCAGATGAGCAGCGCCACGCCAATCGCTCCGCCGGAATCGCCGGCCGCGGGTTGAATCCAGATGTTTTCGAAAGGCCCTTCGCGCAGAAGCCTGCCGTTGGCGACGCTGTTGAGGGCCACACCGCCAGCGAGGCACAGCTTGCGCATGCCGGTGAGCTGATGGACATGTCTTGCGGCTCGCAGGACGATGTCTTCGGTGACGGCTTGAATCGATGCGGCGAGGTCCATTTCGCGCTGGGTGATCTCGGCCTCGGGGAGGCGCGGCGGACCACCAAACAGCCGCGCGAACGCGGGCGACGTCATGCGTCGGCCGGCGCAGTAATTGAAGTACTGCATGTCGAGCCGAAACGAGCCGTCTGGCTTGAGATCAAGCAGCTTTTCGCGGATCAGGTCGGCATAGCGCGGCTCGCCGTTCGGCGCGAGCCCCATCAGCTTGTATTCGCCGTCGTTCACCGCGAAGCCGCAAAACGCGGTGAACGCGGAGTACAACATGCCGAGCGAGTGAGGAAAGCGCAACTCGTGTGTCAGCCGGAGACGGCTCCCCTGCCCTACCCCGATGCTGGCCGTGGCCCACTCGCCGACGCCGTCGAAGGTGAGGACCGCCGCTTCTTCGAAAGGCGACGGGAAGAACGCACTCGCGGCGTGCGACTCGTGATGCTCGGCGAACAGCAGCCGCCGAGGGAAGCGGCCACCGAGCCCGCGGCGCATCGCGCGCGGCACGTGCAGCTTCTCGCGCAGCCAGCCGGGAATCACATCGACAAAGGAGCGGAAACCAACTGGCGCGTACGCGAGATAGGTTTCCAGCAGCCGCTCGAACTTCAGCAGCGGCTTGTCGTAAAAGCCAACGTAGTCAAGATCTTCAGGTTGAAGACCGCCCGCGTGCAGGCAGTAGTCAATCGCCTGCTGCGGGAAGCCGGCGTCGTGCTTGCGGCGGCTGAAGCGTTCCTGTTCGGCAGCCGCCACGATCTGGCCATCGACGATGAGCGCCGCCGCCGAGTCGTGATAGAACCCTGAGATGCCCAGGACGGCGGTGATACGCGAGTTCTCCGCCTGCGGGCAGTTTCTAAGCCGCGTTTTCCGCGCAGATGCGGCGCACAACTTCGACGACGTAATCGCGCTCGTCTTCGCGCATGCCCGGGAACAGCGGCAGGCTGATGAATCGTTCCCAAAGCTTCGTGGCGACGGGCAACAGTTCAGGCGTCCAGCCAAAGCGTTCGCTGTAGTAGGGATGCAAGTGCAGCGGGCGCCAGTGGACCGAGCAGCCGACGCCTGCTTCGCGCATCGCGACGAAGAACGCATTGCGATCGATTGAAAGTCGCTCGAGCCGCAATCGCAGCGGATACAAATGCCAGGAATGAATCCGGTTCGCCGGCACGTTGGGCAGTTCGATGGCAGCGACGTCTCCCAGCGCTTCGCCGTACCAGCGAGCGAGCGATTCGCGCTCGAGGCGCATCTCTTCGGCGCGGGCTAATTGGTGCACGCCGATCGCCGCCGCGATGTCGGTCAGGTTGTATTTGTAACCCGCTTCGACGATTCGGTAGTCCCAGCTTCCGCCGCCCGAGTAGCGTCCCCAGGCATCGTGGGAGAGCCCATGGAGCGACATCATGCGAATGCGGTCGGCAAGCTGCTGATCGTCGGTTACGGCCATTCCGCCTTCGCCGGTCGTGATCGTCTTGTTGGCGTAGAACGAGTAGCAGGCGACGGCAGAAGTATTCTGCCCGCAGCGCTGCCAGGGAGCATTGGCCGAGGGTCGCCAGGCCGCGGGAAAGGCGTGGGCCGCGTCTTCAACCACCCACAGGTTATGTTTCTTTGCAAACGCGTTGACGGCGTTCATGTCCATCATCGCACCGCCGACGTGGACGGGAATGATGCCTACCACTTCCGTCTCGTGGCCGGGCGCAGCGGGAATCTGGCCGTCGCGCAGCAGTGCGAGCTTGCGCTCGGCGTCGGCCAGATCCATGTTCGAGGTTGTCGGGTCACAGTCGACCAGAATGGGAATGCCGCCCAGGTAGCGGACGATTTCGGCCGTGGCGGCGAAGGTGAGCGTGGGAACGAGCACGGCTTGACCGGCCTTGAGGCCGAGTGCGTCGGCGGCCAGGTGCAGCGCAGCGGTCGCTGAGTTGAGCGCGACCGCGTACTTTCCGCCGACCGCCGCGGCGAACTCGGATTCGAATCGCTTGGTCGTCGGGCCGCTGGTCAACCAGCCTGAGCGGAGGCAGTTGACCACCTCGGCAATTTCAGGTTCGCCGATGGCGGGTCGAAAGAAGGGAACTTTGAGGGTCGACATGGGACTGGAATCTCGCAATTGCGCCAGGATGGAGATGTCTGTCGAATTCTTAGATTGAAGGAAAAAGATCTAGCGGCTGAGCGTCGACATGCGGCCAGTCGTGCCCCATGCATTTCGATAGAACAAAGCCGCAAACAGGCCATAGACCATCCCCCAGGCGTAAGCGACTTGAAGCGTGAACATGGCAATCGGAACGCGCCAAGCCACGCTCAAGCCTTCGCTGCGAACATACGGCAGGGCAATGGCCACCAGCGCCAGAAGATAGGCGCAAGGAAGTGCAAACGCAATGAGCGGTTGCCGCAGCGCAAGTCCGAGGATGAGCAGGCCCAACATCAAGGCGAAGAACAGCGTTGGGACGATCTGCCGGAGCGTCGTCGGCCGTTTGTGCTTCCGAATGACGGGAATGCGCCAGAAACTGTACTGAAAATACTGGCGGAAGAGCTTTCGCGGGGTGTCTCGCACGAAGTACGCGTAACGCACGCGCGGCGAGATGAAGACTTTGCCGCCGGCGGTGGTGACGCGGTAGTTAAACTCGTCGTCCTGGTTGCGGACCAGCCGCTCGTCGAAGTTTCCCACGCGGTCGAAGACCCATTTGCGAATCGCCGGGAACGCGCACCCCTCGGCATAACCCTCGAAGTCGGCGAACCGGTGCGATGCGTTTCCCACACCGAAGCGGCTGGACATCGCGACGGCCACCGCCTTGGCGAAGGAATTACGACCCACGTGCACGATCGGCCCGCCGACGATCCAGGCTTCAGGATGTTCGTCGAGCAGCAGCACGTTTTGCAGGATGAAGTCCTTGGCAATTTCGGCATGTCCGTCCAGTCGCAGGATGATTTCACCTTGCGCGCGCTCGATCGCCGCGTTCAGGCCGGTCGACACGATGCGGTCGGGGTTGTCGATCACAACCAGCTTGGAGCAGCTTTTGGTCAGCTCTTCCAGAATCGCCCGGGTGCCGTCGTCGGACATGCCGTCGGCGACGATGATTTCGAAGCGGTCCGCGGGGTAATCTTGCTCGAGGAGCGCAGCGATACCTTCGCGAATGTAGCCCGCCTCATTGCGAATGGGCATGACGACCGAGACGAAGGGGAGCGGTTGGGCGGTTGGGAGGGCGGATTCAGGCATTTATGCAATTAGCAGCGAGAGGGGACGAATTGATCGGCCAGGGTGCGTAGTTCTTCGATCAGTTCGTCGGCGAACTTCTCCACCGTGTGCTGTTGGGCATACTCGAAGCCGGTTTTGCTCAGGCGTTCTCGGAGCGGATCATCGGTCAGAATACGCTCCATGGCGCTTGCCAATTGCTCCGCGTCTCGCGGAGGCACAAGCAGGCCGTTGACCTCATGCTCGACCGAGGTGGGAATGCCGCCGACGCGCGTGGCGACGACCGGGCAACCGAAGGCCCGGGCCTCGATGAGCGTGCGCGGCGTGCCTTCGGAGAGGCTGGGAAGCACGTACATGTCGTGGCTACGATAGAGATCAAAGAGTTGCGGGCCAAAGGGGAGCGAGCCGGTCATGGTAATGTCGTTGGCAAATTCACTCTGGCGGATACGCTCCGTCCATTCCGCTTCGACGCCGGTCTTGCGGTCGGAGCCGCCGACGAGAGTCAGTTTCAGAGGGCGTTTGCGGCGCAGCTTGTCGAAGGCTTCGAGCAAATAGCCGACCCCCTTTTCCGGACGCAGATACCCCACGAAAAGGACGCGTGGCGGATCGCCAAGCTGGAAGTTCTGGCGGGGCTGGATTTCCGATTCCGAGATACAGGACGAAACCACCACGCGACCGTCGCGGCAGCCAAGACGGTCCCAGAGTTCCTGGCCGTTGGTGGCAGCGCGGGTCATGGGTTCGGCAATGGTGCGGGCGAGACTGGCGTTGGCGCGATTGGCAGCGAGCAAGGCGACTCGCCGCACGATGCCGCGGTAGTCGTTCGAGGCGGCCACGACTTCGAAGGGATCACCGACGACGTGCACGAGTTTTGGCGTGCCGAGATTTCGCAGCGCGGCTGGAAGCTGAAACGGCGTGCGAATGAACAGGACATCGACGTCGCGCGAGAAGTTCTTGAGGATCCGCCGGGTTTGGAAGTAGTACGGTTGCGAGCGCAGCACGCTTCCCAGCGGCGGCAACGCGACGACCTGATCGCTGGGCAACAGAATCTCGTGGTTCAGTTTCTTGGGCTGGACCGTCGGCAGTAGTGGGAGGCAGAGCCTGACGCCTGGCAAGACCTGGCAGAATCGATCGATCAGCCGCCCGACCGAGTGATTGCAGAACAACCGCCCCTCTGCGTCGCGAGCGCCGACAGCGGCAGAGATGATGCCCAGCCGGAAGTTGTTGGAGGTCATCAGGAGTGCAGTGGGTTTATGCTGGAAAGTTATTCAAGAGATGGGATTTTGTGGCCGTGCCACAGTCAAGATGGGGTGGCGCCGCAGTGCGAATCGGCGGCGCCAGATGCCACGTCGGAAGTGACTGATTCCAGATTGCGCAAAACGCGCGCTGGGACACCGCCCGCAATGCAGTTGTCCGGGAGGTTCTTGGTTACCACAGCGCCAGCGGCTACAAGGACTCCGCGACCGATGCGAACTCCCTTGATCACGACCACGTGGGCGGCGGTCCAGCTTCCTCGGCCAATCTGAATCGGCAGCGACTGGGTATGGCCAAAGCGGTAGGAACCGTTGGTGCGTTGGTGTTCTGTTGTCACGACTACGGTGTACGGTCCGAGCATGACTTGATCGTCCAGGGATACGCCGCCATGGGCGTTAATCCAGCAGCCAGGGGCGATGTAGACATCGTCTCCGATCGTCATTCGCGTGGTGAAGTTAATGCGTACACCGCTGGCGATTTGGAATCTTTTTCCACATGCGGAAAAGCAAGGGCGCACGAGCCAGCCGCGAAATCGCAGCATGATGGTCACGTCGGACAGAACGGCGGTCGCGCACATGACGAACGTGAACCAGAAATAGGCGAGCAATCGTCGCATGCTTAGATCTTCGCCGGTTGAGTGCCGAGGAGCGACGGTTGCCAGGCGTTTCGTTCTTGCAGGGCCAGAATGTACAGGCCTAGCATCAGACCAATCGCAATATTGCAGGAGACGTTGAAATGGATCTCGCTCGTGAACATGCCGCGGATAACCCATAAGACGACCATCATGCGGAGCAGCTGTCGGACCTGTCGGACCGGATCGTCTTTTCTGCCGGCCCAGCGCGCATCTCTCGGGGTGGGATTCCAAAGTGCCCACCCCAGATAGAGCAGCGCCGCAAAGCAAATCAAACCACTGCTGGCTGCGATGTGGGCAAAGACATTGTGAGCCGCCTTAATCTGATGGCCGGTGCGGCCAGTAACTTGACCGGCGGCTCGAGCGAGGTGTTCCGGCGCCTTTTGAGGTGATACGCCTACGATGGGGTTCTCAAGAGCGATCTGAAACGCTCCGATCACCAAGGCCACACGAGATTCATCGGATGATGTGCCCTCGGCGGTTTGTTGTAGGCGGCGTTCAAAGGCCGCGGAGTTGCCGGAGTACACGATCCAACCGGCGACGACCGCCCCAACCAGGGCCACCAGGATCAGGCCCCGGCCGCGGCGATTCCAGAACAGCATCACAGCCACCAGAGCGGCGCCAAGATAGCCGCTCCGATTGGCGCTCATGAAGATGACCAGCAGAGAGATCGTCGCACAACCGACCAGGACCCATTTGACAAGCCGCGAAATCGGCATGTTCAAATAGATGTATCCGGACAGCAGAATGCACGGCAAAGCAAACAGTGAGTAGGTGTTCTTGTTGGCCCCCTCCAATACCTCGACACCTTCGAGTGTGCCGCTGGCGCCCCTGAGGCCAGGAATGCCAAGCACCGCCACGCCGATTGCCAGGCCGAGACAGCCCGCCACGAAGTCAGCACGAGTGCGCACCAGCAGCGCGCACGTTGTGATCGTGGCGAAAGTCGAACCGATTTTGATAATCTCGTTGAGGGCAATGTTGGCGCCATTGACGACCGAGAAGGCATAGATGGCCACAAAGGCGATGAGTCCCACCAGGACGCGCATGGGAAGCTGACCGCCGCGCGACAACAATATGAATGGGAACGCCAGGCCAATCGGCAAGAGTGAAGCGTGGAGCGAGACCCCCATGATTTTGGGTCGAAGCGCTACATAACCCGAGGCGACAACCAGGACGCCGATCACGAACAGCAACATCCCGGTCAGCGACAGCCCGGTAAGTGAGCCATGTTTTGCGCGCTGAGCGGTGCGGGCCGAAAAGTCGAAAGACCGAAGGGCCTGGGGATGATGTGTACTCATGAAGCCCGACATGAAGGCCGCAGTTGATGGGGCAGGATTCGCGAACAGCACTCCCGCGCTGCGTCTGAACTGATATTATAGCATCCCGAGCGGGCTTCAGGATCGTCCATTCTCGGCCTTGTATGCGCCGTATGCCCGAGCGGCACAAAACTGCCCGACGGGTCCCATGGCCAGCAGCAGCCGCAGCAGCTTTATCTTGCTATTGCGGCGCACATGGTCGGGGTAAGTGGCGCGACCGAAATCGAGGATTCTTCGAGCGCGACGCCGGCCACCCCGAGCCAAGGTGGCCAAACCATGACGAGCGACGTCGTATTCGACGAAAGCACTCAGAAGTTCGTCTTTCGAGATGCCTGCCCGACTCAGTGTCGTGGGATCCAACTCCAACGTCGATGTATAGTCGTCTACCATCAACTTGAGCGAATCGGTGGCTGCCTGCTGGACCGTCTGGTTCGACGCGTGCCAGCGATAAGCAAACAGAGTCTGGTCGATGAAATAGGCAGTTTTGGCGACCCCCAGGACTTTCCAGTGAAACCACTTGTCGGGGTTCATCAAGCGACTGCCGTAGCCTTCGACCTGGCGATACAACGTTGAGGCATAGCAAGTAGCGGCGAAATGGAACGGATTTCGCATTTTTGCCAAGCATCGCCGTAACATCTCCTGAGCAGGAACGCCGTAGACTTTTGCCCCGAGAAGCTGTTCGAGCTCTGGCTGGCGATCGGATTCGAGCCACACGCTTCGCTCTGGCCCTTTATGGCCAATGACCCGCCCTTCCGCGTCGATGACGTCCCAACTGGCACTGATGATGGCCGACTCGCCGTCGGTACCCAGGTGCTTAAACAGCCGCTGGTAACACGCTAGCGCGCCTGCTCGAACCAGATCGTCCGAGGAAAGCATGATCATCAGGTCGCCGGTGGCCATGCGCGCCGCACGTTCGACGTTGCCGGCGAAGCCGATGTTGCAGGCATTCTGTCGGAGCTTGATTCGTGGATCGTTAAACCTGCGAACCACCGTCACGGAATCATCAGTACTCGCATTGTCAGATACGAGAATCTCGAGCTCCGGCCCCTGCTGATCAAGCACGCTCTGAATCGTACGGCCCAAGTAGCGAGCGTAGTTATAATTCGGAATGCAGATCGAGAACATCATGGAGGAGTTTCGGATATTCGCAATTGGATTCGAGAGATGGATGCTAGACTTCAAACGGATGGAATGTCCGCGCCGTCCAGGGACTTCCAGAAAGAGACGACCCGCGCTGTGTTCGCAGTCAGCTGCCGACCGGAATGCTCGTATACTCGGCGAGCTCGCTCGTTGTCGGCGTATACTGAAAGTAGCAGGTGCTGACAATTACGGTTACTCGTGCTACATGGAGGCTAAGGAGCCCGAGGCGATTTTATCGCTGTTCAGCGGTTTTAGGTACATCGCGACCTGCCCGTTAGTCGTCTCAAGTTCCCAGCCAATGCGTTCGTAAATTCCGCGCGCGCGGTCGTTGTAGGTGTAGACTGAAAGTCGCAAGTAGTCGTACTGCATTTCGCGAGCACGTTGTTCAGCGCCCGTCATCAGCGCCGTACCTGCGCCTTTGCCCTTCTGGCGTGGTGACACCGCCATGCTGACTAGGCCCATGCCGCGCCCCGTGTAACGAGAGTTGGCCGGCGAGACCGGTTTTGCCTTCGCCCCGCTGCCGAAAACTCGCTTGAGTTTTGCGATTGCCGATGCCCGATAATCTCGCTGCAGCAAGACCCACGGATGGGTCAGCGCCCCGATAGCGTATGCGGACAGCAGGTCGCGATTCATGGACGACTGGGCACCGACCGGAACTCCGACGATGTAGCCGCAAGTTTGCCCATCAATCTCGGCCTTAAGCGTGATCGAGGAATCTGCCAGTAGGTGCCAGCGAAGAAACTCGCGGACATAGCGACGACCAATCCCCGCATTCTTGTAGCCCTTGAAGGCTTCCATATGCAGTTCGGACAACGGCGGTAAATCGGATTCGCTGAAATTGCTAATTTGAACCGCAGACTTCGTCATAGCAGCAATAAGCCTGATAGTAATGTAATCGCACGCTCAACCTCGACGAACTATTGTAGCACGTCGACCTTTATTGGAACATGAATCCAGAAACCAGCACCGAACTGGACTTTCCTGGGCAAAACATTCCCGCCGGCACCGTGGTTCGGACATGGCGATGACTCTGCTACTGACTTAGCTCCAAGCGGCGTGGGACGCGCTCGAGCTGCGCGTGATCATGATGCCTGATACTTAATTCTATAAGGAAACTAACGAAGTTCGTCATTCGCAAGTGCTTCGACCAGATTTGGCCCCGTCGGGTCTAGCTCAGCGGCAATTCCCGTTGCAAACGGCAAGGTCGGATGCGGCGCCGTAACGAGATGCCACTGGGCGCTCGGGCAATCCCAGACGATTTGCCCTGCTGGCAGTTCGTTGACCACCAGTTGTTGCCGGGTCAGTTTCTCTTCGGACTGCGGGCGAATTGATAAGTACACGATTTGATTTCCTGCTTTTGCCAACTCGCGCACCGCTTCGACGGCCTTGGGATTCGGCCGCACGTCTTGGAAGCGCGGACGGAAGTAACGCGAGCCGCGTTCAAAGACGAATCCATCCAGCGAGATCAGATAGGCAGATTTTCCGAGCAATGCTCGGCGCCAATCGTGCGCCGTGCCCCAGTCTTGATAGCCGGAAGTCCGGCGGGCTTCGAATGACACTCCGCCGGCCAGCATTGCGGAGACCACGTTCGACAGGTAAAGCTCACTGTTGGTGGCGGTGGTGGCAAGAGAATCGTAGTAGCGCAGGAACTCGGCTGGCGAGCGAAAGAAGTAGCCGCCTACATTGAACAAGTCGGAGATGACGACTTTCTCGCGCATCGAGAGGATGCGGTCGGCGGCATCCACTTGCACGTAGCTTTTGTTCCGCGGATTGATCAAGTCGAAATGATTGAGCGTGTCGACGCAGATGTAGTTGACGTCGCTGGTGATGTCCAGGCACTGGAAGTAGCCGTCGGAGTCCTTGACCAGAAAGGGTTCCTCGAGGCTTACCTGGCGGAGCGTTGCGGCCACGGTTTCCGATTGACTGGCTGTCGGTTTTTCGAGAATCGCGACGCGGATTGGCCTGCCGAAGACGCTGGCCAGACCCGCTTGCACGTCGAACTTCTCCTCGTGCTCGCGAAGGATCGTGACGATGAGGTCGTCGAGTGCGAGCCGCAGGCCCGACAGGGCGAGGCGCAGCATCGGCTGTCCGTCGGCCGCAGGGAGCATCCACTTTGGCGGCTGCCCGGGAAAGCGACTCGAACGGCCGCAACAGGGAACGATGACTTTCATCGGCGCAGCCCTCGGGCGCGGCTGAAACCGGCTGACTCGAAATCCAAACTGGTGAATCGCCGGCTAAGGGGCATCGCGTGCGACATCATTCTGAGCGGCGCGCACCTGCTCGGTGCTGCGCGGGAAGCTGGAGCCGTCTCCGGCGATGTTTTCCCATCCAGAGAACCGCAAGGCATTGTCGTCGAGGTAGACCTGCGCGTGCGGCTTGCCGAAGTGAATCTCATCGTATTCGATGCCATGCCGGCGGAGCCATTCGAGGGTGACGGCGCCCTGCCGGGCAACCACGCGTCCGACATTGCCCTCGCAGGTTTTCATATGCCGGGCAGTGGCGATGATCAGGTAGTGTCCCGCGGCTTTCAGTTGTCGCAGTTTCTCGACGGCGCCGGGCACTGGCTGCAATTCCGCGTAGGTCTGGTCGGGACCACGTAACTGGCAAATCACGCCGTCGAGATCAATACAGATCCTCATGGGTTTACTGGCTGAATCAGGGTTAAGCGACGGATGCCGGCGTGTAGACTTGCGAGAACAATTGCAAAGCGCGGGCGTACATGGCCATTTGTCGTCGCGGAGCATCGTAGTGCAGGGCCGGCATGCTGGCGAACAACAGTCCGGTAATCAAGGTGATTTCGCGGCGGTCGAATTCGGCGAAGAATACTCGCTCGAATCGTTCCTGAATCTGGGCGTGCTGCGGTCGCGAGCGAATATCCAGGTTGATGCGAGTGCCGCTGATCTCAACGTGAAACAAGTCGTTGGTGATGAAGTCGTACATACCATAGACAGAGTGATACAGCTTGGCCACGTCATACCGCGGGTCGCCATAAATCCCCGCCACACCAAAGTTCCCGCGCGGGTCGATGAATTTGCAGACGCGCGAGCGGAAGTCGTACAGGACGTTCGAAAGGCACAAGTCTCCGTGGACCACGCAGCCTTGAACGTTCTCCGCCATTCGTGCGACATCGACCTGCAGCTTGCCCCAGAGTTGTGGCAGGTTTTCGACTTCGACACCGTTCACGACAACCGGTCCTTCATGCCGCACCAGAGACACCAGTTCCGGCGAAGCTTGGAGTTGTTCGAGTCGTGATTGCGTCTTGGTGAGATACATTTCCCGTAGCACATCACTGGACAGCGGGCGACGGTGACGCATGAGACCGCCCACGAGTATGTCGCGCAGGTGGATGAACACTTGGTCCCAGACCCCGGGATTAACGTTCTCAAAGACGAACGCTTCAGCCAGGGTTGGATAGCCATAGTACTCCAACGTCATCCACGGGTCCTGCCAGTCGGTCGAGTAGTTGAGGACTCGCGGAAACAGCACGGCCAATTCCGGCGGCAAGAGGCGGAGATAGTTGATCTCGTCGAGGAATTTTTCGACATAATGGCTGCGCTTGGTGATCGTTCCCATCACGCTGTCGATGGAAAGCTCGTTGAACTCCCGCTTTTGCAATAAGCTGCGATGCGAACTGGCCTGACGATCGGGGTTGCCGCAGTCGAGCCAGTCGCCTGCCCGAACCGCGTAAATTGGTCGCTCGCGATTGACGAGGCGCAGGATGTCGGCCAGTTCGGTCCGTTCTTCCCGCTGTTCATGGTCGGACACGGCCTGGCGGGCCGCGTTTTGCAGCTGTTCGAGTTGCGGAAAGTAATAGACGCCAATCAAAGCCGCGAGCGGCGCGGGCAGATCGGGTTCCTTGTCATGAAAGTCGAGAATCCGCCCTTGGGTGTCCGCGTCAACGGTACACCAACGATACGAATCGTCGACGGATTCAACCAGCACGGCTGCTTCGTCGTGCGCGAGGACGGCTGGATCGGCAAACTGAAAATGCGTATCGCCCAACACTACCAGAGCCGCTTTGCCGCGGGCTACGGCAGCTAGATCGAGCAGCGTGCGACCCACGCCTCCGTCGGCCGAAGGCACAATGAATTGAATCTCGCAATCTGTGCCAAAGGAACACTCAACGAAGTCCTCGACAAACATTCCTCGCCGCGAGACGGCAATGACGAATCGTCGCAAGCCCAGCGACCGCAGATAACTGATCGTCCAATGAATGACGGGGCGTCCGGCGACCGGCACCATCGCGGGACATGCGATGTTTGAGAGGGCCAGCACACCTTCGGCCACACGGCCCGCGGCGGGAATCAAGACCACCGTTTCAGCCAGACGCTCGCGGAGCGCAACTTGATCGTCATTCGCCGAAAGCAACGACTGCCTATTCTGGGGCTCGGGTTTCAATGCGGAGTCGTCCTGGATGTTCCGGCAAAATCATCGGGCCGAGTGAAATAGCGTACACTCCCTTGATAAACCGGGATTCTATCCGTAATGATCCAACCGGAGCGTCCGGCGGCCGGAATCGCGTTGATCGATTGGTAAATTCGCAAGGATCGTCGCGAGGACACCCAGCCGACGCTATTTGTCGGCCACGGTCGTGGGGTTGGTCGAGCGCCGCGGCAGGGTGGAAGGGGTTTCGACGGAAATACCAGAGTCGTCTTGACCGGACGCCGCAGGAGCTGGTGAAGGATTCGATTCAGCATACTCGGCCACGATTTCTTTGATCTTCAGCCTCAGTTCGTCCGGCGAGCCGTGCGTGAGTGCGGCGACTTCGGCGATCGAAGCGTTAACTTCAGCGAGTTCGTACGGCCGATGGTAGGCCACGAACAACTTCGGGTGCGGCGTCGGCAGCATCTTCTCGTCTTCGAAGTACAGCTCTTCGTAGAGCTTTTCGCCTGGCCGCAGGCCCGTGAACACGATCTCGATGTCGCCTTCCTTGAGACCGGTGAGCCGAATGAGATCGCGGGCCAGATCGACGATCCGAACCGGCTCGCCCATGTCGAGGACGAAGATTTCGCCCCCTTTGCCCATCGCCGCGGCTTGCAGCACGAGCTGCGAAGCCTCGGGAATGGTCATGAAGAAGCGTTCGATCTCAGGGTGCGTGACCGTGACTGGTCCGCCGCGGCGAATCTGTTCCTGGAAGATCGGCACCACCGAGCCGTTCGAGGCGAGCACGTTGCCAAACCGGACGACCACGAATTTGGTACTGGCTTGCTCAGAAAAGGCGTGCACGAATCGCTCGGCGAGTTGCTTGGAAACACCCATGATGCTCGTGGGATTCACGGCCTTGTCGGTCGAGATCATGACGAACTCTTGCACGCCGTATTCGTCGGAGAGTTCGGCCAGACGACGTGTGCCAAGGACGTTGTTTTTGATTGCCTCGCCCGGGTTGTACTCCATCATCGGCACGTGCTTGTGCGCCGCGGCGTGGAAGACAATCGCGGGGCGATTGGTCTGGAAGAGCTGCGCCATCCGATCGCGATCGGTAATGTCAGCGATGCAAGGGATAACGTGCGCTTCGGTACGGAGAGCTCGGAACTCCTGCTCGACCAGGAACAAGCTATTCTCGGCTCGCTCGACCAGCAGGAGCGTCTTAGGACGAAACTTCAGCACTTGGCGGCAGATTTCGGAACCGATGCTGCCACCCGCCCCGGTGACCATAACCGTGCGACCGGAAATCAGTGAGCTGATTGCATCGCTGTTGAGTTTGACCGGTTCGCGACGGAGCAAGTCGTTAATGTCGACGTCGCGAATCTGTGGCGAGTATGTCGAAGAGAGCAGATCATCATACGCCGGGATGACCTTGATCGTGATCTGCGCTTCGCGCGCATCCTCCACCAGCTTTCGCAACTCCGAGCCTGTGAGGATGCCCGAGATGACCAGGATATCTTCGACACCCAGGCGGCTGGCGATGTTGATTGCGCTGCCAGGCAGCCCCCAGATGGGAATTCCGCTGAAGGTCGAACCGATCCGCGAAGCGTCCTGATCGAGATAACCGAGCGGCTGGTACTTCAGTCGTCGATCGGAGATCAGGTAGCGGGCAAGGGTTTCGCCGGACTGATTCGCTCCGACGATGAGAGCTTTGCGATAACCGCTGCGCCACAGGCGCGGGCCGAGTTCTTCGCGTGAGAGGCGTCCGATGGCGCGCAGGCCGCCCAACACCAGAATGATCATGGCCCAGTCGATGAGCAGCACGCCGGCCGAGGGATGCATCGTCCGGACGAACAGGCGATCGAGAGCCGCGATGATTAACAGCGACAGCGTGGCCGAGTGGAACAGCATCACGAGGTCCGAAAAGGACACGCTGTACCATGAGCGGTGGCAGTGACCGGCGTAGTAGAACACGCCTGTTTGGATCAAGACCACCCCGGGCAGTGTGACCCAAATGGTGATCAGATCGCGCTGCGTGAAGACCAGGTTGGTCCGCAGTGCCCAGGCCAGCAAGTAGAGCAGCGCGAATACAACGAAATGCAAAAGCAGAGCGGCGAAGGCGCGCTTGGTTAGCCGCTGAGGCAATAAACCTGATCTCATGTGATCAACCAGAGGGGTGTCGACTTGAGAAGTGAATTCACATGCGATGTGACGGAGTCCTGTGAAAGGCCTCCGGGCGCAGCATAACCACCGCGCGTCTGGCAATCAAACGTCGGCCACCCAATGGTGGCGAAAATTCCAGCTAGCATCCCCGTATGGAGCGATTGGGCAATTTTTGCGAGCGTGTATATGCGCATTTGCGTCAGAGCGGCTCGACTTGAAAGTCTTCCAGCAGCACGCTAGCGCCCTGTCCGAGGAACTCCACCGCCACGACCAGCCAGTCCTTGCCGCGACGCTGCACAACGCGCCCTTCCAGTCCCGCCATCGGGCCGCTGCGGACGCACACTCGTCGCCCCGGTTCGATTCGGGCTTCGATTGTGAGTGGCGCGTCGAGTGCGATCAGTCGCTGAATTTGCCGGAGGTCGTGAACTAGTTGCGGGGCATCAGGAACCTCGAGACAACGTGAAATGCAATTCGTGGTCAGGGCGCGTTGTCGTTCTTCGTTCGTCCCTCGCGCAAAGACGTAGCTGGTGAACAGCGGCAGAAAACTTTCTCTCGTTCGTCCTCCAGGAGAACGAGTTCGCTTGGCAACCATCGGAGCGTAAAAGGGGATCTCCATGCCGAGCAGTCGGCGTGTGAGTTCCTTCTCTCGGCGGGCCATGGTGTAGAACGCCCACCATTTGACATCCGACTGGTTTTCGGCGATCGGCTGGTTGAGCAGATCGAGCGGAAAGAGGTCGGGTTCGCTGGGCAGGATCGGCATGTTTAATTCACTGAGTTCCCAGAGCGTCTCGCAGCGGTAAACAAGTGGGCGCGCACTCCGTTCCCATGGGTGACAAGGTCCCCGAAAAACGATGTGCATGGCGGCTCAAACGAAGTCGGATCAGCGGCCCAAGCGGTTTGACCAAGTGGCCCGGCCCATCCCGGGATTCAGTCGCTAACAGGCCATGTTTCAGCTTATCAGACAGGCAGCCGATGGTCTGCCCGCCCGGCGGAAATTCAAGCGAACAAACCCCCTGTCTGGCCGCGTCTTTGGTTCCAATTGTTTGGGATGTGTTCGACTACCGGTGGCAAACCGGATGCCGGGTGATGAAAGTCCGTTTCGAGCAGTCGTACCGACCCCTGAAAGTCGTGCGGTCGGACGTTTTCTGTGCGTGGCAATTCGGCAACGCTGAGGCATGTGGCAATTTCCCAACGGGGATGTTGGCTTTCGGCATCATCCCAGGGGGCCGCCTTACTGCGAGAACTGCTGGCCGCGGGGGGCCGGCGCTTCTATGATAAAAGGTTTCGCCGATCATAAATCGAGGTCAAGGTGGCAACTCGTTCGATCTCGCTCCGCGGAGTCGCGGTCCACAACCTGAAGCATGTCGATCTCGACATTCCCCACCGCAGGCTTGTGGTCCTGTGCGGCTTGAGCGGAAGCGGCAAGACGAGCCTGGCGCTGGACACGCTGTATGCCGAGGGGCAGCGGCGGTACATCGACAGCTTCTCGGCCTACACTCGGCAGTTTCTCGAACGGCTGGAGAAACCGGCCGCCGAACGGATCGACGGCATTCCGCCGGCCGTGGCGGTCACCCATAAAAACACCGCCCGCTCGAGCCGCTCGACCGTTGGCACGGCCACTGAAACGAGCGATTATCTCCGGCTACTGTTCGCGAAGATTGGTCGGGTATATTGCCGCCAGTGTGGGACAGAGGTACGGCGTCACAGCCCCCAGACTGCGGCCGAGATGCTGGCCACGCTTCCCGAGGGGACCCGTTTTCTGGTGGCATTCGCCGCCGCAGCCAACGGCTCGACACAAAAGCTTTGGCCGGCCTTTCAGGAGGAAGGCTTCGTTCGGGTAATCGTCGGCAACCGCTCGGTGAACCTGGCGGAAGAGCCCTGGTCGGAGATCCACGAAGCGGCCGCCACGGCGGGAGTGCTCGCGGTGGTAGATCGCCTCACCGCTGGGGTGGCGCAGGCAGGCCGATTGCAAGACTCGCTCGAAACGGCATTCGCAAAAGGGAAGGGAAGCGTCGTCGTGTTGGTTGATGCCCGAGGTGGAACCCCGGCACTGGCCGGTGGCTTGCCGCGAGAGCTCGATGGGACCGCGTGGCAGCAGTACGTTTTTTCGGCGAACCTTCGTTGCGAGGCCTGCGGGATCGACTATCCGCCGCAGGAGCCGCGGCTGTACAGCTTCAATAGTCCGTTGGGAGCGTGCCCGACCTGCGAAGGCTTCGGCAATGTGATTGACATCGATTTGGATCTGGTTGTTCCCGACAGGCAGAAGTCGCTGGCCGAAGGAGCGGTCGCGCCCTGGAACACGCCTGCCTACGCACACGAACTGGAAGAGCTTAAAGCGCTTGCCAGCGACTACGACCTGCGGATGGATGTGCCGTACTCGGAACTCACCGACCGCGAGCGAGCGATTGTGACCGAGGGCGTACCAGAGCGAAAGTTTGGCGGACTGAACGGGTTCTTCGCCTGGCTCGAACGGCGCAAGTACAAGATGCACTTGCGAGTGTTCTTGAGCCGCTGGCGCAGCTACCGCCCCTGCCCCGATTGCGGTGGAACGCGATTGCGGCCCGAGGCTCTGGCGACACGAATTGCGGGGCGGAACATCGCTGAAATCTCGACGATGAAAATCGAAGATGCGCTGGCATTCTTTGGTGCGCTTGAGCTGCCCGATTGGCAGCGGCAGATCGCTCGGGTGATGCTCGAACAAACCGAGTCGCGACTCGAGTACCTGGTCGACGTGGGGCTCGGTTATCTGAATCTCGATCGGACGCTGCGGACGCTGAGCGGCGGCGAGGCTCAGCGCGTGGCGCTGACCGGCACACTTGGCTCGAGCCTGGTGAACATGCTCTATGTGCTCGACGAACCGTCTGTTGGCTTGCATCCGCGCGACGTGGAACGTTTGAGCGAGGCAATCGTATCACTGCGCGATCGGGGAAACTCGGTGGTTGTCGTCGAGCACGAGGAGTCGCTGATACGCAAGGCGGATCAGCTCATCGAGATTGGTCCCGCGGCCGGTGAGCGCGGCGGCGAAGTCGTGTTTCAAGGTACGCTCGCGGAAATGCTCGAATGCCCTCGCAGCCTGACCGGCGATTACCTTGCTGGCCGCCGCGGGGCCACGCCGACGAGCAATCGGCGGGTGCCGAACCACGGTTGGATTCGGCTGGCCGGAGCACGCGGCAACAACCTGCAGAACGTGACGGTCGAGTTCCCACTCAACGTGCTGTGTGTGGTTACGGGCGTGAGTGGAGCGGGCAAGAGCACGTTGATTCAAGACACGCTCTATCCGGCGCTCTGCCGACGAATGCGCAAAGATGCCGCGAAGCCTTGCGATTTCGATGACGTGTTTGGCGATGGGCAACTTGACGATGTGATTCTGGTGGATCAGAGCCCGATCGGACGTTCGCCGCGTTCGAACCCGGTGACCTACATCAAGGCGTTCGACGAGATTCGCGGTGTGTTTGCCGACACGGTCGAGGCTCGCACCCGCAACTACGATGCGGCCCACTTCAGCTTTAACGTTGACGGCGGTCGCTGCAGCGCTTGCCAGGGAGATGGGCAGATTGCGATCGACATGCAGTTCCTGGCAGATGTCTACATGCGCTGCACGCAGTGTGGCGGCCGGCGATATCGCAAAGAGATTCTCGACGTGAAGTACCGCGGCCGCGATATCTCGGAAGTGCTCGAAATGACCGTCCGCGAGGCGTTCACGTTCTTTCGCGGGCAGGTGAAGGTACAGGCCCGGCTGAAGCGGCTGATCGACGTGGGGCTGGAATACTTGCGGCTGGGACAGCCAGCCAACACGCTTTCGGGCGGGGAGGCGCAGCGGCTCAAGCTGGCGGCGTTCATGACTGCCACCCGGCGCGGCCGCTCGTTGTTTCTGCTCGATGAACCGACGACCGGTCTACACTTTCAGGATGTGCAGCAACTACTCGACTGTTTCGAGGCACTGTTGAATGTAGGGCATTCGCTGATCGTCGTGGAGCACAACCTGCAGCTCATGAAGGCCGCGGACTACATTATCGACCTCGGGCCGGGCGCCGCGGATCAGGGGGGACGCGTCGTCGCACATGGCACCCCCGAGCAGTTGGCCCGCGTGAAAGAGTCGGCGACAGGTCAGTTCCTGGCACAGGCACTGGCCGAGGAACGGCGAGCGGCCCGTCAATTTGCCGCGAGCGAAGAATCATGAGCGGCGACACCACATCGAACGCCAGCCAGGATGTTGAGCTTGAGCTGTTTTACGGATCGCTCAGTCCGGCAGTCGGGCGAGTTTATGCCCGCTGGGGTAGCGCCGAGTGCGCGGGGATTTCGTTGCGGGGAACGTTAACGGGGCCCAGCTGCGAATACGCGAACACACTGCCCGCAACTTCCCGGTTTGTCGACCGCGGGCCGGGCGGACCGCCGCTGGCGGAAGCCGTAGTTCCTGAGCCGTCGTTCTGGACGCCGGAGATACCGCACTTGTATCGGGCGGAACTCGAACTGCTCGACGGTGGCCGGGTTGTGGCTAAGGCCGAAAGGACTTTCGGCTTCAGACCGCTGGGCGCTGCGGGGGCACGTCTCAGGCTTGACGGCAAAAACTGGGTGCTTCGCGGCGTGGGCATCGACGAAGAGAATGTCGGAGAGCTGGCGACGTGGCGCGAGTCGAGCACGGCGATCGTGGTGAAACGTCCGAGCGATCTGTTGTGTGAAGCGGCGAGCCGATTGGGAGTGTTAGTGGTCGCCGAGCTGGATGAACCTGATTTGGTGGAGATTCGCCGGCTGGGGCGGTGGCCAGCGGTTGGGATGGTCATTTTGCCGGCCGGTTGTGATTTCGACACACGCGCGGCTGCTCACAACATGTTGCTGGTGGAGCGGCTCGGCGGCGCGCAGCCGTCACCGTGGGCTGATGCCTTGATCTGCGAGCTAGCGGCCGGGCATGCATGGTCCTTGCCGGAATCGTCACTGCCAATCATCGCCGAACGGCGACAAGGCGCAACGGCAGTTCGTGAAGGCCGCGCCGCTTGCGACCGTTTGCAGGCTGAACTGGCAACCGTGGGCTTGCTCGCCGGATATATTTGTTAGTTATGGCAACCAAAGACAATCAGCACGATTCGCAGAGCGTCGATCTCGCTCGCTACGCGCGGCAGGTGCGCTATGCGCCGTTGGGCGAAGCAGGTCAGCTGCGGCTGCTTGCCTCGCGGATTCTGGTTTGCGGCTGCGGGGCGCTGGGCTCGGTGATTGCGAATACGCTTGCCCGGGCTGGTGTTGGCTACTTGCGAATCGTCGACCGCGATTTTCTCGAATTGAACAACTTGCAGCGGCAGGTGCTCTACGATGAGGCCGACGTGGCTGCCGGACTGCCGAAGGCGATTGCCGCGGCGAACAAGCTGCGGCAGATCAATTCCGAGATATCGATCGAGCCGCTCGTCACCGACGTCGACTTCACGAATGTCGAGGAGCTGACCGACGGGATCGACGTGATTGTCGATGGCACCGACAATTTTGAAACGCGGATGCTCGTGAATGATATTTCGCTGAAGCGAAAGATTCCCTGGGTGTATGGCGGGTGCCTGGGGGCCGAGGGGCAAACGATGACGATCATCCCCGGCGAGACGGCCTGCCTGCGCTGTCTGATGAGCGATACGCCTCCGCCGGGAACAACGCCCACTTGCGATACGGCCGGCATTCTGGGCCCGATCATCAACGTGATCGCTTCGGTGCAGGCCGCCGAGACCCTTAAGATTGCTAGCGGCAACCTCGCGGCCATTAATCGCCAGCTCACGATCATCGACCTCTGGGACAATCGCATTCGGCAGGTTAGTCTCGAATCGCTCCGTGCGAGCGGGGAGTGTGCGGCCTGTCATCGCGGGGAGTTTCCCTGGCTGGCGGGCGAGCGGGCGAGTCATTCGGCGATTCTGTGTGGCCGGAATGCGGTGCAGCTTAATCCTTCGGATCGCGCGCAGGCATCGCTTGAACAACTCGCGGCGAAACTGGCGACGGTCGGCCACGTGACGCAGAATAAGTATCTGGTACGAGCGTCGATCGGCGACTATGTGCTGACGTTGTTCGCCGATGGCCGGGCGATCGTGGGGGGAACCGACGACATCGCGACCGCGCGGGGCATTTACGCCAAATACGTCGGCACTTAAAAAAACGGTGCCAGGAACCTTTTTCCAAAAAAGGTTCCTGGCACCGTTTTATTTTCAGGCGGTCGCCGCGGGTTGCCGGGCGGTGGCGGCTTCCATGATCCGTTGCTCAGTTGCTTCGGCGCGCGAAAGCTCGGCGGTGAGCCGCCCCTCGCAAAGCACGAGAATTCGATCGCATACGGTCAGTAGCTCGGGCAGCTCGCTCGAGGTGACCAGGATGCCCAGGCCTTCGCGGCACAGCGCGTCCATCAGGCGGTAGAGTTCGGCCTTGGCGCCCACGTCCACGCCGCGAGTCGGATCGTCGAGCAGCAGTACCTTGGGCTCGGCCAGTAGCCAGCGGCCGATGATCGCTTTCTGCTGGTTTCCGCCGCTGAGGCTCGTGATCCGGGCTTCGATGCCGGCCGTTTTCACGCTGAAGCGTTTGACGATTCCGCGGGCCTGTTCGGCTTCGACGCGGCCGCGGAGCAGGCCGCCGCGCGTCGCCTGGTCGAGCGTGCAGACCGTGATGTTTTGCCCGACGTTCATCTCCGCGAACAATCCGAAACGCTTGCGATCTTCCGTGACGAGCGCAATGCCCGCTCGCTTGGCCTCGGCCGGATGCTTGAAGTCGACGAGCTTGCCGTCCAAGCGAATTGATCCGCTGGGTCGTACGTCGCTCGCGCCAAACAGGCACTCGAGCAGTTCGGTGCGGCCCGCACCCATCAGACCGGCGACGCCGACGATCTCACCGCGATGCAAATCGAACGAGATGTCTTCCAATCGCCAGCGGCGCGCGTGTCCCGGCCAGGGCAACGACAGCTTGCGCACTTCGAGAACTTTGTCTCCCTGGATCCGCGGTCGTGACAGGTCGGTTTCTTCGATCTCGCGCCCGACCATCAGGTGCGTGATACCTCGCGGCGTGGCGGCGGCTCGCTCGACCACGTCGACCAGCCGGCCATCTCGAAGCACAACGATTCGATCGGCGAGCTTGAAGACCTCATCCATCTTGTGCGAGATGTAGAGGATCGTCACGCCGCGCTGGCGCAGTCGCTCGATCACGCGAAACAGACGGGCGACTTCGGATTCGGTGAGTGCGCTGGTCGGTTCGTCCATGATCAGGACGTCGGCGGCAATCGACAGGGCCTTGGCGATCTCAACAAGCTGCTGATCACCGACGCGAAGTTCGCCCACCGGTCGGCGGGCGTCGATCGTGCATTCGAGGTCGTCGAGCAATCGGGCTGCTTCACGATCCATGGCCGCCTGGTCGAGCAGGCCGAAGCGATTGCGCTTCTCGCGGCCAAGGAAGATGTTGGCCGCGGCGGAGAGTTGCTCGACCAGATTCAGTTCCTGATGGATGATGCTGATCCCGGCGGTCTCGGCATCGCGTGTGCCGGCAAAGCGAACCGGAGTTCCACGCAGCGCCAGTTCGCCCTCATAGTCCGGAATCACGCCTGCCAGAATCTTCATCAGCGTGCTTTTGCCGGCGCCGTTCTCACCAACGACGGCCAGAAGTTCGCCCTGCCGAACATCGAACGAGACGTCGGCCAGCGCCTGGACGCCGGGATATCGTTTCGCGATGCGCTGGATCGAAAGCACCGTGGCGGTCATGACGACACCGCTTGCGAAGCGCGGCGAGCGGCCCGGTATTCCGCCAGTTTGCGCGCGGCGAGCACCACGATCGCGCCGACAAAAACGATTGCCCCTGCGCCGCGGCCGAACATCATCGTGGTGACGGTGCCTCCCAGGACCGAGAGGATGCCAATCGCCAGGAGTCCCAGCACGCCGGGAAAGAATTGTTTGCGCAGGCCGCCGCCGGCCCGGCGCAGTTCGTTAAAGGCCACCGCCAGTACGACCAGCACGCCGACGATGATCCCTTGGTACTCATCGGCGCCGACCTTAACCAGCTTGGCCACGGCGTCGATCACTACGCGGAGGAACACCACGCCGAGCATGGTTCCGCCGATCGTGCCGACACCGCCTTGCAGACTGCAGCCACCCACAACCGCTGCGGCGATCGCGTTCAGTTCATAGCCGAGCCCCTGCACGGCCGGATAAGCGGTTCCGACTTCGGCCATGTACAGGATGCCTGCGATGGAGGAGGTCATCGCTCCCAGGCAATAAGCCAGCCACTTGAGATGATCGGTGCGAATGCCGCTCAGCCGGGCGGCGTTTTCGTTGCCGCCCATGGCGTACAGATGCCGGCCGACGACCGTGCGGCTCAACAGCACCCAGCAGGCGGCGCTCAAGACCAGGAAGATCACCAGCGGGATCCACCACCGGGTGCCCAGCGCGTTGAACGCGTTATCGTAGATATAGATCTGCGTGGTCCGTCCGGTGGGCATGAGTACGGTCGTCACTTCCTGTACCATAACGCGGGCCAGGCTACGCAGACCGACGAGCGAAGCCAGAGTGGCCACGAACGGTGGCAAACCCACGACCGTGATCAGCCAGGCGTGCAGAGTGCCGATCAGAAAACCCACGAGCAGTGTGCCGGCAATCGCGATAGCGATAATGCCGAGCCCCAAGTTATTCGTATCCGGCGCACCTGAAGCGTCGTGCGGCGCAAGAGCCAGCATGATCGATGCGCAAATCGCACCGCTGAAGGCGATCACCGAGCCGCTCGAAAGATCGATGCCGCCCGAGATGATGACGATCGCGGCGCCGAGCGCGAACACGCCGAGGAGCGAGGTCTGCCGCAGAATCTCCTGGGCGTTCTGCAGCGGCTTCTCGCGATAGGCGTCGCTGAAGATCGTGGTGGCCGCCACGACGGCCAGAATCGCAACCAGCAGGCCCAGCTCATTCGAGTGCTGGCCCGCGATGCGTCGCAAAAGGCTGGTCGATTCGCCGGCGCTTGAGCTCATGATCCGGTCAGGTTATGGTCAGCCAGCCATTTCTTGAAATCGCTTAGCGAGATGAACTCCGTTGTCTCTGCGAACGCTTCCTTCTTGAGCGGGGAACCGGTGTCGGGATGCACAACCCTCAGACCCGTGGTGAGGATGTCGCCGTCAGGATTGCTCTCATCGAACTTTTTCGTTTCGGCGTTGTACGACGGGTAAAGCTCGTGAATTGTGACGTGATCGTCCTCAACCAGTGCCTTCATCAGCCGTGTGCCAAGGTAGCCCATTTCGTAAGGATTCTGCACGACCATCGCGTCGATGTTGCCTTCCGACATGTGAGCCACGGCCTTGGGCGCGGCGTCGAACACGACGATCGTGGACTTGTCGCGGATGCCCCGCTCCTTCGCCACGCGGACGATCGCGTCGGCATTGTAAGCCCAGATGCCAACGAGCGTCGTCAGGTCGGGATTTCGGTCGAGCGCGTCGCGGACGTTCTTCTGGGCCGTGCTGAGGTCCATGTCGTCCCCAAGGTTTTCGACCTGAGCGAACTTCGCGCCGGCGCCCTCACCGAAACCACTGATCCGTTCGATGGCGTTGGCCGCGCCTTTCAGCCCGACGAACGTGGCATACTTGCCGCCGTCAGGTCGAATCGCCGCGGCGGCCTTTCCCAGTTCCTGACCACCGATCACGTTGTCGGTGCCCAGGTAAGCAAACCGCGCCGCGCGGTTCATAGTGCGATCGACATCCGAGTCGATTGCGATGACCTTGATCCCGGCTTTCTGGCAATCTTCCATTGCCCGGGCAATGGCCGGATTCTTGGAATCGGTTACGGATACGGCGACTGCCGCGATGTCGGTCTGATTGGCGAATTGACGGAGCCGATCGATCTGGCCCTTGGGTGTTCCGTCGTTGACTTCCATTTTCGTCTGCAGGCCGGCGTCGGCGAGCTTGAATTCGCGCTCGGCGTCTTGCATGCCGACGAACATCGCATCCCAGAAAGGATCAGCGCCGTTGGTGAGCAGGATCACGCGCTTGGTGCCGGTCGCTGATGAGCCTTCGCCGCTAGAGCTTGTGCTCGAGTTGCAGCCGGTCGAGATGGCCAGCGCCGCGAGAGCAGCGACTGCAAAAATGTACCGCCCTGGAAACATGGAAGCCTTCCTCTTGCCTGAGGTCGCCGGATTGATCGGATGGGCCATGCCGCACGCGGGACGCCGGAGTCACTTGCACGTGAGGTTCCAGTTTCTTCTGGGAACCGCAAGTCAAACTCGTGGAAGCTGTGCAAAGGACCCCGGCGTCGACGTGACGTGTTTAACCTAGCCTGTGGTGTTGGGAGCGGGTGCGTCGGGCTTCTTCGGCTGTTCGCAACCGACGACCAGCGACAACGAACCGATTCCCAGTACCAAGGCCAGCACACACAGCATCCGAGTCATCAGGAAACTCCTCAAATCGAAACGGGTTCACACGAACGAAAGCTTCGATTCTAGAACCCCCGCTAGCTGGTCGCAAGTCGGCATCCGGTGGGGATTTGCCGCCGGCAATCGGCCGCTGCTAGCAGGCCCGCGTCAATCGCCACGGTCGGCACGATTGTTCAACTCGCGGGGGCCCGCGTGCCGATGTTCGACTAAGTAAGCTCCCACCTCGCTCGCTCCCCTCCGTTTCGATTCCCGCCTCGCCTCATTCCCACTCTGATGGTTCGTACCACGCCCACAACGATCACGGCTGGCCGCCAGTCTGCGCGCGCCGTGCCGCCGAGTGCTCACTTTGGCCGACTTGGCTCGTGGGAACGCTCTTCGCGCATCGGCGGCGGCGCGATGTGCGACGTGTACGCCGCCCGGGCCGCTGGCAGCAGTTACGATCAGCCGCCCGCTTATGCGCTGAAGCTGCTGCGCGATGAATGGCAAGCTGACGAGCGCGGGCGAGCGTTGCTCCGACGAGAGCTGCAAGTCAGCCGGCGCGTGATGCATCCACGGCTGGTGCCGGTGCTGGCGGCGGAACTTGAGTCGCCGCCTTACTACCTCGTGATGCCGCTCCTGGAAGGTTGTTCCATGGAGGAGCAGCTAAGCCGCAGTCGTGCACTCGATCTGCCACTGTTGTTCTGGATCGCGCGGCAGACGGGTGAAGCGATCCTGGCACTGGAGGCTGCCGGCTGGATGTATGGCGACATCAAACCGAGCAACGTCTTCGTTGGACCTTCCGGGCATGTCACGCTGATCGATTTGGGGTTCGCGACTCCCACGACGCAGCAAGCGCTCGTCGTCGATCGCCCGCTCTTGGGTACACTCGCCTACATGGCGCCCGAACTTTTATTTTCGTCCCGTGGCGGCAGCCTGAAGAGCGATGTCTATAGTCTGGGAGTCATGCTCTTCGAATTACTGACGGGCCGGCTGCCATTCGATTCCGATGACGCGGCCGAGTTGGCCGTGCAGCATCGTCAGCAGTTGCCGGCCGACCTGCGACATCATCAGCCGCGGATTCCCGTTCGCGCCGCCCGGCTGGTGCAGCAAATGCTCGCCAAGGAACCGCTGCGGCGGCCAACGCCCGCGGAAGTCGTCGAGCGCTTGATCGCCCTCGAGATCGAGACCTTCGCCGAGCGGTTTGCCTGCGAAGCGGCGTGAGGTCGACGAGCCCCGATTTCGTTGAGTCTGCCTGCGGCTCGTGGTAGGCTGGGGCCTGACGGATTGACGGTTTCCCGCCCGCCGCCCCCCGAGACCGGATGCGAGCCATGCTGCCTCGCGGACACAGCGATCGATCGCCGCTTTCGCGCCGCGCTTTTCTGAGCCAGGCAGGCGGAGGGTTTGGTGCGATCGCATTGACATCGCTCTTAAGCCGCGAAGCCAGCGCGGCAGCTGCCTCCACCGCGCCAGTCAGCCCTCTCACTCCTAGGCCTACGCACTTCGAACCGCGCGTCAAACGTGTGATTTACCTGTTCATGCACGGCGGGCCGAGTCACGTCGATCTGTTCGATCCCAAGCCGGAACTCATCAAACATGCGGGGCAGCCCCTGCCCGAAAGCGTCGGCCCCGTGATGACCCGCCGCAAAGTGGCCGCCAATCCGCTGCTCGGGCCGATCAAGCCATTCAAACCGCGCGGGCAGTCGGGCCTTGAGATCAGCGACTTCCTGCCGCACATGGCCGAGGTCGCCGACGAACTGTGCGTGCTGCGGTCGTGTCATGGCGACAGCGTCAACCATCCGCAGTCGGTGTACCAGATGAACACCGGCAGTATTTTGATGGGGCGGCCGAGCCTGGGAAGCTGGGTCAGCTACGGCCTGGGGACTGAGAACGACAGCTTGCCGGCGTTCGTCGTCCTGCCCGATCCGGGCGGCGGAATCAAGGGCGGCCCATCGGCCTGGAGCAACGGCTATCTGCCCGCTACGTTTCAAGGGACGACGTTTCGGCCGGGCGGCACTCCGGTGGTCGACTTGCGGCCGCAACCGGCGATCAGCGCCGCGCAGCAGCAAGGGACGATCAAGCTGTTACGCGAGATGAACGCCCGGCACGATGCGCTACGGGGGAATCCTGGCGCTCTCGAAGCGAGGATCGAAGCCTATGAGCTGGCGTTTCGTATGCAAGCGGCGGCGCCTGAGGCGGTGGACATCGCCGACGAGACAGAAGAGACGCTCGCATTGTATGGCATTGGCGAAAAGCCGACGGATGAGTTTGGCCGGCGATGTTTGCTCGCGCGGCGAATGATTGAGCGTGGCGTGCGGTTCGTGCAGCTGTATTCCGGCGACACCAATGGTTGGGACGCCCACGAGGACGTGCTCAAGAATCACACCGAGTATTGCGGGCGAACGGACAAGCCCGTCGCGGGACTGCTGCGCGACTTGCGGCGGCGCGGGCTGCTCGACGACACGCTTGTGATCTGGGGGGGCGAGTTCGGCCGGATGCCGATGAGCGAGCAAGGCAAGGGACGCGATCACAACCCCTGGGGTTACACCGTGTGCCTGGCCGGCGGCGGCGTGAAGGGAGGGTTCGCTTACGGCGCGACCGACCCATTTGGCCTGCGAGCCGTCGAGAATAAGGTGCATGTGCACGACCTGCACGCGACCATCTTGCATCTGCTCGGCATGGACCACGAGGAGCTCACGTACCTGCACAACGGCCGCTACGAGCGGCTGACCGACGTGGCCGGCAACGTCGTGCGGGAGATCCTGGCATGAGCCGAGCCCTCTGGTTCGTTGCGCTGCTGGTTGCGCTCGTAGTCGTTGCGGCACACGCGGACGATGGCGCAGGGCCGAAGCTCGATGAGGTGCCGATCACTGAAAGCGAGCGTGCGCACTGGGCGTACCGGCCGATGCAGCAAGTTGTGCCGCCTCAAGTGTCTGACGAGGTTTGGAACGCCAACCCAATCGACGCGTTCATCAAAGCGCGATTGGAACGGAAGGGCCTCGCGCCGCTGCCGGAAGTCGGAAAGCTCACGCTACTGCGGCGAGTGTGTTTTGACCTGACCGGTTTGCCGCCGACTGTCCAGCAGATTGAGGCGTTTTTGGCCGACCACTCGGCGGACGCCTATCCACAACTCGTTGATCGGTTGCTCGAGTCGCAAGCTTATGGCGAGCGATACGCCCAGCACTGGCTCGACCTTGCCCGGTTTGCCGAGACGGATGGCTTTGAGCACGACCTTGTGAGGCCGAATGCCTGGCGCTATCGCGATTGGGTCATCGATGCGCTGAACCGCGACATCCCCTACGACGAGTTTTTAAGGCAGCAACTGGCCGGCGACGAGCTCTATCCCGACGATCCGCGGGCGGCAATCGCGACGGGATTTCTCTTGTGCGGTCCGGACATGCCGGACATCAATCTGCAGGAAGAGCGGCGGCACGTGGTGCTCAACGAAATGACCGCCACAGTCGGCAGCGCCGTGCTGGCGATGCAGTTTGGATGTGCGCAGTGTCACGATCACAAGTACGATCCGATCCGGATTCAGGACTTCTATCGGCTGCGGGCGTTCTTCGAATCGGCGGAGCTGTTTCGCGACCTGCCGATTCCGACACGGGAGGAGCGAGCCGCGCGAGAAGCGGCCGAGGCCTCACGCGGTGACGAGTACCACCAGGCAGTCAAACGGCGCGACGAGCTCGAGCAGCAAGGGCGAGAGTTGGCCCGCAAGGCGAATCCGGATGCCAAGCCGACGCTGAAGCGATCGCTCGCGGAGCTTACGGAAGACGAGCGTGCGGAACACGTCGCGGCAGTTGCGATCATCAAAGCGGCTCCACCGCTGCCAGCATTGCCGCTCGGCCGCGTGATGCGAGCTGGAAAGCAGCACGTTGCACACGTCTATTTGCGAGGTGATTTCCGCCAACCGGGACCGATGGTCGACTACGCGTTTCCGGGAGTGCTGGTCGATGACTCAACTGCGGCCATCCAGAATTCTAGCGAGCGTCCGAGAACGATCCTCGCTAAGTGGCTCACGCAGGATGAGCATCCACTAACGGCGCGGGTGATTGTGAATCGGCTTTGGCAGTGGCATTTCGGCCGCGGACTCTCCAGCACGCCGAGCGATTTTGGCACGATGGGCGCCGAGCCGACGCATCCGGAGCCCTTGGATTGGCTGGCACGCCGCTTCGTGGCCGATGGGTGGAGCCTGAAGAGGGCTCATCGGCTGATGGTTACATCGCGGGCATATCGCGCTGCGAGCGTACCCTACGACCCAGAGTGGTCGGACGCAGTGGTCACCAGTGCGCGCGAGCTGATGGCCAAAAATCAGGCCGCTGACCCGGACAACGAACTCTGCTGGCGGCGGCCGCTGATGCGGCTGGATGGCGAAGCGATTCGCGATGCGATGCTCACCGCCTGCGGCAAGCTTACTGAGCGACGCGGCGGCCCGGGAATCCGTCCGCCGCTTGCGCCGGAAATCACGCAGACGCTGCTTCGCGGACAATGGGAGCCCAGCGGCGACTCGGACGACCATCGGCGGCGAAGCATCTATCTGTTCGTGCGGCGGAACTTGCGGTACCCGATGTTCGACGTGTTCGATCGGCCAGATACGAACGCGAGCTGCCCACAGAGGCACGAGTCGACCACGGCGACGCAATCGCTGACGCAGTTCAACTCGGCGTTCAGTCTGGACTGCGCCCAGGAACTGGCCGGTGTGGTTTGGCCGGCGACCACGTCTGATCCGATCACAGCGGAACACAAGGCAATCGCCGCGGCACACCTGCGCGTAAGTAACCGGCCGCCCACGGATGCAGAAATCGAGGCAGCGCTCGCGTTTCTGGATAAACAGTCTGCGCGGCTTCGCGAAGAAAATCGCGACGCCAAGACGTTGGCCCTCCCTGCTGGGCAACACGCGAGCGAGCATTATCGCGCGGCAGCGCTCGTGGATTACTGCCTGGCGCTGTTCAATGCGAATGCGTTTCTGTACGTCGAGTGACGGTAAAGCACTCGTGAGGCCAGAGAACCCCACCGGCAAAGCCGGGGGCTACCCGCGCGACCGAAAGCCCCCGGCCAGACGCCCGGGGGCTTTGGTGTTCTTTCGATTTCGGCTGGCCGTCATTAGTCGCGTGACGACAACGACATCACCAGCTGGATCATGTACCAGAACATCAGCGCCAGCGACGAGAACAAGGCGAGCGAAGCCGCCACGTGCTGGCCCACGCGGTAGTGGTGCAGGACGTTGCTGGTGTCGTACAGGATGTAGCCGGCCGACAACAACAGCAACGCGGCGATGAAGACCAGGTTGAACAGCGGCAGCGAGAACACGATGCCGACGACAATCACACCCATCGCGATCAATGCGGCGATGCCCAGGAAGGGGCCCAGGAATGAGAAGTCCGCTCCGGTGATGAACACGATCGCCGTGAGCGCCACGAACGTGAAGATTGTCAGGCCCGCGGCGACGCCGATAACGTTTGTGCCTGTCTGGTCGGTGAACGACTGCGCGATCATCAACAGCGGCAGGAAAATCACGGACCAGGCCACGACGTACAGCGAAAGCCCCAGATACTGCATACCCACCGAAGTGGCCGAGTTCGCCCAGTAGTTGGCCAGGTAGCTTGCGCCGATGAACACTGCCATCACGATCAACCAGCCGTACGGCATCGTGACCACACCGGCCATCGCGTTCTTGGCCGCCGGGGTGTTGAACAGCAGGACCTCCAGGCCAATGAAGGCCAGGATCGCTCCGAACAAGTGAATGTACGTGAGCCGGATGAAGCGTGCCCGGTCGTTCGTATCGGCCTCGGCGGCGACCATTCCCCAACTGGCGTATGGATTCGAGGAATCGTTCATGACTGGTGTTCCTTGGGTTGGAGAGAAAGTGCGAACCGGTTTCACTCGCGCCGCTTGTTAAAATCTACTGCCCCGGCGGCGGGTGTCAACAAATCACCCGTCAGGGGTTGGCCGTCGGCCGGGCACTGTCAAAGATAAGGGGCACTGATAAGATGACCTGAACCATCTGAAATCTACTTTGCAAACAGCTCATTGCCGGAGAACGGACATGGTTTTGACGCCCAGCACGATGTTGCCGCTAGGAACGAAAGCACCGAACTTTTCGCTGCCGAACGTGGACGGCAGCACGGTTTCGCTGACGGATTGCGAGGGCGCCAAGGCCCTGCTTGTAATCTTCATGTGCAACCACTGTCCCTACGTGATCCATGTGGCGCCCGAGGTGGCTCGGCTCGCCAAGGAATATCAGGCCAAGGGTGTCGCCGTCGTGGGCATCAACTCCAACGACGCCAGCTCGCATCCGGCCGACTCACCCGAGCAGATGGTACACGAAGTCGAGAACCGTGGTTACACGTTCCCCTACTTGTACGACGAAACGCAAGAAGTGGCCAAGGCCTATCGGGCTGCTTGCACCCCGGATTTCTATGTTTTCGACGCCGATCACCGGCTGGCCTATCGCGGCCAGCTCGACGGCAGCCGGCCCAACTCGGGAGTGCCGCTCACGGGAAAAGACCTGCGCGCGGCGCTCGACGCCGTGCTGGCCGATCATCCGGTTTCGACGGACCAGAAGCCCAGCATTGGCTGCAACATCAAGTGGCAGGCCGGCAGCGAACCGGATTACTTTTAAGCGGCGTTGCGCCATCAGGCTCCGATAGGAAGCGATCATGTCTGCGGATGATTTCGCGACTGTGCCGGACTATAGCCAGACCACCTTCGGCGAACCGGCACCGCCGGCTCTCGTGCGGCCAGGGCCAGGCTTCTGGGCGGCGCTCGGTTGGACGTTTCTGCTGGCGTTCGCGCTGAATGTGCTGTCGACCGGCCTGTTCGTAGTCTACATGGCCTGGGGCATCGACCTGGACGACGCCATCGGGGTGCTGTTCCTGTGCACCACGCTGGCCACGACCAGCCTGGCCATTCTGATTTCGGTGCTGAACTTCGGCTATTCGACAGCAAGACGATTGGGCATCTGCCGCCCCGCGGTCGGACACGTCGCAATCGTGCTGCTGACCGTCGGTCCCTTGGCCGTGGTAGTCCAGGAGATCGCCGCCTGGGCTGCCGAGGTATTGCCCTCGATCCTCGATGGACAGTATTCAGCGTTCGCCTTGCAGCCTTGGCCGTTGATTCTGTTCGGCGGATGCGTGTTCCCGGCCTTGGGCGAGGAGATATTTTTCAGGGGCTTCCTGGGGCGTGGTCTGCTGGCGCGGTTGGGCGTGTGGTGGGGAATGCTATGGACTTCCGTGCTGTTCGCGCTGATTCACATCGATCCACCCCAAGTCGTCGGAATCGTCTTCATCGGCCTGGCGCTGCATCTGATTTTTCTGGCAACCCGTTCGCTGTGGCTGCCGATCTTGCTGCATTTCTGCAACAACGCGCTGAGCTTCACTCTGGAGCGAGCTGAAATCTACTCGCTGGATGAGCACTTGCCGCCGCTGGTCGTGTTGTGCGGCGCCGCGGCACTCGTTCCACTTGGCGTGCTGTTGTGGCAGTCGCGGGCGAACTGGATTCTGCCGGACGGCCAGCGCTGGACGCCGGGTTACGCAACCACCGAGGTTCCGCCACCAGAAGCCCAGGCACGGCGAGTCATCTCGCGACCGGGCCTGGTCTGGTTGCTGCTGGCGGTGATTGGCCAGATCGCGTTCTGGACGCTGTTCGTACGCAACGCGTGAGCCGGCCTGGCAGCGTTGCAGATTCGCTGGCGACTACGCGTCGTCATCCTCGGGCGGGTTCCGCTTAATGCTTTTCATCAGCCAGCGGCCCCAGAGCAGGTAGTGCAGGAACATGAAGGCCGGGATCACCGCGGCCACGCCGATCATCATCAGCCCTGCCCGCCCAGCGAGCGCGACCACGCCGGTGAGCAGCACGGCCAGCGGCACCAGCACCATCACGACTGGGATGAGCGAGTTCTTCGACGGCGCGCCGGGGGGCGCCGCAGGTCGCTCGGGTCGCGTTGGTCGCTGGGCGTCGTACAAGGGCAAAGCACCAAAGGGTTGAAGCGCCAGAGCAGGCTTCGACGCGGATCAGTTCTCGACGAACTCGGGCACGATCAACTGCGGAATCACCTTGGCCGCGTGACCGCGCGCGAGCAGCGCGCGCACCGCCTCGCGGCCGCGCTCTCCAAAGTCGAGCGTCCAGTCGTTCACATACATCCCCACGAAGCGGTCGGCCCGTTTGTGGTCCAGATCACGACCGTACTGCAAGGCATAGTCGAGCGCCTCTGCCCGATTTTCGAGACCATACTGGATGCTTTGCTTGAGCAGGCGATTGACGTCCGAGATCACGGCGGGGCCAAGATCTTTGCGAATCGCGTTCGCGCCGAGCGGAAGCGGCAGGCCCGTGGTTTCGAGCCACCACTTGCCGGTGTCGACGACGAGCGTCAGTCCGCGATCGGCATAGGTAAGCTGACCTTCGTGAATGATCAGGCCGGCGTCGATCTTTTGGCCCTGGTATTCACCCTTTTCGACGACATTGATGATCTCGTCGAACGGCACGACCACGTGCTTGAAGTCGATGCCCAGGCACAGCCGCAGAGCGAGGTAGGCCGTGGTGAGCGTGCCCGGCACGGCGATCGTCATGCGCTTGAGATCTTTGACGCAGTAAGCGTGCGTGGCCACGACCATCGGCCCGTAGCCGTCGCCCATGCTGGCGCCGCAAGGGCAGAGCATGTACTTGTCGGTCAGGTAAGCGTAGCCGTGCAGGCTGACGGCGGTGAGCTCAAGCTCGCCGGTGAAGGCCCGGCGATTCAAGGTCTCGATGTCGACCAGTTCGTGCCGAAAGTCGTACGGGCCGGTGTCGATCTTGTCGTTGGCCAGGGCGTGGAACATGAACGCGTCGTCCGGATCGGGGCTGTGGCCGACGCGAATCAGGGTCTTGGTGGTGCTCACCGCGGGTAGTCTCCAAAATTGCAAAGCGGCTTGAGAGGGAGTGACTGGCCAGGCGGGAGAACAAGCCCCGGCTTTTCAGACATCCGCACCGCCGAGATGGTCCCGGCGTGTTACCTCTGTTAACCGCAAAAACTGCTGGTTGATCACCCCATCATAAGGCGGCGGGGGGTAATTGGGGAGTGGCGGTAGTTGAGGGCCCACGCCGTGCGGCATTTCGGGCATTTGCCGGCAGTTCCAGGCTGCGGCACTAGCGCCAGTCCGTTGCCCTCGGGCCCGGCCGGTAGCTGGGTCGAATTTTCAAAGAGCTGCGGGGAGTTGGAAGTTTTCCGAGGATCAGTGTTCAGCGAAGAAGAAATGACTGTCGTTCCTCTGCTAAACACCGAATCCTCAATACTTCACACGGACTATTTCCCCGGATGTTTTAAGCGAACGATTTTTCGCGCGTGTGCGCTGAGAGAGTCGTGAAAATGCAGTTTCGGCGCCACACACACGGCCTCGCGAGCGGTGTTTGGAGTTTCGCGGCTTCTCCAGTTTTCCAAGTGCGCCAGCATGTTCGTGCTCATCGCTCGGCCAGTACACATTCATCTGGACGTACCATATCGGAAATGCTGGCCTGATTTCTAGCGTTGGTGGACACGTGGGCGGTGTGCGCCGTGCGCACGGGATCGCCATTAATCGAAACGAGTTGCGCAGCAGCCGCGCCACACGCGCGGGCAAGGGCGAATCGGTATGCGATTTTTTCAGATGCGGCTGAATGCTCCGGACACGCGGCGGGGTCGGTGAAACGCCAAGCCGCGGAGGAGCTAAGACGCGGGAGAGTTGGCGGGCGAGCGACGCGGATCTGTAATTAGCCGGTGCGCCTCGGCATGATGGAGTGTGGTGGCGGGATGTCGTCGTGTTTGGTGCTGGATATGGTGGAGGGAAGGACGGAGGCAACTGCGACGACACAATGCCACGAGGGCAGAGGAAAACCAAGCGAGGGCGCAACCGGGGCTGAAGGGGGGCGTTTTCCCGAGAGTGCTCCCGGTAGCCATACGACACAGGGGCGGTTCGACCTGAAATCCTTTTGCGCTACACCCGTTGGAGAAGTTCTGTTAACAGGCAGCTTGCGCCGATCGACGTCAGGACGGTTTGATGTTCTTGACCAAGGAACCTCATTTCATAACGAATAAAGCCGAAGATTGATTTCAACCCTTATTTTCACCCAACTCATGACACGCCGACGACAAGTCTTGACTCTGGCTCTGGTCGTCATGCTGGCTCTTGGCAGTGGGCTGGTGATTGCGACGTATCGAGCGATTGGAACTTTCGGGGTGGCTCTCCCGGAAGGCCTGCGAGGCCAGGAGCCAGGGGCGCTCGTGTCGGTCGAGAGAGTCGGAAAGTATCCGCGCTTCGCAGCCCAGCGGATCCTGAACTCGGTTGACCTACCGGAAGTCATTGCGCTACAGCGGGGAATCACGCTCTACCGCGTGCGATATCGAACGACAAACCATGACGGTTCGAGCGTGATCGCCTCGGGGCTAGTCGCATTGCCCAATACGGGAGCGGTAGACGACATCGTGGTCTATCTTCATGGCACCAACGCGGAACGCCGCACTGCGCCCTCACAGTCAGGCTGGGGAGAAGGGTTGTTGATCGCGGTCGCGACGGCCGGCAAAGGCCACGCATTGGTGGCACCAGACTATCTCGGCCTGGGTGAAAGCCGCGGCTTACATCCCTACATGCACGCCCGGACAACTGCAACAACCGTGATTGATCTGCTACTTGCATCGAACAGGCTCATTGAGCACCTGCGCGGCAATTGTCCGACGAAGCTGTATTTGACGGGGTTCTCGCAAGGCGGGCACGCGACGTTCGCCGTCCAGCGCGAACTGGAACAGATGAAGGAGCCGCAGTTTCAGGTGATGGCCGCGGCGCCAATCGCCGGCCCGTTCCACTTGCGCGAGATCAGTTTTCCCCAGGCGCTTACCGGCACCAGTAGTTCACACGCGTTCTACCTTGCCTATCTCGCAAACTCGTACGCGGCCATTTACAAGCAGCCACTCGACACGCTACTGACAATGCCTTATGCAGAACAAGTGCCCGGTCTGTTCGATGGCGACCAGCAAACCGAGGACATTTCGGCGGCCCTGCCCAACAACCCGCGAGATCTGTTTAACGCGGAGTTCCTGGACAGTTACGATCGCGGCGAATCGCACTGGTTTCTCGACGCCTTGGCCGCCAATAACGTCTCCGAATGGACGCCGCGAGCGCCGGTGCGGATCTACTTTGGAGAGCAGGATCTCGACGTGCTGCCCGAGGAAGCCCGTCGTGCCGAAGCCGCAATGCGCGAGCGCGGGGCCGAGATCCAGGCCATCTCCGTCGGTCCGTACGGTCACGACGCCTCAGTCTACCACGCCATTCCGCGTGCCTTGCGCTGGTTCGAGGAGCTGGCCGCCGGCCGAGGCGGCGCGAGTTCAAACGAGGATACTCGCGATCACGAAACCGCCGAATAGCGTGATCGCGCCGATGCCGATGATCCACGGCAGGCTGACGAGCGTGCCAATTGCGAGCATGCACGCGCCAAGGCTCAACGGTAGCAGGCTGGCCACGATCAGAGTCGGTAGGTGGCTAAGCCGCCGGGCTGGACGTTGCGGGCGCAGCGGAGACTCAGGAAGGGGCCAAGACGAGCGTGTGCCGAAATCGAGACGGCCAAAACGGTTGCGGCTGAAATTCATGGCAGTTGGTGTAAACGCTATGGGCGGCTTGCTTAGCAGTCGAGGCAGGCGGGCCGAGGGATGCAAACCCGATGCCCAGGTCAGCCAGAACCTGCCGCGCTCAAGGCCTCCCAGCGCCGACCAGGTCGCCGAGCAAGGCAGTCGTAGTGCGCGGCAAGAGAACAAGAGAATTGTTCAGAACCCTTTGATAGCTGCCGTCAGGTCGACTGGCGGAACGAAGGGAACTCGCGAGGGGTTTCAGTCAAATCGCTGAAGATCGAGATTCCACGCGGACTTGACGAATTCTGGCACATGATCGGCGAGCGCGCGCTCGTGTGCCCACTGGATGGTCGACTGCAGCTTCGCGACGTCGGTGCAGAGACGACTCGGATGCGGTGTAATTCCCACCCTGCCAAGATCCAAACGATCCGCATCCCAGCAGGTTTGGATCGTCACGTCCGGGTGCGTCCGCTGGTGAGTGTGTCCCTCGCAAGCAATGCACAGCAGATGAAAATCGTGCTCGGAAAGCTCGAGCAAGCTGCCGCGAAGACTGCGGGCGAGCTGAGCAGCGCGAGGACCGTGATCTGGATCGTGGTCTTCGTTGAGCCGCCTGGAGTCGTGCAGGATCGCAAACAGCTTTACCACTTCGAGATTGGCTCCAGTCGTCTGCGCCAAGGTCACGCCGTTTTCGAACACGCGCGCCCAATGGGCGACACCGTGGATCCCGCGCCAGGGCAGAGCGTAGTCCTCCAGCACGGATTTCAAAACGAGAGCTACCTGGGCTGGCATCGTTCAAGTTTACCGTGGGCAGAGGCAGGTTTGTAAAACGCTTTGAAATCTGCTTACGTCTTTTATGATAGCCGAAGACGGTGGCCCGAAATCAAGAACCCCGCCGGCAAAGCCGGGGGCTGTGGCATACCGACAATTCGATGCGCGAGGGCAACTCACGATGCAGATTGAACTGACGCCGACGATTGTGGAAATGTATCGCGAGACGTTCGAAGGACCCGTGCGGCCAAACTGGACCTGGATCACTTCGGGCACCGCGGACGTGGCCGTGCTGGGGAGTCTGGCGGAGCTGACCGCGGAGCAAGCGTATGCCGCGCCGGCGCCGGGGCGAAAGTCGATTGCCGCGCATGCCGTGCATTTGAAGTACACGCTCGAGCTGACCCTCAAGCGACTGCAAGGTGAAAGCCCGGCCGTCGATTGGCCGGGGAGTTTCAACACGGGCGAAGAAAGCGCGGAGGCGTGGGTGCAACTGCAGCGCGAGTTGCGAGCGGCCTACGACGGCGTGCTGGCGTTCTACGATCGGCTGGCAGCGCAGCCGCTCACCGACTGGCAACCGATTCAGGCCGTTGGACTCGTGGCGATGATCGGCCACAACGCCTATCACCTCGGCGCGATCCGGCAGTTGGTGCTGGAGGTGAGTTGAGCGTTGCAGATTGAGGGTAGCAAGAACCCCGCCGGCAAAGCCGGGGGCTGCGGCGGAAGAGCAAAGCGTCGTCACCTACTGTTTCTGCCGTTGACATCTACTGGTTAATCAGTAGACTGGGCTCAAGTACGACGCGTCGCCATCCCGTCACTCTGTAATCGCGTGCTCGCTATGCCCCGTCCCAAGTATCAGCATCCCACGCCGGGCGAACTCGAAGTGCTCGACGTGCTGTGGCGGCAGAGCCCGCTGTCGGTGCGCGAGGTGATGGAGGTCTTGAACCAGCGCAGGCCGCGAGCTTACACATCGGTGATGAGTCTGTTGGGAGTGATGACCGACAAGGGGCTCCTCACTCGCAAAGCGGTCGGCCGCGCGTTTGTCTATGCACCTAAGGCGGGACGACAGAAAACCATGCGCCGTATGATCGGCGACCTGCTCGGCCGAGCGTTCGACGGTTCGGCCAACCTGCTCGTGGCGCACCTGCTGGAAGAAGCCAATCCAACGAGTGAGGAACTGGCCGAGATTCGCCGGACGATCGCCGCTTACGAAAACGGACAGGAGACCGACGAATGAACGCGTCTCTGCTGCTCAGCGAAGCCACGATTCGCTTGCTGGCTGCCACACTTGTCCATTTCCTCTGGCAGGGGGCACTGGTCGGCGCGGTCACCGCGGCCTTGCTGTTCGTGTTTGCTCCCCGCTCAGCGCGGGTGCGGTACGCGATCCACGGCGGCGCGATGCTGGCCTTCCTGGCTCTGCCGGCGCTCACGCTGCTGGCCGGCGCGTCTCTGGGCGGGCAAGCGGCCGAGCCCATCGCTGGCGATCCGGCGGGTAATTGGATCCAAATCTCGGCGAATCCATTTCTGGCTCCGCCTGCCCAGCCCGAAATTCGTGCCCCACAATCTTTCCGCGGGGCACTCCGCGGCGGGTTCGAGATGGGACAAACCTATCTTGTCGCCTTCTGGTTGCTGGGTAGCTCGTTGTGCCTTGTGCGATTGTTGTTGGGCGCGGTCGGCGTGTGGCGGCTAGCGCGCAGCAGGCAGCGGCTGCCGGAACACGTGGTCGAAGTGGTCGATCGACTCGTGCATTCGATGGCGTTTCGTGTGCGGCCGGCTGTGTATTGTTCGCAGCGGGTGACGCAGGCCGTGGCCCTCGGCATCTTCAAGCCGATGGTGTTGCTGCCGGCCTCCTGGGCCTTGGAACTTGAGCCCACGATGCTCGAAGCGGTGCTGGCGCACGAACTCGCGCATCTGCGGCGCTGGGATCTGCCGCTCAACCTGCTGCAGCGCCTGGTGGAGGCGTTGTTCTTTTTTCATCCCGCCGTGTGGTGGTGTTCGCGACGGATGCGCATCGAACGGGAGATCTGCTGCGACGAGTTGGCGCTGGCCGCGACCGGCAAGCGACAGAAATATGCTGAAGCGTTGACCTTTTTGGCTGCTCGCACCGCGCGGTGCGAGCCCGTGCTGGCTGCCGGAATCGGAGGTTCGAAAATGTCGCTCGTCGAGCGGATTCGTCACGTCCTGGGCATGTCGCGCCGCGAGCATGGCCCATTGCATGGGCCGATCTGCGCCCTCGTTGGCGCGACCGCCGCCTCGCTCGCGTGGGTGCTCGTGTTCTACGCCACGCGC